>DAOUBD010000018.1:0-144548 GCA_034432935.1 Dehalococcoidia bacterium | reverse complement strand
GCAGGATGGGGCAAGAACATGGCCGAAGAGTATCGGATCTTCTGGGGCACCGTGGGAACCGACCCCAAAACCGGTCTCGATGCGGCTTATATCGACGCCGGTGTCATAAGCGTGCCCAGATGGGTAGCGGGGACAGCGGTGCACGAGTACTTCCACATCGTCCAGTCGCACGTAGGCGGGACCGTGGGTTCCCCGGTGTGGTTCACCGAAGGCATGGCCGCCTGGGCCGCATCAAAGGTCACGGGGATGCGCTATAGCAACTGGCTAACCCTCGTCCAAGAGGACGTGCGGGCCGGCCGTGACCGCCCGTTGTCCTCGCTAGCAACCTGGGAGCAATATCGGGAATTTGCGGAGAAAACGCGGAACAGCGTCGATCCCTTCATCTTCGCATTCAAGGTCAGAGCCGCTTTCATGTTTCTGGAGGAACTGGCGGGCCCAAAAGCCCCCGCGCGAATACTGCGGGGCTCCGAAGGGCACACCCCGACGTCTTTCGAGGAGGCATTCCAGGAAGTGACCGGCCTCACGCTCCAAGAGTTCGAATCTGAGCTGCGGGACTTTATCATGAAGCAGCCACCATGAGCTGGGCTGAGACAGCCCGCCCCGGGGCCCGATGCCGAAGCCCTAGGCGAAGCGGGCGATCATCTCGTCGGCGTAGCGCCGCACCGCCTCCAGCTTCGTCTCCAGCCGGTTCGGGTCGCCTCCGTACAGGTACCAGGGCATGACCTGGAGATGGGTGACGCCCATCTCCTCCAGCCGCCGGATGCTGGCCTCCGTCCTGGCCTCGGGACACATGACCGAGATGACGAAGGGTTCGCGGTCACGCCCGTATTGGCGGCGCAGTTCGGCCAGCCGCTCGATGCGCTCACGGATCTCGTCTTCCCGGTTCACGACGGATATCCATCCGTCGCCCAGCCGCGCGGCCCGTCGCAGCGCCGGCTCTGTCAGCCCGCCCACGTAGATCGGTACGGGCTTCTTGGGAGCAGGCGACATCTGCAGGCGGTCGAAATCGTAATACCGGCCGTGAAACTCCACCATGCCCCCGCCCAGAACCAGGCGGATGATCTGGATGGCCTCATCGACTCTGGCGCCCCGGGTGCGCATATCCTCGCCGAGGTATTTGAACTCCTCCGGCATCCAGCTCAGGCCCACGCCCAGGGCCACCCGCTCGCCCGAAAGAACGGCAGCGGAGCCAACGGTCTTGGCGACAAGAAGGGGTTTGCGGATGGCCAGCTTTAGGACGTTGGTGTAGAAGCGTATCCGGCTCGTAACGGCCGCCATGGCCGGGATGGCCACCCAGGGGTCTATCCATTCGGTATCAGCCGACCAGAACCGCTGGCCGTCCGCCGTGTAAGGGTACTTGCCGGAGGTCACCTCTGGATAGAAAACGTGGTCCGGGACCGTGATGCTGTCCCAGCCGGCCTCTTCGGCAGCCCGGGCGATGGCCAGGTACTGCTCCGGGGGCGTGAGTACCACCGGCAGCGTGAACTTCATGTGTGACACCTCCCGCTCCTGGGGTTTTCGTGGCCGCGACGATTGTACACGACCCGGCCTTATGCTTCCGCTTTTTGCTCAGCGGGGCGCTATGGTACACTACCGCTGACTCGCGCCGGCGCGCCCGGAGCGTGCGGCGAGCGGGAGGTTCTCCTCACAACCATGCGCAGATTTCCGCCCCGCGAAGAGCCCCCGGAGCGGCGGCTGCGGCGTGACCTGCCGCGCCCCGAGGGACCCTTTGACCGGCTGCTGAGGCGCAAGCCGGAACGGGACCCCGCGCCCATCATCATCGGCGGCACCATCGCCTTCCTGGCCCTGGTCATCGTCATGGTCTTTGTCTTCTCTTCGCTCCTGGGCGGCGGAGGCGGCAACGGCGGCAGCTCCAGCGGCACCGTGGACATCGCCCCCGGCATCAAGGGCCGTTTGGCGCCCATGCCTGCCCTCCCGCCCGGCCTGGTGGCCCTCAGCGAGTTTGTCGAGTTCCAGGCCAAGGACAAGAACACGCCGGCCATCATCGGGCTGCCCCTTAAGGAGAAGGTGCAGGACCCTTCGGGGGTCGGTTTCTACACCTATATCGAGGGCCGCTGGCAGCGCCTGGGCGAAGCCGACATCAAGGATGGGAAGGTGGCCGAGGGCGATTTTCCCTCAGTCCCGGACAACGTGGCGGTCTTGCGAGTGGTGGCGCAGGCCTATCAGGTCGCCGGTTCCCTTCCAGCCAACACCAGCCTGCACCCCGAAGCCAAAGTCAACATCCTGAACCCGCGGGACTACGCCCCGGCGGCCGACGGGTCCGTCCGGGGCACCGCCACGAAGGTGCCGGAACAGCGCACCTACGCCCTTATGCCTACTATCGTCGGCAGCGCCGCGGACACGGCAGCCGTCGTCAACGACATCCTCGCCAGCGAGGACCTGAGGGCGAAGCACGTAGAGGCCATCATGTCGCTGGTGACAGGCGCCGGCTATGACGGGATCGACCTGGAGTACCCGTCCGTAGACCCAGGTTTGCGGCAGTCCTTCACGGACTTTGTGGACAGCTTGGCCCAGCGGCTGCACAATTCCGGAAAGCGGCTGAGCCTCACCCTCCCGCCCCCTGCCTCCCAACGTCAGGCCTACGACTGGAAGGCTCTCGGTCGGTCCGCCGACATGATCAAGGTCCTCCCTGTGGCAGATCCCGTGTTGTACTGGCAGACGATGCCCGACGCCATCAGCCAGCTCCTGAAGGATGTGGACCGGGCGAAGGTGATGCTGGTCGTCAGCCCCTTTAGCGTGGAGACGGGCGCGGGCGGCACCGCCCGGCCCATCGGCTACCTCCAGGCGATGGTCCTGGCGGCCGAGGCCGTCGTGAGGGAGCCGAAGGACCCCAAGGACATCCAGCCAGGGGTCACAGTGAAGTTGGTCGCCAAGAACATGGACGAGACGGAAGGCGCCAGCGCCATGCGGTGGAATAGCGATGCGGCGGCCGTAACCTTCACTACCGCTGGGCAGGACCAGCGGCGCATCTACGTGGAAAACGTGTTCAGCTTTGGCTTCAAGCTGGAGATCGTCCAGTCCTATGGTCTTGGCGGCGTCGCCGTTGCCGACGCCTCGGCTCAGTCCGATGTGGCCGACATCTGGCCTTCCGTCAACGGCCTCGTGGAGTCCGGGACGGTGACCCTCCGGCGTCCCAACGGTAGCGCCTTGCTGCCCATCTGGCAGGCGCCGGATGGCGGCGACTTGGGCGCGGGCGCCGGCACCACTGCCACCTGGATCCCCGCCAAGGAGGGCTCCTACACCATCATCCTCGTGGTGAGCGACGGCGAGAGGCGGTTCGGCCGGCGCCTTACGGTGGAGGTGGGCGAAGCGCCCAAGCCATCGCCTACACCCCTGGTGACCTTCCCGCCGGAGTCGCCCACGCCCACCCCGCTGGAGACGCCAGGCGAGACGCCAACGCCCACGCCGACGCCTGCCGCCGGCGTCCTGGCGGAGGTGGGGCTTGTAGCCGACGGCGACGACTCCAACCCCGATTTCACCAACGATGAGACGACCTCGCCCGGCTCCTCCGTCACCTACTTGGTGACCATCGACAACGACAGCGAGGTCCCAGTGACCATCGATTCGCTGCTGGACAGCGTGTACGGCGAGGTGGAGTGCCTTACGGCTGGCGGCAAGAACGTCGTCGGGGAGATGCTGGCAGCAGACAACGGCGATGGAGTTGGCGCCTTCAACGGCGGCGCCGATGAGATCACTTGCACCTTTACGAAGACTGCGCCAACCGAATCCGGCACCATCGTGAACAACGTCGTGACCGTAGTGGTGTCGGATGAGAATGGGCGTTCAGACGCCGACCAAGATGGCGCCAAGGTCACCGTGTCGTGAGGGTGGTGGCCACCGATGCGAGTGATTGCGGGAAGGGCGAAGGGGAGGCGCCTCAAGGGGCCACCTGGCCCTCCAGGACGCACCAGGCCTACTAGCGACCTGGTACGGGGGGCTGTCTTCTCGGCGCTGGCGTCCATGGGCGCCGATCTCTCCCGGGTGCTAGACCTCTACGCCGGCAGCGGCGCCCTGGGGATCGAGGCGCTGAGCCGGGGCGCCCTCTGGTGCGACTTTGTGGAGCGGGATCCGGGCGCCTGTGCTGTGATCCGCGAGAACCTGAGGGCCACGGGATTCGAAGGCTCGGCGATGGTCCACTGCCTCCCTGTGGAGAAGGCGCTGACCCGCTTGCAGGGCGTATACACCCTCGTCCTGGCCGATCCCCCATACGGCGACCCAGGCGCATTGGCGGCTTTGGCGGCCCTGGCGGCCTCGCCTCTGGTGCAGCCGGACCATACGGTACTCGTCTTGGAGCACAGTGCCCGCGAGGAGCCGAGAGGCTCCTTGGGGGCGTTGTCCCTGGTGAGCGTACGACGGCACGGTGACAGCGCGGTGTCGATCTATCGGTAGGAGGTGACCCTTGCTGACTGCGGTGTACCCGGGTAGGTTCGATCCGGTGACCAACGGCCATGTCGACATCGCCCAGAGGGCGGCGAGCCTTTTCGAGCGGGTGGTGGTGGCCATCTACGACCTTGGGCCTTCGGCCTCCCTATTCTCCACCGAGGAGCGGGTCGAAATGTTCCGCGAGGCGATCCGGCATGTGAAGAACGTGGAGGTAAAACCCTTCGATGGCCTCATCGTGGACTTCGCGCGCCGGGAACAGGCGAAGGTCTTGGTGCGGGGCATCCGCGCTGTCACGGACTTCGAGGCCGAGCTGGATATGGCCCTTATGAACAAGAAGATGGCGCCTGAGATCGAGTCCATATACCTTATGGCCAGCCTGGAGCACCTCTTCGTCAGCGGGCACCGCATCCGCGAAGTGGCCAGCCTCGGCTATGACGTGGGAGAGCTTGTTCCCCCCCATGTCCTAAAGGCGCTGGAAAAGAAGTTCCGTAGATCTGTCTGACCCGGGCTGAAAGGGAACGCCGTTGGACATCCTGCACCTCATCGACCGCCTGGAGGAGATGGTAAGGGATGCGCGGCGGCTGCCTGTAGGCGGCGGCGCGGTCTTGTCCCGCCAACGCCTGCTGGATCTCATCGACCGTATGAGGGTGGCTGTGCCGAAGGAGATCTACGACGCCCGCGAGGTGCTGGAGCGCCAGGATGAGATCCTGCGCACGGCCCACGAGGACGCCGAGATGCTCCTGGCAGAGGCGCGGGTTCAGGTGGAGGAGAAGCTGAAGGACAGCGCCGTGGTGAAGGCGGCCGAAGAGCGGGCGCGGGAGGTGGCGGCGGAGGCCCAGCGGCGGGCCCAGGAGCTACTGAAGAGCGCGGAAGAGCAAGCCCGGGCGCGCCTCGATGACGCCCAGGAGGCGAGCCGGGCCCAGATGCGGGAGGCCGATGTCTACGCCCTCCAGGTGCTGCGCAAGCTAGAGGAAGAGCTGGAGGGCTTTCTGGCCACCGTCCGCCGGGGCGTGGAGACCCTGGAGCAGAGGGCCGCCGACCGCAGCGGCTAGCGAGATAGCGACAAGCAGGGAGCGCACAGGGACGGAGCCCCTCCGAGCGGTGCCCGGTGGTGCCACCTAGGCGCAATCGCTCCCCCTCGGTGCTTCATGCGCCGGCACAAACGGTGGCAAGGCGGCCTAGGCGAACTCGCGTTCTCGTATGCGGGCGATCCAGACGGCGGCCAGGACGACAATGGCGAAGAAGGCCAGCACCCCGGCCACTACGAGGAGGCGGCGCAGGGCTATCGTCCCAGTGGAAGCCACCCTGTCCGCAGCTGCCGCCGCCCGGTCCTCGGCTCCCGTGAAGTCTCCGGCGGCGAAGGCCTCCGCCGCTGACCTCAAGGTCCCCTCGGGGTCGCTTCCCAAAAGCCCGAACCGCTCCCACAGGCTCCGGTGGGCGTGGACCTTGGCCGCCGCCGCGGTGTAGGCTTCCAGAGCGCTGCGGGCTGCGCGCAGGAAGGACTCGGCGCCGTCGAAGTCCCACCGCCTAAGGTAGCTCTCGCCCGTTTCCGGCAGGCTCAGCCCGGCGGCCGCGGCGTCCGTTCCCAGGCGCGAAAGGTCCGCCTTGAGGGCGCCATAGCGCTGGAGTCCGGCCTCGGCCGCATCCAGAGCAGGGAGGGCTTCGTCGAACCGCCACTCCGCCACCTGCTCCCGTATGGCCGCCGGCACGTCGCCGCTGAGGCCCTCTTCGGCGGCCCGCCGCTCCAGCTCCGCAAGACGCGTCCGCGCCTGGCGGCGGTCGGCTAGGATGGTGCCGTAGGAGGACGGAAAGACCCATTGGGCGAAGAGATCATCTACACGGCGGCCGCTGGTGTCCTCCAAGAGGTCTAGGTAACGGCGGCTGTCGGCCGGCTTCCCTTCGGCTGCGATGGCGGCGTTCACCCGCTTCAAGAGGTTGGTCCCCAGCTGGAACCGTAGGAGGTACAAAAAGCGCAGCGAACGGTCATAGCCCGCCTCCTGGCGCAGCCGCTCCTCCTCGGTGGCTGCTATGCTTGCGCCGGCGTCCTCCCAGTCATCCAACTGTAGCTCGATGGCGGAGGGCTGCCACCGCGGCGGCTGGCCCTGCACCAGGCCGGCGGGCAGGCGGCTGGCGGCGTCCTCCGCCATGAGCTGAGCGAACCCCTCGGCCAACCAGCGCTTGGAGAAGATGCCTGTCCACAGGTGAGCCAGCTCGTGTATCGTCGTGTAGTCATCGCCAACTGGCGAGACGACGATGTCGCATTCGCTGTCGCCGCAGGTCGTGACGCCTTCGTTGCCGAGGGTGGCCTGGAGCCCGCCCTGGGCCACCTTAAGGGCCGGCCGCCCCTGATAAGAGAACCCGGCCACGTCCTCGATCACCGGCAGCACAGCGGTGATGATCTCGCGGCTGTGGTTGGCGAAGGCCTCCTCTCCGGGGAAATAACGGAGGGTGACGTGCACCGATGTGCCGGCCAGGGCCGCGTCGAAGGTCGAAGAAGCGAGGGCGTCGGGCCGCACCACTTCGGCAAAGGCCGCCACGTAGACCGAAGAGGAGCCGTGGCAGGTGTACGTAGAGCCGCCGGAAGGGGAGCACTCGCTGGCCTTCACCGTCGTGCTCCAGTCGGGGCCGGAAGGCGTGTTCAGTGTTACGGTTGCCTCGTCGCCCGAGGCCAAGAGGGGGAGGTAAACGTAGTACGGCGTTACCAAAAGCGATTCGCTGCGGGCGGCGCCAATCTCGTAACTGAGGGAAAACGAATAGCTGTCGCGGTAAAAGAGGCGTTTGTCGAACTTCACGGAAGCCACCGCAATGGGCTCCACGCCGCTGTCATCCAGAGCTACCGTTAAGCTGGCGCCAGCGGCGGAGCTGGCGGTGATGCCGGTGGCGCCCCTCAGCACGGGCAGGCGCAGGTTATCGTAGTAGGAGTTGCGCACTGTAGCCGGATCGTTGTTGGTGACCGATACGTCCCAGGAGACCCGCACTGGGCCTTCCTCTGGCTTGAGGTCATAGGTCACGCGCGAGGTTACCGCCAGAGGGCTAGCGGCAGAGGCGGGGGAGACGGCTGGCGAGCCAGCCGAGAGGGCGGCGGCGATCACGGCCAAGAGCAGGGCTAGAAAGCGGCGCATGGGCTATCGCCTACTCGTCCTGGCTTTCGAAGATGGCGCCAAGGGCGCTCAAGGCCTGCTCCAGACCTTCCCGCTGGTGTCCAGGCCACAAAAAGAGGGCCACCAGGCGGCCCACCAGACCCCGCGCCGATGCTTGGGCCGTCAGCTCGACCTGAGTGCCTCCGTCTGCCGTAGGGCGCAGATCGAAGGTGTGGCGTTCCAGCGTCACGGCGTAGCGTTCGTCTTCCCGGCGGATGGGGACGAAGGAGATACGCTTCGGCGCCTCCCATTCGGAGATACGGAATTCGAAGCTGTCGCCGTCGGCCGTCGTCGCCCGGAAGGTGGTGCCAATCCCCTCCCTCTGAGGTGAGGTGATCTCGATCTCAGACCACGCGGCGTTCCACCGGCCGGCGTTGGGGAGATCGCAGATGGCGGTCCAGACCTCGGCAGGCGCTGCGGCGATGATTTTGGAAACGGCGACCCGGGGCATCAGAGGCATGCCTCAACAGGTAAGATGGCGGACGCGGCGCGGCAGGCCCTACCCATACCGCTTCTAGTTTACAAGACGGGCACCTGGTCATCCTGCCACGATGTTCACGAGCTTGCCGGGCACATAGATGACGCGGCGCACCTGCTGCCCCTCCAAGTGCCGCTTGACGATGGGGCTGGCGAGGGCCAGCTTCCGGGCCTCGCCCTCGCTGATGCCGGCGGGGGCCTGGACTCGATCTCGTACCTTGCCGTTGACCTGGACCACCAGAGTTATCTCCTCCTCTTTAGCCAGCTCCGGGTCCCACGAGGGCCAGCGCTGGAGGTGCACGCTGTACTGGCGCCCCGTCCTCTCCCACAGCTCCTCAGCGATGTGGGGCGCCAAGGGCGCCAGCATGAGCAACAGAGACCCCACGGCCTCGTCCCAGGCCGCGGCGTCGACGTTGGCTGACTCCCGAGCGTGACCGAGGGCGTTGGTCATCTCCATCAGGGCGGCTACCACGGTGTTGAACCGGAAGCCCTCCATGTCATCGCTCACCCGGCGGATGGTCTTGTGGGTCTGGCGTCGCAGGTCGCGGGACGCGGATGGGTCAGCCCGGCTGAAATCCGGGGGCGAAAGGACGGTGTTCCAAAGCCTGTTGAGCCACCGATCGACGCCGGCGATGCCCTGAAGCCCGAAGGGGCCGCCTTCGTCCCAGGGGCCGATGAACATGAGGTAGCAGCGGAAGACGTCCGCCCCATAACGGTCCACGTGCTCGTCCGGCGCCACCACATTGCCGCGGGACTTGGACATGCGTTGGCCGTCCGGACCGAGGATCTGCCCCTGGTTGAAGAGGCGTAGGAAGGGCTCGTCCCCTTGCACTAGCCCCATATCCCGGGCCACCTTCCAGAAGAAGCGGGCGTACAGGAGGTGCATGACGGCGTGCTCCGCACCCCCCGTGTACTGATCTACCGGCAGCCATCTTCGCGCCAGCTCCTGGTCGAAGGGCCCCTTGTCGTAACGGGGGCTCAGGTACCGGATGAAGTACCAGTTGGAGTCCATGAAGGTGTCCATGGTGTCGGTTTCCCGCTGGGCGGGCCCCCCGCACGTGGGACAGGTGGTGTTGATGAACCCCTCGTGCCGGGCGAGGGGCGACTCACCGGTGGGCTTGAACTCGGCGTCCTGGGGCAAGAGAACGGGGAGCTGCTCTTCGGGAACGGGCACGATGCCATCGCGGGGGCAGTGGACCACGGGTATGGGCGTGCCCCAGTAGCGCTGGCGGGAGATGAGCCAGTCGCGCAGGCGATACGTGACCGTGCGGCGTCCCCAGCCTTGCGACTCTACGTAGTCGGCGATCCGCTCCTTGCCCTCTTCGTTGGACAGCCCGTCGAACCGCCCAGAGTTCATCATGACGCCGGGGTCGACGTAGGCCTGCTGGAGGGGGGATCCGTCCCAGTCCGGCGGCGCGATGACCACTCGGACGGGTATGCCGTACTTCTGGGCGAACTCGAAGTCGCGCTGGTCGTGGGCCGGTACGCCCATGACCGCGCCTGTCCCATACCAGAGGAGGGCATAGTCGGCGATCCAGATGGGCACCTGCTCGCCACTGAGGAGGTTGCGACAGTAGGCGCCGGTGAAGACCCCCGTCTTCTCGCGCTCGGTGCTCATGCGCTCGATCTCGGTCTGGCGGCGGGCCTGTTCGATGTAGGCGTCGACGGCGGCCCGCTGTTCGGGCGTCGTAATGAGGGGCACCAACGGGTGTTCCGGGGCCAGAACCATAAACGTCACGCCGAAGATCGTGTCCGGCCGAGTCGTGAAGACCCGCACCTCCTTCTGGCCGGCGCCCGGATGGTCTAGGGCGAAGGCGATCTCCAGCCCTTCGGAGCGGCCGATCCAGTTGCGCTGCATGGTGGTGACGCGCTCCGGCCACTCCATCTTGCTGAAGTCCAGAAGCTCGTCAGCATACTTGGTGATGCGGAAGAACCACTGCTCCAGGTCGCGGTGGGTCACGGCGGACCCGCACCGCTCGCAGCGGCCGTCCGGCAGCACCTGCTCGTTGGCCAGCACCGTCTGGCAGCCAGGGCACCAGTTGGCCGGAGCGCTGGCCCGGTAGGCCAGCCCCTTCTCGTAGAACTTCAGGAAGAACCACTGGTTCCAGCGGTAGTACTCGGGGTCGCAAGTGATAGTCTCGCTGGACCAGTCGAACATCGCCCCCATGGTCTTCAACTGTTGGCGCATGCGGTCTATGTTGTCGTACGTCCACCTGTGGGGATGGATCCCCTGCTTGATGGCGGCGTTCTCCGCGGGCAGGCCAAAGGCATCGAAGCCGATGGGGAAGAAGACGTTGTAGCCGCGCATCCGCCTGTAGCGGGCAGCGGCGTCGGAGGGCGCCATAGCGTACCAGTGGCCTACGTGGAGATTCCCGGAGGTGTACGGCAGCATCGTCAGGAAGTAGAACTTATCCTCGGCGCGGCTGAGGTCGGTGCGGTAGAGCCCATCCCTCTCCCAGCGCTCCTGCCACTTCTTTTCGATCTCTTTCGGGTTGTAGCGTTCTCTCATGGGTTCCCAATCCTATTTGTAGCCCCGTAACTGCCCGGCCTCAAGGTTTGCTAGACCTCCCAGGTTTTCCCTTCGTGATCCTTGGTTGCGGCCAGCGGCTGCATCTGATCGCTGCCGCCGCTCCCGTCGCCTTCCTCCCTGAGCTCGCCTCCGATGCGTCGCAGCCAGTCATCGATGCGGCGGGTGAACGGCCTGGCCTCCAACAGGAGAAAGATGAAGAGTGCTCCAAGGCTCCCTGCCACGTATAGCTCCGCCCCGATGGCCATGCCCACGGCAGCTGCCGACCAGATGGTGGCGGCGGTGGTGATGCCCCGCACGGTGTAGCCTTCGCGGAAGATGACGCCCGCGCCCAGGAAGCCGATGCCGCTGACGATGCCAGCTGCGACGCGGTCATCTCCCCCCAGAAGACCTGACACGTCGGTAAAAAGGGCAGAGCCAAGGGCCACCAGGGCGATAGTACGGATTCCGGCGGGGTAGCCGCGAAGCTCGCGTTCCAGGCCAATAACGGCGCCCAGGAGGCCAGCTAGGCAGAGCCTGCCCACGATCTCTAGCTGATCCGTCGCTGACACGTCCATCTCCATGTCACCCTTTGGTGGTTGGCCCACCAAAGAAAGAGCCCCGCCGTCCAGGGACGGAGGGGCTTTCTCTCCGCGGTACCACCCTGATTCCCCCGCGGACGTAACACCACCGTCCATGCCCTGGCTTGCGAGCATGCAGAGGAGACGCCGCTTGGAGCGCTCTGGGGGCGCTGTAACGGGCGCTGCCCGCCGCCGGCTGTCCCTTCCGGAAGGAAGGGAGTCACTGGCGAGGCTCTGGGGCGAGTTCGGGCCCGGGTGCCGGCTTGCACATCCCGCGCCGGGCGGGGCCGGCTCTCTGCGAGTGGAGCCCTAATACTCCCCTTCTTCGCCTCTAGGGATCTCCGTTGCCGAAAAACAAATTGGTGGAGCTGAGGGGAGTCGAACCCCTGACCTCCTCAATGCCATTGAGGCGCTCTCCCAGCTGAGCTACAGCCCCTTACCGGTAGACCATACTAGCAGAAACGCCGCCGGCCCGGCAAGGTGGCTTTCTGAGCGAGCCTCGCTGGCTTGTCACTCCTCTGCGAATAGCTGAAAGAACTCGGGAAACGTGAAGAGGAGGCCGAGGGCGACTAGCACGGCCGTGGCGACTAGTACGGCGTTCCACGGCACGTTCCGCCGCCAGCAGGCAGCCGCTAGGACGGCCCAAGCGGCCAGATAGATGGCCACGGCGAAGGTTGTCTTGCCGCTCAACGGCCCGACGCGGTTCTTGATGTTCAGAACGTCTGCGATGTCGGCGCTGGCCTCGCTCAAGACCGTGAAGAGGCCGAGGAAGAAGATGCCGATGGCGGCGGAAATGAGGGCTGCTACGGCGGCACCGTTGGGACGCTCTTCGATGATGATCTCCTGGGGAACCCACTCAACGGTGTCGACCCCCTTGCCGCCCTCGCGCTGATAGTGGATGGTGGCCATAAGACACCCCCCTGCTACTGGATCGGCGCCACCTTGGTGATGAAAGCGCCCAAGGCGCCCGCAACCCCAGCCGTCGCGAAAGCCAGGACAAACGTTGCCATGGCGGCGTAGCGCAGTCTCTTGTCGACGATGAGCTGATTGCCGTAGTACACGACGATGAAGGCGGCCACGCTGGCCAATATGGGCGAGATCCAGGCCACGTGCTCCTTCCACTCCATGCCGAACTCGTGCCACTCCTTGGTGTCCGGGTCACTGAGGAGGAGGGCCCTCGGATAGTCTGTGAGGTCTGTGGTCCCGGACGGCGGTTTGGCCCGGTACCAGGGGTACACGATCCAGGTGCCCGTAACGACGGTGACCCAGGCGATGATGGCCATGGCCGTCACGCCTACCTTGAGCCGTAGCATGCGTTCTTGCAGGCCGTTGGCCGTAACCCACTCGGGTCGCAAGCTCCAGAGACCGGCCAGGCCTCCGGCGAAGGCCAACAGGAAGAGGGCGCCGAAAAACATACCATGAAGCGCGGCCCACGCCTCGCGGTTGGATAGTTCCATGGGTCCAGCCCTCCTCAGCTTCGGGTGCGCTAAGCATATAACGCCGTCATGGCCTTGAGGTTAACGGGTCGACCCGCCCCTTTCCCTTGACGCCGGGCGCGACTGCTCCGCATCATACGCCACGCGCGGCGCTGGCCGGAGCCCGCCGTGCGTAAGGAGGGATGACGGGATGATGCCGCTGGAAGGTATCCGCGTGCTGGACCTGACGCGCCTGGCTCCAGGGCCCTTCTGCACGATGCTCCTGGGCGACCTGGGAGCAGACGTCATCGTGGTGGAGGAGCCCCCGGGAGTGGGCCGCCGCTTCGACGCCGTAAGCAACGAACGCACCCAAGCCTTCAACGCCCTGGGGCGCAACAAGCGATCCGTGGGCCTAAACCTCAAGGAGCCAAGGGCGCAGCAAGCCTTCCTACGTCTGGCGCGCGGCGCGGACGTCGTCGTGGAAGGGTTCCGGCCTGGCGTGGCCAAGCGACTGGGAGTGGACTACGAGGCTGTCAAGGCCGTCAACCCCCGCGTAATCTACTGCTCCCTCAGCGGTTACGGCCAGACGGGGCCCTATTCTGGCCTTGTCGGCCACGACATCAACTATATCAGTATCGGCGGCGCCCTGGGCATGATCGGCTGGCCCGGCCAGGCGCCAGCCATCCCCATGAACATCATCGCCGATTTCGCGGGCGGCGGCCTCTACGCCGCCTTCGCTATCCTCGCCGCCATCATCGCCCGGGGAAAGACGGGCAGCGGCCAGTATATCGACATGGCCATGAGCGACGGCGTAACATCTCTCATCACGTTTATCGCCAACCAGTATTTCGCAGGCGGCCACGTGCCCAGACCGGGGGAGGACTTCCTCAACGGCGCTGTGCCTTCCTATCACGTCTACGAGACTGCCGACGGGCGTTGGCTGTCCATCGGCTGTTTGGAGCCCTGGTTCTGGCAGGAGCTCTGCCAGGCCCTCGGTTGCCCGGAGTTCATCCCACACCAGAACAACCGCGAGAAGTTCGCGGAGATGTTCGAATTCTTCCGCCGTAAGTTCCGCGAGAGGACCCGCGACGAGTGGTTTGAGGAGCTGCGCCAACGCGATATCTGCGTCGCCCCGGTGTACAGCCTGGATGAGGTTTTCACGGACCCGCACGTGCAGGCCCGAGGGATGGTGGCCGAGGTGCCGCACCCCCAGTTCGGCCCTGTGCGGATGGTGGGTATAGCGCCCAAATTCTCGGAGACGCCGGGCGCGGTGCGCCGCCTGGCGCCGAAACGGGGGGAGCACACGGGCGAGGTGTTGAAGGAGGCCGGGTACTCCGAGGGGGAGATCGAGGAGATGCGGGCGGCTGGCATAGCCGGCTAGGGGCGTAGGAGCGAGTGACGGCCACTGCGGAAGGCCGCTGGAGACCGCCTCCGCAGCCCCTCAGCTCTCGCCGAGTTCGCGTTCCGAAAGCTCTTCGATCTTGGAGGCGACCTCCCCGGCCAGCTCCTTGAGGCCATCGCTGATCTCCACGGGGTACTCGTGGGTAGTGGCGATGGCCTTGAGCCCGTCTGGGAGCCTCGCCAGCTCTCCGGCGCAACGCTGGCGGATCTGCTCCAAGGACTCGTGATGGCGAACTTCGCCGTTCCGCATGACCTCTACCAGCAGGGGCTGGCCAGCTTGGCCGGCGTCATCCCTGGCGGCGAGAACATCGCGGAGCATGCGCCCGTCATCCCCTAGCTGGCGGAAAACCTGTTTGCGTCCGGGCAAGGAGCGCTTGCCGGGGCTGAGCTTGAGGACGGGTCGCCCGTCGAACTCGACCATTTTATAGGCGATGTCCAGCCAGGGAGCATCGCCAGAGACGCCGAACTTGGTGCCGACCCCGAAGGCGTCGATGGGGGCGCCGGCCGCCACCAGGGCGCCGACCTCGTTTTCGTCGAGCCCGCCGCTGGCAAAGATGCGGACGTAGCCAAGACCGGCGCTATCCAGTATGCGACGGACGTGGCGGCTGAGTTCGAGGAGATCGCCGCTGTCCAGGCGTACGCCTTGAAGACGTTGCCCGCGAGCTTCCATCTCCTTGGCCACAATGGCCGCCTTCTCGGCGCCCTTGAGGGTGTCGTAGGTGTCGATCAGCAGAATGCAGCGGTCGGGGAAGGATGCAGCGAAAGAGCGGAAGGCCTCGGTCTCGCTTTCGAAGGCTGTGACGAAGGAATGGGCCATAGTGCCTGAGACGGGGATGCCGTAGAGCTGGCCGGCGAGGACGTTGGAGGTGCCCTGAAACCCAGCGATCCAGCCAGCGCGGGCAGCGGCCAGGCCGGCGTCGATCCCCTGGGCGCGGCGGAGGGTGAAGTCTACGACGGCCCGGCCCCGGGCGGCGACCACGCAGCGCGCGGCCTTGGTAGCCAGCAGGGTATGGAGGTTGATCTGATTGATGAGGAAGGTCTCCACCAGTTGGGCTTCGATGACGGGGGCGGTGACCTCCACGAGCGGCTCGTTGGCGAAGACGACGCGGCCCTCCGGGATAGCCCAGACATCGCCGGTGAACCTCAGGCCGGCGAGATACTCGAGAAAAGCCTCGGAGAAGATGCCCGTCGACCTCAAGTAATCGATGGCAGCGGGTGGGAAGCGTAGGTTGCTAAGGAAGTCCAGGGCGCCCTCGAGCCCGGCGGCCACCAGGTAAGGGCGCTGGGGCGGCATGCGGCGGACGAAGAGGGAGAAGGATGCGGGCGCAGTGAGCCCTTGCTGGAAATAGGCCTGGGCCATGGTGAGCTCGTAGAGGTCTGTGATAAGTCCTAGGCCGGGTTGGCTGAGGAGGTCAGGCGGTGGCGCAGCGGGTGACCTTGACTCCAAGAACTGTCTCCATCTGCTTGAGGGCAAACTCGTGGGCCTCGGGGTCGAAGGTGGCGACGCAATCGGCGGGCACCTCGACTTCGTAGTCCCGGTTGCGGGCATCGGCGGCCGTGTAGAGGACGCAGATGTTGGTGCAGTCGCCCACGATGATGATCTTCCGGGGTCGCAACTCTTCGAGACGCTGCGCTAGGTTCGTTTCAAAGAAGCCGCTGAAACGGCGCTTGGGGATGATCTCTTCGGCGAACTCGCGCAGCTCCGGGATCACCTCGGCCTCCTCCGTGCCCCGGATGCAGTGCGGGGGAAACATCTTGAACTCCAGGTCATCGGGGTCGTGGGTGTCCGCAAGGAAGATTATGTGAGAACCGGCCTCTTTTTCCCGCCGCAGCAGATCACGGATGGGAGGAACGATCTCACGGATGGCGGGCCCCACGTATAGGGAGCGGCCCTCCTCGCAGAAGCCCCGGACCATGTCCACAACGATGACTACTGTGGGGCCTGACTGGGGAGAAGATTCCGGCATCGGTCCTTGCTCCGTTTCCAGGCGGCGCTATTGGTAATTATAGGGCGCCAGGGTAGCGGAATGGGAGATGGAGGAAGCGTTCGCCCGGGGCCACTCCGGCGGGGTGCCGGCCCTAGGGGCTGATGCCGCCGGAATCTAATCGTCTCCCAGCGGATCTGCCGCCAGCGCCAGGCTCTCGGCCGCCTCTGCCGGCTCCCTGGCTCCGCGGTCCAGGTGCGGCGTCCAGAGGAGCATAAGGGGCAGCCCCAGGGCGGCTATGATGGCGCCGCCCGCCAAGAAGCCCAGAGCCAGCGACTCCTGCGCCAGGGCGCCCATGGCTGGCGCGCTGGGCACAAGCACCACGGAGCGGATCAGGTTGGTGAGGGAGACGACCGTGGCGCGCTGCTCGCTCGAGACCCTGCGATTGAGGTAGTCCGTGATGGCGGGCTGCATCAGGACGGCCGCGAAGTTGATGATGGGGAACATCGCCTGGGCGTAGATGGAGTCCCACCCCGCCAGCACCAGATAGGCCGCAACGGTGGCGGCGGTGGCCGACCAGAAGGTCCAGCGTTCCCCTAGGCGCACTATCATCCGGTGGGCGGCCAGCGCCCCGGCGATGCCGGCGAGCCGCATGGGCGTCTGCCAGAGCCCCACGGAGCCCAGGCTGGCCCCGTGGTGGACCAAAAAGGGCTGGAAGAAGAAGATGGTGCCCACGGCTCCCACCGTCATGACGCCGAAGTAGAGGAGGGAGTAGCGGACGGCGCCGTCGCGCCGCACGATGGAGGCGCTCTCACGGATGATCTCACCGTAAGAGGGGCCGTGTTCACCCCGCTCGCCAGGTAGTGGCTCTACGAAGGTCACGGCTGCGGCCAGGGCCAAGCCTGTGAGGCCACCGCTCAGGATTATCGGGAAGGCGAGGCTAGTAGCGGCAGCCACTGGCGCGCCCAGAAGGGTGCCGCCCAAGGAAGCCACCATGGCCACCGCCCAGCCGCGCCCGTAGATCCGCTGGTACTCGCCCTCCTTACCCAGCTCCTTCAAGGTGTCATATATGAAGGCAGATTCTGTCCCCGAGACCAGGGCGAAGCCGATGCCCCAGGCAAGATATGAGGCCAGTATCAGCCAGAAGTTCGTCGCCAGCCCGAAGAAGGTAATGGCGAAGGTGAATACGGCGGCGGAGAGGATGAGGGTGGGCTTGCGGCCCCAACGGTCCGCTATCGCCGCCGCCGGCACCTGGAGCACTATCATGCTCAGCCAGAAGGGCACGTCGATCAGGGTCACCTGGCTTATGGTCAGCCCCCGCTCCTCCGTGAGATAGATGATCCAGATGGGGAACCAGAGCTGAAAGTTCAAAAAGAAGTCGAAGACGTAATATTTCCAGATGTTGCTCTCTAGAGCTGCCCGCCTCTGGGGCGGGAAATCCCCCCGCAAGCGATGCTCCCTTCTTACCAGGAGGGGCGATTTCTATCCGCTGGCCCGTGCCCCCTCCGGCTGCCAGCGGTCCGCGCTCATATGTCCAGGGCGAAGAAGAGGATGCCCGGCGCCAGGCCGCCCAAGGAGCTGATCTCCCAGACGTTGGCCAGGACGCCCATGGCGATGACGAAGGCGGCGAAGCCCGTGAGGTTGGCCAAGGTGGCTTCCCGCGTCTCGACCTCCGCCGCCTGCTGGATGGCGACGTTGGCGAAGAGCACGGCCATGCTGAAGGCGATCACCCCGAAGGGGACGGCCAGGCTGGTGACGGCCACCAGGATGCTCAAGGCCACCGGAGCGAAGGCAAACCCCATCACCCTCACCAGCTCAGCGAACCCCACCCGGGCCCCGTAGCCCCTGGCCAACACCTGGTATGCGAGGTACACCCATAGGAACCAGACCGCCGTCTGGGCGATGCTCCCCGCTAGGGTGGACTCCAGGAAGACCTTACCGGAGTCCATGAACTCATGCTGGGCTGCCCACAGCCAGGAGCCAACACCCGCCAGCAGGCTGGCCCCCAAGACGACAGCCATGGCCCCGATAGTTGCCGACGGGTCCCCGCGTACCTCCTCGAAGACCGAAAAGTCGGCCCGTAAGACCCTGGCCACCCAGGATCCGACGGTTGCCCAGTTCGTGCCTTGGTAGCGGGTCCTCTTCATCTTGCTTTCCGCAACCGGCGCATCGGCACACATTCTACCCGTTAGCCGCCATAATGTCTCGCCGCCCCGGTCAAGGAGCCCTCTCTGCGCAGACACCGCGGTTGGCGTCTACAGGGGGCGCTTCGCCGGTATGCCAGGGCGCCTGGGCAGATGCGCCGGCGTCGGGGCCACCTTGCGCACCAGCACCAGGATCGGCACGGGGCCCTCAACGGGCAGAGGCAAAGGGCGCACGGCCTCCACTCTGCCGCCGCAGGTCTCTAGGGCCTTCGTCGCCTCCTCTACCTCCCGGCGGGCCCCGCTGCCCTTCGGGGTGGCGAGGATGCCGCCTACCTGGAGAAAGGGCAGGGCCAGCTCCACCAGCACTCGCAGGGGGGCTACGGCCCGGGCCAGGGCAAGGAGATAACGCTCCCGGTGGGAGGGATTGTGGCCTACTTCTTCGGCCCGGCCCTGAACCACCAAGATGTCGCGCAGTCCTAGGGTCTCCACCAAGCGGGCGAGGAAGGCCGCCTTCTTGCCCGTTGCCTCCAGAAGCGTCAGGCGCAGCTCCGGCCGGACGATCTTGATGGGCACGCCCGGGAAACCGGCCCCGGTGCCGATGTCGATGGCCGGCGACGCCAACGCGCCGGCCTCCTCCAGAGCCCGCAGCAGCGCCAATGACTCGCCGAAGTGGCGTCGCTCCACAGCCTCGGCGGAGGCCCGGGAGATGAGGGCCGCTCGCCCGCGGTGGGCAATCAGGAGCTGGCGATAGGAGTTGAAGAGGGCTCTCTGCTCTGGTGTCAGACCCGAGGCCCAAAGGGATTCTTCTTCCCCGCCCACGTGAACCTTAACCAACTGCGAACTGTCATGGGGCCCCATGCCCGGTAACGGCGCCGCCGATGGGCCGTCCACCCTTACAGGAGACATAAGAAAGGGACGAGGAAGCAGGCCTGGGAACCAAGATTCCTCGCCCCCAAGCGGGGCCCCCTCAGAGGGGGAGCTCCAACTGTCTGGAGTATAGCACATGGGAAGCCGTGGGGCTGGCAGGGCCCGCATCCGCTCAGCCTTCTTGGGCCTCCTGGCTCTGGTCATCGCAGTCATAGTAGCAACGGCAGCGCCAGGCCGCGCCGCGGCTCTGGACAGCGAGGAGGCGCGGTTCCTGGAACTCATCAATCAGTACCGCGCTGCCAACGGACTGGGCGCCTTGACGCTGAACAACACTCTGAATGAGGCAGCCCGCTGGATGGCCCAAGATATGGCTGCCAACAACTACTTCAGCCACACGGACTCCCTGGGCCGCGATCCCTTCGTGCGCATGGCCGACTTCGGCTACACCTACAACACCTGGAAGGGAGAGAACCTGGCGGCGGGGGTGCCTGGCGCCCAGGCGGCCTTCGACCTGTGGAAGGGCTCGCCGGGGCATAACGCCAACATGCTGGGCGCCAACTACACCGTCATCGGCATCGCCCGCGCCTTCGACGAAAGGTCTACCTTCGGCTGGTACTGGGCCACAGAGTTCGGGGGCCAAGACGATCCGCCGCCCCCGCCAGCGCCGACGCCAGCGCCTCCTCCGCCGCCTGCGCCGGCCCCGGCCCCGACCCCAGCTCCTCCGCCAGACCCTGAGCCCGCGCCGCCGCCAGCGCCGACACCAGACGCCGCTCCCCAGCCTGCGCCCGCAGAGACGCCGGACCCGGCAGCGGCTGCTAACCGGCCGGCTAAGGACCAGCAGCCGGTCCAGCCCGATGGTGAGGGCGCAACGCCAACGTCTGCGCCTGATGCCCCCTCGGCCGTCCGCACGGTGGTTTCTGCCACGGCGCCGCCGCAGTGGCGGCAGATCGCCCAGTGGGTGGAGCCCTGGTGGCGTCAGCTTATGGTGGTGGGACGCGAACCATCCCTGCTGCGGGTGGTGTCGTACCTGGCGGAGAAGTACCTATCGGTAGGGCAGCATGGCTTGGCCGGTGGATACGGGCCGCCCGGAGGGCCGGCGATATGGGCCCGGCTGCCGGTAGCCGCATGGCCCGTGAAGATCTTCTAGCTACCCTGGCTCCCGTCGCCCGGCGCCCCAGCCTTTACCAGCTCGGCACGTACGATGATGCGGTGGCTGTAGTTCCCGCCAAACTTCTGACTAGGATCCCGCAGCCATGTCCCGCCACAGGTGATGAGGGTGATGACGTCGCGGTTAGTGGGTTGCATCGCCTTGATCACGTTGGGGTCGTCATAGGGCGTTGCCACGTTGCCGGTGACCCTGTACTCCAGGCGCGTTCCGTCTGCCAGGGTGAGATCGATGGTGTCGCCGATCTCCATCTCCCGCAGGCGGTAGAAGACGCCCGGTATGGGGTCTCCCTGGCGGGTCTGCCAATCGACGTGCCCGGAGAAGACGGCGTTGCTTCCGCGCCCCGGGGGTGCGCTGAAGTCGTACCAGGCAATCTGATCCGGCCTGTCCGGCACCTGGGGTATGAGGTTCTCATCCAGTCCCATGGTGACCACCGGGGCGTCGATATAGAGCCTCGGGATGTGGAAGCGCACCGGCGCGATGACAGGGCCGCCGGGGGCGCCGCTGCCCGTCTCTCCGCTGCCTGCGGAGGCGGAATCCGCCAAGATGTCCTGAATGTCGCCTTGGTGGGGGAGCTCTGCACCGCCGCTCCGCCAGGCCGCCACGATGCTGAAGAGGCCGAAGGCCAGCATGGCAGTTGAGGCGGCAAGGATAGAGGCTCCGGCAGCCGTGCGGCGGTCCCAGCGCAACGCCATCCGCGACATCGCCTTCAGGATATCAACCGCCTGCCGCTGAATACAAGAAGGTGTGCCGGGCCGGTACATCCCGTACACCCCTGCCTGCCGTTCCGGCCCAGTACAAGCTTTTGACCCTTTGGCGGCGAGCCCCTTATCCTCTAGCCATGCGCATGTCGGTGCTTTTCGGCAAGACGCTGCGGCAGGCCCCCGCCGAGGCAGAGACACCCTCACACCGCCTGCTCTTGCGAGCGGGCATGGTGCAACAGGTGGCTGCCGGCGTATACGCCTACCTCCCTTTGGCCACCCGTGTCCTCCAGAAGATAGAGGACATCATACGACAGGAGATGGACCGCGAGGGCGGGCAGGAGATGGTGATGCCCTCTGTCCTCCCCATCGAGGTCTACCAGCAGACCGGCCGGGATGTCACCATGAAGGACATCCTCTTCCGCCTCAAGGACCACCGCGACCGCGAGTTCGTCCTGGGGCCCACTCACGAGGAGGTCTTCGTCGAAGTCTTCAAGCGCAACGTGCGCTCCTACCGTGACCTGCCTCTATTGGTCTACCAGATCGCCGCCAAGTTCCGGGACGAGCCGCGGCCCCGCGGGGGCATCATCAGACTCCGGCAGTTCACTATGAAAGACCTCTACTCCTTCGATGCGGACTATGAGGGGCTCGATGTCTCTTACCGCAAGATGTTCGACGCCTACAAGCGCATCTTCGACCGTTGCGGGGTGCCCACGGTGCCGGTGCTGGCCGACTCCGGCGCCATGGGCGGCAGGGACACCCACGAGTTCCTGTACCTCACGGAGTACGGCGAGGACACCTGCCTCCTCTGCCCCGCCTGCGGATATGCAGCCAACGCGGAGGTGGCCGCCTTCGTCAAGGAGCCTGCCCATCCGAACGAGGCGCCGGTGCCGGTGCAAGAGATCCCCACGCCCGGCCTTTACACCATCCGCGACCTGGCACGGCACCTCGGCCTACCCGAGTCCAAGACCTGCAAGGCCGTCTTCTACAGCGCGGAATACCGGGACCACACCGAGCCCGTCTTCGTAGCCATCCGCGGCGACATGGACGTCAACGACTCCAAACTGCGGCGCGTCCTGGGGGCGGTCGAGGTCAGGTACATGCCAGAGGAGGAGGCGAAGGCCCACGGTTTCGTGGCTGGGTCGGCTTCCGCTGTCGGTCTCCGAGGCATCAAAGTCGTCGCTGACGACCTTCTGCCCCAGGAGCGCAACCTGGTGGCCGGAGCCAATAAGCCCGATACCCACCTCCTCAACGTCAACTACGGCCGCGACTGGCAGGCCGACATCGTGGCCGACGTGGCGCTCGCCAAGGAGAGCTACCCCTGCGCCCAGTGCCGCACGCCTATGGACGAACGCCACGGCATCGAGATGGGGCAGGTCTTCAAGCTCGGCACCTTCTATTCGGAGAAGATGGGCGCCACCTTCCAGGACGCGCAGGGCAACCTGCGCCCCGCCGTCATGGGCTCCTATGGCATCGGCGTCGAACGCCTGCTAGCCGCCGTCATCGAGGCCAACCACGACGAAAAGGGCATCGTCTGGCCGCGGGAGCTCGCCCCCTTCCACGCGCACATCGTCGCCCTCCAGCCAGAGCGCCCAGAAGTGGCACAGGCCGCCGAGGCGCTTTACGACGAGCTCCAGCAGCGAGGACTGGCGGTCCTGTACGACGACCGGGAGGAGACCCCTGGCGTCAAGTTCAACGATGCCGACCTCTTGGGCATGCCCCTGCGCCTCACCATTAGCCCGCGCACCCTCGAGAAGGACTGTATCGAGATGAAACCTCGTACCGCCAGCGAGAGCGAGCTAGTTCCCAGGCGCCAGGCGGTGGAGACGGTCCTCGCTCGCGTGAGAGGCTAGACCTTGGCGCCGCCGCCGCTGGCGCGCTCCCTGTCCCGCTCCCTGTCGATGAGCAGTTGGATCGCCTCAGGGTGAGGCACGCCGCTAATGCGGAAGGACACGTGATCGGTCCCGGCGGTCTCGCAGACCACATCGCCATAACCTAGGATGGTGGGCAGGATGCCGCTCTTGACCACCGCCATGTCCTGGATGTTCACCAGGTCGGCCGTATTCACTCGCAGGCTGAAGGGGTGGGCCTTGAAGCTGTCCACGATGCGCTGGTCCGTTACCACCCATATGTCGTGGTGGTACCGGTACCAGTCCATCAGTATTCGCAGCGCCCAGTAGGCCAGCCATAATAAGGCTACGGCCCAGAAATAGATGCCCAGGTCGTCCAAGACGCCAACTTGGGACAGGAGCCAGGCCGCAGCGGCCACCACAGCCAGGGCGAAGACTGCCATCACCACCGCCTTCGGCCAGAGGAACCACCAGTGGCGGCGGTACAGGGCCAGCACCCGTTCCTTCTCCTGGAGCGGGAAGGGCAAGCGGACCGGGCGTGCGGCCGGTTGCGCTGCGCTCATGATGTCACCCTTGTACAAGAAAACCGCCTCTGGGGCAAGGGACGCAGCAGGTTGTGTCGGCCGCTGACGAACCGACGCCCCGCTCGCCCTGAGCATTATCGAAGGGCGAGCGGGGGTGTATGCTCATGCTTCGGGAGGCCTCAGCATGAACGGGTCCAACAGGCCGAAGCACCCCTTCCCGTTCGCCCTGAGCACCGTCGAAGGGCGAGCGGAGTGTTTGGCCCGTGCTTCGGGAGGCCTCAGCATGAGCGGGGATTGCCTCAGCCGCCCGTAAGGTGCCCGCCCGCCGTTGCCCCTGAGCCGCTTGGCCCATACCCTGTCTGCGTGACCGTTGAAGCCCGGCTAGCCTTCCTCCTCTTCTTCTTCACCATCTGGTCGCTCCTGGGCCTCGTTCCCTGGTCCCTTGCCGCTGTCCTCGTTCGCGGCAGGGGCGCCCTCCCAACGCTGCCGCTGACCCTGGCTGGCGCCTGCCTCGGCGGCGTCGCGCTACCGTTGCTGGGGCTGCGAGACACCACCGGCTTTCTGCTGAGCATCCCTGCCGCCGTCACTGGCGCCAGCCTCGCTACGGTCGCGGGCCTTAGGCTGGTCCGCCGGCTGGGCCTGGCCGGAGGGCCGCCGCCGGAGGGGCCAGAGGGTTGAGGCCATGACGCGTCGCCCGCCCCCCGTGCTAGACTCGTAGCGTGAGCAGCGCGACGCCACCACCTGCCCCCATCGCCTCCCTGTCTACCATGTGGTCGCAGGGCCGCTTTCCCCTCGACGGGCAAAGCCGCGACGACATGCGCTCCTTCGCCCTCGCCGCCGCTGGCCTCGGCTTCCGTCACGTGGAGATAAGTTACGTGGTCCCTTCAGAAGGCGTAGAAGAGATCTTACGTGCTGACGCGGTGGCGGTCTCCTCCGTCCACTCGCCCTGCCCGCGGGTACGCGCGCCCGATGGCCGCCTTTCGGACGCCCTGAACCTGGCGGCGCTGGACGAGGAGGAGCGGAGCCTGGCCGTCCGCTTGGCGAAGGCCAGCGCCGACTGCGCGGCCGAGGCGGGCGCCGGGCTGCTGGTGGTGCACCTGGGCGGCATCGGGACCACGATGTTCGAGGAGGAGAGGCAGTTGCGCCGGCTCTATGATTCCGGCCAGCGGGACGGCGAGGAGGTGGAGCGCCTGCGCAGGAAGGCAGCGGAGCGCCGGAGAGAGGGCGCGGCCGTCCACTTCCCGCGCGCCCGCCGCTCGCTGGCCGAGATCGCCGAACACGCGGCGAAGCTCGGCGTAACCGTCGGCCTGGAGAACCGGTACCACTACCACGAGTTCCCCTCGCCTGGCGAGATGGCCGAACTGCTGTCGGAATACCCGGATCACGTTGCCGGCTTCTGGCTCGACGTGGGCCACGCCGAGGTGCTGGACCGTCTGGGCCTCGTGCCGCACACGCAATGGCTTACGGGGCTGGGCGGCCGCTGCGTCGGGACCCACGTGCACGATGTGGACGGCCTGGCGGACCACAGGGCCCCCGGGCACGGCACAGCGGACTGGGCCCACTACGCTGCCCACCTGCCGCCTCACGTCCCACGGGTCTTCGAGATTAACCAACGTGTGCCCGAGGAGCAGGTGGCAGCGGCCCCGGATTTCCTGCGGGAGAAGGGCTTGCTGCCTTGACCCCAGGGCCGTCATCTGCAACCCTTACGGCGTTCGAAGGAGGAGCCGATCATGAACGACGTAGCCCTGTTAGACGCCACTGCCCAGGCGGAACTAGTCCGCAAGAAGCAGGTGAAACCCATCGAGTTGGTCGAGGCCGCCATCGAACGAATAGAGCGGGTAAACGGCGCCATCAACGCCGTCGTGACCCCGATGTACGACGAGGCGCGACGCGCCGCCCAGGGTCCCCTGCCGGAAGGCCCCTTCACCGGCGTGCCCTTCCTGATCAAGGACCTGGGCCCCGCCTACGCAGGCGTGCGCATGACCTCTGGGTCCGCCTTCTGCAAGGACTTCGTGCCCGACAGCGATAGCACGCTAGTGGCGCGGTACAAGGCGGCGGGGCTCATCATCATCGGCAAGACCAACACGCCGGAGTTTGGCCTCTTACCCACAACAGAGCCAAAGCTCTTCGGTCCCGCCCGCAACCCATGGGACACCCGGTACACCACGGGAGGCTCCAGCGGAGGCTCCGCGGCCTCCGTGGCCGCTGGCATCGTCCCCATGGCCCACGGCAACGACGGCGGCGGCTCGATACGCATCCCGGCCTCCTGCTGCGGCCTCTTCGGGCTGAAGCCCACCCGGGCGCGTACGCCCCAGGGACCGGCGGTGGGAGACATCATGAACGGACTGGCTATCGACCACGCCCTTACCCGTTCGGTGCGGGACAGCGCAGCCCTTCTGGACGCCACGGCGGGGCCTGACTTGGGCGACCCCTACTGGGCGCCGCCGCCGGCCCGCCCCTTCATCCAGGAGGTGGGGGCCGATCCGGGCCGTTTGCGCATCGCTTTCACCGCGCAGGCGCCCACCGGCGTGCCGGTGCACCCAGATTGCACCGCTGCCGTCCAGGACGCGGCGGCCCTGTGCGAAGAGCTGGGTCACCACGTCGAGGAGGCGGCGCCGCCCATCGACAGCGAGGGCGCGTTGCAAGCCTTCACCGCCATCTGGGCCGCGGGCTGCGCCTGGAGCGTGGACGGCATGGCCCTGGCCTTAGGCCGCGAGCCCCGGCAGGATGAGCTAGAACCCCTTACCTGGGCGCTGGCCCAACGAGGCCGGGAGGTCAGCGCGCCCCAGTACCTCTTGGCGGTCACCGCCATGCAGCAGATGGCCCGCGCTTTTGCGGGCTTCTTCCAGCGCTATGACATATGGCTGACGCCTACCCTCGCGGCGCCCCCCGTCCCTCTCGGCTACTTCGACCCGGCTCCAGGCAATCCCTTGGCCGGATTCGAGCGGGCGGCTGAGTACGTTCCCTTTACCCCGTTCATCAACGCGACGGGCCAGCCCGCAATGTCGGTGCCTCTGTACTGGAACGCGGCGGGCTTGCCGGTGGGCACCCACTTCGTGGCCCGATTCGGGGACGAAGCGACGCTCTTCCGCCTGGCCGCCCAGTTGGAGCAGGCCCGCCCCTGGGCCAACCGCCGCCCGCCGGTGAGCGCCGCGTAGCGCGTCTGCCCTCAGGCCCAGCGCGGGTAACGGCGGGCCGCCAAGCGGCGTCTCCTATAGCGGCGACTAGCCTGCCCGTCGCGCGATAATGATTAGCAGAATGCCGCAAGTCGAAGGCTCCCCCCGTTGGCCCTCCGGCGCCTCGGCTGGCGCCCTGGGCGCGGGTCTCCTTATAGCGGCGTTGGTCGTCTTCCTCGCTGCCTCGCCTGCTGCCGGCCAAAGGCAGACTCCCATCACCGGCCCCTGCGACCCACCGCGCACAGCGGGCGCCTCCCACACAGGCGGCCGAGGCGGGCTCATGGCCCCCGTTACCCTGGACGAACTGACGGACCGCTCGAGCATCGTCGTGGCCGGGACAGTCACGGCCCTCCAAGGTTGCTACTCGAACGGACCCGTAAAGATCGTCACCCGGGTCACCCTCCGCCCGGACATTGTGCTAAAGGGCCGGCTAGAGGCCAGCGCGGACATCACGGTCACCGTCGCCGGCGGCGATTTCGGGCCGCTGCGGCTGGAGGCTGGAACCAGCCCGGAGTTCGTTGCCGGAGAGCGCCTCGTCCTTTTCCTGCGCTCCGACGGCACCTACGGCCTCGTGCCCTCGGAGGGGTTCCAGTCCAAGTTCGCTGTGACGCCCCAGGGCTACGTGGCCGGCCTCGGCTTGCGCCTGGACCAACTGGAGCAGCGGGTGGCAGTAGCGTCCCGGGGCGCCCTCAGTACCGCCGAGGACCCCCTGGCCGGCGGCGCCGGCGGTGGCATCATCGAGAGCGCCTATGCCACCCTCGGCCCGCGCTTCGACGACGCGGATATACCGGTGGCCTTCTTCGTCAACGCCACGAGCGGCAAGCCGGCGCAACTGAGCGCCGCAGCGGTTCGGCAGGCCGCGGCCAACGCCTTCCACGCCTGGCAAAACGTCCCCGCTTCGTACATTAGCTTCGGGCCCTTCGCCAACACCAGTCGCACCAGCACTTCGGGCGACTGCGACGGGCTGAACGACACGACTTGGGGGATAAGCGAGCCGGGCCATAGTTCGTCTACCCTTGCCACTACCTACATCTGTTACTGGGCCGGAACGACGCTCGATGCCGACACGGAGGTGGACACGGACCACTTCGGCGGCCTTTGGCGGACCAACGGCCAGGGCAACTGCGACGGGTACTACGATCTCGAGACGGTGCTGCTGCACGAATACGGTCACGTTTTGGGGCTCGGCCACCCTTCGTATACCGGCGGCTGCAACCCGTGCCCGGTCATGGACGGCTCATACGGCGGTATCGTCCACACGCCCTGCGCCGACGATGCTGCCGGCGCTTCCGCCCTGTACCCGCTGGGCGGGGGCGCTGTGCCCGCTGCGCCGGCCGGTCTATCGGCCAGCGCGGGAGCCAACGCCATCGGCCTGGCGTGGCAGGATGTCAGCGGCGAGACGGGATATGAGGTGTGGCGGGCAGCCCTGCCCTGCTCCGGCGCGTCCGGCGCCGACTTCGGTCTTGTCGACACGGTCTTAGCGGACGTGCTGGCCTACACCGACGACAACTACGGCAGCGGGTTGGACACGGGGTCTGGCTACTGCTACAAGGTGCGAGCCTTCAACCAGAACGGCGAGTCCCCGTTCTCGGCCTCGGTCGACGCTGGAGGATCTGGCGCAACGCCCACGCCGACACCGTCACCGTCGCCTACGCCCACTCCCACTCCTACGCCAACGCCGACACCAACGCCTACGCCCACACCTACGCCCACACCATCACCCACACCTTCGCCCTCCCCCACTCCATCGCCTACACCGTCGCCTACGCCCACGCCGACGTCCTCACCGACGGCCTCGCCGACGGCAACGCCGGCTCCCCTCGGCGACGTCACCTGCGATGGCACGGTGGATGCCATAGACGCGCTGTTCATCCTGCGGGACGTCGCGGGGCTCGGGCCAGCGCCCGATTGCCTTGCGCGAGGCGACACTGACTGCGATTCCGATCTGGACGCCGTGGACGCGCTGCGCGTCCTGCGCTACGTGGCGGGGCTGAACCCCAACCTGCCGGCCGGTTGCCCAGCCATAGGGATTTAGGCCCCGGACGCAGGCGCTGCCTGCACGAGGGGAGCTCAGCCGAACGGAGGTGGCGCGGCAACCGCTCTACGGTCCTTCCCGGCGGCTCAGCAGCCTGGGAGATGCGGCAGCGCCGCGCCGGGCGTCTACTGGTTACAGCCCAAGTCGACCCCCAACCCTCGGGCCCGGGCCTGCGACTGGAGGTCGAAGCAGAAGTCGCGGAAGCGCTGCTCAACGGTTACGCCGTCGGCCCTGCCGAAGGCATCCGCAAAGCCCTGGCTGGTGGCCACGGGCGACTCGCTAAGGTAGGACTCCAGGTCCTGGCCCAGCTTCACGAGGCCGTCCACCGCTGCCAGGAGGGAGCCGTGTACCGCCTCAAGGCCAGCAGGAGCCACGATCTGGGATAAGGCATTCCGCGCCTCCTCGGCGTAGGAGCGGTAGCGTCGCCCCAGTTCCTGCGAGTTCGTTCGCCGCTGGTCCTCGGTCAACTGCAAGGCAAAGGCTTGGGACCGGAAGTCCCGCAGCTCAGCCGACCGCTGGTGCATGGCGTCCAGCGCTGCCTTGAGGGCATCGAAGTACGCCCGCTCCTCGGGCGACGCAGTTTGCGCTGGGGTTCCCTGGGGCGCCGGCGAGGGTGCCGGGCTCGAGCCGCCGTCGCCACCACCGCAGGCCGCCGTGGCAACCGCCGTCGCCAGCAGTAGCGCTGCAGCGCAAGCCGTAAAGGGTGGCCTAGCTCCCACAGGTGAGATCGACGTCTATGTTGTTCTGATCAGCCACTTCCTGCAAGGCGAAGCAAGCGTCGTCTGCGCGCTTGCTGGCATCGCTATAAGGCGGGTTGTCCAGATCATTGCCCAAGGCCTGGATGTCGTCTGCTGACTTCGCCGCTTTCGCCCGTTCGATTATGCCATCGAACAGGTCAACGATGGCCCGTCCGGCGGCCAGGAACTCCTCGTGCTCGTCCTTGGCTTCGGAGGGCGGCTTGAGCTTCTCCACCCTGTCCAATGCGCTTCGGGTCGCAGCGGCGCCGTCTTCGAAGAACTGGACCGTTAGCTTCAAAACCTCTTCCTCACTGGCCGCGTTGTTCACGTCTTGGTCATAACGATCGGAGAGCTCGTTGGACCTCTGGTCCAGGTCCCCAGCGATGGTCTCCATCTGCTGGAAGTACTCCTCGAGGGTTAGCGCGCTGCCGCCCCCTCCGCCGCCGCAAGCAGCGCCGGCCACAAGCGCCATCGAGACGACGCCCACCAGGGCGCCCACCGTGCGGGTGATCATGATAAGCCTCCTACTAGCCGGGGCCTCCGGCGAGCTTTGCCGGCATCATAACACAGGCCGCGCGACGCCTCCCGCTCAGAATTTGTCGCACGATAGATCGATGTTGAGGCGCAGGTCCTGGGCCAGGAACTGGAGCCTCTGACAGGCGTCCTTGAACCCTTTGCCGGCCTGCACGCCCTCCGGAATGGGAAGGCTGTCCTTTATGGCTTGCAGGTCTTCCGGCGCGCGGGCCGCTTCTACCTTCGCCTTCAAGTCCTGGTAAACGCCCATGAGGGCCTGGGCGTTGCTGATAAGGGCTTGGTGGTCTCTGGCGGCCTCCGGCGGAGGCTCCAGCCGGTCAAGGCGGGCAACCGTGTCCTTCAGGGTGTCGATATCGTTGCTCAGCTTCTTGATGGTGAAATCCCTGTCCACCATGTACTTCTGGGACTCTTCAGGCGGGAGCTGAGGCGAACGCTGTTGCGCATCGCCCAGCACGATATCGACGGCGCGCAGGTATTCGGGCGTAGGTACGGCGGTCTTCCCGCCGCAGGCGACTACCAGCAAGGCGCCCAACAGGGCCGCAGCCAGAGCGCCAACCTTCACAGATGCTCTTCCTCCTTGTCTGAGCGTCATTGTAGGGGCCCGCTGCCCCGAAGGGCTAGCCACCACTGGAATGCCTTGCGCCATGCGCCGTCGGAGCCCCCTACCCTTCGGCACCCCAGGGCCTAGGGGGCCGGTCAGAGGGCGTTCAAAAGACTACCGGGTGGCGCTCCCGAAACCGGTAGAGCTGCGCGGGGCGATGCCGCCCCTCGCTGGCCCGCCGGCCGGTAGGTTCCACCAACTTTAGCGACAGAACCCGCTTGCGGAAGTTCCTCTTGTCCAGGGGTCGCGCCAGGATCGCCTCGTACGTGCGCTGCAACTGGGAGAGGGTGAACTCCGCCGGCAAGAGTGAGTAGGCGACGTTGGAGTACTCCAGCTTGGCCCGCAGGCGCCGCAGAGCGTACTCCACCACCACCTCATTGCGGAAGGCCAAGGGCGGAGTGGCGGCGACCGGGAACCAGGCCGGCGGCCACTCTCGCCGCTGCGCAAGATGTGTCCGGTGGATGTCGACCAGCGCGAAGTAGGCGATGGCGATGGAACCACGGCCGTCCAGATCGAAGAACGTGTACAACTGCTCGAGGAAGACGTCCGTAACTCCCGTCTCCTCGTCCAGCTTGCGCACGGCGGCGTCGTCGGGCGACTCCCCGCGGTTGAGGAGACCTCCTGGCAGCGACCAGGAGCCCTTGAAGGGATCGGCGCTGCGCCGGATGAGGAGGACGTGGAGCCGCCCGGCATCGACCGTGAAGATGACGACCAGCACGGCCACCGGCCTCCCTGGGACGGGGGCAGCCAAGGGCTGCTTACGGGCGAAGGGGGACGCCGCTGGCATGGGGCAGCCTGCCTAGGCGGGCACGGGCGACGCCATCTCGCCCTGCAACGACCAGGCGGTGGCCCGCTGGACGCGCACCTGCACGAGATCGCCAGGGGCGGGCGGCAAGGCATCGGCTGCCCCATCCCGGGCCGGCGCTGGGCTCCGGAAGTGCACCAGTTTGTTGGCGCGGTTGCGCCCCGTGAAGACTAGGCCGCCATCGGGCGCCTGCTGGCTGCCTTCCACCAGCACCTCCTGCATGCTGCCCACTAGCCCAGCGTTGATCTCGCTGGCGATGCGCTCCTGCAACGCCTCCACGGCGTGGAGCCTACGCATCTTCTCGTCCTGCGGCACCGAGTCCTCCAGGTGCCGCCAGGCGATGGTGCCAGGCCGGGGCGAGTAGGCCGCGACATGCACCTTGTCGAATCGCAGCGACCCCAGGACGTCCATCGTATGCAGGAACTGCTCCTCCGTCTCCCCGCAGAAGCCCACGATGACGTCAGTGCTGAGGGAGGCCTGAGGTATCTTCCGCCGGATCCGCTCGACACATTCCAAGTACTGGCCGACGGTGTAGCCGCGGCGCATTAGGCGCAGGATATCGTCGTCCCCCGACTGAAGGGGGATGTTGAAGTGCTCGCATACCTTGGGCAGGCCGGCCACGGCGCCGATAATCCGGTCCGTCAGGTCAGCCGGGTAGGAGGTGAGGAACCTGATGCGCCGAAGGCCCGGCACATCGTGCACGGCCGAGAAGAGGTCCGCCAGGTCAGGGCGGGCGCCCGTTTCAGACGGCGGCAGGTCCTTGCCGTAAGCCTCCACCGTCTGGCCCAGGAGGGTGACTTCCCGGACCCCCTTGGCGCAGAGGGCCTCTACCTCCCGCACAACCTCTGGAACCGGGCGCGAGCGCTCGCGACCACGGCGGTAGGGGACGATGCAGTAGGTGCAGAACTTGTTGCAGCCGTGGATCACCGGCACGAAGGCTGTGGGGCCCTCCGGCTCCGGGAAGGTGCCTGGCCAGAACTCGCCGCCCAACTCCGCATCTGGCACGAGATGCCGCAGGATGGCGTCGAAGGCCTGGGGCTGCGCCCAGACGTCCACGAAGGGGAATCGTGCCCTGAGTCCGTCCGTCCGCGGGCCGACCATGCAGCCCATCACGGCGATGCGGAGAGCGCCGCGCCTCTCCTTGAGCTTGCGCAGGTAACCGAGATAGCTCACCGCCCTGTCCTCCGCCTTCTGACGGACGACGCAGGTGTTCACCACCGCGAGGTCGGCTTCCGTCGCCCGCGGCGCCGGCTCCCAGCCGAGCTTGGCGAGGCCCGCCGCCAGCTTCTGGGAATCGGCTTCATTCATCTGGCAGCCTTCGGTCCAAATGTGATAGCGCATGACGAGAACGATTTTAGCATGAGGTCCCCGGGGGCTAGGCGAGGGGAACGTAACAGCGCTCGGTATCTGGACGTATACTGGGGGATACCGATATCAGATGGCGGAGAAAGCTTTCGAGGCCGGGCACGGCCACCCTCCCTTAGAGGACGGCCTCCTGCCGGAGCCCCCCCACCGGCGGATCGTCCTCGACGCGCCCTCATGGGTGCCTACCGAGAAGATCCCGCGGGGGCTCGTGCTGGGCGCCGTGGCCATTATCTTGGTTCTGCTCATCGCCGGCACAGCGATCCCGTTCGCCCTCGGTTGGCTGAACCAGAGCGATCTGGAGGCGTTCGGCTACCCCGGCATCTTCCTGGCCAACTTCTTTGGCACAGCCACGGGCTTCGTGCCTGTGCCAGGTCTCACCGCCGCCGGGCAGGGCCTCATCGTGGCTAGCTCCCGCTCCCTGAACCCGGTGGGGGTCGTTGTGGCAGGATCCTTGGGGATGACCCTGGCGGAGTCCACCGCCTACGCCACGGGCGCCCTAGTGCGGGGTGCGGCCGAGGAACGGCCGATGCCGGTGGGCGGCCGCATGGGGCGCTGGATGCACCGGGCCGCTGGCTGGGTAGACTGGCTGATGGCGCGCTACGGCTTCGCCACCCTGCTGGCGCTCTCAGCTATCCCCAACCCGTTCTTCGAGTTCGCCGGTATCACGGCCGGCGCCGTGCGCATGAACTTCTGGCGCTTTCTCCTGGCCGTGGGCATCGGCAAGACCACGCGGGTGGTGCTGCTAGTGATTTTTGGGCAAGCCCTTCTGGACCTCTTTCAGGGCAAACTCTGAGGCGCGTTACAGCTGTTTACCTTGCGGACTTTCCTGCCCCCTCGACGTAGTGATTACTTGTTCTCCTCGTGATAGTTGATCATCCAACGGACGCCAAACCTATCAGTGCACATGCCAAAGTAATCGCCCCAAAACTGCATGGCCATTGGCATCGTTACCTCGCCGCCCTCGGATAACAAGCCAAACATGCGATCCGCTTCTTCTTTACTGTCCGGATGGAGCGAGACGTGGGTTTGTGTGCCCATGATTACGGTATCGTCCTGTCCCTCCGGGGCATCAGAGATCATGAGCGCATCGTCTCCGATCTGGAAACTGGCATGGATAATCCGCTCGCCACCGGCCGGAGACGGCGCGGGCATGCCCTCTTGCGGAGGGATGTCTTTGAATTTTTGCACCACCGTCGGCTCGACCCTGAAGACTTTCTTGTAGAGCTCAATCGCCTGCGCAGCCGTGCCAGGGAGCGACAGATATGGGTTGAGTTTGGTCACCGAATGCCTCCGTGGTCTTGGCGTCCTATCGAGTCTCTTACAGAGTGCGTCAACACCCTTGCAGTTTTCGTTCTCGCTTCACAACCAACTTTTTCAATTAGCTTCAATTTATCTGGCGGAGGGGGTGGGATTCGAACCCACGAGGGGACTTTCGCCCCCTACCCGCTTAGCAGGCGGGCGCACTAGGCCTCTATGCGACCCCTCCGCTGAAGCGCCAAGGATAGTATAGCAGGGGACGCCGTCCGGCTAGACGCTTGGCGAGAAGACGCTCGCGCCCGCTAGCCTGCCGCCGCCTCCACCGGGGCGTACAGGCGCTTCTTCAGCGCCTCCCGCGGCGGGTCGATGTAGATGGCGTTCCAGCCGCAGGACTGCTCGCACAGGCGGCAGCCCGTGCAACGGCGTTCGATGACCTTGGCCACGCCGAAGAAGTCGCCCACGCGCTCGCCCGACGTGTCTAGCTCCAACGCTTCGAAGGGGCAGATCTGGATGCAGAGCTCGCATCCGGAGCCGATGCAGTTCTCCTCTATCACTACCGCCTTGGGCCATTCGCGACGGGGGAACCCCTTGCAGATGTCGCCATCGCCATCGGCGATACACTCGACAGGGCAGACGACGCCGCAAGCGCCGCAGTCGATACAGAGCTCCGGGTCGATGATGTGGAGGCTGTTGCGCACGCCGCTGATGGCATCGGTAGGGCAGCGCTTCGTGCAGGCGGTGCAGCCGATGCACGTCTCGAGGATCTTATAGGCCATCAGACTACCCCTTTCGTGAGCCCAGTATAGGGGAGGCGGCGCCCGTCCGGCAACGCGCGAGGCCGTGTCTGCCCGGGGCGTGACCCCGCTCTCCCCGGCTCTGGGCGCCTCATGACGTCGTCCTGGAGGCTAGGCAGCGAGCCCGCGTTCCGCCAGCACGCGTTCCGTCACGGCTCCGATGTCGGCGGGAGACTCCACGATGGTCGCCCCAGCGGCTGCCAGCGCCTCCTTTTTGGCCTGCGCCGTGCCCGCTGCGCCGACGATGATGGCCCCAGCGTGCCCCATCCGCCGCCCGGGCGGCGCCGTGGCGCCCGCCACGAAGGCGATTACGGGCTTCTTCATCGCGCTGCGAATGTAGTCGGCCGATTGCTGTTCGGCCAGGCCGCCGATCTCCCCGATGAGGACGACGGCATCGGTGCCGGGGTCCTCGTTGAACATGCGCAGCGCCTCCACCTGCGTGGTGCCGATGACGGGGTCGCCGCCTACGCCGACGCAGGTGCTCTGGCCGATGCCGCGGGCTGTTAGCTGCGCCACCGCCTCGTACACCAGCGTCCCCGAACGGGAGATGACGCCCACGCGGCCCTTGGAGAAGACGTTGCCAGGCATGATGCCCACCCGCGCCTCGCCCGGCGTTATCACCCCCGGGCAGTTGGGGCCGATGACGGTGATGCCGGATCCGCGCAGGAAGCGCCGGACCCGCACCATGTCCATCGTGGGCACGCCCTCCGTGATGCAGACGATGACCGGGACCTCGGCATAGGCGGCCTCCAACACGGCATCGGCGGCGAAGGGCGCCGGCACGAATATGAGGGAGCAGTTGGCGCCGGTCTTGGCCACCGCCTCGGCCACCGTATCGAAGACCGGGACGCCCTCCGCTGTCTCGCCGCCCCGCCCGGGCGTCACGCCGGCCACCACGTTGGTGCCGTACTCAATGCAGCGCCTGGTCTGGAAAGCCCCCTCGCGGCCGGTGATGCCCTGGACGACCAACCGGGTGTGGGAGCCGACTAGGATGGACATACTGCAGCCTCCGGAATCAGCGAGATCACTGTGACGTCAAAGCCCTTCTGGCTCTGCTCGCCGGGACGAGCTGGCCGGCGTGCAGAGACTCGTGCGCGGTGAACATGTCGATGTACTCCACGAGGGAGCAGGTGCGGCCTCCGCTCAGGGCGACCGGCCGGCGGAGGTGGTCGGGACCCACTCGCGCCAGGATGAGCAGCGTCTGGTAGCGGCTGGCCGCCATCTCGTCCACGAGCTGGCGGACGCCGAGATGCCGGCGCGCCTCCACCTGGCGCTGGTTCCAGCCATCGACGTCGTCCACCGCAGCCCTCTCGTCCTCTGTCGCCTCACCGAGGAGGCCGCGGAGGCGGACGTGGACCCGCAGTTCGTTGGATGCCACGTGGGCCAAGAGGTCTTTGTTCGTCCAGCCGGGGTCCGGGCTGGGCTCGTCCCAGGCGCGATCGTCCACGGAGTAGATCGCTCGCAGAAGCCCCTCCCGATAGCGGAACATGGCGCGAAAGGTTCCCTCCACCTCCGGCAGGAACCTCAGCTCCCTAGGCCGGTAGTCCACCTCCAGCGCCCGCCGGATGTCGTCGGCGTGCTGGCGGTCGTGGTAGCCGTGCCACAGCCAATCCTCGACCCGTAGCTCGTAGCCGGGGCCCATGGGCACCGGGTAGTCCAGCACGCGGCGGTGGGACTCGTCAAGACGGAGGGCCGCCTCGATCATGGCGTCGTGGGCCTCGAAGAGGAGCTGGCGCAGGTCCTCCTTGGTGTACCTTCGCCGCTCTTCCACCAGCGCCGCATTGCGGGCCCGAACGTCGAAGGTCGCGGAGGTGTCGGCGATGAACTGGGGAGTCAGGACGCCGGACAGTATGAGGCCGGGGCCCGAGGGCGACATGTCGCCGATGACGTGGGCCACCAGGTCCTTGACCGTCCACTCGCCGTAGGGCACGGGCCGGGACCACTCCTCATCGGTGAGGGAGTCCACGACGGCGAGCAACGCCCGGTGGGCATGCCGGAGGTCCTCGACGGCGGCCAGGGCGCAAGCTAGGGCCATCAGACGCGACTGGAGGCAGCAGCCGCCTCCACGGCCTTCTTGGCAGCTTCTCCGAAGTCCGTGGCCCGGATCAGGGAGAGGCCCGACTCCCGCAGCAGGCGCTCGCCCTCCTCGACGTTGGTGCCCACCAGCCGGGCCACCACCGGTACCCTGATCTCCATCTGCCGGTGGGCCTCGATGATCCCCTGGGCGATGATGTCCACCCGGGCCATCCCGCCGAAGATATTGATAAGGATGGCCCTGACATTGGGGTCTTCGGTGATGATGCGAAAGGAGCTGACGACGCGCCCAGCGTCGTTGACAGTGCCGATGTCCAGGAAGTTGGCCGGTTCGCCGCCCGCCAGCTTGATGGCATCCATGGTCGCCATGGCCAGCCCTGCCCCGTTGACGACGCAGCCGATATTGCCCGTCAGCTTCACGTAGTTGCCGATGCCGGACTCCTGGGCCCGCACCTCCAAAGGATCCTCTTCATCGATGTCGCGCAGGGCGGCGATCTCTTTGTGACGGTAGAGGGCGTTGTCATCGAAGTTCAGCTTGGCATCGGCCGCCAGCAACCGGCCGTCCTTGGTCACCACCAGCGGGTTGATCTCGGCCAACGAGCAGTCGTTCTCCTCGAACACCCGATAGAGGGCGCCGATGAGGGAGGCGGCAGGGCGCATGAGATCGCCGCCCAGGCCGATGTTCAAGGCCAGAGCGCGGCCCTGGAACGGCTGGAAGCCGACGGTGGGGTCTACCGGCGTCTTATGGATGCGCTCAGGGGTCCTTGCCGCCACTTCTTCGATCTCCACGCCGCCGTCCGCCGAGGCCATGACCAGGGGAAAGCCGATGGAGTTGTCGATTACGATCCCGAGGTAGAGCTCCCGCTCCACCTGGAGCTGCTCTTCCACCAACACCCGCTTGACGAGGCGGCCCTCCGGCCCAGTCTGGTGGGTCACCAGTCGCATGCCGATGATCTGCCCCGCCACTGCGCGGGCCTCGCCGGGGTCAGCAGCAAGCTTGATGCCGCCGCCCTTGCCGCGCCCGCCGGCGTGGATCTGGGCCTTCACCGCCACCGGCACCCCCAGCTCGCGAGCGATCTCGGCCGCTTGCTCCGGCGTCTCCGCCACGCGGCCCCGCGGCACCGGCACGCCGAAACGGGCCAGGATCTCCTTGGCTTGGTACTCGTGAACCTTCATTGCGCCTCCCGATCCCTTCTCTAAGTCATCCCTTGATCTCGTAATAGACGGACTGGGCTGGCTCCTGGCTCGTGCAGTTGATCAGGACGGGGGCGCCGTTCACCAGGCCCACCCGGCAACTGACGTCCTGGCCCCTCGGCACGGGATCTATGCGGTAGGTGCCGTTGTCGCCGCAGTTGGTGGCCGACGTGGCGGGGTCGAACACGCAGTCGGCGTAGTCGATAGTGCCACCCGCGAACTTGGCCAGGAATGCGGCTTGGTCTGCCGGGGCCACGGCGATGGTGCCGCTGGGGGCCGTCGGTCTGGGCGTGCCGGAGGCCTCCGGGCTGACCGAGGGACCGGGAGTCTGGCCAGCGGCCGGCGTTTGGGTCTCCGGCGCGGGCGTCCCGGCCAGCGTGGCCGTGGGGACAGGGGTGGGGCTTCCGGACTTTCCGCCCCCGCCGCAGGCGGCGCCCGCCAGGAGCCAAAGGGCAGCAGCCACTGTGATAAGCATTAGCCTTCCAGGCATGACCGCGACCCAGTGTAGAGGATTGCGCGGCGCCAAACAAGGAAAACGGCCTCCCTGGTGCGGGCCTGGAGCCGCCGCCGTTTGTTCCAAGGGCCCATCGGCTGGTAATGTGCCATGGGATGTTGGCCCGGCGGTATCATGGCCCCAGGTGAACGCTCGTGCGCGGGACGCTGAAGTACCTGGCCTTCCTGATCCTATTCAACACCCTGGGCCGGTTGCCGGTGCCTATCCTCTATAGGGTTATGGAGGTCGTCGCCTGGTTCGCCTACTACCTGGCCCGGGGCGCACGCCGCAACGTCTGGGACAACCTGCGCCACGTGATGCCCGCGGGCACCCCGCGGCGGGAGATTGCCCGGGCGGCCCGGCAGGTCTTCCGCAACGTGGCCCTCTATTACGCCGACGTGGCCCATCTGCCCTGGACCGACATCGACGATTTCTTCCACCGCCGTCTGGTGATCCATGGGCTCGAGGAGAACTTTCTGCCTGCCGTGGCCAGCGGCCGGGGTGTGATCATGATGAGCGCCCACTTCGGCAACCCGGAGCTGGCCGTACAGGGGCTGGCCACCCTGGGCGTGCACGTCTTCGCCCTCACCGAGCCTCTGCAACCGCCCCGGCTCTCCCAGCTCATGGACCGCTTCCGGGCCAGCCAAGGCCACTCCTTCGCGCCCGTCAGCGTAGGCAGCGTCAAACGGGTCATCAAGACCCTCAAGTCCGGCGGGGTCGTGGCCCTGATGGGCGACCGCGACATCGAGGGTCCCCGGCAGTTGCTTCCCTTTTGCGGCCAGGAAACCTTCATGCCCACCGGCCCTATGGAGGTGGCGCTCCGGACTGGAGCCGCGGTGATACCCTCGTTTTCGCGGCGCCGCGACAGGTATATCATCGAAGCGTACATGGAAGAGCCCCTCATCCTCGAACCCAGCGGCGACTTTGAGACGGATGTGCGGACCGGGACCTTGCGCTTCCTGGAGCGGTTCGAACGCCGGCTGCGGGCAGACCCTGGGCAGTGGGCCGTACTGGAGGCCGTCTGGCAAACGGACTCAAACTCCTCGCCGGGGAGGCGTCAGGCGTGACAGGCGGGGGCAAGGCCGATCTCCACATCCATACCTCCGCCAGCGATGGCTTGGCCAGCGCTCGGGAGGTGCTGGACTACGTGCAAGAGCAGACAGATCTAAACGTTATCGCCATCACTGACCACGACGACATCCGCGGCGCATGGGAAGCCCGGGAACTCTGGGCCAAGGGGCGATACAGGTTCGACCTCATAACCGGCATCGAGGTGACGGCTATTGAGGGCCATCTGCTGGCCCTCTTCGTGGAGGAGCCGGTGCGAAGCCTGAGGCCGGTCACCGAGGTGCTGGAGGCCGTGCACCGCCAGGGCGGCTTGTGCATCGTACCCCACCCTTTGAGCTGGTTGACCCGGGGGGTAGACCGCAGGACGCTGATGCGGATACGGGACATGGCCAAGGACGGCATCTGCTTCGACGCCATCGAGACGGCGAACCAGTCCCCAGCCGCCCGCATCGCGCGGCGCCGGGCGCTGGAGTTCAACAGGCGAGAGCTGCGGCTGCCGGAGGTAGGCGGCAGCGATGCCCACTTCCTGCCGGTTATCGGCAGCGCCTTCACCCGCTTCCCTGGCCGCACAGCGGAAGACCTACGGCGGAGCATCCGGCAGGGGACCACCCAGGGGGTTGCCGGGCGCCACCCATCGCTCCTGGAGTTGGGCGCCGCCAAGGTGCTGCGGCAGACCTACCGTGGCATCATGACCACTCCCCGCAACATGGGCTGGGGTCCTACAGCCGCCAGCTTCGTGCGCCGCATCTTCCGTTTGCCATGAAGATAATCCTGGTCTCCCCCTACGATTGGTCTCAGCCGGGCGGAGTCAACATTCACATCGCCAGTCTGGCGGAGCAGTTCACGCGACGCGGCCACTATGTCCGCATCGCAGCGCCCTCCTCGCGCCGCCCCAAGCACAGCCTCGAATACCTCATCGTCATTGGCGAAAGCACCATCGGCCTGCCCGCCAGCGGGTCGATAGCCAACGTCTGCATCTCCTACCAGCTCGGACCACGGGTCAAGCGGCTGCTGGAGAGAGAGCGCTTCGATATCGTGCACATCCACGAGCCCTTCATGCCTCTGCTGCCCTTCCAATTCCTGCGCTATTCCCGTTGCACCAACATCGCCACCTTCCACGCCACAAGGGAAGGCGGCAGCCGGCTATACGCCTACTCCAAGTTCATCATCAAGCCCTGGTGGCAGAACATTCACGGCCGCATCGCCGTTTCCCGGGCGGCCCTGAAGATGATCGGCAAGTACTTTCCGGACCGGTACCGCCTGATCCCTAACGGCATCGACTACCCCTTCTTCGCAACGGAGATGCCGCCGCGCTCCGAGTTCATGGACGGCAAGCGCAACATCCTGTTTGTCGGGCGGCAGGAGAAGCGGAAGGGTCTCCCGTACTTGCTGGAGGCCTATGCCCGCCTCAAGCCGGAGATGCCCGACATACGGCTGATCATCGTCGGGCCGGACGGCGGCATGCGGGAAGTCTGCGAGCGTTATGTCGAACGCATGGGCCTTGCGGACGTCCATTTCGCGGGTTACGTTCCCTATGCCGAGCTACCCAGCTACTACAAGACAGCAGACGTCTTCTGCGCGCCCAACACTGGCCAAGAAAGCTTCGGCATCGTGCTGCTGGAAGCCATGGCCGCCGGCGCGCCCATCGTGGCTTCCGACATCGACGGCTTTCGCGACGTTCTGGTCTCCGGCGTGCACGGCTTGCTGGTGCCCCCGCAGGACAGCGCAGCGCTGGCCGAAGGTTTGCGGCGGGTCCTATGCGATTTCGCGATGCGGCAGGAGATGGTCCGGGCCGCAGCCGGCCACGCCAGGGACTATAGCTGGGACAACGTGTCGGGCCGCATCCTTCAGTACTATGAGGACGTGATGAAAGCCCGTTGCGGCGAGGCAGCCGCGCAGGGATAGCAGCGGCCCATGCCATCGCTCCTCCCTCGCTCGGCCCCAGGCTGGCTGACGGGCCCCCCGGTGGCCTTCCTCTCCCGCCTGGGCGTGACGCCAAACATGCTGACGGCAGCCGGCGTGCTGGGCAACTTGGGCGCCGCCGTCCTGGCGGCGAGGGGTGAGTTCCTAGCAGCCGGGGTCGTCGTGCTGGCCTTCAGCGCCCTGGACTTCCTCGATGGCGCCCTGGCCCGGGCTACCGGCAGCGCGACAGACTTTGGTTCCGTCTTCGACGCCGTCATGGACCGGGTGTCGGAGGCGTCCGTGCTCTTTGGCCTTCTGTGGTTCTACAGCAACCGGGGAGGCCGCACGGAAGAGCTGTTGATCTTCGTGGCCGGGGCATCCTCCATACTGGTCAGCTACGTCCGCGCCAGGGCAGAGGTCATTGGCCTCAAAATGCGAGAGGGCATCTTCACCCGCGCGGAGCGGGTGGCCCTCGTAGGTGGCGGGCTCATCGTACAGGACATTATCATGAGAAACGTGATGACGCCTGTGCTCTGGACCCTGGCCATCTTGTCCAGCGCCACCGCCCTACAGCGCCTAGCCCTGGTCTGGTGGAAGAGCCGCGGCGGCCGGAAAGGGGAGGCCGCGTGATTCCGCTAAAGGACCAGGAGCTCCTTAAGCGGAAGTTTGCCCAAGAGCTGACCGGGCCCGTAAAGATCGACTACTTCACGGTGCGGGAGACGGGCTTGGAGGTGCCCGGCCAGCGCCCATGCGCCACCTGCAAGCCGACGGGCGAGTTACTGCGGGAGTTGGCAGGCCTGAGCGATCTGATCAGCCTACAAGTCCACATCCTGGACGAGGCCCGCGAGGAGCGCCTGCGTTTTGGCGTCCAGTGGGCGCCGGCGACGGTCTTGCGGGGGGCGGGCAACGCCTTCGTAATCTTCTACGGCCTCCCCAGCGGCACCGAGTTCCCTGCCTTCGTCGAGTCCATCGTGGACATCTCCCGGCAGGAGGTCAGTCTTTCGCAGGAGTCCGTAGATGCCCTGCGAGGCCTGGCCAACGAGGTGACCCTACGGGTGTTCGTCACGCCCACCTGACCCTACTGCCCAGCGATGGCGCGTGCCGCCTTCCAGATAGCGATGGTGAACCCCCAAGTACGGGCTGAGGTCATCGAGGTCAACGAGTTCCCGGAGCTGGCCCAACGGTATGGCGTTCGGGCCGTGCCCCTCACCGTCATCAACGATCGGCTCGCCATCCCGGGAATGGTCGAGGAGCGAGTGCTGGTCGAGCAGATCGTCAAGGCAGCCGGGGACGGACGGGAAAGCGAGCAGGCCTCGCCCAAGCCCATCGAACGGGGCAAGATCCGGGACAGCGGACTGTACATCCCGTAGGACGCCTGCTTAGCGGTAGCGCCGGGCGATCACCAGCCCGACCGCCGCTACCAAGCCGGCGAGGGCTATCACTCCGCCGGCCAGCACCGCGACAGTACCGGCCGAAGTCCCGCCACTCTCCCCCTGGCCCGGCGCCGGCGACGGCCCCACAGTCTGGCGGGAAGTGGCAGTGGGGGCCGGCGTGGCAGGCTCAGGCGTGACCCGGGCAGGCAAACCCATGAAGTCCCGCCATTCGTCCTCCAGCCCGTCCTGGTCAAAGCCGTATACGCTCTGCAGGGCGGCGTCTATGCGCTTCCCCTTCTTGATTTCGGCGAAGAGCTGCGCGAACCGCTCTGGCCCGTACTGCTCGTTCAAGAACGCCACCAGGCTCCATGACTCACCGTAGAAGAGCTCTACCTTCGCTGGGTCCCCCGGATAGGAGGTGATAGCCCGAACCGATAGGACGTTGCCTCTGGCCACCGCCCGGTCCAGGGCCGTCTTGTAGCCCCCGGGGTCCTCCTGGCTGTAGACAGCCGTGCCCTCGTCCAGCCAGGCCGGCAGGAATCCGAAGGCGCTCTCACCTGCAACGGCGGTGACCACATGGGTCAGCTCGTGCCGCAGCGTGTCGTACTCGACGTTGCCCAGCACCAACACGGTGTCCGAAGACACCCGCACCCCGGCCGTGATGATGGACTCCTCGAAGGTCTCGCTGCGCTTCACTAGGGCAGGCTTCATGTCCTGCACCGAGTCGTAGATCCAGACCTTCACTGGGAACTCCACCGTGGTCCCGAGGAGATCAGACATAGAGGCGATGGTCTTGGTGGCCACGTCCAGCATTGACCGGGCCTGGGCCCCAGAACCCGAGTAGTAGTTCACGGTGACTCCGTCTGCGCTGGCCTCCTTCCAGTCGAACCGTATGTCCCGGTAGACGATGCTGGCCGGCGGGCTCCTGCCCACGTCGCCCTCGGCATCCGTGGCCTCCCAGTGGTACTGGATCACGGTGCCTGGAGGCAGGTAGATGCGGGGCGGATTGTTCCCGGCCAGCTCGAAGACCCCGGAGACCGACTTGCCCCGCTGGAAGTCCGCGTCCCCTATGGCGGCTGTGCCATCGGGCAGCACGTTGTAACGCAGCCGTAACTGCTGGATTTCGGAATCGCTGGAGGCCGAGACGCGGAAGACCATCCCTTCCGGAAACCGGTTCTCGACACCGCCGTCCGTGACCGTCGGGGCAATCTGGGCCCTCGCCGCGGTGGGCGCCAGGCCGACGGCTGAGGCAGCGGCGCCCAGCGCTGCCACCACAACGGCATGGCGGCAGAAGGCCAGGAGCAGCGCCCTCCCTGGGCTGCCCGCCGCCGCGCTAGGCACCGAGGGTCGCCTTCTGGTAGGCCCGCATGAGGGCGTCGAGGTCGCCGTCCAGGACATCTTCGGTGTCACTGGTCTCATATCCTGTCCGGTGGTCCTTCACCATCTTGTACGGGTGCAGGACGTAGGAACGAATCTGGTTGCCCCAGCCCGCCGAGACGTGCTCCCCCTTCAGACGCGCCTGCTCCTCCGCCCGCTTCTGGAGCTCTTTCTCTAGGAGCCGGGCCTCCAGGACCCTCATGGCCATCTCCTTGTTCCGGCTCTGGGAGCGTTCGTTCTGGCACACCACGCTGATGCCCGTGGGGATGTGAGTGATGCGGACGGCAGTGGCGTTCTTCTGGACGTTTTGGCCTCCGTGGCCGCTGGCCCGGAAGACGTCGATGCGCAGGTCCTCTGGATCGATGGAGACCTCAGCTTCGCTCTCCACCTCCGGCATCACCTCCACCAAGGCGAAGGATGTGTGGCGGGCGTGGGATGCGTCGAAGGGCGAGATTCGCACCAAGCGGTGGACACCGCGTTCGCCGCGAAGGTAACCGTAGGCGTTGCGGCCCACAACTTCCACGGTGGCCGATTTGATCCCCGCCTCTTCGCCGGGCATCAAATCCAGAATGTTGGTGGCATAACCGTGACGGTCCGCCCAGCGCAGATACATGCGCAGCAGCATCTCCGCCCAGTCCTGAGAATCGGTGCCGCCGGCGCCGGCGTGGATCGCCAGTATAGCGTCGCGGCGGTCGTATTCGCCGGAGAGGGCCAAGCCCAGCTCCATCTCCTCCAACTGGGCGGCCAGGGCTGAGACGTCTTCGGCCACGGCCCGGGCCAGCTCTTCGTCGGCCTCATCCTCCGCCAATTGTAGGAGGCCGGCCAACTCCCGGGCCTTCGCCTCCAGGCCACGCCACGTCTCCACCTGCTCCCGCGCCTCGGCCAAACGCCGCATCACCCTTTGGGCCTCTTGAGGATCATCCCAGAATCCTGGCCGGGCAGACTCCTGCTCCAGCCGGGATACCTCTTCTTCCAGCTTAGGGATGTCAAAGACGGCGGAGGACGTGGGCGATGCGCTCCTGAAGGTCTGCTATCGTAGTTCTGGTTTCCAGCATCTGTTCTTCCTCCGCTGATGTGATTATACAGGCCCGAAGGAGGGGAGAGTAGACTCTGTACTGGGCGGAACCTTTACGCCGGTCGGGCAGCAGGTCCGCGGCCCTTGGAGGCCTGGTCCGCCAGGCGCAGCGGCTCCGGTATGCGGCGGCCACGGCAGAGGCGTAGCACCCAACCGGCAGCGGCCTCCAGCGAAATCCGGTGCCCTACCGAGACGTAGACCGGCGCCACCCCTTCCCGCGTTCGCAGCACCAAGCCGATGACCTCGCCGCCATCGACCAGCGGCGCGCTGGAGCCTCTCTCCAAGCCCGGTGGCTCGTGCTGGCCGCAGAGGCGGCTCTTGGCGCAGCCGATGGTTGGGAGATCGAGGAGCAGGCCGAGGTGGCAGGCCAGGCCAAAACGCCGGGGGTGGGCGTAGCCCTGGCCGTCGACCAGCAGCAGGTCCGGACGCCGTTCCAGCGCCTCGAACGCCCGCGCGAGCGCCGGTATCTCGCGGAAGGACAGGAGCCCCGGAACGTAAGGGAAGGGCACCGGTGCCTCGACGGCCTGCTGTTCTAACAGAGTCAGTCCGGGGTACTCCAGGACAACCACTGCCGCCCGGGCCACGCCTCTGCTCCCGGCTCTCGGCGAGCCAAGGAAGGCGACATCGGCCGCAGCCACCAGACGCACGTTGCCCGGTCTGCCCTCCCGGACGACGCTGGGCGCCAGGCGCGCCTGGAGGGCGATGGCCTCTGTCGGCGTCAGGTTCCACGGGTGCAGAGGCCGGAGGCGCACAGGCCTCCTACCGCCCCTTGAACTGGGGCTTGCGCTTCTCCATGAAGGCCCTGGGCCCCTCCCGGGCGTCCTCGCTGGCGAAAACCACCCGGGACACCTCGTCCTCGATGGCGAAGGCATCTGCCAGCGAGAGGCCCGACCCCCGGATCATGACCTCCTTGATCTTGCGCACGGCCAGAGGGCCGTTCTCCGCCAGCTTCTGGGCAAACTCTTCGGCCCTGCCCATGAGCTCCGCCGCGGGAACGACGTAGTTCACCAAACCGATGCGCAACGCCTCCTGCGCCGATATGTGGTCACCCACCAGGAGGATCTCCGCCGCCTTGCAGTAGGGCACCTGGCGCGGAAGCCGGGCCATGGATCCCGCGCCGGGCACGAGGCCTCGCTTCGCCTCCGTCAAAGCAAAAGTGGCGTGCTCGGCAGCTATGCGTATGTCCGACGCCAACATCAGCTCCGTGCCGCCGGCCAGACAGAAGCCGTTGATGGCGGCCACGATGGGCTTGTAGACGGTGTAGCGGCGGAGGAAGGCCACGCTGATGGTGGCCGGGTCCTCCAGCAGGCGCCGGTCCCACTCGTCTTCTGGCGGGCGGGCGCGTGTATAGAGGGGGATGAGCCGGCCCAGGTCCGCCCCCGAAGAAAATGCCCGGTCGCCCGCGCCAGTGACCAGGGCGACGCGCAGATTATCGTCCTCGTTGAAGTCCCGCCAGATGTCGGCCAGGCGAACGATGGACTCCGGGCTGAAGGCGTTGTGCACCTCCGGACGATTGAGGGTGATGCGGGCGATGTGTCCGGTCTTCTCGTAGAGGACGTGGGGCTGCATCGGACCTCCTGGGGTTGGGATTAAGCCGAGGCGAGTATAGCAAAAGGGGAGGCGCTGGAACCAACCGTGGCCCCAGCGGGAAGGCGGGCGCTACAGCGCCGCCGCCAGCCGCCGCAGGGCCTCCAGCTTCTCCGATCGCCCCAGCCGGGCCCGCTCCACCGCCCGCCTCAGAACCTCGATGGACCGGTCGTAGGTGGCCCGGTCCACCGGGTAGGGATGGCCGTCCTTGCCCCCGTGGGCGAAGGCGAAGCGCGCCGGGTCCCGGAACGAGGCCTTGGCCCCGTGGACCAGGTCCGCGATGAGGGCCAAGGCCCGGATGGTGGCCGGACCCACGCCCTCTGTCCCCAGAAGCGCCTCGAAGTCCTCCGGCTGGGCCTCGTAGGCTGCCCGCAGCGACTTGTCCAGACGGCGGGCGTGGACGGCCGCCAGGGGGACGTAATGGGCCGCTGGAAGGTCCAGCGACTGCGCCCGCTGGAGCTCGCGCACCGTTCTTTCAGGCGCCTCGCGGGCCAGGGCTGCGGAGACGCACCGCGAGTCCTCTGCTTCGGCGGCCACCATGTTCAAGCCAGACCCTGGGCCCTCACTGACGACGGCGCTGTGGGGCTCTACCACGAAATCCGCCACGGCGTCCGACAGCCAGTGATAGCGGCGGGCGTAGCCCGTGGCCTCGTTCATCCCCTGCTGAACCACGGCCCAGCGGCCGTCTAGGGTGAAGACGAAGGTGTGGTGATACAACTGGTAGCCATCCTGGACGGCGGCCGAGTCCACCTTGGCCGCGAGGCGGGAGGCCCTGACCAGGGGGTCTGGCGCAAACCCGTGGCGCTCCGCCGCCAGCTCGATCTCTCCTGGCGTCTTGCGTGAGGTGGCGCCCTTGCCCCCGGCCACAACAACGCCCGTGTCGGCTTCCAGGCCAGCCAGCCCCTCCTTCAAGGCCGCGCAGGCCACAGTTGTCAGCCCCGAGGAGTGCCAGTCGAAACCGAGGACGCAGCCGAAGGCCTGGAACCAATGGGGGTCCGCCAGGCGCGCCACAAACTCCCCAGGACCATACTCTTCCGTGATCACCAGGACTATCTGCCGCGACAGGAGCACCATACGCTGATAGAGCCAGCGCGGCGCCGCCCCGCCATGCAGCGGCAGATGGGCTACGCCCGTCCTCAGCCCGGCAGGGGCCGCTCCGAAGCCGCCAGAGGGCCGCATCATCATCACAAGCCAATCGTAGAACATACGATCTGCGTTCACAAGCGGCCGCTGCCCATGCGGCATCGCTGCCCTTGCATTATCATTGGCCTATGCTCGTCCGCCGGAGGTGGCCATGGCCAAGCCGCGAAGAAAGCACCCGATCTGTTTCTTATTAGCTACGGAGAGTCCCCAGGCGGCGTGGTTCCTCAATCTGGTCGAGTCCATCTTGGGCGAAGACCGCTCCTATGCGCCCCTAGAGCGCCTGCGGGACGGCACCCACATCTACCTGATGCAGGGCTCGATAAACCAAGGCTTCCTCGTGGACGCCAAGGAGGTGGCCCAGGGCGAGACCTGGATGCACCGCTCCGGCTTTCGCTGCGAGCCCGTTGGGCTGCCCCTCGCCTACGCCATCGAGCTGGTAGCCTACCGCTGGGACCCATGGCTCTACGCCGAGGCCACCGGAGACCGCCGCATCCTGGAGTGGCCAACCAACCGCCGGACCGCTGCTACGGACCGCCGAAACGCCGAGATAGGCCCCCGCCGGGACCGCGTCAACATGTGGCTCGGCCCCAAGGACCAGGCCCCAGAGTTCATCGCCGGTGTCGCCGCGGAGGATCTGGAGGCCGTCAAGAAGAAGCATGGCATCGTAGAGCGGATTCACTTCACGATACCGCCGGAGCCGGAAGGTAACGGCCACAACGGCGCCTGAATATACAAAGGTACCGGAGGAAGGACGCGGGATGTTCGAGACTATCGCTTACAGCGCCTCCCGGGGGATCGCCCGGCTGGTACTGAACCGGCCGGAACGCCTCAACGCCATCAACGCCCAGATGATATCCGACTTGCAGGCGGCCGTAGCCGCTGCCAACGAAGACCCGTCGGTCAAGGTCATCGTCCTCGGCGGCGCCGGCAGGGCCTTCTGCGCCGGCTACGACCTGGACTGGGGCACGAAGGCAGAAGACGCTTCCCAGCGCGCTGCCCACGGCATCTGGGACCCCGTCCGGGACTACCAGATGATGTCGCGCAACGTCCGGGCCTTCATGTCGCTGTGGGAGAGCCCCAAACCGGTCATCGCCCAGGTTCACGGATGGTGCGTAGGCGGGGGCACAGACATGGCCCTCTGCTCTGACCTTATCTACATAGCGGAAGACGCCCACATCGGCTACCCGCCGGCCCGCGTTTGGGGGGAACCCACCACCGTCATGTGGGTCTACCGGCTGGGGCTAGAGCACGCCAAACGGCTGATGCTCACCGGCCAGGCCCTCAGCGGCGCGGAGGCGCAGCGAGTCGGGCTCGCCTCCGCGGCTGTCCCAGCCGCCGAGCTACCCGCCGTTGTCGACGAGATGGCCCGGCGCCTAGCCACCATCCCCGCCAACCAGTTGGCCATGAGCAAGCTCCTGGTGAACCAGGCCTACGAGAACATGGGGCTGCGCACCAGCCAGATAATCGGCACCATTATGGATGGCATCGCCCGTCACACTCCCGAAGGCATCGCCTGGCGCGAGCTGGCGCTGCGGGAAGGGTTTCGCGAGGCGGTACGCCGGCGCGATGCCCCTTGGGGGGACTACGGTGAGGGGGAGGGTCAGGGGCCGGCAGGCGGGCGCGGGCCCTAGAGATACGTGATCCGGAAGACGGGATGCCTCTGCGCGATGGCCTCGAAATCGGCCAGCGGCGCCTCGGGGCCGATGCCGAAGTACCGCCTGGTGGCCAAGGTGTTCTCTCGCAGGTACTTCTGGACGATAGGAGCGCGCCCTTCCGGAGGCACCTCCTCCAGTCGCACCTCTCGCCGCTTTCCGCGCCGGAGGTAGGCGTGGCCGCCAGCAGCCCGCACATTGCGCACCCACTCGGTCCCGCCGCGGGGGGAGACCAGATAGCGCTGGCCCTCGTACTCCACACAGTTGACCGCGGTGCGCCGCAATCGGCCGGAGCGCCGGCCCGCCACCTCCAAAACCACGGTGTTCGGCGGCCCCAAGCCCCGGGCCGCGAGCCAACCGATGACCTGGTTAGCCGCCCTGGCGAGCCACGATGGACGCTGGTAGGAGGTCGCGCCCGCCATGTTAGGCGAGCCTGCGTTCCGCGGCAGGGGCCAGGTCTATGACGCGCAACTCCACCGCTCCTGCCATGTTGTCACTGCCGAACGTATACACCACATCCAGGCGGTCGCCCTCGGTGATCCCATCGGCGCCCCGGCCGAAGGCGATGGCCGGCCACACTGCCCGCAGCCCCAGCCCTTCCGGGTCCCGCAGCTTGAGCCGCAGGTGAGGGCCCCCGCCGTCCCCGTCGGCGGAAGAGCTGGAAGCCCCCACTCGCTTGGCCTCCACCACCTCCAGCCCGCGGCTCAGGAAGACGGGCTCCGGGTTCCCCTCGCCGAAGGGAGCCAGCCGGGCGAGCCAGGCCAGGAGACTGCCCTCGCGGCCGCGATGGAGGGTGGCGCCAACCATGTGGAGGGGGATCTGGGCGTCGATATCGATGACCGGCGCCAGGTCGAGCCCGGCCAGCTCCCGCCGCGCCTCTGCCAAGAGCGCCGCCTTTAGATCAGGCAGCCTGTTGTTCTCCGCCGTGAAGCCCGCAGCCGCGCGGTGGCCCCCGAAGCGCAGCATCAGATGAGAGCAGCGGCGCAGGGCCGCGGTTATGTCGAACTCCGGGATGCTCCGGCAACTGGCGCGGCTGGTGGCAGAACCTTCCTCGTACACCACGGCGGGCTTGTATAGCTCCTCCGCCAGCCGGCCCGCCACGAGGCCCACGATGCCGGAAGAGATGGCGGGGTGCCCGATGAAGACGAGAGGCGCTTGGGGGTCCTCGAGGGCCGTAAGCCTCAGCGCCAACTCCACGGCTTCCGCTGTGGCCTGCTGCCGCTGGCGGTTGAGGGCCGCCAGGCCAAGGGCCATCTCGGACGCTCGCCCCTCGTCCCTTTCCAGCAACAGGTCCAGGGCCAAACGCGCGTGAGCCAAGCGGCCGGCAGCGTTGAGCCGGGGCCCCAACACGTAACCGATGGCCCGGGCATCCACCCGCGAGGGGTCCAAGGCGGCGCCGGCGACCAGGGCTCGCAGCCCAGGGCGGCCGCCGCGGGCGATGGCCCGCAAGCCTTCCTTCACCAGCCAACGGTTCTCGCCCCGAAGCGGGGCCACGTCACACACCGTGCTCAGGGCCGCCAGGTCCAGAAACTGGTCCGGCGGCAGCGGCACGCCCACCGATCCGTAGAGAGCGGACATCAGCCGCAGCGCCAGGCCCCCGGACGTGAGCTCCGAGTCAGGGTAGCGGTTACCGGGGCGCTTCGGATTAACAAGCGCGAGGGCCGGCGGAAGGGATGCCCCGACGCTGTGGTGATCCACCACAACCACGTCCATCCCCAGTTGCCGAGCCTCCCCGATCTCCCGGATCGAACTGGTGCCGCAGTCGGCTGTGACGAGCAGGGTGACCCCTTGCCGTGCCAGGGCCGCCACCGCATCGCCGTTGAGGCCGTACCCTTCACTGAAGCGGTCGGGCAGATAGGGCACGACGTTAGCGCCCAGCTCTTGCAGGCCCTCCGTCAAAATCGCACAGGCGGTGATGCCGTCCACATCGTAGTCGCCATAGACGGCCACGGTCTCCCCTCGACGGGCCGCCTGCCCTAGGCGCTGGACAGCGACAGGGGCATCAGGCAGAAGGAGAGGGTCGTGGGCCGGCGGCCGTCCGTCCAGGAAGGCGGCCGCTTCCTCCGCCGAGCGCACGCCGCGGTGCCAGAGGAGGTGCCGGATGAGAGGAGGGGCGCCGCAGTCTTCCAGTTCGCCGAAGGGGAAGCGTCCACGCAGGCGCCAACGGCGCTTCCCCTTCTGGACGACGGAATCTGCGGTGGACACCAACTCCTCGTTGTCTCAATTGTGGAGGTCTCGGCCAGGCGCTCGCTAGGGGGAAACGGCACTAGTTTGTGGACTACTGGCTGGAGTCTAGGACTGGCCCGTCTCGCCCCGCAGGTCTTTCATGACCCTGGGCAAGGCCGGCAGCAGATCCCCGGCGAGCATACCGGCAGAACCCAACTCCCGCCGCACTTGCTCGCCGGCCAGGCCGTGCAAGAACACCCCCAACGCTGCGGCATCGAAGGGTTCCAGCCCCTGGGCGGCCAGCCCAACGATGGCTCCCGCCAGCACGTCGCCGGTGCCGCCGGAGGCGAGGCCGGGATTGACGAAGGGGCTGAGGCGCAGGCGCCCGTCCGGGGCCGCCACAACGGTGTTGGCGCCCTTCAGGACGACTGTTACGCCCCACTCGGCGGCGCAGCGCCTGGCAACCGCCATCCTGTCGGCCTGGATGGAGCCTACGCTGAGGCCCGTAAGGCGCGCCAGCTCACCTGGGTGGGGCGTGACGACGGTGGGCACCCGGAGCATCCGCCACCAGTTGTCGATCCGGGCCACGTTGTTTAGGCCATCGGCATCTATGACCAGGACCCGGACGGGGCTGGAGAGGGATGGCAGGAGGGCTTTGAGGAAAGCCTGCGAGTATCCTCCCTGTCCGAGGCCCGGGCCCACGAGGAGCGCCTCGTACTCGCGCTCCGTCAGCGCCCGGCGGACGGCCGAGGCCTCTTCGGCTGTGAGGTAGCCCTCCTTGTCCTCCAGGGGCTCGAAGGTGGTTTCCGTAAGCTTGGCGGCCAGCACAGGGAAGATGCTGCGGGCGCAGGCCAGGGTCACGATGCCAGGGCCAACGCGCAGGGCTCCCGAACAGGCCAGGTAGGCGGCCCCGATGTAGCGGGGGGATCCGGCCACCACCAGCGCGCTGCCGAAGGTGCCCTTATGGGCCTCCGGCGGCCGCGCCGGCAGGGCCTTACGCGCCCACGTGCGGGACATGAGCTCGGTAACAAAGGCGTCCCCCAGGGCCGCTGGTATGCCGATGTCCACTACTTCAACCCGCCCCGCGAAGGACGCGCCAGGCGAGACATGAAGGCCGACCTTGCTCCAGCCCAAGGCCACCGTCTCGTCGGCGGCCACGGCATGGGGATCCGCCGCGCCCGTATCGGCATCGACCCCGGTAGGCAGATCGACGGCGATAAGCCGCGGGGGCAGGCGTCTTTCGCGGGCCGCCCGCAGCCGATCCAAAACCTCGGCCAGGGCCCCTTCGATGGGGCGGGCCCGGCCAGTGCCCAGTAGGGCGTCGACCACCAAATCTGCGCCCGATAACCACTCCTCTAGGCGGGCGAACCCCTCCTTGGCATCGTCCTCGGCCACGGCCCACGGCACCCCCGCTTGGCTCAGGGGAGCGAACACGGGGTCCGAGGCGTCCCGAGGCCTCAGAAGGTAGACCATGACATTGGCGCCCCATTCCGAGAGGTGGCGGGCCGCCACGAGGCCGTCGCCCCCGTTGTTCCCTGGACCCGCCAGCACTACGATGTGCCGCTCCGCCAGCTCCCCCAGGAGGAGCCAAGCTTCCTGGGCCACGGCGAGTCCAGCGTTCTCCATGAGCTGCGCCACGGGCACGCCAGCCTCAGCCTCGGCCCGCTGCATCTCGGCAACCGTCGCCAGCTTCATCCTTTCTCCTCGTACTGAGCTGGGGAGCTAACGAAGCGTTTGAGGCACTCCTCGGAACAGAAGACCCGCTCGCGGCCGCCGAAAAGGAGGGTCGCCGCCACTTCGGCGGGGCCGAGCTCCATCCCGCAGACCGGGTCAGAGAGTCTCTCGATCTCCACGCTTGGGCAGGCCCGCGCCTCGAACACCTCGACCTCGCCGGCCAGTCCTTTGAGCCGCCGTTTGCCCAACCGGGCGAACTCCACGTCGGGCATCCCGGCCACCTCCCGGCGGACGTCCGCCGTAATCAACACCTGGTGCCGCTCGGCCTCTTCCGCCAGGCGGGAGGCGATATTGACGTTGGAGCCGACGTAATCGCCTTCCCGGTAGAGCACGGAACCCCACTGGAGTCCGCAGCGGACCGCCGGGAACTGGGGCTCGGCCCGGGCTGCCGCGTCGATCTCCAAACAGCAGGCCAGGGCCGACCGGGGCTCCGGAAAGACCAGCATGAAGGCGTCGCCGATCTGCTTGACGGCCCGCCCGCCCCAGGCGCTGGTATGCCGGCGTACGATCTCAGCGAAGCGCTCCAACACCCGCGCGGCGGCGGCGTCCCCCATGGCCTCCGCCAGGGGCGTGAAGCTGGCCAGGTCTACGAAGGCCACGGCCGCCCTCATCTGGCCCGGGGCCGATGCCGGTTGCCACCCTCGCACCATCCCCTCCAGATGCCATGCCACCTGCTCCCGCAGGCCCCGGATGAAGCCCTTGCGATGGAAGTAGAGCACCGCCGGCTCCACCAGAGGATTCAGCCGCTCGCCTATAGAGTCCAACGTCTCCATGTACTCTTGGGGGGAAGCCCCAGAGGCCAGAAGACGCTCGCGTATGTAGAAGCGAACCAGGCGGGTCTCCACCTCCGCAACCCTGTTCAGGGCATCGCTATAGACCCGCAGGAGCTGGGCGAGGGCCTCTTCCGGCAGGCCGGCCGAGAGGGCGGTGTGGAGATGGCCCAGCATCTCCACGTCATCCCTGTACAATACGTCTCCCTGGTCTTGCATGCCCGCCGCGTCCCAGAGGCGCTTGGCCAGGGCCAGGTCCAGCCCGGCTGCCTCCGCCGCCTCGGCTAGCGTGTAAACCGGGCCGATGCCGCGGGGGAAGATCTCCCGCAAGTACTCCGGCAAAAGCCCCGCCCGGATCGCCTCCCTGGCTGCCGCCTCCACTACCTCGAGCCTGATGCCCCGCCGCAGGAGCATCTGGGCCATTCGCACCTTCTCGATGTCTCCTGCGGTAAAGGGAAGAGGCCCGTCGCTCCCCAAGAGGCCTCTCTCTTGCCAGTAGCGCAGCCGCTCCACGGGCTCGCCGGTAAAGCGGGAAAGCTCCTCTATGGACAGGCGCTCACGCACCCAGAAGCCCCCTTTCCCGTAGGATGTCCCGGAACTTCTCACGCCAGGCCGTGCGGTCCGGCACCAGGTCTTGCGATTGGCCGACGACGAAGGCTACGGCGTACTCCCGGCTGTGGCTCATGCTCACGTCCAGGCCGGCCAGGCCGATGCGGGCCGCGCGCTCCCGAGCGCGCCCATGCAAGTAGACCAGCGGCTTGCCCCGGTGGTTGGGCAAGATCTCGATCTCGCGCCAGGCGACGCCCCGGGCGCCGGTGCCCAGAGCCTTCATGACGGCCTCTTTGGCGGCAAAGCGCGCCGCCAGCTCGCTGATGCGGCCTCGGCAGAAGGCCGCCTCAAGGTCCGTATACACGCGGCCCAAGAAGCGGGCGCCATGCCGGGCCAGCACCTTCTTCACCCGATCGATCTCCACGATGTCCACGCCTACGGCGCTCGTGGTCGTCATGTTGGCATGATATCAGGGCCCCGGCCGCTGGAGAACAGGCAGCGCCGGGGTCAAATGATCAAAGGCGTTACCGTTTACCCCCTTTTGCCCCTGGTGCTATAATCACCCCGTACCGCGCCCCAACAGCCGCCGGAGGCCCACCGATGAACATCATCCGCGAACCCCGCGTCTACCTCGTTGGCCGGCAAGGCGTCGACCGCCAGGCGATAGACCGCTTTCTTGCTGACTACGGCATGACCTGGGAGACCGACACGGAGGTAGGCGGCGAGCAACTCGTGGAAGCGGGCGGCCGCCTTTGCTACCTATCGTATGGCAAGGGCCGCAAGACCAACGCGGACTACGTGGCCAATATCATCGGCCAGAAGCACGGCTCGGTGTTGGAGCACGCCGTCTGGAACTTCATAATCGCCGGCGTCTCCCGCTCCTTCACCCACGAGCTGGTGCGCCACCGGGCCGGCTGGGCCTACTCCCAGCTCTCCCAGCGTTACGTGGACGAGTCCGTAGCCAACTTCGTGGAGCCCGACATCATCGCCGAGGACGAGGAGCTGCACGCCATCTGGACGCGGGCGGTGCAGACCTCTCACCAGGCCTACGTCGACCTGGTGGAGAAGCTCTCAGCCAAACTGGCCTCCCTTCCCTTGGGTCAGCAGGGCGACCGCACGCACCGGCGCAAATTGGCCCGCCAGGCGGCCCGCAGTGTCCTGCCGAACGCTACGGAGACCATGATCTTCGTCACGGCCAACGCCCGGGCCCTACGCCATTTCGTCGAGCTTCGGGGCTCCGAATGGGCGGAGACGGAGATCCGCAAGGTGGCCCTGGAGATCCTGCGCATCATGCGCCAGGAGGCTCCCAACCTCTTCGCCGACTATCAGGTGGTCAGCCTGCCGGATGGCACCGAGGTGGTGCGCACCCCCTTCGAGAAGGTGTGATGGAGGCCTGGGGTCAGCGTCAGCCCTCCGTCACCTGCACTTCATCCCCAAGGCGCACCACGCCGCCTTGGACGACGACTGCGTAAACTCCTACGTTTCCCTTGTTCTGGCGGCCCGCGGTGCGCAAGATCTGGGGGTCGTTCCGAAGGCCATGATGGGGCAGCGTGGTCGCCGCGCAGCGGCGTGTTGGCCCCAGAATGCGAACCCGCACCTCTTCCCCTAGCCGCACCGTCTTGCCGATCCATGTTTCCTCTATGAACCCCTGGCTTCCCGGCGCCTCGATAACTATGTTTGGGCGGAAGCGCCGCGCATCGAAGTCGCCCTCCGGGTAGAAGGAGCGCAGGTGCGCTAGGCCGGACGTGCTCACCAGATGGAGGGATGCCAGATCGAAGAAAGGCGTCAGCACCGGATAGTCCGCCGTTTCCTCCAAGGAGATGGGGTCGATGCCGGGCGCAGCGGCCTCGAAGCGCAGCCCGTTCGGACTTTGGCTCACCAGCCGCACGGGCCGGCCGATGACCTCCGACAGGCGGCCGTGGATGTCGGGATCGTCGGCCCCCACGGTGCGGCCATCGGGGAAGGTGATGAGGGGCGGGGGCAAGGTTCCGGCCTGCGCAGCGCCATTGGCGGGGAAGCGAGCGGAGAACTCGTACAGCATCGCCCACTTGCGGGGCACCTTGGCGCTACCCACCCGGTTCTCAGCAGGATCCACGACGGCATAGGTGCGGTCTCCCGCCACGCCCCGGCCATCGATGACGGCGGACTCGAGGGCCTCTCCCAACATGGACTTGACCGGATAGCGGTAGAGCGCGGCGATGCGGCACCTCGGGTCCTGGGTCATAACGGCCTCCTTTGTAATGTAATGCCCCATGCTATCAACCCACGTTCGTATTGGCAAACTGCGCTTCTGGCGGCGGCACCATCTGCCGGTGGCACCCGCCTTAGCGTTTCCCTTACACTAACAGTCGCCATGGCCTCCGCGATGACAAGAAGCGAGCGAGTCCGCGCAGCCCTGGCCGGCGAAGAGGTGGACCGTGTCCCAGTCTCGGCCTGGTGGCATGACTTCGGCCGCGAGTGGTCTCCCGCCGGCCTCGCCGAGGCGACCCTGGAGGCGTACCGGACCTACGGATGGGACTTCGTAAAGCTGAATCCGCGGGCCACCTACTACGGCGAGGCCCTGGGGGCCCGCTATGAGCGGCGCGACGGCCGCCAACCACAGTTGGCGCAGCCGGCGTTCGCCTCGGCAGCAGACCTGGCAAAGGTGCAGCCGGCCGGCGTGCGGGAGGGGCCCTACGGCGAACAGGTGGAGGCGCTGCGCATCGTCGTCCGGGCTCTGGATGGAGAAGCGCCCGTCATCCAGACGGTGTTCTGCCCCTTGGCCGTCATCAGCAGGGCCAGCTCCCCGGCGTTCGTCCGGAAGGCCATGGAGGAAAGCCCGGACAGCCTCTTGCGCGCGTTGGCCGCGGTGTCCGAGACCCTTGCCGCCTACGCCCGCCTTTGCCTGGAAACGGGGGCGGCCGGCATCTTCTTTGCGACTGTGGAGTGGGGGAGCGCTGATCTCATCTCCCCCGAGGAGCATGATCGCTTCGGCCGGCCCTTCGACCTGCGGGTCCTGGAGGCGGTCCAAGGAGCGGCCTTTAACGTGTTACACGTCTGCCGCGCCAACAACCACTTGTTGCGCCTGTTAGACTACCCGGTGCACGTCTTCCACTGGGACGCGCACGGACCGGGCAACCCATCGATCTCAGCAGTCGCCGCCCGTGCGACGAAGGCCCTCATGGGCGGCGTCTCGCATGAGACCACCATGAAGTCCGGCTCCCCCGCTGAGGTGGTGAACCAGGCGCGCCGCGCGATAATCGACGCCGGCCGTCGGCGCTTCCTCCTGGCGCCTGGCTGCGCGGTCGACCCCAACACGCCGGAGAAGAACCTGCGGGCCCTAGCGGAGGCGGCGAAGACATGAGCGTCACGCTGGCGCGGCGCGAACTATACCGTATCGCGCCCGGCGGACCCACCGCCGTCACCATCGGCGTGTTCGACGGCGTGCACCGGGGCCATCAGCACCTAGTCGCTATCCTCCTGGAGCGGGCAAGGCAAGAGGAGCTAGCGGCCGTGGCCATCACCTTCAACCCGCACCCGCGGACGGTCCTTCAGCCGGGCACCGTGATAACCTATCTCACATCCATCGAGGAGCGGGTGGAGCTGCTGCAAGGCCTGGGGCTGGACGCTGTCGGCGTCCTGGCCTTCACTTCCGAGCTGGCCCAGCTATCGCCGCGGGACTTCCTGGCCTTGCTTGTGCAGGAGCTGGACATGCGGCTGCTGGTGGTAGGCCCAGACTTCGCCCTGGGCCGGGGCCGCGCTGGGACCGCCGGCGTCATCCGCCAGATCGGGCAGGAGCTGGGGTTCAGCGTGGAGATCGCACCCCTTCTCACCGAGGAAGGCGAAAAGGTGGGCTCCACGGCGGTGCGACAGGCACTGGCGGCAGGCGACCTGGAGCGAGTGGCCCGGCTCTTGGGGCGCCCCTTCTCTGTTCGCGGCCCCGTCGTCAGCGGCGACCGGCGTGGCCGCAACCTGGGGTTCCCGACAGCCAACATCGCCCTAGGGCTGGACAGGGCGCTGCCCCCATACGGCATCTACGTTACCCGCACCTACGTCCGGGAGAACGTTTATCCCTCCTGCACCAGCATCGGCATCCGTCCCACCTTCCACAGCGACGGTCAGGCCACCGTGGAGACCTACATCCTGGACTTCGACGAGGAGATCTACGGAGAAGAGATTCGGATAGACCTCCTGCACCGGCTGCGGGACGAGCTGCGCTTCGATAGCGTAGAGGCCTTGGTTGAGCAGATGCGCAAAGACATCGAAGACACCCGGCGGTGGTTCCTGAGCCACGGTGGCGCGTCGTGAGCAGGGTACGCATCCCCTCCAAGGAAGAGCTGGAGCATCTCACCACCCGGGCCGTGGCCGAGATCGTGCCCTACGATGAGTTCGTGGCCGGTCTCGCATCGGAGCGCCCCCTGCGGCTGAAGATGGGCTTCGACCCCACGAGGCCCGTGATCACCCTGGGCTGGGCCGTCGGCCTGCGCAAGCTGCGCCAGCTTCAAGACCTCGGCCATACCGTGGTGGTGGTCATCGGCGACTGGACGGCTCGCATCGGGGATCCATCCGGCAGGTCAGAGACGCGGCCCATGCTCAGCGAGGAGGAAGTGAAGGCCAACTCCGACGCCATCCTCCAGCAGTTCTTCAAGGTGTTGGACCCCCAGCGCACCGAGATCCGCCGCCAGACGGAGTGGTTCGACGCCTTCACCCTGGCCGACGTGGTGCGGCTCGCTGCCCGCTTCACCGTGGCCCAGATGCTTCAACGAGACGACTTCGAACAGCGCTTCGCCGCGCGCCAGCCCATCGGCATCCACGAGCTCCTCTACCCGCTGCTCCAAGGCTACGACTCCGTGGCCATCGAGGCCGACGTAGAGTTCGGGGGCACAGATCAGAAGTTCAACAACCTGGTCGGACGGGAGCTCCAGCGCATGATGGGCATGCGAGCCGGGCCGGCGGGCCAGGGCCAGGCCGTGTTCCTGGTGCCCCTTCTGGTGGGCCTGGACGGTTCCAAGAAGATGAGCCAGTCCCTGGGCAACTACATCGCCATCGACGACCCTCCCAGCGAGATGTATGGGAAGCTCATGTCCATTCCAGACCACCTCATGCTGGACTACTTCACCCTCCTCACGGACGTCCCAGACGATGAATTGGCGCAGATACGGGAAGACATCTCTTCCCACCGGCGCAACCCCATGGAACACAAGATGCGGCTGGCCCGTGAGGTCACGGCGCAGTTCCACGGCTGGCCTGCCGCCAACGCGGCGGAGGAGGAGTTCGAGAGGGCCTTTCGCAGACGCGAGCAGCCGTTGGAAGCCCCAGAGTTCCCGGTGGACTTCGCCGGGGGCCCCGCAGCGGAGGTCGATCTGGTAGAGATATTGGTCGGCTCCGGCCTGTCGCCCAGCCGGTCAGAGGCCCGCCGGCTCATCGCCCAGGGCGGCGTCGAGGTCGATGGGGCCAAGGCGTCCACTTCCCGCGCCAGCGTTAGGCCGGGCTCCACGGTGCGCGTGGGTAAGCACCGTTTTCTGCGGATCGTGGACGGCGCCGCGGGGCGCCCGTCCTAACCCCCCGATACGGTTGCGGCCTGCCGGCTCCCGTGCAGCGCGGCGCGAAGCTCCCGCGGCTCATGCCCCGGCGTTGACACAAAGCGCTGGGCAAGCGAAACTTATTGCCAAGTCATGGGGGCCCATAGTTACATCGAAGAACGCACCCGTGCCTGAGCTGCAGATCCAGCGGCTGAGCAAGCGGTTCGGCGGCATCGTTGCCCTGGAGGATGTTTCCTTCGACGTCCACGATGGGGAGATCGTTGGGCTCATTGGCCCCAATGGCGCTGGCAAGACCACCGTATTCAATTGCATCTCCCGTTTCTACGACCCGGACAGCGGAAGCATCCACTACAACGGCCGGGACATTACCCACATAGCGCCCCACAAGATCATCGAGGTGGGCATAGCCCGGACTTTCCAACAAGTACACCTGTTCCACAGCATGACGGTGCTCCAGAACGTGGAGATGGGGCTGCACTCCGTGGCCTCGCCCTTCCCCCTGCCGTTTATCCGCCGCGCATCCCGGGATGGGGCAGCGCCCTCGCCTAAGGAGATCATCGAATACCTGGGGTTGGAGAGCGTAGTCAACGCCCCCTCGGGCTCCTTGCCCTTCGGCATCCAGAAGCGCGTGGAGATCGCCCGTGCCCTCGTGGCCCGCCCGCGCCTTATCTTGTTGGACGAGCCGGCCAGTGGCCTAAGCCACGAAGAACTTCAGGGGCTGGCAGCCCTCATCCGCCGCATCCGGGATGAGCTTAAGGTGACGGTTCTGCTGGTGGAGCACAATATGTCCTTGGTGATGGGCATATCGGACCGCGTCACGGTCCTGGACTTCGGCCGCAAGATCGCCGAGGGGACGCCAGAGCAGGTACAGAACGATCCACGGGTCATCGAGGCCTATCTGGGGCAGCAAGAGGATGCTGAAGGTTACTAACGTCACCGCCGCCTACGGGCCTATCGTCGCCCTGCGGGGCGTGTCCTTGGAGGTGCCCGATGGCAGCGTAGTGGCGCTAATGGGGGCCAACGGAGCCGGCAAGAGCACGACCCTGCGCCTCATCTCCGGGCTCCTGCACCCCGTGGACGGCGCGGTGGAGTACGAGGGCCACCGCATCGACCGGCGGCCGCCTCAGCAGATCGTGGCTATGGGCATCTCCCACGTGCCCGAGGGCCGCGAGCTCTTCATGGAGCTGACCGTTGAGGAGAACCTGCGCCTGGGCGCCTACCACCGCCGCGACGGCAACGCGAAGAGCGACATCAACCGGGTTTACGAGTACTTCCCCAGGCTAGCGGAGAGGCGCAAGCAGCCGGCCAACCGGCTGTCGGGCGGCGAGCAGCAGATGCTGGCAATCGGCCGCGCCCTTATGAGCCGGCCACGCCTCTTGCTGCTAGACGAACCCTCCCTGGGTCTGGCGCCTACCATCGTGCGGGAGATCTATCAGATCATCGAGGCCATCAACAAGGACGAGAAGGTGGCGGTGTTGGTGGTTGAACAGAACGTCCGCCTAGCCCTCTCCATCGCTTACTATGGCTACGTGCTGGAGACCGGTAAGGTTGCAGTAGCCGCCCCGGCTGACGAGCTAATGCAGAACGAGTCAGTGCGGCGGTCATACCTGGGGTACTGACGGATGACGATGCTGGTCCTCTTGGCGCCGCAGATCTGGGACAAGCCACAACTCTTTCTGGATCAGGTGGTGGCCGGATTGGCCACCGGGGCTATCTATGGCCTAGTGGCGCTGGGCATCGTCCTCATCTACCGCTCCACCGACGTCATCAACTTCGCGCAGGGTGAGATGGCCCTCTTCGTGACCTTCTCCGGTTGGTCAATGATCGAAGCCGGGTATCCCTACTGGCTCATGTTCGTCCTGGTGCTGCTCATGGCCGGGGCGCTGGGCGCCTTCATCGAGCGCACCGTGATCCGCCCCGTAGAGCAGGCGCCGGTGCTGAACGTCGTCATCGTCACCCTGGGGCTCTTCGTCATCTTCAACAGCCTCACAGCCTTCATCTGGGCCCAGGGGGAGCTCCCTAAGAGCTTCCCCGCGACGCCTATCGGGTCGGAACTCGAGACTTTCGACCTTGGCCCCGTTACGTTGGCCCGCCACCGGGTGGCTGTCCTCATCATCGCCGTCGGCGTTATGGCAGCCCTCTACTTGCTGTTCAACCGGACGAAGCTGGGCCTGGCGATGCGCGGGACGGCCCAGAATCCCACAGCCGCCAGGCTAATGGGCATCAACGTCGGCAACATGCTCATGCTGGGCTGGGCGCTATCTGCCATCGTCGGCGCAGTGGGCGGCATGCTGGTGGCGCCCATCCTCTTCCTGGACACGACGACCATGTTCCGGGTGCTCCTCTTCGCCTTCGCCGCTGCCGTGCTCGGCGGGCTCGACAGCCCGCCCGGGGCGATGGTGGGAGGGTTCGCCATCGGCGTCGTCCAGAACATCGTCGGCAGTTTCGCCCTGGGTCCCATCTTCTTCGGGCCCGAACTGAGCCTCCCCGTAGCGCTCATCGTCTTGGTCGCCATCCTCCTCCTGCGGCCCACGGGCATCTTCGGACGTAAGGCAGTGCGGAAGGTGTAACGCAGTGCTGGGGCTCGAGGAGTTCTGGGTCTACTTGATCCTGGCGGCGCTGGCCGGCGGCCTGGTCCGTTACGCGCCCCTCATCCCCAGGCGCCACCGGGTAGCGGCCTCCGTCATCGTAGTGCTGGCCATCCTGGTCTACATGCCTTTCGCCGTCAACACCTTCCGGACGGCCCAACTGACGACCATTCTTACTTGGGGCGCCGTGGCCGTGGGCCTGAACATCCTGACGGGCTACAACGGCCAGATCTCACTGGGTCACGGCGCCTTTGTGCTCATCGGAGCCTACACGGCGGCGATCCTGACGGATCACCAGCAGCAGCTTCAGCACCTGTACATCGGAGGGTTCGACCTCGGGTTCATCGACAAGCACCCGTGGCCGTTCTGGACGGCGATGATAGCGGCGGGGCTGGTCTCCGCCCTGGCCGGCATGGCAGTAGGGATCCCCTCTCTGCGCCTCGCCGGCCCGTACTTGGCCGTTGCCACGTTGGCCCTGGTAATCGCCCTGCCGCCAGTGTTTGAGAAGTACGCGGACGTGACGGGCGGACATCAGGGCCTGCGGGTGCCTCAGCCGCCAGCACCTGACCTCCTGGGCGATGCGTTGAACCGACAACAGTGGTTCTTCTTCCTCGCTTTCGTCACCGCCGCCCTCCTGGTGGCGCTGGCCTGGCTTATCGTACGGAGCCGCTGGGGCCGCGCCTTCGTGGCCATCCGCGACAGCGAAGTGGCGGCCACCTCTATCGGCATCGCGGTAGCCCGCTACAAGGTGTTGGCCTTCACCATCAGCGCCTTCTATGCCGGGGTTGCTGGCTCCCTCTTCGCCTTCGCTGTGGCCGGTTATGTGAGCCCCCAGAGCGTGTCCATCGTCCTCTCCATCAACTACTTCACGGCCATCGTCATCGGCGGCCTCGGGTCTATAATGGGTTCCATCATCGGGGGCTTCGTTGTGGTGCTCTTGCCGGAGCTCTCGACACATGTGGGCGATGTCTTTTTCGATGCCGACCGGGCCAAACGGTTGTGGCCGACCTTCTATGGGGGTATTCTCATCGTCGTGATCACCCTGATGCCTTACGGCATCGCAGGCTTCATCCACCGCCTTGCCACGGTAAAGCCGGGCGATGTCCGCGGTGGGCTGGGCCGGATACCGGGCGGCATCGCCGCGCGAATCAGGGGGGCGGCCCAAGACCTGTCCTGGACCTGGGAGAGGCGGCCCTGGAGACGGCAAGGGCCGCGGTGAGCGCACGATAAGGGGGTGATGCCATTGACAGTCAAAGTAGTGGTAGCGGCAGTTCATAGAAAGGAGACAGGGAGATGAAGATATCGGGAAGGGTGTATGGCAAGATATGGCCCTGGCTTTTCCTGCTGGCGGCCCTGGCAGCCCTCGCGGCGGCCTGCGGGGGAGGGGGAGAGGAGAAGACGCCGAGCCCGGCGGCTACATCACCGGGGGCCGCCGCCACCGCGACGCCTAAGGCGACGGTGAAGCCCGGCCCCGGCGTGTCCGCAACGGAGATCAAGCTCGGCATGACCAACGACTTGGCGGGCACAGGCGGCACCCCCTACGGAGTTGTCACCCCTGCAATGAAGGCATACTTCGAGAAGGTGAACAGCGAGGACGGGGGCGTCTGCGGACGCAAGATCAACTTCCTGGCAGAGGACGACCAGTACACACCGGCCGTGGCCCTGGAGAAGACCAAGAAGCTGGTGGAGCAAGACCAGGTCTTCGCCATCGTGGGAGCCCTGGGCACCGGCGCCCACCTGGCCGTGGTGGACTACCTGAACGACCCCAACGGCGACGGCGACAAGTCGGACGGCATACCGGACCTCTTCGTCTCCACGGGCTACTCCGGCTGGGGCGACTATGAGAAGTGGCCGTGGACCATCGGCTACATCCCTGACTACGTCAGTGACGCCAAGGTACACGCTGAGTACATCAACAAGAATTTCGCTGGCAAGAAGATCGGCGTCCTCTACCAGAACGACGCCTTTGGCAAGGACTACCTCAACGGCCTGAAGGCGGGCTTGGCAGACCCCAAGCTCATCGTGACGGAGCAGCCCTATGAGGCCAGCGCCACAGACATCAGCTCCCAGGTGCTGGCCATAAAGGATTCCGGCGCGGACATCATGTTCCTCGCTTCTACGCCCGGCTTTTCGGCCAAGGCGATAGTGGGCGCCCACACCCAGGGATACACGCCGCAGATCAACATGAGCTACGTCAATGCTCACACCAGCGTGGCTTCCCTCATCGGCGGCGGCACCCAGCCCGACCAGTTGGCCAAGGGGTTCAAGGAGCTGGAGGGCGCCATCTCCACCAACTACATCCTCAGCGTGGTCGAGGACAAAGATAACCCGGCCATCGTGGAGCACAAGCGCATCATGGAGAAATACAGCGGGCCGCCGCTGAGCACCCTGAGCGTCTACGGCCAGTCCCTGGCGGAGACCGTGGTGGAGGCTCTCAAGAAATCCTGCGACAAGCTGGACCGCAAGGGCCTGCTGGAGGGCGCTGAGTCCATCAAGGGCTTTGCCTCCTCGGTGATGTGGCCGGGCATCACCATCGACCTCGGCCCCAACGACCACCACGCCATCCAGACGTTGCAGATCGTGCAGGTGCAAGCTGACGGCACACTGAAGGAGATCGGGTCGCCCATCTCCGTGCAATAACCAACGCAACAACGTAGGGGCGCAGTTCCTCTGCGCCCCTACGTTTTCCGGAGGAGACATGACCCAGGAGAGCGGGATCGACGACGTCGTTCACCGGCACGGCCGGGCCATCGTCTCCATGGACATCGCCCAGATCATGAACGACCTGATGCCAGAGGCGATGATGAAGCTTCAGCAGGAGGCCGGCGGCGGCACCGCCCTCCAGATCAACGGCTATCAGGTCCTGGGCCACACCAAAGACGGCGAAGATTACCTGTACGACGTGAAGTACATCGGGCCCCAGTGGTTCACCGTCCGCGCCCGCTGGTCGCGTGTCGGCTCCGAGTGGAAGATCGTAGACGCGGACATCATCGACCGGGGCTAAGGCCGCGCCCTCCTACGCCCGCGCCGCTTCACGCTCCTTCTGGGCGGCCTCGATAATCTTCTGGGCCAGGTGCTGCGGCACCTCCTCGTAGTGGGAGAAGCTCATGGTGTAGAACCCCCGGCCCTGGGTCAGGGAGCGCATGTCGGCGGCGTAACGCTGGACCTCCGCTAGGGGCGCCTGAGCCTCGATAGTCGTCATCGTGCCGCTTGGGGTCATGCCCAGAACCCGGGCCCTCTTGCCGTTCAGGTCGCTTATCACGTCGCCCGTATTGGCTTCCGGGACCGTAATGCGCATGTTCATGATGGGCTCCAGGAGAACCGGCTGAGCGTCCTGGCAGGCCTTCTTCAGGGCCATGGAGGCCGCCAGCTTGAAGGCGATGTCTGAGGAGTCCACCGGGTGGTCCTTGCCGTCGAAGAGGGTGACGCGCAGATCGATGAGGGGGTAGTGGGCTAGCACGCCCTCCGGCAAGGACTCCACCACGCCCTTCTCCACTGAGCCGATGAACTGCTTGGGGACGACGCCGCCAACGATCCGGTCCACGAACTCGAAGCCGGCGCCCCGGGGCAGCGGCTCCACCTCCAGGGCCACCCGGGCGTACTGTCCGTGGCCGCCGGTCTGCTTCTTGTGCGTGTATTCCGCCTGAGCCTTGGCCCGGATGGTCTCGCGGTAGGGTACCCGGGGCATGGAGAGCTCGAGGTCGACCCCGAACTTGCGGCGGATCTTCTCCAAGGCCACCTCTACGTGGGAGTCCCCAAGCCCCGAGATGATCATCTCGCCCGTGTCGGGGCTTCGCTCCAGGCGCAGGCTGGGGTCTTCCTCGACGATCCGGGCCAGCGCCGTCCCCATCTTGTCCAGGTCGGCCTTGGTCTTAGGGGTCACGGCAGCGCTGAAGGACGGCTCCGGGAAGGAGATGGGGGGCAGGGTCACGGGGGACTCTTTGGCGCAAAGGGTGTCGCCCGTCTGGGTTTCCGCCAGCTTAGCCACAGCCCCTATGTCCCCTGCTGGCACCTCGGAGACCTGCTCCTGGTTCTTGCCGCTGATGCGGTAGACGGTCCCGATTCGTTCCATGACCTGTTTGTTAGCGTTCCAGGCCTGGGAATCGCCCTTGAGGGTACCGGAGAAGACCCGGAAGTAGGTCAGCCGGCCCACGTAGGGGTCAGCGGCCGTCTTGAAGACCAGCGCCGCCAGGGCCTTCGAGGGGTCAGCCGTCAGCTGTTGCCCATCGAGGGAGACCGGCCGGTCACAGGGAGACGGGAAGGCGGCGGCGATCACGTCCATAAGCCGCCGTATGCCGGTGAGCTTGGTGGCGGATCCGGCAAGGACCGGAACGATGCTGCCGGCGGCGATGCCGGCGCGAAGGCCCCGCGCCAGCTCGTCTGCTGTCAGCTCTTCGCCCTCCAGGTACTTGGCGATGAGGGCATCATCGGTCTCGGCAGCGGCCTCGATGAGCTTCTCGCGGGCAGCCTGCACCTCCTGCCCCATGCCGTCAGGAATCTCCTTCTCCTCCCCCTTCTCGCCCAGGTAGGCCTTCATCGTCAGGAGGTCTACGACGCCTTGGAAGTTCTGTTCTGAGCCGATGGGCAGTTGCAAGGGCAGGCACTTGGCGCCCCAGAGGGCCTGCGCCTGGGAGAGGGAGGCGCTGAAATCGGCGTTCTCCCGGTCCATGCGGTTGATGAAGATGGCCCTGGGCAGCGATATCTCATCGGCGAACCGCCAGGCGAACTCCGTGCCCACCTGCACGCCGGAGGCCGCGTCCATGGTGATGAGGGCCAGCTCCGCTGCCCGCAGGCCGCACTTTACCTCGCCCATGAAGTCCATGTAGCCGGGGGTGTCCAGTATGTTGAACTTGTGGCCAGCCCACTCCAACGGCAGGATGGACAGGTTCAGGCTGAACCCCCGCTTCTGCTCGTCAGGGTCCCAGTCGCTGACCGTAGTGCCGTCCTCGATCTTGCCCAAACGGGTGGTGGCGCCGGCAGCGAAAAGCAGAGCCTCCGCCAGGGAGGTCTTGCCCGAGCCGCTGTGGCCGACGAGCGCGATGTTGCGTATCTTTTCCGCGGGGTAGTTTTTCATGAAGGGGCTACCTCTCTTCGCCCTGGGATCGTGTGCGATTCTATCGTACCGGCGATCGCGCCCGCAAGGGAACCCGCTGGCCGGCGGCGCATCGAGCTTCCCCCTGAGGACCCGCGCAGTTTGACAGGCTCCGCTGGCGGTGGTATGGTTGTCGATTCACTGCGAGGAGGTCTCCAATGCCGGAACACATCTCTTTCTTCTGGGCCACCGCCCTGCCTGGCAAGCGCCAGGCCGTCATCGACCACATGGAGCGCTGGGGGCGCGAGCAGAGACCGAAGGCCAAGGGCTGGAGGATGACCATCTTGGCATCCGGCAACGCCAACCCCGACGAGATCGTGGGAGCGGTAACCTGGGATAACAGCGAGAACTACTTCGCCAACGCCGCCCGCCCCGAACAGGATGCATGGTACCAGGAGTTTCGCTCGCTGTTTGCCGCGGAACCCCAGTGGTTCGATGCCACCATCGCCAGGGAGTGGCGGGCGTAGCCCCAAGGCGCCTTAGAGCTAGCTGGCCAACCGTTCGGCGAGCCAGACGGTATTCGAGATCAGCATCGCTACCGTCATCGGGCCGACGCCCCCGGGCACCGGTGTGATGGCCCCGGCTACCTCTTTGGCCGAATCGAAATCGACATCCCCGACCAAGCGGCGTCCCGACCTGCGGGTCGGATCGGCGATCCAGTTGTTGCCAACGTCGATGACGACGGCGCCTGGCTTTATCATCTCCCCGGTTACGGCCCTGGGCGACCCCATGGCGGCGATGAGGATGTCCGCCTGACGGGTGAAGTGGCCCAGGTCTTCGGTCCCCGTATGGCAGAGGGTGACCGTGGCGTTGGCCCGCTCGTTCTTCTGCATCAGAATCACCGCGAGGGGCTTGCCGACGATGTTGGACCGCCCGCAGACGACGGCGTGCTTCCCGGCAGGAGGATGGCCGCTGCGATGCAAGAGTTCGATCACCCCCGCCGGCGTGGCCGGCCAGGGGCAGGGTTCGCCTCGCAGCAGCCGGCCCAGGTTTGCGGGGGTCACGCCGTCCACGTCCTTGGCCGGGTCGATGGCGCCGATGACGGCGTTCTCGTCCATGTGCCCGGGCAAGGGCAGTTGCACCAGGATGGCGTGAAAACGCCGGTCGCGGTTGAGGTCATGGATGCGGGAGATGAGGGCCTCCTGGCTCATGCTCTCCCGAAAGTGGAAGGTATCAGAGTAGATTCCCGCCTGCTCGGCGGCATCGCCCTTGGACCGGACATAGGAGAGGGAAGACGGGTTTTCGCCGACGAGCACCAGGGCTAGCCCCGGCGTTATGCCCCGGCTGTGCAGCCGCTCCGCCCGGTCTCGCGCCTCGGCCCGCACCTGGGCCGCGATGGCCCGGCCGTCGATTATCTGCGCAGTCATACGGGCCCATCATACCCAAGGCTGAAGGCTGGGGCACAGAGCGCCGGCCGCATTTTGCCCGGGCGCCGTCGCGAATTTGCGAAATTTTCCCCGTGACCGTATACTGTAGGCAAGATTAGTACTCACACCGCCGTCCCGGCCCACCCTCCTTCCCTTCATCGGCACGAAAGGATCCGCACGTTGCCTTCTTTTGAAACCTTTCGCCTGCGTGCTTCCAGCTACCAGGCGCTTCAACAGATGAACATCCACACTCCTACGCCCATTCAGGAGCGGGCGCTGCCCCTGATGCTTGAGGGCCGGGATCTGATAGCCCAGGCGCAGACAGGCTCCGGGAAGACCCTGGCCTTCGGCCTGCCGGTGATCGAGCGCTGCGACGCCGCCCGGCGGGAGGTTCAAGCCCTGATCCTGGCACCAACGCGAGAGCTGGCCCGCCAGGTGGCCGATGTCCTGAACGCCCTGGCAGCGGGGACGGGCCTTCGGGTGGCCCTCCTCTATGGCGGCAGCCCGTACGGTCCCCAGGAGAAGGCGCTGAAAGGCGGCGCGCAGGTGGTAGTGGGGACGCCCGGCCGGGTGCTGGACCACCTGAAGCGCCGTACCCTCCGCCTGGACCGCGTGCGCCTGCTGGTCTTGGACGAAGCTGACGAGATGCTGGACAGGGGCTTCGCTCCGGACGTCGAGCGCATCCTGGCCATGACCCCCAGGAGCCGTCAGACTGCCCTCTTTTCGGCAACGACGCCACCCTGGGTCAAGGCCATAGCCGGCAAGCACCTGAACGATCCCCAGATCATCGAGTCCGAGCCGGAGGACGGAGGCGAGCCGGACATCGATCACGTCGTGATGGAGGTCTATCGCGAGGACAAGTTCCAGGTCCTCGTCCGCCTCCTCCGGGAGCCGGTGGAAGGCACAACGGTCGTCTTCGGCCGCACCAAACACGGCGTGCGCAACCTTGGGCGGCGGCTGGAGCGCCTGGGATTCCGGGTGGCTGTGCTCCAAGGCAACCTCACGCAGGGGCAGCGGGACAAGGCCATCGAGCAGTTTCGTTCGGGCAAGGTACCGGTCTTGGTGGCCACCAATGTGGCGGCCCGCGGGCTGGATATCCTGCACATCGGCCGCGTCATCAACTTCGAGCTGCCGGAGACGCACGAGCTGTTCACACACCGGGTGGGACGCACGGGCCGCATGGGGCGGTCCGGCCAGGCCATCACCATGGTCAACGCGGCGGACCTGCCCAAATGGTTAAGCATTGAGCGGGGCCTGGGCGTAAGGCTGCCGCGGGTCGGCGCTGACGGCCAGCCAGTGCCGGAGGCGCCCAAGGCGCCGGCAGTAGCGGCCGGCCGCTGGGGACGGAGACGCTGGTCGCGGCGGCGGGCCACGGCCTAAGAAAGGGGGATGCAACTGACTAGGCTATACGTAGGAAACCTGGCATACGAGACCACGGAGGCGGACCTGCGGGCCGCCTTCTCACGCTTTGGGGAGGTCTCCTCCGTAAAGGTGATGAGCGACCGGCGGGGCCGCCAGAAGGGCTTCGCCTACGTGGAGATGGCCGACGACGAGGCGGCGGCCCGAGCCATAAGCGCCCTGCGGGGCACCCAGCTTAACGGGCGCACCATGGACATAGTGGAGGAGGCCGGCGGACGGAAGGCGAGCGCCTTCCGTGGCGGCGGCCGGCGGCGGCGGTAGCTCCAGCCTCCCGCCAGAAGATCACGCCCCGCCCTCGTGCGGGGCGTTCTGCTTCTCCGCCAGGCATCACGCCTTCTCCGGCACTGTTTCCACTAACTCGATCTCTCCGAAGGGCCGTTCCTGCTCCGCCCAGAGACGACCGGCCTTGATAAGCTCCAGTACGGCCAGAAAGAGCACCACAACCTCCGTCCTAGTCTTGCAGGCTGCCAACAGCGGCCGGAAACGCAGCCGGCCCCGGTGCCTAGCCAGCGCTTTCGTCAACTCATCGATCTTCTCGTTGACGGTGACGGGCTCTATGTGGAGCACCGCCTCGTCCGGCCCGGCCGGCTTCTTGGCCAGGGCCTCCCTCACGGCGTTCAGGAGCGTGTCCACCGTCACCCCCGCGAGGCCTGCCGGCAGGGGCACGTTCCGGGCAGGGGCGGCGCGGGCGAAGGTGCGCCGCCCCTGCTCCTCGAGCTGGCGGAAGAGCTCGATGGCTTCCTTGAAGCGTTTGTGCTCCTCCAGAAGCTCTGTCAACTCCCCAGCAGCCTCCTCGATGCGCTCACGGAGGTTCTGAGGCGGCGGCTCCGCACCCGGCAAAAGAGCGCAGGACTTGATATACAGGAGCTTGGAACCGATGGCGATGAACTCGGCCAGGTCGTCGGCCTGAATCCCCTCGGCTGACTCGATCTCGCGCCAGTACTGGTCCGTAACCTCAGCCAGGGCCAAGGCGGTGACGTCCAGGCGGCGGCGTTCGATGAGTTCCAGAAGCAGATCCAGGGGGCCGGAGAATCCGTCCACCTGGATCTGTACCATCTCCGCCATTATAGGGATGAAAAGGGGTTCCGGCCAAGAGGAACGGCTTAAGGGATTTAGCTTTTTAGCGCTCACCTTGTCTCACCCAGCGGTAGCCCCCACCGTCCCAGCGCTGACGGCTGGCCCCGGTAGCCGCGCCCGCCTTCGGCCCCTTACCCCAACTCGCGCACAGCCTCTGCCTCACCCAAGGCCGGCGCAACCGGACGGCCCAGCGCCTCCGCCAGGACCCTCAGCTTGTCCATCAGCTTCTGAAAATTGGCTGGCGTGAGGGACTGGGCCCCGTCCGAGAGGGCGTGGTCCGGGTTCGGGTGCACTTCGATGATGAGCCCATCGGCGCCAGCAGCGATAGCCCCTAGCGCCACCGGCTCCACCAACTGCCACTTGCCTGTGGCGTGGCTGGGGTCGCCGATGACGGGCAAGTGGGAGAGCCTCTTCACCAGCGGGATGGCGTTGATGTCGAAGGTGTTCCGCGTGGCCGTCTCGTACGTGCGGATGCCCCGCTCGCAGAGGATCACGTTCCGGTTGCCGTGGGACAGGATGTATTCGGCGGCCAGAAGCCACTCCTCGATGGTGGCCGACATGCCCCGCTTGAGCATCACGGGCCGCGCCGCCTTCCCGACCTCGTCCAGGAGCGTGAAGTTCTGCATGTTGCGGGCGCCGATCTGAAGGCAGTCGGCGTAGCGGGCGACCAGATCCACATCCCGCGGGTCCATTACCTCGGTGATGACGGGCAGGCCCGTCTCCTCCCTCGCGGCCGCCAAGATCTGGAGCCCCTTCTCTCCGTGGCCGCGAAAGGCGTAGGGGCTGGTGCGCGGCTTGAAGGCCCCGCCACGGAGGATATGACCCCCAGCGGCCTTGATGGCCCGCGCTGCCTCTAGCACGTTCTCCTCGCTGTCCACAGAACACGGCCCGCCCATGACCACGATGCGGCCGTTGCCGATCTGCACCGGGCCTACCTGGACTACCGTATCGTAAGGGTTGACCTCGCGGCTGGCCAGCTTGAAAGGCTTGCTGATGCGGACGACGGAGTCGACGCCATCCAGCACCCCGAGCTCGTCCATAAGCTCTGGGTAGACGTGACCCAGGACGGCGACGACGTTACGCTCCTCGCCCCGGATAACGTGGTCTTTGAACCCTAGTTCCCGGATCGCCTTCTGTACCCCAAGGATCTGCGCCTCCGATGCTCCAGTTTTCATTACGACGATCATCGCTGTTCTCCTTGCTTTGCCGGTGCTCTGGTGGTAGCGGCCTCTAGCCGGCCTGGCTCTCGATGTCCGGCCGCAGGACCCTGGCGCCCCGGAGATAAACGTGCCTGATCTCCCGCTGAGGCTTGTCGGTGTTGACGTGGAGGAGGATGCGCAGGCACATGGGGAGCGAACCCGGCTTGTTCATCTCGTGCCCGCAGAGGAGGGCCACGTCAGTCCAGCCCATCTCCCTGGCCGCCAGAGCAGGGAACTCGGCATCGATGTCGGGGGTAGTGGTGAAGAACGCCGACGCTACCTGTTCGACGTCGATATCGTTGACCTGGACCATGGCAGCGAGGAGCTCCTTCGTGGCTTCGAGGATCGCCTCGGGGGTATTGGCCTCGACAGTGGTGGCGCCCCTCACGCCCCTGGTCAGCATGCCGAACTCACCGGACCCTGTAGGCTCGGCCGGCTAGCTGACGCCAAAGATGCCGGCCAAAGAGCCGCCGCCATACTCGCGGCCGACGGGATCCCTCAAGAGAAGGACCCGAGCGGCCCTAGGAAGCTGCTCTCCGCCGGCCGGTAACCACCTCCACATATTCCCGTAGCCTCGCTGCCTCGTCTATCCCACCGCAACTGTCGATCTCGTCCAGGATGGCGCTGCCGACTACGACCGCGTCGGCGATGCGCGCGACCGCCTGGAAGTGCTTGTGTTGAGATATACCAAATCCTACGGCGATTGGCAAGGGGGTATGAGCCCGCACCCGCGCCACGAACTCCTCCAACCCCTCTGGCAACTCACTGCGGGCGCCTGTGACCCCCGTTAGGCTGACGCAGTACACGAACCCGGATGCCAACGACGCCACCTGGCGGATCCGCGCCTCAGTGCTGGTGGGAGCCAGGAGGTAGATCAGGTGCAGACCGTGCCCCCGGCACGCCTCTCTCAGGGGCCCCGACTCCTCTGGCGGCAGGTCGACGACGATGGCCCCGTCGGCGCCCGCCGCCGATGCCTCGCGGGCGAAGCGCTCGATTCCGTAAGCGAGGATCGGGTTGTAATAGCCCATAAGGATAACTGGGACCTGAAGTCCCCTGGCCCGCAGCTCAGCCGTCACTTCCAGGCACGTCCCCAGGGTGACCCCGTTTTCCAGCGCCCGGAAGGAGGCCCTCTGGATCGTCGGGCCCTCAGCCACCGGGTCCGAGAAGGGAACGCCCAACTCCAGGATGTCCGCGCCGCCTTCCACCAGTGCCGGCGCCAGGCGCAACGTGGCTTCTACACTAGGATACCCCACGGTGAGAAAGGCCACGAAGCCCGCCCGGCCCTCGAGCCGCAACCGCTCAAAGGTGGCCTCGATACGCCCTGAGAGAGATGAACTCACGAGCTGGCCAAGCCCACACTGAAGCTGAACAGGTTGAACAGGAAGTGGGCCGCCATCACCGGCAAGAGCGACCCAGAATAGGCGTAGCCCCAGGCGAACAGGGCTCCCACCAGGCCGATGGGCGGCAAGACGTAAACAGAGCCCGGGTTGCCGAGGTGGGCCACGGCGAAGAGCGCGCCGCTGCCGAGGGCAGCGCCCAAGGTACCCCAACGCCGCCGCAGGCCCCCGAAGATGAACCCGCGGAAGAATATCTCTTCCATGATGGGCGCAAAGATGAGAGAAAGCAGCGCCAGCGTCACCGCGGGAGCGACGTTACGAAAAGCCTCTTCCGGAAGATCCGTGCTGGGATGGACGCCGAAGGCGCCCAAGACGGCGAAGTAGCCGTAGATGACGGACAGCGCCCCCATAACCAGCGCCGGAGGCAGCCACCAGCCTCCCCGCCGTGCTGCCCTCAGTCCCAAGACGCTCCACGGCAGGCCGTACTTCGCCAGACTGAAATAGGCCGCCGTGCCCAGCAGGAAAACCTCCAGGAAGAAACTCGCCCCCAAGACCACCGTAAGCGCCTCAGGGTCCTTGTCGATATCGCCGGCGTCCGCTAGCGCCGAAGCCACCAGCGCTGTCGGCACCGCCACCATGAGCATGCCGAGGACGACGATGCCAACGGCCTTCGCCATGTCGACCGGCGTCCAGGGCGCCTCCGGCGCTGCCAGGCGGGGCCCGGGCGAATCCGGCTGCGAATACAGCCCACCAAAGGGAATGTCCCGGCTCATGAATACAGTGTACGGAACCGGGCTCCGGCGAACCAGGGCGTCCGCCAGCCCTCACCCCTGGGTCCTCCCTCACGCTCCCGGCCATCGAAACAGGCGCCGCGATGGGATGGCGCCGCCTCGGCACTGGCGCTGGGAACCGCGAATCCCCGGCGTTGTGCCGCCGCTAGGCAGGCGGGATACTGGTGACGTGAAAAACGATATTGCGGCCTATTGGGACCAGCGGTACCGCTCTCAGGACGCCGGCCCACGCGAACCGGCGCAGTTCTTGACGGAGAACCTGGCGCTCCTGCCTCCTACGGGGCGCGTCCTGGACGTGGCCATGGGCACCGGCCGCCACGCCCTCTTCCTGGCCGGCCGGGGATACGAAGTCACCGGCGTCGATATATCCCCCGTGGCCGTCCAACGCTGCTTGGAAGAGGCGCGCCGCCTCGGGGTGCGCATCGAGGCTGTCTGCGCCGACCTAACGGCATGGCAATGGCCCGCCTCTGCCTTCGACATCGTACTGGACTTCTATTTCTTACAGCGGGACCTCTGCTCCCGCATAGCAGCGGCCCTGCGTCCCGGCGGCGTTCTGGTCTTCGAGACGTTCACCACGATCCAGCGGCAGTTCGGCTGGGGACCCACCGAGGACGACTTCCTGCTCACGCCTGGGGAGCTGCCGAGACTCTTCCCCACGCTACACGTGGTCCGTTACCGGGAAACCATCGTGGCCGAGGATGACCGGGGGCCCAAGGCCGTGGCCAGCCTCATCGCCCGCAAGCGCTCCTGAGGTGCCCCGGCCGCAGCCGGGTCAACCCTCTGTCACGGAGGGGAAGACGCGGCCAGTCTGGAGCACCTCGGCAGACCCGGCGTTCCTTGACCACCCCAGGCAGCGGATGCTAGATTGAGACTGGCCCCCGGCACGGGGCAAGGCACGGGTGGTGGGCGTAGCGTAGCGGTTAACGCGCCAGGTTGTGGCCCTGGAGATCGAGGGTTCGAATCCCTCCGTCCACCCCATTTCTGTTTCCTCCGCCGGGCGGCAGCGTACCCCCGATACTATGCGCCTCTAGCTGAGCTTGGACACGAGGAGGGCGCCAGCTCCGAGGAGCATCAGGAAGCCGGCGATGTCCGTGAAGGTCGTCAGCCAGATAGCGGAGGCTAGCGCAGGGTCCAACCTCACGGCCCTCAGCCCCAAGGGAATCAACGCCCCAAGAACGCCGGCCACGAGCACGTTGCCGACCATGGCCGCGAACACCACGGCGGACAGCCAATAGTTCCCAGACAAGACGTAGGCCAAGCCCGCCGTCAGAGACCCGACGATAAGACCGTGGGCCAGGCCGAAGAGCACCTCCTTGACGACCACACGGGCGGCGTCCCGCGGTTCTATCTCGCCGAGGGCTATGCCGCGCACGACGAGGGTTGTGACCTGAGTGCCGGTGTTTCCTCCGTGGCCGGCGATGACAGGCATGAAGGCGGCCAGGGCAGCCGCCCTGGATATCGTATCCTCGAAGGCGCTGACGGTGAGGGCCGAAAGGAAGGCCGTCAGGAGGTTGACCACCAGCCAGGGGCCCCGGCGCTTGAGGGAGCTGGCCACGGGGCTGAGGGCCGACTCTCGGACGTCCAGGCCCGCCTGGAGCAGGATGTCCTCCGTAGCCTCCTCCGTGATGACGTCGATGATGTCGTCAGCGGTGATGATGCCCCGGAGCACACCCGCCTCGTCCACCACCGGCAACGCCCGCAGCCGGTAGTGCTGGAGCAGGCGCGCCACCTCTTCCTGGTCTGTATCGGGACGGACCGAGATGACATCCCTGGTCATCACCTGCTCGATGGGGGCATCAGGGTCCGACACGATGAGCTGGCGCAGGTTCACCACCCCCAGGAGCCGGTTTTGGCCGTCCAGGACGTAAAGGTAGTAGGCCTCTTCCGCCAAGGGGCGGCTCATGCGCAGGAAGGTCATGGCCTCCGCGACGGTCATGTCCTTGTGCAAGGCCACGTAGCCCCTGGTCATGAGACCGCCGGCGCTCTCGTCGGCGTGGCCCAGGAGCAGGGCGATGTCGGCCGCCGTGCTCATGCCTGCCAGCGTGCGCACGCGCTCCGAAGGGGGCAAGAGACGCAAGACGTCGACCGCCACGTCGTTGTCCGTGGCATCGAGAACGCGAGCCAAAGAGGCCCGCGGCATGCCCTCCACGACGTCTTTCAGCAGGTCCTCGTCCAAGTGCTCCAGGAGATGAGCGATCCCCTCGGCCGAGAGGAGGGCCAGTAGGCGCTCCCGGCCGGCGCGGTCCAGCCGGCCGTAGAGGTCCGCCTGGTCGGCGGGGTGCATCCCGGCGAGGAAAGCGAGGGCTGCCTCCACATCATCGCCGCTCAGGAGCTCTTCTGCGCGTTGGACGAGGTCTTCCTGGCTGACTGTCATGGGAGCGATCTAGAAAGGCGGGAACAGGTGGCCCGTAGCTATTAGAGCACAGCCCCGGCCCCAGGGGAACCCGGCAGGCCGCGGCGATGGCCAGCGGTGATGATATACTCGCTCTGGGGCCCCCGTAGCTCAATTGGACAGAGCGCCTGACTTCGGATCAGGAGGTTGTGGGTTCGAGTCCTACCGGGGGCGCCAGGGGCCGTTTCCAGGCTAACCCCTCACCCGCCGGCCAACTGCCCCTGTAGCCACGCGAAGTAGGCATCGATCCCCTCCTTGAAGCCGCGGGCCAAGGCACCCCTGAAGTCAGGGTTCAGAATGATCCTAGCCTCCCGCTCGTTGCTGAGGAACAGCGGTTCGGCGATCACCCCGGGCATCAGGCTGGGACGGAAGTCCCGGTTTGTGCCCAGCAGGTAAGAGTGGGCGTTTTCCGGGTCGCCGCCAACGCCCGAATCGTTCTTGATGCCCCGGTCATTGGCGCCCAAATAGCCGTAGCGGAAGATCGCCCTGGCCAGGGCATCGTGCACAAAGGCGGCCAACGCCCAGTTGTATCCGGCGAAGGAGCGCTCCGGGTTGTAATACACCTCCATCCCAGACAGGGACGCGTCCTCACTCCCGTTGAAGTGGATGGAGACCAAGATGTCCGCCTGAGCCTCATTGGCCTTGTCCACCCTGGCCTGTAGCTCCCGCCGCTGACTGCCCCTGACGTCCTGCGCGTCGAACTCCGTCAGGCTGTAGTCGCCGTCCCGGATCAGGACGGTCCGATAGCCTGCCTCCCGCAATAGGGTATCGAGGCGCAAGGCGACGTCCAGCGTCAGGTCCTTCTCAGAAGTCACCTGTCCGGCAGCGTCCCGATAGGCTGCGCCGGAGTAGTCGACGCCGCCATGGCCGGGGTCGATAGCGACCGTGTAAGGCGGCGGGTGCAGCAAGGGGATCGGCGTGGGAGAGGGGGTCGGCGTCGGGTCCGGTGTCGGCTCGGGCGTGGGCGCCGGCGTGGAGGCGGCGGTAGGGGCTGGCTTAGGAGATGCCACCCCTGCCTCCGCGGTGCCGGCGCTCCTCCTGGCTGGCGCCGGACTCGCCGTCACCGAGGGGCCGCTGGCCGCGCTCTCACAAGCCGCCAGCCCAGCAGGCGCGATGGCCAGCAAGAGCACCGTGATCGCGAGCCGCCACATTGGCCAGGGCTGCCCACCCATCGCCTGTTAGGATGGCAGAGGCTGGCCCGGGGCGTCTAGCACACGCTGCGGCCGGCTCTAAGGGTCCCGCGGGTCTTCCACGTCGGCCAACGCGGGGGCCGCCCGGGAGAGATACACTTCGTCTCCCACGACCCTAACGTCGAACCGCCGCGCCGGCCGCGCCGCCGGGCCGCCAAGGGGCTGCCCCGTGGCCAGGTCGAAGCGCGAGGCGTGGTAGGGGCACGTCACTGTCGTGCCCTCTACACGGCCCTCCGAAAGCGATCCTCCTGCGTGGGGGCAGCGGTCGCTCAAGGCGAAGAGGCGGCCGCCTGCCCGAAACAGGGCCACCCGCTCTCCGCCGTAGTAGACGGCACGGCTGCCACCCTCCGGTACCTCCTCTATGGATGCGACGGGCCGGTCCCCGTGGGGTGCGGCAGCTTCTAGGCGGGACGCCACAGGGTCTCCCGGCGCGCCCAGGGCGTCCAGCGCCTCTTTCAGATCCATCGCTACGCAAGTGAATATCGGAGTATCGCGTAGGGTGTAGGCGCTGGCCCTGGTCTCTCGCAGCTCCATCACCAGATCCAGGAAGTCAGCCGGCTCGTCCGTCTCGAAAGCGACGACGAACTCCTGGTCGTCGAGACCGAAAGAGTAGGTGGTGTTGAGCTTGACGGACGGATAGCGCCTGCCGATAGCGATGTGCTCGTCCATCATCGCCTGGCGCTCCTCCATGGGGAGGGCGTACCACTGGCGCGTCTTGACGAAAGGGTAGACGAACAGGTAGCGGGACTCCGAAGGGTGGATGACAGTCCGGCGCTGGCCTTCCTCCGGGCTCACGTAGACGGAGCGCCTGGTCATGGCCAGATACGAATAGGGCATGGACAGGAACGGACCCATGGCCGTGCGCATGATGGCCGTGGCCAACGCCCGAATGTCTTCGATGCTCTCGCCGATCTGCCACAGGAGGAGATCGGCATCTCCCCGCGTGCCCACGAGGGAGTAGCTGCGCACGTGAAGCCGTCCGGCGAAAGACCCCACCGCTTGGCAAAACGCTTCTTTGCCAGCCTCTCTCTCCGCCACCGGCAGCCGCCGCCAGGCGGGATCGATGCGGTAGAAGGAGAACTTGACGATCTGCCGAGTGCCCTTCACGATGCCGCCTACGCCTGGGCGTGCTGGGGCCTGGCAACGGGGAGCCCGAAGTTGCCCTCGTACAGGGCCGCCACCCTATCGAGCTCCTCCTGCGTCAGTGGCGGCGTGTCTGGCGCTTCGGCGAACTCCCGCAGTTGCCCGGCGTCGTATATGTTGGGCAGGACGCTAGCGGCCGCCGGCGAGGCGAGGATGAACTGGATGGCGGCCTGGCCTATCGTGCGCCCTCTGCCTTCCGTTAGGAACGTCAGCTTCTCCAGCTTTTTCAGACCGTCCGTGAGCCACTCGCGGGGCCGGTGGCTTCGGTGGTCGCTAGGCGGGAAGGTGGTCTCTGGGGTGAACTTGCCTTCCAACAAGCCCGAAGAGTGGGGAACGCGGACCAGGACGCCCACACCCTCTTCCTCCGCCGTGGCTAACAGGCGGCGGCCGGGGTCCTGCTCCAGCATGTTGTAGATGATCTGCAAAGTGCCCACGCGGCGCTTGCGCATGGCCGCCATACCCTCAGGCTCCCAGCCGATGGCTGGGCCCAGGGCAGCCCCGTAGGCCCTGATCTTCCCCTCCGACTTCAGGTCCTCCAAAGTGGCGAACAGCTCATCGCTGTCGATGGCCCACATGCGGGGATTGTGCAACTGGTAGATATCGATGTAGTCGGTACGCAGACGCCGCAGACTCTGTTCCACCGCAAAACGCAGGTAGGACGGTGAGAAGTCCTGCGGAAGCTCCCGCTGGCCGGTGCGCTTTTCGCCGTGGCGGTAGAAGTCGTAACCGAACTTGGTGGCGATAACGATGCGATCACGCACGGAGCCGAGGGCATCGGCCAGCATCGTCTCGCCCTTGCCGTTGCCGTAGGTGTCGGCGGTATCGAAGAAGGTTACGCCCAAATCATAGGCCTGCCGAAGCAGGTCCCGGCCGTAGCCCTCATCCTCGATCCCCCACCATGTCGTACTGACGGTCCATAGCCCGAAACCGACCGCGGAGACCCGAATCCCGGTCCGGCCGGCGATGCGATACTGCATTTCTCACTCCGTTCTAGGTCCTACGCGAGATATTATAAGCTCACCGGGCAGCTTGGCGCCTACGCACCTTTAACTACTTTAGGTGAGGATTCACCAGTAGTAACGGCCGAAGAGGACTGCGGACACGGCGAGCCCGAAGGCGATGATGGCGCGCCGCAGCCATAGCGGGCCGAGGCGTCTGGCGATGCCCGCGCCCAGGTAACCTCCGGCCAGGGCGCCGCCGGCCATGAGGACGGCAGCGCCCCACTGCACCGGCCCGAACAAGGCGAAGTACAGCACCGCCACTGCGTTGATAACCATGGACAGCACGCCCTTGAGGGCGTTGGAGTGTTGGATGTCGTCCGGCATCAGGATCGCCAGGGAAGCCATGATCATGATGCCCAGACCTGCTCCGAAATACGCCCCGTAGACCGCAAGGGCGAACATAGCGATGTTGAGGACCCAGGGCAGGTCCTCCGGTCCGCGCGAGTTCAAGTGGTGGTCCGCGGCGAAGGCGGCGAGGCGCTCCTGCGAAGCCATGAGCCCGCTGGCGAAGAGGATGAGGAAGGGGACCACCGCCTCGAAGGCTCCCGCCGGGGTGGCCAGCAGGATGGCCGAGCCCACCAAGGCGCCCGAAACCGACGGCGCCAAGAGAAGGACAAGGCGCCGCCGCTGCCGCCGCAACTCGTTCCGGTAGGCTAGCGATCCGCCAAAGTAGCCGGGCCAGAGGGCCACGGTGTTGGTGACGTTGGCCGTCTTGGCTGCGTATCCGGCAGCGACCAGCGAAGGGAAGCTGATGAGGGAACCGCCGCCAGCCACGGCGTTGATGCTTCCGGCGGCCAGGGCAGCCGCCAGGAGACCTATCGCCTCCGGGACACCCACGGACGTCGCAGCCCGCAGCCCAGCGGACGGCTATGCCACATGGCCCAACCCCGAGGCCAAGAACCAGCCGCCGAGGGCGATAAGCAGGAGGCCGCACGCCCCCAACACCGTCTGGTAAGCCCTGCGGCTCATGATGCGGCGGCCGCTGCCCAAGACGAAGGCTATCACGCTGAGCCAGCCCAAGTCCGTCAAAATGTGGGCGCTGTAGAAAGAGGCCACGCCTGCCACCCCCTGGTCCAGCGCCTTTACTATGTAAGCCGCCCCGATGGTGGCCCACCAGGCAAGCCAAAACGGGTTGGAGACGCTGACGGCAAGCCCCTGTGCAGCTAGACCCGCCGCGCCCGGGACACCCACGCTCGCGGCTGCACGGCTTTCGGCGGCCGAGCCCGCCTCGCCTTCTATGCGCAGCTCCTGGCGCGGCGCCGAGAGGGCCGTCTGAGTTCCCAGCCAGATGAGAAACGAACCGCCCATGACGGCCACGGCCGCTGTGACGACATCACTGTCCAGCAGTTGGTCTAGGCCCAGAGCCAACCCCACCACCAGGGGCAGCTCGATGGCCCCGTGCCCGAAGGCCAGCACAGGCCCGGCCCAGAAGCCGCGGCGCACCCCCTCCCGGACGGCCAGGGTTGTCAGCGGGCCAGGGCTCAGAGCGCCAGTAAGACTGACCACGAACGACGTGCCGAAGATTGCCGCTAGCGCCCCTGGGGACATCACATCGAGTGTGCCATCCCCTCTCCTGGCCCGTCAAACAAGGCCGGATTACTACTCAGACGTCCTGTATACTGGTCAGCGAGCCGATCCCATGAGCGCAACGGCCCCGGCACCCATCCTGGAAGTTGAGGACGTAAGCAAGTCCTTCGGCGGACTGCGCGCCCTAAACGGATGCACCCTCAGTATCGCTGAAGGAAGCATAACCGGCCTCATCGGGCCCAACGGCGCCGGCAAGACCACCCTCTTCAACGTCATCACCGGCTTCCTCAAACCAGACTCGGGCCGAATTTTGTTCCGGGGCGAAAGGATTGACGGCCTGCCGCCGCACCGCATCTTCCGCAAAGGGATCGTTCGCACCTTCCAGATACCCCGCGAGCTCAAGGGCATGACGGTGCTGGAAAACCTGATGCTGGTGCCGCCGGGGCAGGCCGGAGAGCAGATCTGGAACCCCTGGCTCTTCGCCTTCAAGGTCTCGCGGCAGGAAGAGCAGATCATCCAAAAGGCCTTAGAGGTCCTGGAGTTCGTGGACCTGCTACACTTGCAGGACGAGTACGCCGCCAATCTCTCGGGGGGCCAGAAGAAGCTCCTGGAACTGGCCCGCACCCTCATGTGCGATCCCCGCCTGATCCTCCTAGACGAGCCGGGGGCCGGCGTCAACCGCACCCTCATGCGCAAGCTCGTCGCCGACATCGAGAGGCTCAGGCGAGACAAAGGCATCACCTTTTTCGTCATCGAACACGACATGGACCTGGTGACTCAGCTCTGCGATAACGTGATCGTCATGAGCGAGGGCGCCAAGCTGGCCGAAGGGAAGCCCGATGAGGTCAAGCGGGACCAGCGGGTCCTGGAGGCATACCTTGGCGGCCAGTACCGTTAGGGGAGAGCGACAGGTGGCAGAGGAGCCGACGGAACGAAGGGCAGCGACCCCAGAAGTGGCCCTGGAAGCGCAGGGGCTGGTCGCCGGCTACGGGGAGGTCGACATCTTGCACGGCGTGTCGCTCAAGGTCCACGCCGGCGAGATGGTCGCCGTCATCGGGCCCAACGGCGCCGGCAAATCGACCCTTTTGAAGACGATCTTCGGCCTGCTGCCGGTGCGGCGGGGGCAGGTGCTCCTGGGCAACGAAGAGGTGACCAACTTACCCCCCAACGTCATGGTGACGAAGGGGTTGTCCTATGTGCCGCAGGTGGACAACGTATTCCCCAGCCTGACCATCAACGAGAACCTGGAGATGGGCGGATTCGTCCGGGAAAACGGCCTGCGAGAACGGATGGAGCAAGTCTACGGCCTCTTCCCAGACCTTGCCAGACGGCGGGGAGTGATCGCCGGCCAGCTTTCCGGAGGGCAGCGCCAGATGCTGGCCCTGGCCCGGGCCCTCATGCTCGACCCGAAAGTGCTCCTCCTGGACGAGCCCTCGGCCAGCCTGTCGCCAAAGATGGTGGGCACCATCTTCGAAAGTATCGTCCGCATCAACGAAGCCGGCACAGCCATACTGCTGGTGGAACAAAATGCCCGGGAGGCCCTGAGCCTGTGTCACCGCGGATACGTCCTGGCGATGGGGTTGAACCGTCTGGAGGGGGAGGCCCGCAGCCTGCTGGAGAACCCGGAAGTGGGGAGGTTATACCTCGGGGCATGAGGGGCGCACCTTGACCGCCGGCGCACGCCCAGAGCCCCGCTGGGGTAGGCCGGCGGCGCAGCGTTACGGCCGTCTCCTGGCGTCGATGGCGTCCGGCGCCGGGCTCTGGGCTGCCATCGCCGGATTCGTCGTCTGGGCCGCCGCTTCCGAGCGTGACGCCTTGGTCATAGGCGTGGTCTCCGGAAGCATCTTCGCCTTGGGCGCCACGGGGCTCACCCTCATCTACGGCATCCTCAAGTTCGGCCACTTCGCTCACGGCGATTCCATGATGCTTTCGGCCTACGTGGCCTTCTTTCTGCTGACGGGGGTCGTCGTGGGTGAGCGTCCGGCGGTGGAGCGCCACGTCTTGCCGGTAAACATCTCGGACCTGCCCGGTGCCACCGATGCCCTCTGGCGCTTCTCCTTCGGCTACGGGCTGCTTTTGGCCATGGCCCTATCAGCGGTAGTAGCGATGGGCGTGCTGGTGCTGACCGACCGGCTGGTGTACCGGCCACTGAGGCGCCGCAAGAGCGGCATCGTCATCTTCTCCATCGCCTCCCTAGGCGTGGCCATAGCCCTCCGCAGTCTGGTGCTCCTCCTCTGGGGGCCGACGCCCCGGTTCTACGTCCCCGGCATCCGTGAGCGGGTGCACCTGTTCTGGGACGTGAATGTGCTGGCGGACCAGATCTTCATCTTCGGCGCCGCCGTTTCGGTGGCAGCGGCCACCTATTGGCTGCTGTTCCGTACGCGCTCAGGGAAGGCCATGCGGGCCATGGCCGACAACCCGGACCTGGCCCGCATCAGCGGCATCGACACCGAGTGGATCACGGTTCTCACCTGGGCGATGGCAGGCGCACTGGTGGCGGTTGCCGGGGTGCTGCTGGCGCTTCAGGCCCAGCTGGACCCGGAGCTGGGCTTCATCTTGCTCCTTCCCCTCTTCGCTTCGGCAATCCTGGGCGGTATCGGGAGCCCGCAAGGGGCGCTGGTAGGCGGGATGGTGGTGGGCATCACCCAAGAGGTAGCCGTCACCTTCGACCCCATCAGCCCCGGCTACAAGTTCTCCGTCGCCTTCGTCATTCTCATCCTGATCCTTCTGGTCAAGCCCAGGGGGCTTTTCGGGGGCAAGCTATGAGCCGCAAGGAGAGCCGTTTTACGGTGCTGCGGCCTCTGGTCTCGCAGAACATGATTGCGCCGCTAGTCATCATCGCGGTGACGCTACTGGTCATCGGCATCCCCTTCGAGCGCTCAGATGGGGATATTGGCGGCACCACCAGCTTCTTCGTCTCGTTCTTGACCTTTGCGGCAATCTACGCCCTTTTCGCCTTGGGGCTGAACATCCAGTGGGGGTACACGGGGGTCTTCAACTTCGGCGTGCTGGGCTTCTTCATGGTGGGGGCGTACGTGTCGGCCATCATCACCAAGGAGCCTGCCCCCGGCGGCTACACGGAGTACGTCGGGGGGTTCGGGAAAGATCTGGACTTGATCCCAGCGCTGCGGACCGACCAGTGGCTGCCCTTCATCGTGGGTTCCCTGGCCGCCGGCGCGGCCGCTGGCGTCCTGGCGACCCTCGTCTCCATCCCCACGCTCCGCCTGCGAGAGGACTATCTGGCAATCGCCACCATCGGCATCGCCGAACTCCTGAGGCGGATTGTCATCCAGGAGACCGGGTTGGTCAACGGTACGAGAGGTCTCACCGGGATCCCCAGCCCCCTCTCCGCCTTGGTGGACAGTACGGACTACAAGTACGTCATCTTCGGCATCAGCGTCGCAGTATTGCTACTGGCGTACTTCAGCCTGGAGAGGGCCATTCGCTCCCCCTGGGGGCGCGTCCTCTTGGCCCTCCGGGAGGACGAGCTGGCGACGGCCGCCAGCGGCAAGAATGTGTTCGCCTTCAAGTCCCAGGGGTTCGTCCTGGGATCGGTGATCATGGGCGTAGGCGGCTCCGTCTATGCCTACGCTAGCACATCCCTAACGCCTGAGGCCTTCACCCACTTCTTCGCCACCTTCCTCTTCTGGGCGATGCTCATCGTGGGCGGCAGCGGGAACAACAAGGGGGCCATAGCCGGCGCCTACGTGCTATGGGGGTTTTGGACCATCACCCTCCAGCTCCAGGGGTATGACCTGCCGGAGGCCATCTCCACCAGGATCCCTTACATCCGGGAGCTTGTGTTGGGCCTTCTGATCGTCGGCGTTCTGCTTCTCCGGCCGGCCGGGCTACTCCCTCAGGAGAGGCGCGTCTCCATCTGGGTTGAGCGGCGGGCCCGGCGTCTGCGCCGGGAGGCTGGAGGCCAACCCGCGGCTCCAGGGCAAGAGTAAGGGGAGGACGACGCGCGGGTCGCCCTCCCCACAAAGCCGCGCTTCGGGCCTGATCAGTCGAGCGGCAACTCCTCCACTTTCTTGGTGCTCAGGTCGACCTTGAACTTCTTGTCCGTGACGAGGTCCTTCGTGGCAGCATCCACGTGCCACCATTCGACAGCGCCAACTGCGGGGTCGCCCTTGTCGTCGAATTCGATGGGGCCTGTGACGCCCTCGTAGTTGATGTCCTTGCCGCTCTTGATGAGCTGGACGGCCTTCTTGAAGTTGTCTGTCCCTGGGCCGACAGCCTCGCCGGGGGCGTTGGCGACATCCCGCAGCGCATCGCGGATCTTCACCGGGTCGGTGCTGCCGGCCTTCTCGGCCGCCAGGGCGATGAGGTAGACGGCGTCATAGGCCTCTTTGATGAAGGGCTGTGGCGGCAACTGGCCGAAGGCCTCCTTGTACCGCTCGTCGAATGATGAGGCCTCCGTCGTCGGAAGGGAGCTGGGCGCTGTGCCCCGGGTCTGGTCGAACTTGTCCCAGCCGATGTCGTTCATCATGTCGGCGGACTTGGTGCCGTCGACGAACAGGTAGTTCTTCACCACGCTTTGCTCCACAGCCTCCCGCAGGAAGACGCGGGCGCTCTCCGGATAGGCGATCGCCGCCAGCGCGTCGGCGCCCTTGCACTTCTGGAGCTCGGTGCTATAGGTCGCCTGCTGTGACTCGTGGGGGACCTCCGCCGTCACGGTACCACCCAGCTTCTTGAAGGCGTCGGCGAAGGCGTTGCTCAGGCCCTTGCCGTAGGCGCTGTTGATGTACATGGTGCAGACGCTCTTGAAGCCGGAGTCGTTCGCCAAGTTGGCCAGGACTATGCCCTGGGCGGCATCAGAGATGGTGGTGCGGAAGAGGAAGTCGTTGTCCTTGGCATCGCTGATGGCGGGAGAGGTGGACGCCGGGGAGATCTGGACGATCTTGCTGGGTCCAGTCACCGACTCCGCCACCTGGAGGCTAACGCCACTGGCGAGGGCCCCGACGATGGCCTGGACCTTCTCTACATCGACCAGGCGCTTGGCCTCGCTCACCCCCTGCTGCGGCGCCGTGCCGTCATCTCCCCGCACCACTACGATGTTCTTCCCCAGAACGCCGCCCGCCGCATTGATCTCGTCCGCGGCCATCTTGATGCCCGTGAATATGGGCTCTCCGAAGTCCGAAAGGTCGCCGGTGAAGGACATCAGGGCGCCGATCTTGAGGGCCTCGGCTGCCGGCGCGGCTGTGGCAGCGCCCCCTCCTGCCGTCGTCGCGGCCGGCGAGGGCGTCTTCTCCTCCCCACCGCCGCCGCAAGCCCCCGCGATGACGGGCGCCATCAGGGCCAGCGCCAAGAACGCCAGCCACTTGTATGGCCTAAACAAACCTTGCATAGCTGCCTCCTTTCGCAGTGGAAAATCCTCCCAATGGGTCGCCAACTCGATGCCAAATGTAGTCTTCTCTTTAAGGAACGTCAAGCTAATTGCGGCTCTTTGTCATCCTTATGGGCCGCCGGAACGCCCTTGTGGTAACCTCATTGCCAGGATGCGCGATCTACGGATTCAGGAGGCGATGGAGAGTTGACTAGCGCGGCGCCCCTCAAGCTCGGCTGCCCAGCGATGTTCAACGACCGCTGGGAGGGCAAGCTGACGGCCTTCGAGATCAGCGAGGATTGGGAGGTCCTCAACGTCACGGTGACCCGGATGCGCCTGGGCCGGCCGTCATCGGTACGCCTGCCCCTCTCGGCCGCCGCCGGCTGGTCCCATGAGCGCATTGCTTTCACGTGCAGCAGCGACCAGGCCTTCGGCCGCCAGATTCCGCCCGTGGCGGCGCCGGCCAGGCCCCTCTCGGCGTCGACACCTGTGGCGCTTTCGGGAGCATCCCTTTCGGGCGCCCTGGTGGACACCGGCCGCCGGACGGTGGCTGCCCTTCTCCTCCGCTTGGGGCGTGAGGAACGCCGCCTACGGCCACAGGATGCAGCCTTTGACGGCAAGCTCCTTAGGGTAGCCGTGCAGCCAGAAACCTTGGCCATATGGGTGAGCGATGAAGAGCTTGTCCGGCGAGTGATGGCCGCCCTTAGCGACCGGCGCGTCCTGTCCCCCGAAGACCGGCGCAGCCTCTCCATAAAGGCCAGCGACGGTGTTGTGCGCCTGGAGGGAAACGTGCCGGCCAGAGAAGCGTCCCGCCGGGCGCAGGCGGCGGTCGCCGCTGTGCCAGGGGTCCTCCGGGTAGACAACGGCATAGTGGATGACGCAACCCTGGAGATCGAGCTGGGCCGAATCCTCGAAGCTGCCGGCCTGCAAAGGGGTGCCCGGTTAACCGTCCGCTCCGCCTGGGGGGAGGTGACCCTCTTGGGCTACGCCAGCAGCCCCAAGATCGTCGAGGAGGCGATGCGGACCATCGCCGCCCAGCCGGGGGTGAGGGCCGTTAGCAGCCTGGTCCAGACAGGCCAATCGCCGGAGGCGATGGCGGCCTAGGGCTGGCCTGCCGTGCTATCATAGATTCGATAACCCTTGATCTTCGCCTTCTCCGATCTGCTCCGGATCGATGCCTTCGCCACGGCGGTGTTCGTGGGCGCCATCATTACCGCCCTCATCGCCGGCATCTCGTTCCACGAGTTCTCCCACGCCTACGTAGCCGATAGCCTCGGCGACGGCCTGCCGCGAAGGATGGGCAGGGTTACGCTGAACCCGCTGGCCCACCTAGACCCGGCCGGCACCGTCCTGATGTTCATCGTGGGCTTTGGCTGGGGGAAGCCGGTGCCCGTCAACCCATACGCCACTCGAAACCCAAAGGCCGCCCTGGCTACCGTGGCCGGCGCTGGGCCCATCTCCAACTTCGTTGTGGCTGCCGTGGCGGGCCTGCCCATAAAGCTAGACGCCGTGCCCTGGATATCGCCCTTCAACCTCGGCAACTTCAGCGACCTGGCCTTCCACGGTTGGGGGGCCAGCGAGTATTTCGGGCTGTACCTCAGCTCCATCGTGCTCTTCAGCATCATCCTGGGGGTCTTCAACCTCATCCCTATAGCGCCCCTGGACGGATTCAAGGTGGCAGTCGGGCTCCTGCCGCGGGACCTGTCGGCCGCCTTCGCCCAGACGGAGCGCTGGGGCCCGGTGCTGCTGATTGCCTTGGTAGCCATGCCTTTCCTCACCGGTGGCCACTTCGGCATCCTCTTCGAGGTTATGCAACCGCCCATCCGGCTGTTGGCCCGCCTCTTTGCAGGAGTAGATGGCAACGTCTTTGCTTAGGCGCGCAGGGCACCGCGCGCGCCAGTTCCTTACCTCCCTCCGCCCTCGCCTCGACGAAGGCCAGCGGGCAGAAGTCAGACGGCAGCTGGGCGATGGGCTCTTGCCTCTCTTCGAGTCCATGGCCCTCCGCGACCAGCAGCACTGCTACGGCGTCTACCAGAGGCTGCGGCAGCGGGGCTGCCAGGATAGGGACTTGTTGACGGCGGCCCTCCTGCACGATGCAGGCAAAGGCAGCATGGCCGGAGACCCCGTGCGCCTATGGCACCGGGTAGCCTACGTCGTCCTGTCCGCCGCTGCCCCCGCGCTCCTGCGTTGGCTCACCAAGGCGGGACGCGGCGGGCTCGCCACCCTGCGCCACCATCCCGAAGCCGGAGCCCGCCTGGCGGAGTCCCTCGGCGCCAGCCCGCGGGTGATCGAGACCATTCTCCGGCACGAGGAGCCGGGCCCAACGGACGACCGCCTGCGCCTCCTTCAGTCCGCCGACGAATCGCCATGAGAACAGGCGGGGCAACTGGCTCCCGCTGCGCCGCCAGCCGGGGCGCGTAGCCCAGCGTGCCAGCCGCCAAGACGCGTATACTAATCCTTGGAAGCGCAAGATGCCGAAAGAGAAGAACCGCATCACTATCATAGGCACGGGCCTCATGGGCGGATCCCTGGGGCTGGCCCTCAAGGCCGCCGGTCTCCAGGACGTGGAGATCGTGGGCCACGACCGGGAGCGGGCCAACGCCAACCGTGCGCAGAGCATCGGGGCCATCGACCGGGCAGAACACAACCTGCCTAGGGCGGTGGCTGGCGCTGGGGTCGTCATCATCGCCACGCCGGCCCTGGCGGTGCGAGAGGTCCTGCTTCAGATCGCCCGCGAGGTCGACGAAGGGGTCATCGTCACCGATACCGCCAGCACCAAGGCGCAGATCATGCGGTGGGCGCGGGAGCTGCTGCCGGAGGGCGTCAGCTTCGTCGGCGGACACCCTATGGCCGGCAAGGAGACCCACGGCGTGGAGCACGCCGATGGCCAGATGTTCCGGGGCAGGGCCTACTGCATCTGCCCCTCTCTCTCAGCCTCGGAGAGCGCCGTCCGCACCGTCCTCGGTCTGGCCAAGGCCATCGGCGCCGAACCCCTCTTCGTTGACCCAGAGGAGCACGATCAACTGGCGGCAGCCGTCAGCCACCTGCCGCTGATGATGTCAGCCGCCATCTTCCACCTGCTGCGGTCCAGCCCTTCGTGGCCGGACATGGCGCCCATGGCCTCCTCCGGCTTCCGGGACGTCACGCGCCTGGCCTCCGGTGATCCCACAATGAGCCATGACATATGGGTGACCAACCGGGAGGCCGTCATCCACTGGTTGGCCCGGCTGGAGGCGGAGCTACAACGCTTCCGCAATCTGCTGCAAGACGCCGACGATAAGGCCCTCCTGGAGATCTTCACCCGGGTCCAGATGGAGCGCGACGCCTTCCTGGCCAAGCCTCCGCGCCGGCAGGCCCCGGCCCTCGACACGCGCCCAGAGGCCCAGAAGGCCCTCCTGGACATGATCGTCGGCGGCATGGTGGCACAGCGCATGCGCAAGATTCAGAAGCTGGCCGAAGGAGAACAGAAACCGCAACCGGCCGAGAGGGCCGAGGCATCCCGGAGACCGTCGCTCGCCCAGCGGGTCACCGAGGATATCCGCCGGGACCTGGAGCGGTTGGAGGACAAGAGGGCCGCCAAAGAAAAGAGGGACGCCGGCCCCCAGGGTAAGACGGAAGACTGACTCCCATGAAGAGGACGGTGGGCCCAGCCAAGAGGCTTCGCGGCACCATCATCCCCCCGGGAGATAAGTCCATCTCGCACCGGGCTGCCATACTCAACTCCATAGCCCAGGGCCAGGCCACCATCGACAACTTTCAGAAGGGAGCCGACTGCCTGGCCACCCTGCGCTGCCTCCGTCAACTGGGGGTGGACTGGCGCTGGCAGGGGGCCGGGACCCTTGTCTTGCGAGGGGCCGGGCGCTGGGGCCTCCGGGAGCCCGAGGGCGTCCTGGACTGCCGCAACTCTGGGACCACCATCCGGCTGCTGGCCGGGCTGCTGGCGGCCCAGCCCTTCTTCTCCATCCTCACAGGCGACGCCTCCCTGCGGCGCCGGCCCATGGACCGGGTCATCCAGCCCCTGCGGCGCATGGGGGCACGCATCGACGGGCGGGATGGCGGGCGCCGGGCCCCCCTGGCCATCGCCGGGACCACTTTGACGGGCCTCCGCTACCAGATGCCGGTGGCCTCCGCCCAGGTCAAGTCCGCCCTCCTCCTGGCGGGCCTCTACGCCGAGGGGGAAACATCCGTCCGCGAGCCTGGCCCGACCCGTGATCACACCGAACGCATGCTGGAGGCCATGGGCGCCCGTACCCGCCGCGGCGCGCCTGGCGAAGTGGCCGTTCGCCAACTGGACGAGGATCTCTCTGCCCTCTCGCTGCGGGTCCCGGGCGACATTTCAGCCGCGGCCCCGTGGCTCGTGCTGGGGGCAGCGCACCCCGACGCCGAGATCCGCATCGAGGCCACCGGCGTAAACCCTACGCGGACGGGCGTGTTGGACGCGCTGCGAATGATGGGAGCAGAGATATCGATAGAAGAGCGCGGCCTCTGGGGCGCCGAGCCTGTCGCCGACCTGGTGGTCCGCTCTTCCCGCCTCCGCGGCGCCGACATCGGCGGCGACCTGGTGCCACGGGCCATCGACGAGCTGCCGCTGCTGGCCTTGGCCGGCTGCCTGGCGCACGGGGAGACAACGATCCGCGACGCCCAGGAGCTGCGGGTAAAGGAGTCGGACCGGGTGCGCACCACGGCGGAGGGCCTGCGGCGGCTGGGCGCCGAGGTGGAGGAGCTGCCCGATGGCCTGCGGGTCTGGGGGCCCCAGCGCCTGGGGGGCGGCACGGCCTCTTCCCACGGAGACCACAGGCTGGCCATGATGCTGGCGGTGGCCGCCTGCATGGCCCAGGGGGAGGTGACGATTCGCAATTGCGACGCGGTTGCTGTATCATATCCCATGTTCTGGCATGATCTAGAGTCCATAAGACAGTAATGAGCGCCCTTGCCCCTGAAGCAGCATAAATAGTTCGGAAGGAGGCACACATGGCGCAACATTCGGACAGCGGCACGGAGCTGGTACACGTCGGCTTCGGCAACTACCTAGCGGTGAACAAGGTGGTGGCGATCTGCGCCCCTAATTCGGCGCCCATTCAGCGCATGGTGCGCGAGGGCAAGAAGAAGGGCACCATCATCGACATCACCAGCGGCCGCCGGACAAAGGCCGCCGTCTTCACCGACGCCGGGAACATCGTGCTGGTGGCCATCACCCCGGAGGCCGTGGCCGGCCGCGTGGCTGCCGCCCGGGCCGGGCGCATGGCCCAGGCCCAGGCAGACTGAGGCCCGGGGACTGAGATCATGGCCACCAAGCTGATGCACGCGGGGTTCGGCAACTACATAGCGGCTGACCGCGTCGTCGACATCGCCAACCCCACTTCGGCCCCCATCCAGAGAGTGGTACGCAGGGCCAAGCGCGAGAAGATCGTGCTGGACCTCACCGCTGGCCGGCGCACCCGCAGCGTCATCTTCCTGGACACGGGGGTCATCGTCCTGGCCGGCATCCAGCCGCGCAGGGTACGGAACAGGCTGGCCGCCGCCCAGGCCCAGTAGTGCCCGCCGGCAGCCCGCTGCTGGTAGTTATCACGGGGCCCTCGGGAGCGGGCAAGGACTCCATCATCGCCCGCCTCAAGGCCCTCGGCCGGCCGTACCACTTCGCCGTCAACGCCACCACGCGCCCGCCCCGGGAAGGGGAGCGCGATGGCGTGGATTATTTCTTCGTCTCCAAGAAGCGCTTCCAGGAGATGGTGGAACGGGGTGAGCTCTTGGAACACGCCATCGTCTACGGTCAGGAGAAGGGCGTGCCCAAAGCGCCCGTCGCCCGGGCCCTAGAGGCCGGCAAAGACGTCATCCTCCGGGCCGACGTCCAGGGCGCCCGCTTCATCAAGTCCACCATACCGGGGACCGTCACTATTTTCATCACGGTCCCATCGCCGGCGGACCTAGAGCGCCGGTTGGTGGGCCGGGGCAGCGAGTCTCCGGAGCAGATGGCGCTGCGCCTGCGCACCGCGAGGTCCGAGATGGCCTCTGCCTCCGAATTCGACTATGTGGTCGTGAACGACGATCTCGACCACTGCGTGCTAGAGGTGGAGGATATCATCGCTAGGGAACGCTCGCGCTCGGACCGGCCGCCCGTCCGGTTATGACCCTGGGCCGCCGCGCGGTGCGGCCGCTATCTGCCGGCGGGCCGACGGCGGTACTTCGCCACCTCAGCATGAGGGGGCGCGTCCGCGTCCCCAGCCCGCGGATCCGCTTGACAGCCGCCTGGGGCCGCTGCTAGACTGCTGGCACAAGCGAAGAGAAAACGGCTGTGAACGGGACTAGTATCCCGCCAGTGGCCTGCCACGCGCGGGCCGGCGAGGCTCAGAGAGCCGGGAGGAGGTGGAAGCCCGGCGCCTACGCAGCGGGGGAATGGACCCGGGAGCCGCCAGGTGAAAGGGGCCCGCCTGCTGGGCCGCCGAGTAGCCCAGGCCGGATGAGGCACCGTTACTGGCCCGGTCCTTCCACGGAAGGATGCAACGAGATGTCCGCCTCCAGCGGACAACTAGGGTGGCACCGCGAGACCCCTCGCCCCTATGGGCGAGGGGTTCTTGATATTGGAGATGCAGGCTAAGAAAACAGCACTTTCGGACTAAGGAGGTTTGGCCCATGGCCCAGTACAAATACTTGCTGGACGAGAAGGACATACCGCGGGAATGGTACAACGTGGTGGCGGACATGGTCGCGGCGGGGTCCCCGCCCCCGCCGCCTATCCACCCGGCCACCCATGAGCCGCTGACCCCGGAGGCCCTGGCGCCCCTCTTCCCCATGGAGCTGATCAAACAGGAGGCCTCGGCTGAACGCTACATCCCCATCCCAGACGAGGTCCTGGACGTCCTGAAGCTCTGGCGGCCGACGCCCCTCTTCCGGGCCCACCGGCTGGAGAGGGCCCTGGGCACGCCAGCCCACATCTACTACAAGTACGAAGGCGTATCGCCCGTGGGCTCCCACAAGCCCAACACGGCGGTGGCCCAGGCCTACTACAACAAGGCAGCAGGCGTCAAGCGGATAACGACGGAGACAGGCGCGGGCCAGTGGGGCAGTGCCCTGGCCATGGCCTGCAACTTCTTCGGCATCGAGCTCAAGGTGTACATGGTGAAGGTCTCGTATCACCAGAAGCCCTACCGGCGCATCCTGATGGAGACCTTCGGGGCCAAGGTCGTCGCTTCGCCCACGACGGACACCAACGCCGGGCGTTCCATCCTGGCCAACGATCCCGACTCCCCAGGCTCCTTGGGCATCGCCATCTCCGAGGCAGTGGAGGACGCCGCCACCCGCGACGATACCAAGTACTCCCTCGGCTCAGTGTTGAACCACGTCCTCCTGCACCAGACGGTCATCGGCCAGGAAGCGATCCGCCAGATGGAGATGGCTGGCGAGTACCCTGATGTGGTCATCGGCTGCGTAGGCGGCGGGTCCAACTTCGCGGGCCTGGCGCTGCCCTTCATGCGGGAGAGGCTGGCGGGCGGAAGGAAGACTCGCTTCCTGGCGGCAGAGCCCGAGGCTTGCCCGTCCCTGACCCGCGGCGTCTACGCCTACGACTTCGGGGACACGGCCCAGATGACCCCCTTGGTCCAGATGCACACCCTGGGCCACACCTTCGTGCCCGCTGGCATCCACGCCGGAGGGCTTCGCTACCACGGGATGGCCCCCATCATCTCCAAACTGGCCGCTGATGGCCACATCGAGGCCAAGGCCTACCACCAGACCAAGGTCTTCGAGGCCGCTGTCCAGTTCACCCGCTGCGAGGGCATCCTGCCCGCTCCGGAATCTGCCCATGCCATCCGCGCCGCCATCGACGAGGCGCTGGCCGCCAAGGAGGCCGGCCAAAGAAGGGTCATCCTCTTCAACCTCAGCGGTCACGGCCACTTCGACCTCTCGGCCTATGAACAGTACCTGTCCGGCAAGCTGGAGGACTACGCCTACCCGGCGGAGAAGGTCAAGGAAGCCCTCGCCGCCATCCCTAAGGTTTCCTGACCGATGTCCGCATCCCGAGCCCCCAGATGACACCGCGAACAACCGCCACGGCACATGCAAGCGCCGGCCAGCTAAGGCCGGAGTGGAAGCGCATGCTCACGGGCGACCGGCCCACTGGCGCCCTGCACCTGGGCCACTACGTCGGCTCCCTGCGAGCGCGGCTCGAGCTCCAGGAGCGGCTCGAATGCTTCATCCTCATCGCCGACCTTCACGTCTTGACCACTCGCACCGAGCGGCTCAACGAGATCGGCGACAATATCCGGGATGTGGTGCTGGACTACCTGTCGGTAGGCATCGATCCCAGCAAGACCACCATCTATCTCCAGTCGCTGGTGCCAGAGGTGCTGGAGTTGCTGTGGCTCTTCATGCCCCTGGTGGGAGTGCCTCGGGCCCAGCGCATCCCTACCCTCAAGGAGGTCATGCGGGACCTCAAGCTGGAGACGGCATCGATGGCCCTCCTGAGCTACCCCATCCTTCAGTCGGCCGATATCCTCATGGTCAAGGGTGACGTAGTGCCGGTTGGGAAGGACCAGGCCTCCCACATCGAACTGACGCGGGAGATCGCCCGGCGCTTCAACCAGACCTACGCCCAGGTTTTCCCGGAGCCGGCAGCCCTCATCCAGCCGGTCTTGGTGGGCACCGATGGCCAGGCCAAGGCCAGCAAGTCCATCGGCAACGTCATCCTGCTGTCGGACGATGCCAAGACCGTCGAAGAGAAGGTGCGGGGCATGTATACAGACCCGAACCGCATCCGGGCCGACATCCCGGGGCGGGTCGAGGGCAACCCTGTCTTCATCTACCACGACGCCTTCAACGACGACCTGGCCGAAGTAGAAGACCTCAAAGAACGCTACCGGAAGGGGAAGGTGGGCGACGTGGAAGTAAAGCGGAAGCTGGCAGCGGCCATCAACCGCTTTCTCGACCCGATCCGGGAGCGTCGGGCCCGGTTCGCCGCCCAGAAGGGCCTCGTGGAGGAGATCATCCACGCTGGCTCGGCCCGAGCGCGGGAGGAGTGCCACAAGACCCTGTCTGAGGCCCGCGAGGCCATGGGCCTGACCTATTTCAGGGAGATGGACTAGCTCGTGGCAGAGACGCGCGCGGCCTGGCCAGGCGCCAGGGAGCGGCAGCCGTCAGCACCGGGGGCAAATTGACCATGTACACCCCATCCCTCAGCGAGATCCGGTCTCTGGCCGCCCAGGGTAGCAACAACCTGGCCCCCATCTTCCGCGATGTGCCCGCTGACCTGGAGACGCCTGTCTCGGCCTTTCTGAAGGTGGCTAGGGGCAAGTACTCCTTCCTCTTGGAGTCAGTCGAGGGTGGCGAGCGGCTGGCCCGCTACAGCTTCATCGGCACGGAACCCTACCGCGTCTTTCGCAGCGGGCCCTACGCGGACCCGTCCCAGGGGAGCGATCCGTTGCGGGAGGTGGAGGCCGAACTGGCGCGCTACCGGCTGTCACACCCCAGGGATACCGAGGCCCGCAGCGCGCTGCCCCGCTTCACCGGCGGCGCCGTCGGCTTCCTGGCCTACGACGTGGTGAGGCACTTCGAGCCCCGGGTCAAGGTGCCGCCGGCCGACACCCTGGGCCTGCCCGAAGCCCTCTTTATGTTTACCGACGCCATGCTTGTCTTCGACCACCTGAAGCACGTCATCAAGGTCGTGGCCCACTGCCGCCTGGATGGCGACATCGAAACGGCCTACCGCCAGGCCTGCTGGCGCATCGACGAGCTGGCCCGGCGGCTGAACAAGACCTTGCCGGCCACCCCTTACCCCCTGAACCCGCCTTCCCACGTCCAGGAGCCCGTGCGCTCCAACGTGGGCCGCGACCGCTACATCGAAATGGTAGAACGCTGCCGCGAGTACATCATCGCCGGCGACGTGATCCAGGTGGTGCCCTCCCAGCGGTTATCACGCAGCACGACGGCCCACCCCTTCTCCGTCTACCGGGCGCTGCGCACGGTGAACCCTTCGCCCTACATGTATTACCTTCAGATGGGCGATTCGTACATCGTGGGCGCCTCGCCGGAGATGCTGGTGCGCGTAGAGGACGGCGCCGTCGAGACCCATCCCATCGCCGGCACACGCCCCAGGGGACGAGACCTGGACGAGGACCTGGCCCTTGAGCAAGAGCTGAGGAACGATGAGAAGGAGCGGGCCGAACACGTCATGCTGGTGGACCTGGGCCGCAACGACATCGGCCGCGTTAGCGAACCCGGAACCGTCCGCGTGGGCGACTTCATGGTGGTGGAGCGCTACTCGCACGTCATGCACCTGGTCTCCAGGATCACCGGCAAGCTGAGGGCCGGGCTCTCGGCCTACGATGCCCTGCGCGCCTGCTTCCCCGCCGGCACCGTCAGCGGCGCACCCAAGATCCGGGCCATGGAGATCATCTCGGAGCTGGAGCCAGACCGGCGCGGCCCCTACGCTGGGGCCGTAGGCTACTTCGACTTCTCTGGCAATATGGACACCTGCATCACCATCCGCACCATCGTCATGAAAGATGGCACCGCCCACATCCAGGCCGGCGGCGGCGTGGTCTTCGACAGCGTACCGGAGATGGAATACCAGGAGTCTCTGAACAAGGCTCGGGCGCTGTTGGCTGCCATCGACGAGGCCGAGGCCATGGAAGAGGACATCCTGAGCGTCGGCAGCATGGGGTACTGAGGGCGGCTAGGACGGGAGAAAGATGATCCTCCTCATCGACAACTACGACAGCTTCACCTACAACCTGTACCAGTACCTATGCGAGCTGGGCGCCCAGGTTCAGGTCGTGCGCAACGATAGGGTGACCGTGGAAGAGATCGACGCCCTGAAACCGGAGAAGATCGTCATCTCGCCGGGGCCGTGCACGCCGAAAGAGGCTGGCATCAGCGTCGCTACCGTAAGGCACTTCGCCGGCCGTTTGCCCATCCTTGGCGTCTGCCTGGGACACCAAGCCATCGGCGAGGCTTTCGGGGCCACGGTGGCTGGCGCTGGGGAGATCGTCCACGGCAAGACATCCCTCATCCACCACGATGGCAAGGGCGTCTTCCGCGGCCTGCCGGACCCTTTTCAGGCGATCCGCTATCACTCCCTGGCCATTCAGAGAAGCGGCTTCCCAGAGGACCAACTGGAGATTACAGCCGAGTCCGAGAGCGGAGTGATCATGGGCGTCCGCCACCGGCGTTACCCCATCGAGGGGGTGCAGTTTCACCCGGAGTCGATCCTTACCACCGTGGGCAAGGACCTGTTGCGGAACTTCTTGGAAGCTTGAATAGGGAGGGGAAACGCCTGATGAAGCTACGCACGCGCACACGACCCGGAGGGCTCACCCAGATCACGCTCGCTGCGGGCCTGTTGTCCGTGGCGGTTCTCGGCGCCCTTAGCGCCTGCGGCGGCAACGGCGGAAGCGAGACGCCCGCGCCCACGCCGAGCCCTTCCACTGTCGCGACACCGTCACCCACCAGGACGCCATCCGGGCCGCCCGCCACGCCGGCCACGACGGACGTGCCGATAACCCTCGAGGAGTACGTCATAAAGCCGGGTGTCACCCGCGCGCCTTTCGGTACCATCGTCTTCAAGGTGAAGAACGCGGGCCAGGTGGAGCACCAGTTCATCGTAGTGCGCAGCGACCTGCCCATCGCCGAACTGCCCCGAAGGCCCCAGAACCAGGGGGTAGATGAGAAGCAGATCGACATCGTAGGCCGCATAGATAGCATCGCCCCAGGAGCAGAGGCGGAGCTCAGCCTGGAGCTGGACCCGGGGCAGTACGTCCTTATCGATAACCTCTTCGTGGACGGCCGCAGCTACTACCTATCGGGCATGTACAACCAGCTCGTTATCCAGGGAGGGCAGTGAGAAAGGGGCGTGCAGGAGGCATCATGGGAATCAGAGCCGCCATCGAAGCGCTAGTCAACGAGAGACGCGACCTGACGGAGGAAGAGGCGGCCTCGGCCATGTCCGAGGTCTTCGCCGGGGAGGCCACGCCGGCCCAGCTCGCCGCGTTCCTTATCGCCCTTCGCCTCAAGGGCGAGACGGTGGACGAGATCGCCGGGATGGCGCGCGTCATGCGCCAACACGCCCTCCGAGTTGAGGTCGAGGGGCCTCTCCTCGACACCTGCGGGACAGGGGGCGACGGCCGGGGCACCTTCAACGTCTCCACCGCTGCCGCCTTCGTGGCTGCCGGCGCAGGCGTCCGCGTGGCCAAGCACGGCAACCGCGCCATGACCAGCGGCTGCGGCTCGGCCGACGTCCTCGAGGCGCTGGGCGCCAAGATCAGCCTGGGACCGGAGCAAGTGGCCGAATGCATTCGCGAGACCGGCTTCGGGTTCATGTTCGCCCAGGCTTTCCATCCGGCGATGAAGTACGCAGCCGCCACGCGGCGCGAGATTGGCGTGCGCACCGTCTTCAACATCCTTGGCCCCCTCACCAACCCGGCTGGCGCCGCATCCCAGCTCCTGGGCGTGGCCCGGCCCGAGATGGCGGCCACCATTGCGGCCGCCCTACAGCGCCTGGGGGCCCGCCACGCCCTGGTCGTCCACGGCCACGACGGCGAGGACGAGCTGTCGCTCGGCGGCCCGTCCTACGTCTGCGAGCTACGAGGGGACGAGGTGCGCCAGTACACCGTCTCGCCGGAGGAAGTCGGTCTAGCAGCGGCGCCGCCCCAAGCCATCCGCGGCGGCACGCCGGAGCAGAACGCCGCTGTCCTCGTGGCGGTGCTGAAGGGGGAGCGCGGCCCCGTCCGAGATGTGGTGGTCCTGAACGCCGCGGCAGCCCTGGTGGCGGCAGACGCCGCCCCGGACTTGCGGGAGGGAGCCGGGGCCGCGGAAGCAGCCATCGATTCGGGAGAGGCGGCCCGCCGGCTGGAGCGCTGGGTAGAGTTGACCAACAAGCTGGGATAAGGCCACACATTTTCGCCGGGACGTCCTAGAACGAGGCAGCATGACGCAGCGCACAGAGACCTTCTTGGACAGGATCGTGGCGGCCAAGCGGACGGAAGTGGCTGCCGCCAAGCTGTCCGTACCCCAGGCCACCCTCGAAGCGCGCCTGCCCGACGCCCCTCCGGCGCGCGATTTCATGCGTCCGCTACTTGGGCCCGGCGTCTCCCTGATCGCGGAGGTCAAGAAGGCCTCGCCATCCAAGGGCCTCTTGCGGCCCGACTTCGACCCCGTGGCGCTGGCAACGACCTACAGCGCCGCCGGATCTGCCGCAATCTCTGTCCTAACGGATGAAAAGCACTTCCAGGGCTCTCTTGAACATTTGGCCGCCGTGCGGGAGGCGTTGCCCGACGGCCCTCCGCTCCTCCGTAAGGACTTCATCCTCGACCCCTACCAGGTGTACGAGGCGCGTTGCTACGGCGCGGACGCCGTTCTGCTCATTACGGCCATTCTCACCGATGCCCTGATGGCCGATCTCGCCGCGCTGGCTAAGAACCTTGGCATGACGGCCCTGGTGGAGGTGCATGACGAGCGGGAGGTGGAGCGCGCGCTGGCCGCAGGGGCAGAGCTCATCGGCATCAACAACCGCGACCTCAGGACCTTCGAGACCGACCTTTGGGTGACGGAACGGCTGCGGCCCCTGGTGCCGCCCGGGGTGCCCGTGGTATCGGAAAGCGGCATCTTCACTCGCCAGGACATCCGGCGCCTCGCCGCCAGCAACATACAGGCGGTCCTTATCGGCGAGGCGCTGGTGACGGCACCCGACCCCGGGGCCAAGGTACGGGAGCTGCTCGGCGAGGGGCGGTGAGGACGCGGACATGACGCTGGTGAAGATCTGCGGCGTGAGAGACGTGAGCCACGCCCGGGCGGCCGCCGCCTTCGGGGCCGACTTCATTGGCATGGTCTTCGCTCCCTCGCAGCGCCAAGTGACCATCGGGGAGGCCAAGCGTATCGCTCAGGGGCTCGGCAAAGGAACGGCCCCGCCCATCCCGCCCACAACCGCCGGAGTCGAAAAGGCCCTGGCAGGCCACCGGCCGCTACTTGTGGGCGTGTTCGCAGACCAGGACGCCGCCACGATCAACGCCATCGCCCTCGAGTGTGGCCTGGACATCGTGCAGCTCTCGGGTTCCGAGCCGTGGGAGATGTGCGGGCTGATCACCCGGCCGGTCTTCAAGTGCATGAAGGTGCGGCCCGGCGAGACCGCTCAGGAGATACTGGCCAACGTGCGCCCCGGTGCGATCGTCCTCCTGGACCCCCACGTCACCGGCACCTACGGCGGCACCGGCACGACCCTGGACTGGGATGTGGCAGCGCAAGTGGCCCGCCAGACTCCTCTGGTGCTGGCCGGCGGCCTGACCCCGTCCAACGTGGCCGAGGCCGTGCGCAAGGTGCGCCCCTGGGCCGTGGACGTCTCGTCCGGCGTGGAGTCCGACGGCAACAAGGACGTCGAGAAGATCCGGGCCTTTATCCTGGCAGCGAAGGAGGCGTAGCCCATGGATGGTCATCGGGACTCCGAACCGTCTAGCGCCCTGCCGGGGCGGTTCGGACCCTACGGCGGCCAGTACGTCCCGGAGACCCTTATGGCGGCCCTGGCCGAGCTGGAGGAGGCCTACCGCGAGGCCCAGGCCGATCCTTCCTTTCAGTCAGAGCTGGCCTCCCTCTTGCGCGATTACGCCGGGCGGCCCACGCCCCTCTACTTCGCCAGGCGCCTGACGGAGCGGCTGGGCGGCGCCAAAGTGTACCTAAAGCGGGAAGACCTGGCCCATACAGGCGCCCACAAGATCAACAACGCCCTGGGCCAGGGCCTGCTGGTCAAGCGCATGGGGAAAAGCCGGGTCGTGGCCGAGACCGGGGCCGGCCAGCATGGGGTGGCCACGGCCACCGTCAGCGCCATGCTCGGCCTGGAGTGCACCATTTACATGGGGGCGGAGGACATCCGGCGCCAGGCCCTGAACGTCTTCCGCATGAAGCTCCTGGGGGCCGAAGTGCGGGCCGTCGATTCGGGCTCCCGCACCCTTAAGGACGCCATCAACGAGGCGATGCGTGATTGGGTCACCAACGTCCGCTCCACCCATTACCTGCTGGGTTCGGCTGTGGGGCCACACCCCTACCCCGTGATGGTGCGCGATTTCCAGTCAGTCATCGGGGCGGAGTCCCGCCAGCAGATCCTGGCGGTTGAGGGGCGGCTGCCGGATTACGCCGTGGCCTGCGTCGGCGGGGGCTCCAACGCCATCGGACTCTTCCATCCCTTCTACGCCGACGAGACCGTGCGGCTGGTGGGAGTCGAGGCGGCCGGAGAAGGGTTGAGCACGGGCAGACATGCAGCCAGCCTGGCGGCTGGGCGTCCCGGTGTGCTGCACGGCGCCATGTCCTATCTGCTGCAGGACGAGGCGGGCCAGGTCCTGGAGACCCATTCCATCTCAGCCGGCCTAGACTATCCTGGCGTGGGGCCGGAGCACTCTTTCTACAAGGACTCCGGCCGCGCCGAGTACGTCGCCGTGACGGACTCGCAGGCGCTGGAGGGGCTAGTACTCCTTTCCCAGACGGAGGGCATAATCCCTGCCCTGGAGCCCGCCCACGCTGTCTACTACGCCGCCAAGATCGCCGCGAAGCTGCCGCCAGAGGCCATCGTCCTCATCGGCATCTCGGGGCGGGGCGACAAGGATATGGAGATCGTCGCCCACGCCCTGGGTCAGTCCTTGGGCGCAGGCCGGGCCTAGGACCCGTCGGCCCTCAGGGGCTCCCCGCGTAAGAAGAACCAGCCCGCCAGCGCCACTGCGGCTAGGCCCAGACCCACGGCCAGGAAGGGCGCCGTGGCTCCCATCTCATCGAAGTGGTCGCCGGCCTCAGCCCACCCATAAGCGACCACACCCACGGCCCCCAGCGCCAGCCCCAGACCCAGCGGCATCGCGCGGCGATGAGCAAACAGGGCCAGCCCCACGATAACAGCCCCCAAGAGGGAAGCAGCCACCAGCACGTTGCGGTCGTGCTCAGCCTGGTCCCGTTCGAAGGCTTGGAAGTCTCGCTGCGATGGGGATCCTGCTTGCAGCTCCTGCCAGGGACTCTCCGGGCCCGGATAGACAACACGGAAACCGAGAATGACAAAGAGAATGAGAAGGATGGCCAACACCAGCGCATAGGCCAGACGGAACGCAGTCTCCATAGCGCCCCCCTTTTTTTGCCGCCATTATACCTGCCGCGGGCCGCCGGACAAGCTATATTAGCTAAGGTGGAACGCGTCCTCTTCGTCTGCAGCGGCAACCGCGCCCGCAGCCAGATGGCGGAGGGGCTGCTGCGTCATCTGGCCGGGGACCGCTTCGAGGTCCATAGTGCGGGGACCGAGCCCAAAGGCCTCTCACCCCACGCCGTGGAGGCGATGCGGGAGATCGGCATCGATATATCTGGCCAACGCTCGAAGTCTCTCGACGAATACGCCGGCCAGCCCTTCGATTACGTCATCACTGTCTGCGATTCGGCGCGCCAGGCCTGCCCCGCCTTTCCAGGCGGCGGCCAGCGCCTGCACTGGGAGATCGAAGACCCGGCTGTGGCCGAGGAACGAGGGGGCGCAGAGGCGATGGAGGCGTTCCGGGCAGCGCGCGACAAGCTGCGCCGGCACATCGAAGAGTTCCTGCGCTCAGCCTGAAAGGCTACGTAATCGGGGCGACGGCCGGCTAGAGGCCGCCGCCGCGGCCGGCCCCGGCTCCGCCCGCGCCCATGCTGCCCCGCAGCCGCGGGTCCGTTATGTCACGGAAGGCGTCGCCCAACATGTTGAAGCCCAACACGACCAGGCTTAGGGCAAGGCCAGGGAAGAACGCCGGCCACCACTCGCCCCGATAGGCCGCCTCCTGGTTCTTGCCCGTCAGATCTGCCCCCCAGGAGGGCGTGCCCGCCGGCACGCCGACGCCCAGGAAGCTGATGGCGGCTTCGGCCAATATCGAGATGGGGATATAGATGGTCGCCAACACCACCACCAGGGCCATTACGTTGGGGAAGATGTGCCGCCACATGATGCGTGAGTTGGTGGCGCCCAGAGCCCGGGCGGCCTCGATGTACACGTTCTCCTTTATGGACAGCACGGCCCCTCGCACCACCCTGGCGGTTCCCACCGCCACCGCGATGCCGATGCCCAGCGAGATGATGAAGACGTCAAGGAAGGTCGGGATCCCCAGGAAGGTCCCCTCAGGTACAGGCGTGTAGTCCTGGAGAAAGTGGCGGACCTCCGAGTCCTCGTCCCCGAAGACCGTGATGATGGCCAGCAGCAGGACCACGGCCGGGAAAGCCAGGAGTATGTCCACCGTCCGCTGGATGACGCTGTCTACAAACTTGCCGATATAGCCCGAGACGACGCCGAAGAAGGTGCCCACCGACACACCAAAGGTCACCGACACGATGCCCACCATCAGGGAGATGCGCGCACCGAAGATCGTGCGGCTGAGGACGTCACGGCCCAGGCGGTCGGTGCCGAAGGGATGCGCCATGGACGGCGCCTCCTTAAGGTGGCCGGCGTCCAGAGCCTGGGGATCATAGGGGGCGATGAGCTCGGCGAAGATGCCGCTGAACAGCAACCCGGCCACTACTAGGAGGCCGAACACGCCGAGGGGATGCTCCTTGGCCAGCCTCAGCAGCCGCAGCCAGATAGGGGCTGCGGCGGGCCTTGCTTCCTCGACTTCAAGGGCTAGCGCTGCTTCCCGGGCCATCCTTCCCCCCTCTAGGCGTAGTGGATCCGCGGGTCGAGCCAGGCGTAGGCCAGATCGACCGCCAGGTTCACCAAGACGTAGGCGGTGGCGAACAGGAGCACCACGCTCTGCACCACCATGAGGTCCCGCTGGATGATCGCCTCGAGGACATACCGCCCCACGCCCTGAAGGCCAAACACCGACTCGATGATCACTGACCCCCCGATGAGGGCGCCTACCTGGAGCCCCACGAAGGTGGTCACCGGTATCAACGCGTTCTTCAAAGCATGCCGCACGATGACCGTACGCTCCCGCAGGCCCTTCGACCAGGCGGTGCGGATGTAGTCGTTACGCATGACCTCCAGCATGGACGACCGGGTCAAGCGCATGATGACGGCAGCGATCCCCAAGGCCAGAACCAGGGCCGGAGGCACGAACTCCTGGAGATTGGTCCACGGATCGTCCGTAAAGGGCACATACCCTTTGCCGAACTGGGGCGGCGTCCACCCGAACCAGAGAAAGGCGAAGGTGATGAACATCATCCCCAGGTAGAAGGAGGGCACCGAAAGCCAGACGACGCTGAAGAACCGCGCCACCCAGTCTAGGGGCGTGTTCGTGCGCATGGCAGATATGACGCCAGGCGGCACCCCCAGCAGGAGGGCGAACAAAAGGCCGAGGACCATGAGTTCTAGGGTTACCGGGAGGTTGTGCTGGAGGTCATCTACCACCTTCACTTTGGTGAAGAAGGAGCGGCCTAGATCGAACTTGGGTCCTGGGACCTTCAGCCCGTGCAGGTCTACGCCGAAGACCGAGTCATGGAGGGTTGGCTCGGAGATGTCCCACAACCAGTCGCCGTACTGCTCGTACCATGGCCGGTCGAGCCCCAGTTCGTGGCGGATGTCTCTAAGCGTCTCTGGCGTGCACTGGAACTGGCAGATCATCACCGCGGCATCGCCGGGAATGATGCGGAAGATAGCGAAGGTAGCGAAGCTGACCCCCAACATGATGGGGGGCACCAGAAGCAGCCGCCGGATGATGTAGTCTCGCATCTCTCAGCCCTGGCCTGGGGTCTCCTAGGCGTTTTCCTCTGTCCAGATGTCGGTGCCCTCAGGCCCCACGTCTTTGGGCGGGTCCTGGCCTATCTCATACGGATAGTGCACGTACCACCATCGGGCGGAGTAGAAGTAGCCGCCTGTCAAGGTGAGTTGAGGCCCGTGCTCCTTTAGGATCATCCGCTGAGCCTGCAGAATGATCTGCTTGCGTTTCTCCTCATCAAACTCCTCGGCCTGGGCGTCGATGAGCTTGTCCAGCTCCGGGTTCGTGTAGTTGGTCCAGTTGCCGGAACCCGTGACGCCGAGCGAGTGGTAGAAGGCCAGCGGCCGGTCTGGCTCGTCATACGGAAGGTTGGGGAAGAAGGCCATGTCGAAGTTGCCCGGGATGATGGTGGAGCCGATGAAGGTGCCCAGTTCCACCTCGTCCACCTGTACCTTGATTCCCACCCTGCTCAACTGGTCTTGGATAACGAAGGCGCCATCGGCGATAAACGTAGGCCCCACAAGCTTGGGGATCTTCATCTTGACGCTGAAGCCGTCGGGGTAGCCGGCCTCCGCTAACAGTTGCTTAGCCCGCTGGGGATCGTACTTGTAGAAGGCGCGCAGCTCCTCCTGGGGCAAGGCCCACTTGGTCTGGGCCCATTGAATGGGGCCGTTGTAGTTCCCTTCGCCGTCCTGGTTCAGGCGCATGAACTCGTCTCTATTGAGGGCCAGGTCGATAGCCTCCCGCACCCGGATATCGTAGAAGGGCCTCGTCTGGTGAACCTTGAGGTGTATCACTGGGTAGAAGAGCCAGGGCGCCTTCATGACGGTGAAGTTGCCGTCCTTCATCAGGTCCTCCGCCTCTGGCTTCTGGAGGAAGGCCCCGTTTACGTCGTGCTGTCCCGACTTGAAGGCCGTGAGGGAGGATGAGTTGTCCGGGATGATGATATACGTAATCCCGTCCAGGTAGGGCCGCGGCGGGTTGAGGAAGTAGTTGGGGAACTTCTTCAGGACGATCCGCTCGGACCCGCGCAGCTCTTCTAGCATGAAGGGCCCGGTGCCGAAGGCCTTCTGGCTCAACTGAGGATACTTCGCGATCACCTTCCTCGAGATGATGGCCCAGGTGGGGTTGGCGAGCTCTCGGATGGCGGGGGCGAAGGGCCGGCTGAGGTGTACGTTGAAGGTGTAGTCGTCCGGTGTCTCCATCTTCACGATGCGCTTATAGAAGCGCTTGTCGGGGGCAGAGATGGCTGTGCCGCGGCGCTCGAAGCTCTTCTTGTAATCCTCGGACACTAGCTCGTCTTCGTCCCACTCGCCCCCTGGGTGAATGCGCACCCCCGGCCTGAGTTTATAGAGAAAGGTGACTGGGTCCGGCACCTCCATCTCCAGCACCAGGTTGTTGAGGATGACCTCCTCGGCGTTGGGCCGCCAACTGTACATGTAGCTGTACAGGCGCTGGTCGATATCCAGCGCCGTCAGGTCGACATGGGGGTCGATGCCGAGGGCGGTGATCAGCCTCCCCTGGGTGATGCTGCCTCCTGCTACCGGTGACCCCAATGGGCCAGGTGTCCGGGCTGGCCTCGTCGGACCGCTGCTGCCGCCGCCGCAGCCGGCGATGGCTCCCGCCGCCAGCCCCAGGGCTGCGGTGCCCCCGGCAGACAACAGTGCCCTACGGCTGATTTTTCTCCGGTTCAGGCGCTCCCAGTAATTCGGTTTGTCCATACCGCTCTCCCGCGGGGCGTCCGGGTTGAAGCGGGCCCCTCCCTTAAACATTCGTTTGACTGATCGTACACCGTTTTATAACGATACGGAGCCCTCTATGTCAACGGATTCCGGCCCTCCCCTCCGCGTATACGCCGTCATGGTAACCGGATTAGCGCCTGTAGGTACACCCCTTTCCGAAGCCAACTGGCCCAGCGAATGGTGGTGTGCGAATAATGGTATAATAGGGTTGGAGAGAGGCAGGAGGGTAGGACAAAGCCCGGCGACCGCAGATGGTTGGCCTCGATGACCTCTGAGAGACGAGGCGGGCAGCCCCAGGCAGCGGTGGCTACTGGCGAGCGGGAGCCGGGCGCAGTCATGAGCGCAGCGTCTGCGCTTTTTTGTTGCCTCCGCTCTGCGCCCCATGGCACCTGACCGACCCGCTCCCCCGAACCCGCCGATGCCGGCCTCGGGCAGCCTCCGCCTAGGCCGCATCAAGGGCATCGACATCCTGGTGCACTGGAGCTGGTTCGTGGTCTTCACCCTCCTCACCTGGTGGCTTTCCGAGGGCTTCTTCCAAGAGGTGCATAAGGACTGGAGCAAGGAGACGGCCTGGGCCACCTCAGTGATCACGACGCTGCTCTTCTTTACATCTGTGCTCCTGCACGAACTGTCCCATTCCCTCATGGCCCGCAGGTTGGGCCTGCCGGTGCACAGCATCACCCTCTTCATCTTCGGCGGCGTCTCGGCGTTAGGGGCCGAACCTAGCAGCGCCCGGCAGGAGTTCAGGGTAGCCATCGTGGGGCCCCTGACCAGCTTTGCCCTGGCGGCTGCCTTCGGCATACTATCCGGCATCGCCCTCCTGGCCGGCAAGGAGGACACCCCGCCGGCGGCCATCGCCGAGTACCTGGCCTTCATCAACGTCTCGGTGGGGATCTTCAACATGCTTCCAGGCTTCCCGCTGGATGGAGGGCGTGTGCTGCGGGCGGGCCTCTGGGCGACGTCCCGCGATATGCTCAAGGCCACCCGTTGGGCCGCTAGCGCCGGCTCCTTCATCTCCTTCGCCCTCATCGCCATCGGCGTCCTCTCTATCCTGGCGGGCGCCTTCGTGGGAGGGGTCTGGTTCATCGTCATAGGCTGGTTCTTGCGCAACGCCTCAGAGTCCTCGTACCAACAGCTCCTCTTTCGGCGCACGCTGGAAGGAACCAAGGTGCGCGACGTCATCAACCGGAGCTTCGTGTCAGCTCCGCCAGATCTGAGCCTGAGCCAGTTAGTTACGGACTACATGTTTGGATACAGCCAGCGCTGCACCCCCATCGTCGTGGCCGATGACCTGCTGGGCCTGATGACCATGGGCGACCTCAAGCGGGTGCCTCCCGAGGAGTGGCCCACGACCAGCGTCTTCCGGGCCATGACCCCCAAGGAGAAGCTCCTTACAGTTTCGCCCGAAGATGATGTCGCCAGGGCGCTGGACATCATGGCGGCCCACGATGTCCACCAAGTGCCGGTGCTGGAAGGCCGGACCTTCCTGGGCTTCGTGACGCGCTCAGATATACTGCGCCTGATCCAGATCCGGGCCGAGCTGAGCGGCGCGGTGAGATCCCCCTAGGGCCGCGCTAGAGCCTGCGCTTCCATCTGCCCCAGGGCCCTCGATAGCTTCTCCCGCGCTATGCGGGCCACCTCCGCCAGGCCTGGCGCCTCGGACAACCGCGACATCACTTGGGGGTCCATCACCGAGATGATGGCCTTGCCTCCCTCTTCTCGCACCGTCACATTGCAGGGCAGAAGAAGCCCGACATCGATATCGTCCTGGAGGGCGGTGAAGGCCAGGGCCGGGTTGCAGGCGCCGAGGATCATGTAGGGCTGGAAATCTGCCCCCACCTTCTCTTTCAACGTCTTCCTGACGTCGATCTCCGTCAGGATCCCGAAGCCCTCCTCCTTCAGGGCGTCCTTGGCCACCCGGATGGCCTCCTCGTAGGAGAGGGGCACTTCCACACTCATTCCGTAGCGCAGCTCCTTCACGGGGATCACCTCCTGAGGATTGGCGGCACTCTCTTCCAGCTACTATCCTACCAGCCTTTCGCTTCGCCAGCGCTGGCAGCCAGTCTTCGGGCAACGAACGGCGTGCCACCGTTTGACAAAAGCGGCTCTTATGTGAAAAGAATAACGTGCCCCTGAGCAGACGATGAGGCGGGCTAGAACAGAAACGGAGGTCGCCCATGAGTGAAGTAAGGTTTGATGGCAGAGTCGCCATTGTGACGGGCGCCGGCGGCGGCCTGGGCCGGGCCCACGCCCTGTTGCTGGCATCGCGCGGGGCAAAGGTCGTCGTCAACGACCTGGGCGGCGCCCGGGACGGCACGGGGGCCAGCACCAGCATGGCGGACCAGGTGGTGGCCGAGATCAAGGCCGCTGGCGGGGAGGCAGTGGCCGACTACCACGGCGTGGACACGGTCGAGGGCGGCGAGGCCATCGTCAAGACCGCCCTGGACGCCTGGGGCAAGGTGGACATCCTCATCAATAACGCTGGCATCCTGCGGGACCGCGCCTTCCACAACATGACGGAGGAGGACTGGGACAAGGTCATGGCCGTCCACCTCAAGGGCGCCTTCAACGTCACCCAGCCCGCCTTCCGGGTCATGCGCCAGAACGCCTACGGACGCGTCATCTTCACCACCTCAGCGGCCGGCCTCTACGGCAACTTCGGCCAGATGAACTACTCGGCGGCCAAGATGGGGCTGGTGGGCATGATGAACACCCTCAAGCAAGAGGGGATGAAGTACAACATCAAGGTCAACACCATCGCTCCCCTTGCCGCCTCTCGGCTGACGGCCGACATCTTCCCTCCGGCGGTGCTAGAGAAGGTCAAGCCGGAGCTGGTGTCACCCATCGTCGCCTACCTGTGCTCCGAGGAGTGCCAAGAGAACGGCAGCATCTTCACGGCTGGCGGCGGCTACTTCGGCCGGGCTGCCATCGTCGAGGGCAAGGGCGTCTTCCTGGAGCACGACGGCCCCATCACCATCGAGCAGATCCGCGACAACCTGGCCAAGATCAAGGACATGACGGGCGCGGAGGAGTTCCCCAACGCCAACGCAGAGGGGATGTCTCGCGTCTTCTCCCACCTGGCCAGGGCGGCGGGCACGGGGCAGACCCAATGACCCAGCGCAAGCCGGTGGGCCCCGATGCGGTGGGCGCGGAGCTGCCGCCCACCGTCTACCAGTACACCGACAGGGACGTGATGCTCTACGCCATCGGCGTCGGGGCCACAGAGTTGGAGTTCGTCTACGAGAGAGGCCTGAAGGTCATCCCCTCGTTCGCCGTTATTCCGGCCTTCCCGGCCCTCATGGGCCTCATGGGGACCGTCGACGTCAACCCCATGATGATCCTGCACGGCGAGCAGGCATTCCGCGTGCACAAGGCCATTCCAGTGGAGGGCAAGCTCACCACCACGGGCAAGGTGACCGGCGTTTACGACAAGGGCAAGGGCGCCCTCATAACCATAGAGACGCTGACCCGCGAGGAGAGCGGCGACCTGCTGTTCACCAACAACTTCGGCGTGTTCGTCCGCGGCGCCGGCGGCTTCGGGGGAGAGCGGGGGCCCGAGGCTGGGAACAACCCCCCTGACCGGGCGCCGGACAAGACCGTGAGCATGGCCACCTTGCCCAACCAGGCCGCCATCTACCGGCTATCGGGAGACCGCAACCCCCTGCACATAGACCCGGCCTTCGCCAAGATGGCCGGCTATGACCGGCCGATCTTGCACGGCCTCTGCACCTTCGGCCACGTCTGCCGCGCCGTGCTGAGGGAGTACTGCGGCAACGATCCTTCGCGCTTCGTGGCCATGTCGGCGCGCTTCTCCGGCGTCGTCTACCCTGGGGACACCATCACCACGGAGATGTGGGACATTGGCGGCGGCAAGGTGATCGTGCAGGCCAAGACCCAGGAAGGCCGGGTAGTCATCAGCAACGCCGCGGTCGAGACGAAATAACCTTCGGGCGGTACGCCCGACCCCCACGCACCCGTGGGCCCGAGGCCGCCCCTGCGCTGACGGCTGCGCTCCGCGCTGCCCAGGTTTCGGCCCGCCGTAGCGCACGGGCAACGCCAAGCCCCTTGACAAATCGTTAAAAAAAAAGACAATTTGTCAAGGGGCTGGCTGAATGCTTCAACCCAAATCTTTAAGCTGGCGTGTCCTAGCCCTGCTGGCCTTGGGCCTCCTCCTCGCCGCCGCCGCGGGCAGCGCGGCCGGTGGCATGGACCATACCCCGATCGTCGTGACCGAATTCGACGACGACGCGCCGCTGCCGCCAGACCACTGCACGCCCGTCGCTTGCACCTTGCGCCAGGCCGTGATCCTGGCCAACAACATACCCGGGCGCGACACCATAATCCTGCCCGCCGGAACGTACGACCTCGTCCTTGGCTACGGCGTGGACAGCATGTACGAGGACGGTGCCCTCCGCGGCGACATAGACGTGACGGACGATCTCGTCATAGTGGGCGCGGGGATGGACCAGACTGTCATAACCAGCCAGTGGCTGGGGCCGGAGAGGGCCTTCGATGTCTTGCCTGGTGCGACGCTTCGTGTTTCCGGTCTCACGGTTTCGCACATTGACGGCCAATGGTTCCGCCCCGTCGACTGTGGCGTGGCCTTCCGCAACAAGGGAGGGGTCCTAGCGCTGAACCACGTTATGATCGAGGGGAATGTCATACGGGGGTCAGGCGGCGGCATTTGCAACGAGGAAGGTGGCACCCTAACGGTCACCGACAGTATCTTGGCGAGCAATTCGGCATCCTTCTTCGGCCAGGGCGGAGCCATCTACAACCGCGACAGTTCGGCCACACTGGAGCGGGTTCTCGTCTACGGAAATTCGGCATACGTGTTGGACGGCGGGGGTGTCTACAGTGAAGGAAATAGTACGCTTGTAGTAAAGGATAGCCTTATCTGGGACAACGCGACCAGCCCCAACGCGCCGTTCGGGCCGCGCCGGGGCGGCGGGATCGCGGCCGGCGGCGCGGTGGTCCTGGAGAACGTGACCATCAGCGGGAACCACAGCGAGGGGACAGACGCCGTAACAGGCGAGAAAGACTCCCGGGGCGGCGGCCTCTACCTATTCGGTCAGGCGACCCTCAGAAATGTCACCATCGCCAACAACGAGAGCGAGACCTCCGCCGGCGGCATCTACGTGGAGCCCGGCGCCCAGGTGACCATGACCAACACCATCATCGCCGGCAACACCGGCGGCGACTGCGAGGGGACCATCACCTCCGCCGGCCACAACATCGCCGGCGACGGCTCCTGCGGCCTCTCTGGCCCCGGCGATATGACCTGGGCGGACCCGATGCTCGCGCCGCTGGCAGACAACGGCGGACCCACGCAGACGCACGCCCTCCTCCCCGGCAGCCCGGCCATCGACGCCGGCGACAGCCCTGCCTGCCCGGAGCACGACCAGCGTGGCGCTCCGCGCCCGTCCGGCGCCGGCTGCGACATCGGCGCCTACGAGGCCGGCGGCGCCGCTCCCACGCCGGCGCCGCCCACCCCGACGGCTACGCCCCCGCCGCCGGCGATAAAAGGCGACGCCGACTGCGATCTATCCATCACGGCTGCCGACGCCCTCGCCGTCCTGCGCTTCGCCACGGGGATGCCGCTCTACGCCGAGTGCCTGTTCGCCGCCAACGTGGATTGTGACCTCGACGTCGATGCCGCGGACGCGCTCCTAATCTTGCGCCATGTCGCCGCGTTGTACGTCCCGCCGCCTCCCATGGGCTGCCCCCTCATCGGCCAGATCCACCATTAGTCACGCCCAAGCGGCCGCCCCAAAGGTGGCGGCTAGACTCTGCGCTGCCCGCCGATGGGCCCGCCGTAGCGCGCGGGCAGCGCGGACTCCTTGCCGCGGCGCACAGCGAAGGGATAGCATAGACCCCAGGGGCTCACCTCTTTCCTTACCCATCCTCAAAGGCAGGCGTATGCGTATAGTAGTTGGGGCCGACCACCGGGGCTACGAACTGAAGGACGCCATCGCTAACCACCTCAGGGCCGCCGGGCACGACGTGATCGATGTGGGCACTAACGGCCCCGAGTCCGTCGACTACCCCGATCTGGCGGTGGCCGTCTGCACCGAGATCCGGGAGGGACGCGCCGAGCGGGGGATCATGGTCTGCGGCAGCGGCGTGGGCGCCGTCATCGCCGCCAACAAGATACCAGGCATTCGCGCCGGTCTCTGCCACGATACGTACTCCGCCCACCAAGGGGTAGAGCACGACGATATGAATATGGTGTGCATGGGCTCCCGGGTGGTCGGCGAAGACCTGGCCATGGAGATCATCGACGCCTTCGTGCGGGCGCGCTTCAGCGGCGAGGAGCGCTACCTCCGTAGGTTAGCCAAGGTTCAGGCCCTGGAGGACAGGCCCTGAGGCCATCTGCCGGCCGGCAGTGGCCAGGGGGCTCACTCCCAAGCGAAGGCCCGGCCGGCGGACAGAAGTTAGGAGGCCGCACATGGCAAACCCGCTGCTAGAACTAAAAAAGCTGGGGCAGAGCGTCTGGTACGACAACCTGAACCGGGAGCTCCTAGCTACCGGCCGGCTCCAGCGCATGGTGGACGAGGACGGCGTCTCGGGCGGCACGTCCAACCCCTCCATCTTCGAAAAGGCCATCGCCGCCGGCGACCACTACGGCCCCGGCCTGCAACGCTTGGCCCTCGCCGGCCGGGACGCCGAGGCGATTTACGACGAGCTCACCATCGAGGACATCCGCCAGTCCTGCGACGTCTTCCTTCCGGTTTACGAGGCGACGGAAGGGCGCGATGGGTTCGCCTCCCTGGAGGTGTCGCCGCACCTGGCCTACGACACGGAGGCCACCATAAGGGAGGCGGTGCGGCTCTTCAGGGCGCTGGACCGCCCCAACGCCATGATCAAGATCCCTGGGACCAAGGAAGGCCTGCCCGCCATAGAGCGCTGCCTCTACGAGGGCGTCAACGTCAACATCACCCTCCTCTTCGGAGTCGAGAACTACGAACAGGTCGCCTGGACTTACGTTAAGGCCCTCGAGCGGCGCGCCGCTGAAGGCAAGCCCATCCATCGCATCGCCTCCGTCGCCAGCTTCTTCGTAAGCCGCGTCGATACGATGGTCGACGAGAGGTTGAAGACGGTGATCGCGGCCTCGGGCAGCGCCACGCGCCGGAGATACCTGGAGAACATGCTGGGCAAGGCCGGCATCGCCAACGCCAAGATAGCCTACGCCAAGTTCAAGGAGATCGTGGCCAGCCCACGCTGGCGGGCCCTGGCAGAGAAGGGGGCGCGGGTCCAGCGCTGCCTGTGGGCCAGCACTAGCACCAAGAATCCTGCCTATCGCGACGTCATGTACGTGGAGGGGCTGATAGGCCCAGACACCGTCAACACCTTGCCCCAAAGCACGTTGGATGCCTTCCGTGACCACGGCGTAGTGGCCCCGACCCTGGAGGCAAACGTAGAGGGCGCCTTCGCCCATATACGCCAGTTGGAGGCCGACGGGATCGACTTCAAGGCGGTGACCGATGATCTCCAGACCCAAGGCGTGAAGCTGTTTTGCGACTCCTTTGACCAGGCCAAGGCCACCATCGAGCGCCGGCGGCAAGAGCTATTGGCGGGCCACCGGGCAGGCCGCCCTTCGTGACGTCTGGGCACAACAAGGACCGTGGCCCCGGGGGCCGCTAAGGAGGGTGCACGAGATGGAGCTGGGATTCGTCGGGCTGGGGAGGATGGGCGCCAACATGACGCTTCGCCTCTTACGGGGCGGCCACCGGGTCGTGGCCTACGACCGTGACCCCCAGGCGACCGAGCGGGTGCTGGCGGAGGGGGCTAGCGCCGCCACCAGCTTGGCGGACCTCGTGGGCCAGCTACAGCCGCCAAGGCACGTATGGATCATGGTCCCGGCGGGCGGCCCCGTCGGCGAGACCATCGCCAGTCTAACTCCCCTCCTGACCCGGGGAGACGTCGTTATCGATGGCGGCAACTCCTATTACAAGGATTCAGTGGCCCGGGCCGAGGCGCTGGCCGAAATCGGGTTGCACTTCCTGGACGCCGGCACCAGCGGCGGGATCTGGGGTCTCGAGGCAGGCTACTGCCTCATGGTCGGCGGGGAGGAAGCCGTCTTCCGGCGGCTGGAACCCGTCTTCCAGACCCTTGCACCGCCTGGCGGCTACGCCCACGTGGGCCCTGCCGGCGCAGGGCACTTCGTCAAGATGGTCCACAACGGCATCGAATACGGGCTGCTGCAAGCCTACGCCGAAGGCTTCGAGCTCCTTCAGGCCGGGCCGTACAAGCTGGACCTGGCCCAGGTGGCAGCCCTCTGGAACCATGGCAGCGTCGTGCGGTCCTGGCTCTTGGAGCTGGCGCAAAAGGCCCTGGCGGCGGACCCGGATCTGGCCAGCGTGGCAGGTTATGTGGAGGACTCCGGTGAGGGCCGATGGACCATCCTCGAAGCCGTGGACAGAGACGTGCCCGCTACCTCCCTGGCCCACGCCCTCTTTGCCCGCTTCCGCTCCCGTCAAGCGGACTCCTTCGCCGCCAAACTCGTCGCCGCCCTGCGCCAACAGTTCGGCGGGCACGAGGTGAAGAGAGTGTGAGCGCTGGCGCAGGGGCCGAGACGGCCCTCCGGGGCACTCCGGAAACCGCCGAAGGCGCCCCAGCATCCTGCGTCATGGTCATCTTCGGCGCCTCGGGCGACGTGACCCGGCGCATGCTCCTGCCCGCCCTCTACAACCTCTTCGTCGACCGCCGCCTGCCGCCCCGCTTTTCAGTGGTGGGCTTCGGCCGCACCCCCTGGAGCGATCAGGAGTTCCGCAACCGGGCGCGAGAAGCCGTCGCCCGATACTCGCGCCGCCCGCCGGATCCCGCCGTCTGGAGGACCTTCGCTCGTAACCTCCACTACCTCGCGGGGCAGTACGGCGCTCCGGATGATTTCGGGCGCCTGGGACGGTTGCTGGGGCGCATTCAGGCTCGAGAAGGGATAGAGGCCAACCACCTCTACTATCTGGCTTTGCCGCCCAGCGCCGTGGCGGCTGTCGTCTCTGGCCTGCCGGGAATCAGGCGCTCCCGGCATGAGGCCAGTCAGGGTTGGACCAGGGTCATCGTTGAGAAGCCCTTTGGGAGAGACCTGGCCGGGGCGCGGGAGCTGAACCGCCTCCTCCACAAGGCATTCGGGGAGGACGATATCTTCCGCATCGATCACTACCTGGGCAAGGAGACGGTACAGAACATCTTGGTGTTTCGCTTCGCCAATGGCATCTTCGAGCCCATCTGGAACCGCCGTTACGTAGACCACGTTCAGATCACCGTTGCCGAGAGCCTAGGAGTAGGCGAACGAGGGAGCTATTACGAGGAAACAGGCGCGCTACGGGACATGGTGCAGAACCACATGATGCAGCTTCTCTGTCTTGTCGCCATGGAACCACCCATCGCATTCAATGGGCGGGCGGTACGGGACGAGAAGGTCAAGGTCCTGCACGCCGTGCGGCACCTCGCCGGCGATGAGGTGGGCCAGTACACCGTCAGAGGCCAGTACGGCCGCGGCTGGGTAGGCGGTGAGGAGGCCCGAGCCTATCGTGAGGAGCCTGAGGTCAGCCCCGCGTCCGTCACCGAGACTTTCGTGGCGCTGCGCCTCTTCATCGATAACTGGCGCTGGGCTGGCGTACCCTTTTACTTGCGCACCGGGAAACGCCTGCCCAAGCGCAGCACGGAAGTGGCCATCGAATTCAAACGGGCGCCCCACCTGCTGTTCCGCGAACTGGCCGATGTGTCGGTGCTGGACCCCAACATCTTGGCCATGCGCATACAGCCCAACGAGGGGATGACGCTGAAGTTCTTGACGAAGGTGCCGGGCTCTCCCATGCGCATCCGCCCGGCCAGCATGGACTTCCTCTACGGAGCGTCCTTCAGGTTAGAAGCGCCTTCGGCCTACGAAACCCTTTTGACGGACGCCTTACGCGGCGACGCAACCCTGTTTACCCGCAGCGACGAGGTGGAGGCGGCGTGGGGCATCGCCGGCGATATTCTGGAGGCATGGGGCTCGTTGCCTCCGCCGGAGTTCCCTAATTATGAGGCAGGCACCTGGGGCCCGGAGGAAGCGCACTGGCTGATGGCCCGGGACGGAAGGCGATGGCGGAGGCTCTAACCGAAGGCGCCCGCCTCTCCTGGTCTGGCGGCATCGACGCCGCCCTTATCGAGGCGGCCCTGTCCCGCCTCCGTTACTCCGCAGCGGGAGAACCGGAGGGAGGCGAGGGCCTGGCCGTCCGCACTAACCTCCTGACCCTGGTGATCTGCGCCGGCACCAAAGAGGAGGCGATGGAGGCGGCGCGGTCCGTAATCTCCCTGCCAGGCCGTCATCCTTCCCGCACCCTGGTCGTCACCGCCGACCCAGGGACAGAGGAGCCTCGAATCGGCGTGGAGCTAGCGGCCCACTGCCACACCGCCACGGGCCTAGAGCGCCAGGTCTGCTGCGAGGAGGTGGATCTGACCATCGCCGGGCCCCCGGCCCGCCATCTCCACAGCATCGTCGCGGCGCTCCTGGTGCCGGACCTGCCGGTGCACCTGTGGTGGCACGCGCCGCTGCCACGGGACCAGCACGTGTTCCAAGAGCTGGTGGCCTACGCCGACCGCCTCATCCTGGACTCGGCGCGGCTTGGGCCGCCCGTCGAGTCTTTGCGAGGCGTATCGGAGCTAGCAGCCGCCGCGCCACCGCAATGCGCCACCAGCGACCTCAACTGGGGCCGCACGCTCCCATGGCGAGACGTGGTGGAGCGCCACAGCGCCGGTCTCAACCTTCCGTCACCCTTCAGGGCCCATCTAGCCTTCGCTGGCAGGCCCGGGGACCCCCTGCCCGCGCACGCCCTTCTCCTCTTGGGGTGGCTAGGCGCTAAGGGGCCGCCGGGCCAGCGTCCGCTGATTTCCGCCGCGCCGCAAGACAATGCCGACCTGCGCCCCGGGAGCCTCATCTCCCTGGTCATCGGACCCGCGCGTGAACCCGGCGGGCCACTGCTCTCCGCACAGCGGATGGAGGCTCCCCCGCGCCTGCGCATCCTCGCCCACCACCGCGGGCGCCAGGTGGAGGAGTGCCTGCCCTTCGAGGAGCCGGACGACAGCGAGCTGCTGGCCCGCGAACTGGACGCGCTGGGCCCGGATCCGGAGTACCAGGCCGCGCTAGCGGCGGCCATCGAAATCGGGGGCAGCCTAACCAGTACCGGCTCGCGCCGCTAGCGTCGCCACCTGCCATTCGACCCCATCTCTTCCCTCTCTACGGCCCCTGCCAGCGGCGCTATGATAGACGTAGCCTGGGTGTGGAGGGATCGCGAAGACCCGTGGAGGTGCCGATATGGCAACGACGCGTATCATCGTCGAAAACTTCCCCTATCAGACCACTGAGGATGACCTGCGGGCGCTCTTCGAGACCCAGGGCGAAGTCCTTTCCGTGAGCATACCCGTGGACCACATCACCGGCCTGCCCCATGGCGTGGCCTTCGTGGATATGGGCAGCGAGGCTGAAGCGCGAGACGCCGTGCGCCATCTCGACCGCGCCCTGTACGGCCGGCGGCGGCTCCACGTGAAGCTGGCTCAGGGATGGGAGTACGTTGACCTGGCGCCGCCGCTGTCTGTCCAGGAGCCGCCCCCAGCGCCCAAACCTCCGCCCGCGAGACCCCACCGTCCGGAAAGAAGCCCAGGCCGATGAAGGAGGCGATCCTCTACCAGCGCCTGCCGGGAGGCCGGGTGCGGTGCAACCTCTGCGCCCACCGATGCCTCCTACTGCCAGGCCGCACCGGCATCTGCCACGTACGGCAGAATCGCGAAGGCGCGCTCTACACCCTGGTATACGGGCGCGCGGCAGCGCAGGAGATCGACCCAGTCGAAAAGAAGCCCCTCTTCCACTTTTACCCGGGCAGCGCCGCTTACTCCATTGCCACCGTTGGCTGCAACTTCCACTGCCTCTTTTGCCAGAACTGGCAGATCTCGCAGATCGTGCCATCATACGAGGCCCTTTTCGGAGAGGAGTGCCCGCCAGAAGCCATCGTGGACCGCGCTCAGCGCTCCCGCAGCCAGAGCATCGCCTACACGTATACGGAGCCCACCATCTTCTTCGAATACGCTCTGGATACGGCTCGTCTCGCGGCCCAACGGGGCCTCAAGAACATCTTCGTCACCAACGGTTATGAGACGCCTGAGGCTGTGGCAACCATCCGCCCTTACCTCGACGCCGCCAACATCGACCTCAAGTCCTACAGCGACCGCTACTACCGGAAGGTGGTGGGCGCCAGGCTCCAGCCAGTGCTGGACACCATCCGCCTCATGAAGTCGCTGGGGATCTGGGTGGAGGTGACTACCCTGGTGGTGCCGGGGCACAACGATTCGCCCGAGGAGTTGCGCTCCATCGCCCGTTTCCTGGCGAGCGACGTGGGCAGGGACACTCCGTGGCACATCAGCCGCTTTTTCCCCGCCTACCGTATGGCGGACGTCCCGCCAACACCCGTCTCCACCCTCCGGCAAGCTCGCGAGATCGGCTTGGAGGAAGGGCTGGAGTTCGTCTACGTCGGCAACGTACGAGGGATGCCGTGGGAGAGCACCTACTGCCCCGGCTGCTCAACTTTGCTCATCGAGCGCAGCGGCTACGCCATCCTGGCCAACCGGGTCAGCGAGGGCCGGTGCCCCGACTGCGGGCGGCGCATCGCCGGTGTCGGGCTCGACTGGCATTCTCAGAGGCAGCCCACCCCCGGGCAGACCGGCGCCTCATGATCGAAATAGACGGGTCCCGCTACTCCGGCAGCGGCACCATCGTCCGTCAGGCGGTGGCCCTGGCGGCCCTGACGAGGCAGGCCGTCAGGATCACCAACGTACGGGCCTCCCGCCCCAATCCCGGTCTGCGGGCCCAACACACGATGGTAGTGCAGGCCATAGCCGGTGTCAGCGGCGGCCGCGTCCAGGGGAACGACATTGGGTCTCGCGAGCTTACCTACTTCCCAGACGGCAGCCGCTGCGCCACCCCGGGTGCCTGGGACATAGGCTCCGCGGGCTCGACCGTGCTCCTGGCCCTGGCTCTCCTGCCTGTCCTCGCCTTCCGGCAGGAGGGCGCCGCCGTCGAGCTGCGGGGAGGGCTGTTCCAGGACTTCGCGCCCACCCTCTACCACTTCCAGCACGCCGTGCTGCCCCTGCTCAGGCGCATGGGCATCGACGCAGAGGCCGAGATGCTCCGGCCGGGTTACGTTCCCCGGGGCGGCGGCGCCCTCCGCCTGCGCGTCTCCCCAGTACATGGGCGTATACGGCCTCTGGTCATGGACAGCCCCGGCGAAGTCCAGGGCATATGGGGCATCGCCCTAGCCTCGCACCTGGCTCAGCGCCAGGTGGCCGAGCGCATGGCTCTAGCCGCGAACGATCTCTTCGCCAGGAGAGGGTGGCAGGCCCGCTTCCAGATCGTCAACGATGACACCGCCCTCCAGCCGGGCGCCGCCCTGGCGGCCTTCGCCGACCGGGGCCCAGACGTCCGGCTGGGCGCAGACCGTGCCGGTGCGCCCCGGCGTACGGCGGAGGAGATCGGCCGTTCGGTGGCCCGCACCCTGACGGAGGATATCGACTCCGGCGCAACCGTAGACCGTCACGCATCGGACCAGTTGATCATCTTCGCGGCGCTGGCAGATGGCGAGAGCCGCTTCCGGGCCCCACTGATCACGGACCACGTCTTGTCCGGCGCCTGGCTCGTGCAGGAGTTCCTCGGCGCCAGGGTGCATCTGACCGAAAACGAAATACGCGTGGAAGGAGTGGGCTTCGCGCCGCACTGACCGTCGTCTTTCGTTGTGCTATTCTCCAGGGGCAAAGCCCCCAGGGATGCTGCTGACGAGGAGGAGACATCATCATGCCATTGACCCCGGAACGCATGGCAGAGATGTACCGGCTGATGGTGCGGGTGCGGCTCTTCGAGGAGGCGGCGGCGAGGCTGCTGGGCCAGGGGCTTATCCCAGGCATCGTACACCTGTACGCGGGGCAAGAGGCCGTGGCCGTGGGCGCTTGCTCCTGCCTCAGGCCAGGGGATTGCCTCACGAGCACCCACCGGGGCCACGGCCACCTGGTGGCCCGCGGGGGCGATCTGCGCAAGATGTTCGCGGAGCTCTTCGGGCGCGCTGATGGCTACTGCCGGGGCAAGGGCGGCTCGATGCACGTCGCAGATCTCGAGCTGGGGATGCTGGGAGCCAATGGCATCGTGGGCGCCGGCCTGCCCATCGCCGTGGGGGCCGCCTTCGCTGCCAAGTACCGGGGCGATGGCGGCGTCTGCTTGTCCTTCTTCGGTGACGGGGCCACCAACCAGGGGGCCTTCCACGAGGCCCTCAACCTGGCGTCCATCCTGCAACTCCCCGCCATCTTTATCTGCGAGAACAACCTCTACGGCGAGTGGACGCCCCAGAGCCGCCACCAGGCGATCCGCGATGTGGCGGACCGGGCGGCGGGCTACGGCATGCCGGGCGCCGTGGTGGATGGCATGGACGTGCTGGCCGTCTACGAGGCCGTTTCGGCGGCCGTCGAGCGCGCCCGCGCTGGTGCCGGGCCGTCCCTTATCGAGTGTAAGACGTACCGGTACTTCGACCACACCGGCGCCAGCGACGGCACCCACGCCCGGCCGGCCGAAGAGCTGGAGGAGTGGCGCTCCCGCGACCCGATACCTGCCTTTCGCCGCCGCCTCTTGCGCGACGGCATCCTGTCGGAGGCCGCCGCCAGCGCCATCGACAGCGAGGAGCAGGCCCGGGTCGAGGATGCCATCGAGTTCGCCAAGAAGAGCCCCTGGCCAGGGCCAGAGGCTCTTCTGGAAGACGTATACGCGGACTAGGGGGACACTGTGCGCCAGCTCATATACCTTCAAGCCATCGGCGAGGCCCTACGGCAAGAGATGGAGCGCGACGAGACCGTCTTCGTGGCCGGCGAGGACGTCGGCGAACACGTGGCCTACTTCGGCGCCACCCGCGGCCTCTACCAACAGTTCGGGCCCCGCCGCGTGGTGGACACGCCGATATCGGAGACCGCCATCTTGGGAATGGCCGCCGGCGCCGCTGCCTGCGGCCTCAGGCCAGTGGTGGAGATCATGTTCATGGATTTCCTTGGGGTCTGCTTGGACCAGGCGCTGAACCAGATGGCCAAGATGCGCTACATGTTCGGCGGCAAGGCCCGCCTGCCCATCGTAGTCCGCACCGTCTGTGGGGCCGGCCTCCGCCTGGCGGCCCAGCACTCCCAGAGCCTGGAAGCGTTGCTCTGCCACATACCCGGCCTCAAGGTCGTGGCCCCAGCCACAGCCTACGACGCCAAGGGGCTCCTCATCAGCGCCATCCGCGACGACAACCCGGTCTTCTTCTTGGAACACAAGCGGGCCCTGGCCACCGCCTCCGCTGTGCCCGAGGAGCCATACGCCATCCCTCTCGGCGTAGCCGACATCAAGCGGGAGGGGGGCGACGTCACCATCGTGGCCACCTCCTACATGGTGCACGAGGCTCTCAAAGCCGCAGGAGAGCTCGCCCAGAAAGGCATCGAAGCCGAGGTGATCGACCCGCGGACGCTCTCGCCCCTAGACATGGAGACCATCGCCGCCTCTGTCGGGCGGACCGGCCGAGCGGTGGTCGTCCACGAGGCCGTGCGCTTCTGCGGCATCGGCGCCGAGATCGCCGCCCAGATCAACGAACGATGTTTCGGCTCCCTAAAGGCCCCTGTGGCGCGCATCGGGGCGCCGTTCTCCCCGGTGCCCTTCAGTCCGCCGCTGGAAGACGCCTGGGTGCCGGGCGCCAAGGACATCGTCCAAGCCGTTCTGGCGCTGGCGCCTCGGGGCTAGCCGCCAGCGCGCGTAAGGGGGTGCAGGGTGTAGTATGATACCGTCGGAGCGCGCCACTACCTGAACCCCGCCGCGCTACCGTTTCCCGCTTACCGCGCGATCAAGACGATGACGAGAGAGGCGACGGGGCCAGCGGCAGCAGCACGGCGCCCGGTGCTCTTGCAAGGGGCACGGGAGATGGCCGTAGTATTGGCCATCTACGTGGCCTACTCTGCCGTCCGCTCCCTTTCGGGGGACGCCACCCAGGAGGCCATCGCCAGGGCCCAGGACATCGTTCGGTTCGAGGTCGATCTAGGGATCAACTGGGAGCCAGATATCCAGAGCTGGACCCTGGGATATGAGCCCCTGATCCACGTGGCCAACTTCATCTACTTCTGGCTGCACCTGCCGCTCCTGGTCGTCTTTGCGCCGTGGATGTTCTTCCGCAGCCGCAAGGACTTCAACTTCCTCCGCAACGTGTGGGTCATCTCCCAGCTCATCGGCATCTTCTTCTTCCTTCTCTACCCGGTAGCACCGCCGCGCCTCTTGCCCAGCGGCTACGGGTTCGTGGACACCCTCACCATGCAGGGGCCCTTCAACTACACCACTGCGGAGGCCGGGGTGCTCATGAACAAGTACGCCGCCTTTCCCAGCCTGCACTTCGCCTGGTCCTTCATCATTGCAGCCGGCTTTCACCGCACGCTGCCGTGGGGTTGGGCCCGCATCGGGGTGCTCTCCTTCCCCCTGTTCAGCTTTTGGGCCATCGTCGCCACCGCCAACCACTACGTGGCCGATGCCGCGGCGGGGGGCATAGTGGCCGCGGTAAGCTTCGCGCTGGCGATCCTCCTGGAGCGTTTCCTAAGGGCGCGGCGCTGGCATCAGGATGAGCGGGCGCCCTCTCAAGAGGAATTGCCGGGCTAATGGGCCGTTATTCTGGCGAGGACCCGGGCTTTCCTTTCGCTCTATCCCTTTCTCTTAGCAGGCGGTCCGTTCTGGACGCCCTCCCTCTCATCCTGGTGTGCCTTCTCCCCGTCCTCCTGTACCTGCCTTTTATGGGCGCCCCCTTCGAGCGAGACGAGGGGGTGTACGCCACCATCGCCGAGGGGATGTTGAAGGGCCAGGTCCCCTACCGCGATCTCTTCGATAACAAACCGCCCATCGTTTTCGTCTGGTACGCGCTGAGCTTCCTTATCTTTGGCGAAGAGGTTGCGGCCCCCAGGATCATCGCTGCCGTCCTGCTCTCGTTCACCACGCTCTCGCTATTCGCGGAAGTGCGGATGCTCTTCCCCCGAGGCGTCGCCTACCTAGCAGCGGTGTTGTTCGCCCTCTCCACCGGCCTTCCCTACGTGGCCCTCCATGCCAACACTGAGGCGTACATGCTGTTCCCCCTGATAACCTCCCTCCTGGCCTTCACTATGGGCGTCCGCAGCGGCCGTAGCCGATGGTTCCTTCTTTCGGGAGTCTTGGGTGGTCTGGCCATGCTCACCAAACAGGTGGCCGTGTGGAACCTGCTGGCCCTGGCTGGCATGGCCCTCTGGTGGTCGTGGCGGAAGAACGGCGGCCGGTGGAGGTCGGCGCTTCCCGCCGCCTACCTCACAGCCGGCGCGGGACTGGCTCTGGCTGTCGTCTCCTTGCCATGGGCCTACTCCGGGGCTCTGGGCGATTTCCTTTACGCCAACGTGGCCTACAACTACAAGTACGTGGGCATGATATCCAACGCCCAGCGCCTGTTCCTCCTCAAGCGCATGGTCCTCTTCCTCCTCTTCTTCGCCGCCGTGGCAGCGCCGCTGGTGATTGGCTCCCTGGCCGGGCTTCTGACCGTCATGCGCTTACGCAAGCCCTTCGGCTGGTACTTGTTTGTGGCCTGGGCCCTGGCCTGCATCGCCGGGGTGGCCACGGGCGGCCGCTTCTATCCCCACTACTTTCTAGAGCTTCTGCCCGTCCTGGCCGTGCTCACAGCCATCGTCGTCTACGACCGCTACCGCACCCGGCGCCTGCGGCCGGTCCCGAAAGCCCTTCTGCTGGCCAGCGTCATCTTCGTCAGCATCTCCCTCACCACCAGTGGCCTCCTGTACTTCCAACCGAGGCCTACCGAACAGAGGTTTTCCGAGGACGTCTATTACCAGAAGCGATGGGAAGAGGAGAGCCGGCAGCTGGGAGCATACATCGCCGAGCGCACCAGCCCCGACGATCGCATATTCAACTACGGCCGCGAGTCCCAGATCTATTTCTACGCCGACCGCCTGCCGGCTGCCCCCTACTTCTACGACTGGGCCTACACCTACGACGAGGACGCCCTGGCCCAGACCATCGACATCCTCCGCAAGGATCCTCCGGCGTACATCATCGACTCCGTCCAGCCGCCTTTGTACGAGCTCTCAGAGCGCTCGCCCAGCTTCAACGCCTTCCTTCGCGAGCGCTACGAGTACGTTGGCCACGTCTACTTCGCTGACGTATACCGCCTCAAGGACGCGCCCCGGGAGGGGCCCAGCGGGCCATAGCGGCGCCCGCCAGGGCCACCATGACGGCGCATATGGCCGCCGTCATGGCAACCCCCTCCCCGGGCCCTGCGGAAGACAGAATAGCGCCTTGGGCCCAAGGGAAAACGATGCCACCGGCGTTGCCCGCGGTCACCATGAAGGCGGGGGCTTGCCCCGGCTGGGCCATCGCCCCGACGGCCACAGCGACAGGCCAGACGGGCCCGAAGCAAAGGCCAGTCAGGAAAGCAGCCGGGCCGGCAACAGCCATCTGACCACCGGACAGAGCCAGCACTAGGGCGGCCGATCCAGCTCCCATTAGGGCGCCGATAAGAAGGGCCCGCGGGCCGTGGCCTCGCCTCAGCAGCGTGCCCGTCAGGAGCCTGCCCAGGGCGAGGGCGCCCCAATAGGCGGCGGTGACCCCGGCGCCGGCCATCACCCCCGCCCCCGCCGCCCGGCGCGCATAGGAGGACACCCAGGCGCCCAACCCCATCTCGGCGCCCACATACAGGAAGAGCACCGCCGACATCGCCCAGACCAGGGGCGCCCGGGGGATGACGCCGCGGCCATGCCCAGGATCCAGCTCGGCGCCAGGCGCTCCGCGGACGGCCAGCATCACCGCCAGGGACGCGGCGGCAGCGGCCGCGACGCCGGCGAAAACCGCTGAGGGGTCACCCGCCGCCTCGAGGGCGGCGCCAGACCACAGCGGCCCCGCGATGGCGCCCAGGGCGAAAAACAGGTTCAGCCGCGTTATCCCGTGGGCAGGGTCTCGTGATGTGGCCGCGATACTGTGGCTAGAGGCCGTGACCAGGCCGTCCCCTACTCCCAACAGGAGGCTCGCCACCAGGGCCACGGCCAGCGCCTGCGCGAGCGCCAGGCCGCCAAGGCCCGCTAGCGCTAGCCCCAGGCCCACGATGCCAACGACCCGCTGGCTCTTCCGGTGAAGCCAAGCGGCCACCGCCCCGGAAGCCAAGATCGACCCAACGAAGAAGACGGCCAGAATCGACCCGACCTCACCCAACGAGACGCCGAGCTTCTGAGCCAAGGCTGGCATCGCCGGGCCGAAGGCGGTAACCCAGACGCCGGCCCCGAACATGGCCGCCATGGCCCCCGCTTGTAACAGCTCTGATTCCGGCGCGGGGGCAGCTCTCAGGCAGACCACGGTTCCGGAGTGTACGTCACAGCCGCGAGACCCAGCAATAGGCGCTGGCCCGCACCACCGCCTTGCCCGCCCAGGCGGCAGCAGCGAAAGCGCAGCCGCCGGAACGCAACGCCGTCGCGGCTAATGGACGATCAGTGGCGACGCATGCCTGCGATTCTGTGAGTAAACTGCGCGGCGCATGGCAGGCCGAGGCGCGTTCCTGGCGCCCCCGGGAGGACTCGAACCTCCAACCCGCTGCTTAGAAGGCAGCCGCTCTGTCCCTTGAGCTACGGGGGCGCTCCAACGCTCCTCAGTCATTATAATCGCCCCCACTGCCGAACGGCCCGCCCGGCTTCAGACATATGGCCCCTGCCCAAGCATCCCTTCCTGGTCTAACATACCAGTGGAGGCCGCAAGGGCAGTCTGCGGCCCAGGAAGGTGTGCCATGTACAAGCAGATCCTGGTGACCCTGGACGGCTCCAAGCTCTCGGAGGCGGTGCTGCCGGAGGCTGCGCGGTTGGCTGGCGGGACAGGCGCCCGGGTGATCCTCCTTACGGTGGTCGACACCCCCGATGCCACCCGCTTCTACCCTGAGACGAACCCGCTGGTGGCAGCGGCCCCGGCGCCGGGCGTCGTGGCCCACCTAAAACCCGCCCCCGCGGCGGAAACCAAGGACCAGGCCATCGAGCGCGCCCGGGTTTGCGCCCAGGAGTACCTGGAGCAGGCGGCCAAGAGCCTTCGGGAGAAGGGCATCGAAGTAGAGACTGTGGTCCGGTTTGGAGATCCGGTAGAAGAGATCATCTCCATCGCCGAAGCCCGGAGGGTGCCCCTCATCGCCATGGCCACCCATGGCCGCTCCGGCCTGGCGCAGGTCCTCTTCGGCAGCGTGGCCACCCGCGTTGTCGGCCACGGCGGGCGGCCCGTGTTGTTGGTGAGGCCCCGCCGGCTGGGCTCTGCGCCTGGGACGTAGCTGCCTCCGCGCAATCTTTCCTACTCCTACTGGGCCGTTCGGCCCTCCCCTGGGAAAGACCGGCGCTCTAGGCTAGAATAGTAGGCGAGGCGGGACCGACCGCAGCGGCTGCAGCTCCTAAGGCCGCGATGACCTCTGCAAGAGGAGGCAGGCAGCCCCAGGAGGCGGTCGCCACCCCGGCAGCCCGCAGTTGGCATCCCGCCCCGCCTCGTACTGGGTCAGGCACCGCCACAAGAGCCGAGAGCCCCAACACGGCGCAAAGGAGGCGGCCAGATGAGCAAGGAGAGGTTAGAAGCGTACCTGCGAGAGCAGCGGGTCCCTTTCGAGGTGCAGCACCACCCAATTGCCTACACCGCCCAGGCCGTGGCCCAGAGCGAGCACGTGCCTGGGAGGCTGGTCTGCAAAGTAGTCATCGCCCTGGCTGACGGAAAGATGGTGATGCTGGCCTTGCCAGCGCCCCTACGGGTCGACCTCGCGAAGGCGGCGGCTGCCCTCGGCGCCAAGGAAGTCCGCCTGGCACGGGAGGACGAGTTCGCCGCGGCCTTCCCCGATTGTGAGGTGGGCGCCATGCCGCCCTTCGGGCACTTCTACAACATGCCTGTGTACGTGGACCAGGCGCTGGCCGAGGACGATCGCATCATCTTCCAGGCCTGCACCCACACGGACACCATCTCCATGGCCTACGCTGACTACGCGCGCCTGGCCAACCCGAAGGTGGCGGACATCGCCTCACGGCCCGCGGCGGCCCGGGCTTGAGTCGGTCAGCCTTCGCTGCTGACTGTTCGCACCTTGTGCACTAGTCCGCCGGCCCTCGGTTCCACCGAGAGGATGCGCACGCCGTTCAGGTCCGGCGACGTCGTATAGCGCTGCTGCACCAGCCGCCCCAACGGCTGCGCCGCCAAAACGCCGACGATGGAAGCGGCGACGGCCCCCGTCAGCCGTTCCAGGCTGTTGCGCCCGGAGCCGGCGGCGAGGTAGGCGCCCACGCCGGCTAGTACCCCAGCGACCGCAATGTTGGTGCCGCATAGGGGCGAAACAGCCAGGTGCGACTCGCCGCGTTGCAGGCGGGCCAACGCTTCCTCGGCGAACTCCCGCAGGCGGTCCGTGGGAACACGGCCGTAGACCCAAAAGCCGTCGGCTGCCGCCCGCCCAACTACCCGCACGGGCCCATGTCTGTTCAGAAGGACCGCGATGGTGGCATGTTCGAGGGCATGGTTCCTACGGATGGCACCCAGCAGGCGGTTCATCATCATCCTCTGCCCGGAAGTATAGCACCCGGCCCAGTCACTCCTCCGGCGCCGGCTTCCACCAGCCGAGGACCAGGAGGTCTGCGCCCGCCGCCACCGTCGTCCGCTGGCCAGTGATGGCCAAGAGTTCCAGCCGCGCGCTGCCCGGGTTCACCAGGGAGTCCCCGCTAAAACTGTAGGCGGCCAGGTACTTGCCGTCTGGAGACCAGGATAGCGGACGGTCGAACCCGGCGGCCGGCGGCGTCAAAAACGACGGGGGCCCGCCGGCTACCGGCACAAGGGCGATGGCGCCGGGCTCTCCGGCCTGAGGGAGAGTCCCTACAGCCAGCCTCTGGCCATCCGGGTGCCAGACGGGACTGAGGTGGTGTCCTGAGGGCAACCCCTCACTGGCCAGAGGCGCCAGGGTCTTGCTGGCTAAATCGGCCACGAACACCCGGTCCAACGGCTCGCCTTCCACCAGTTGCTGGGCCACAAAGGCCAGCCTACTGCCGTCAGGGCTAAGATCAGGGTCGCTGATCAGTTGGTCGCTGAGCTTAACCACGAAGGAGGCCGGCGGCGTGGGCGAGAGGGGCGGCACTAGGGTGGCGCCGGCCTCGACCGTGCCCCCCGCCGTGACCGTCTGGCTGGCCAGGGCCGTGGCCGTCGCCCCAGCTTCGGCCTCGGCGGTGGCCACAGCCTCCGTGGTGGCAGGGGCGTAGGCGCCGGCCAGGGTGGCCACCGTCGTCCCCCCTTGCACCTGGATGAAGTACATGGTCTTCCTGTCCCCAGCGAAGCCGATCGGGATGAACGAAAGGACGGCGCTTACCTTGTCCTGGAGGATCACCGTCACCGGGTCCTGCGGCACTGGCGTCGGCGGCGTAGGCTCTGGCGTCTCCTTGCCAGGCGGCGCCTTCCGCTGCACCTTCACTCTCAGGATGGAGACATCCGCGTTCAGGAACTCGGCGCCAGCGTAGCGGCGCAAGTAGAGAAGGCCCCCATCCGGGGACCATAGGGGTGTGAATCGCAGGTCGACCCCCTCGGCGATCTTGTCGTCTTCCTTGCGCAAGAGGTCGATGACATGGGCATGGGCCGTGGAGTTATCGGGCAGGCATGGGGTCCCGGGCGGCTGCACCGTATACGCCAGCATCCGGCCGTCCGGCGATAGCGATGCCCGGATGCCGCAACCATCGCTATGGGCGATAACGGCCACCTGTTCCCGGTTGGCCGGGTCCTGGGGCCGGACCCGCCAGATGGTGTCCTGCTCGGCCCCGAACTCCCGGTAGGCCAGCCAGTATTCCGTCTCCGGCGCCGGCGGCGTCGGCGTCACGGTGCCCTGGTCCGGCCCAGGCGGCGTAATCGTGAGCACTGGCCCCGGAGTTGGCGTAGCCTGTCCGCCGCCTCCGCCAGCGCAGGCCGCCAGCAGCAGGATGAGACTGGCCACGGCAAGCCAGGGGCCGCGACGCAGGGCGCCCGGCACAGCCCTAATCCAAGTGCGGCGCCGCCTCTTGTTCCTGAAGCAACCGCTCATAGGACCCGGCACGGCGCACCTCACGGATGCGCCTGAAGAGGAGATAGGCAGCGCCGGCCAACACTACGGCGGCGATGGGGAGGGACACCGGCCGGAAGTAGGTGACGAGGCTCTCCCAGTTCTCCCCCAGCTTGTACCCTCCCCAGGCCAGTGCCATGGACCAGGGCAGGGAGCCAGCGAAGGTGAGCGCCACGAATCGCCAGAACCTCATTCGGGCGATGCCCGCCGGAAGGCTGATGAAGGTCCGGACCACCGGCATTAGGCGGGTAGCGAAGACGGTAATCTCGCCGTAACGGTTGAACCAGCGATCCGCCCACTCCACTTCATGGGGTGTGATGAGCAGATAGCGCCCGTACTTGTGGATAAGGGGCCTTCCGCCCCAGGCGCCGGCGTAATAGGCCAGCACAGACCCCAAGGTGTTCCCCAGCGCCCCGAAGAAGCCTGCCAGCAGGAGGTACTCCTCACCGTGGCCCCTGTCCTTGATCAGGAACCAGCCGGCCAGCGGCATGATGACCTCGCTGGGGAAGGGAATGCAGGCGCTCTCGACAGCCATGAGGATCACGACGCCGGGCCAACTGATGGCGTCGTAAACGCTACGCGCGAAGTCTATCAGGACGTTCTCTATTCCTAGCAGCGGCGGCCAAACCTCTCTCGGACCTGCGAGCCTTTTCTCCCAGTATAGAGTCCCGCGAGCGGCGAGGCGAGTTGACAAAGCGGTGACCCCGGCCCATCATTTCCTTCACCATGCCGCCGATGAGTGGGATGCGGGCTGGCAAGCTCCCCAACGAGCTGCTGGCGCGCCTTCTCGATAGGATCCCTGGCGGGGACCCAAGGGTCGTTCTGGGCCCCGGCATCGGCCGCGACGCCGCCGTCATCGACACCGGCGGCCCCAAGCTGCTGGTGGCCAAGGCAGACCCCATCACCTTCGCCACAGACCTCATCGGCCAGTACGCCGTCCACGTCAACGCTAACGATGTGGCCTGTATGGGAGCGCGGCCTGCCTGGTTCATGGCCACTGTCCTCCTGCCGGAGGGCTCTTCTTCTGCGCTGGCGGAGGCGATCTTCGATCAGATGCTGGAGGCGTGCGAGTCCCTCGGCATACAGCTCATCGGCGGCCATACTGAGATCACTTACGGCCTTGGCCGCCCCATCGTCGCCGGCGCCCTGCTGGGCGAAGCCACCCGCGGCGGCCTGGTGACCCCGGCAGGCGCGCGCCCAGGAGATGCTCTCATCCTTACCAAGGGCATCGCCATCGAAGGCACCAGCGTTCTCGCCCGCGAGGCGGGCGACCGGCTGCTGGCGCTGGGGTTGGGCGTCCAAGAGCTGCAAGAGGCCCGGGAGTACATCACACGGCCGGGGATAAGCGTTGTCCGGGAGGCTACCGCGGCCGCCAGCGCCGTCACGGTCCACGCCATGCACGACCCAACAGAGGGCGGGCTGGCCACCGCCCTTTACGAGATGGCCGAGGCTGCCCGGGTGGGCATGCTCATACAGGGTGAAGCGATCCCCGTCCTGCGCCACACTCGTATTATCTGCGAGCTGGCCGGGCTCGATCCTTTGGGTCTACTGGCCTCCGGCGCGCTGTTGCTGGCAGTAGCCCAGGCCGACTGCCCCCGGGCCCTCTCTGCCATCGAGGCGGAGGGCGCCAGGGCCACGCGCATCGGAACCCTCACCGGGCCAGAGGAGGGGGTTATAATAGAGTACAACGGCCAGAGGAAGCCGGTCCCCCGATTCGAGAGAGACGAGGTGGCGCGCTTTCTATCCGGCGGCACAGGGTAGCGGAAGGCGAGGATAACGTGGCAAACCAGAAGCCAAGGACCATTAGGGAGCTGCGGCTCTCCGGATACAGGCCGGTCACGGTGAAGCAGGAGATGCGGCGCAACCTGGTGCGCCGCATCGAGCGGGGAGAGGAGCACTTCCCCGGCATCATCGGCTACGAGGACACAGTCCTTCCTCATCTGGAGAACGCTATCCTCTCGGGCCAAGACATCATCTTCTTGGGGGAGCGGGGCCAGGCCAAGTCCAGGCTGATTCGCTCTTTAGTCAACCTCCTGGATGAGGAGATCCCGGCCATCGCGGGCTGCGAGATAAACGATAACCCCTTCGACCCCATCTGCAAGCGCTGCCGGGACCTCGTGGCCGCTGAGGGGGAAGAGGCCGAGATCGAATGGATCGGCCGGGACCGCCGCTACGGAGAGAAGCTGGCCACGCCGGATATCACCATAGCCGACCTCATCGGCGAGGTGGACCCCATCAAGGTGGCCGAGGGGCGCTACCTGTCCGACGAACTGACCATCCACTACGGCCTCATCCCGCGCCACAACCGCGGCATCTTCTGCATCAACGAGCTGCCGGACCTGGCGGAGCGTATCCAGGTGGGGCTGCTCAACATCATGGAGGAGCGGGACGTCCAGATCCGCGGCTACCGGATCCGCATGCCCCTGGACGTCTTTGTAGTGGCCTCCGCCAACCCCGAGGACTACACCAACCGGGGGCGCATCATCACGCCCTTGAAGGACCGCTACGGCGCCCAGATCCGCACCCACTACCCCCGCAACGTCGAGTACGAGATCGCCATCATGGAGCAGGAGCGGGCCCACTTCGAGGAGGACGGCGACAGACCCGTCAACGTCCCCCAGTACATGAAGGAGATCGTGGCCGAGATTACGCGCCTGGCCCGCCGCAGCCCCGACGTCAACCAGCGCTCCGGCGTCTCGGTTCGCGCCTCCATCGCCGACTACGAGGCGCTCTTGGCCAACGCCCTGCGCCGGGCCATCCGGCTCCGGGAGAAGGAGGTTGTGCCCCGGGTCAGCGACCTCCCGTACGTCCTGCCGGCCCTCACCGGTAAGCTGGAGTTCGAGACGGTGGACGAAGGCCGGGAAGAGCAGATCATCGAACGCCTCATCCAGGGCGCCGTCCTGACCGTCTTCAACCACTACTTCAGCCTGGGCGAGTTGGAACCCGTCGTCACCCGGTTCAAGGCTGGTTACAGCGTCGAGGTGTCGGACATTACGCCATCGGCAGAGTACCAGAAGCTGGTCAAGCAGATCGACGGCCTGGCCGTAGCCGTCCAGAAGCTCGACGCCGGAGCCAGCGCCCCACTAGTGGCCTCCGCCGTCGAGTTCGTCCTAGAGGGGCTACACCTGAACAAGCGGCTCAACAAAGACAAAGTGGCCGGGCGCTACCAGTACCGGGGGTAAGAGAACCCGGACCGCTAGCCGGCCACGCGCTCCAGAAAACCCGCCAGCGCCGCGTTGAACAGAGGCGGCCGTTCGTACTGCGGTGAATGCCCGCACTCCGGGATGACCGCCGGCTCCGCCTTGGGGATCGCTTTCACTAAGCGCTCGCAGCCTTCGATGATGAAGGGCGAGTCGAGGTCGCCCCAGATGACCAGCGTGGGCAGCCCGATCTGATGCGCCCGGTCCCGCGTCCCGCGCCATTGAGAAAGGCCGTTCCAGGCGCCTATGAAAGCATCCACGGACATCCGGGCCAGCCGTTGCCTCATCTCCTGCTGGCGCTCCTTGGGCATATGCGGCGGCGGCGGGATGGGAGGCTCGATCTCGGCTACCGCGGCCATGCCCCGCTCCTCGGCCACCCTGAACCGCCAGTCCCGCCAGGCGACGATGGCGGGATTCATGAACGCCCCGGCAAAGAAATCGGCCGTGTCGTGGAGCGTAAGGGAGAGAAGGCGCTCGGGGCTCTCCAGCGCCACCTCCTGGACTATCGCGCCGCCCATGGAGTGCCCCAGCAGGTGAAAGCGCTCGAACCCCAGCCTCTCGGTCAACAGCTGCACGTCCCTCGCCATCTTTTCCACCGTATACGCGCTACGGTCCGGCGGCGCCTCCGAGCGCCCATGCCCCCGGTTATCGAAAACGAGCACCCTGTGCGAACGCGAGAAGGCGGGGATCTGGTGCCGCCAGTCGGTGATGTCGCCCGTGTAGCCGTGGACGAGGACCAGAGGGTCGCCCGAACTGCCATGGACCTCGTAGTATAGACTGACGCCGTTAACGGATTCGTACGGCATGCCGCCTCCTGCATGCGCCATTCTCGCCCAGGCGTCGCTTCCCGGGCAAGGGCGGTTGCCGAAGCCTACGCCACGGCTTCCCCGAATGCGGCGCCACCTGTCGTATAATGGCCTCACGAGGCAATCACCATGCCTTTCTGGTATCGCTACTCCGAGTGGGACGGTTCGCAAGAGATCGGGCCTCTGGACCCCGACGACCTCCTGGCCGGCATCACCGACGACCTGATGAACTTCGGGGACCTCCAACACGCCCTGCGCAACCTCTTGCAGAGGGGCATGCGCAACCCCTTCGGCCACCGCATGCAGGGGCTGCGGGACCTCCTCCAACAGTTGCGGCAGCAGCGGCGCCAGATGCTTGACCGCTATAACCTCTCGTCAGTGTTCGAAGACATCCAGAAGCGTCTGGACGAGATCCTGGCACTGGAGAACGAGACCCTGGACCGCCGCCTGGCGGAGGCGAAGCAGAGGCTCGAGGGCGGCGAGAGTCCCCTGAAGGCCTTCGAGGACGCGCTGAATCCGGGCGGGCAGGGACCATCGGCGGAGGAAGAACGCCGCATGGCGGAGACCCTGAAGAACATCGTCGAGAAGCGCAAGAACTTCCTACAGAACCTGCCGGAGGACGCCGGAGGGCGTGTCAAGGGCCTCCAAGAGTACGAGTTCATGGACCCCGAAGCGGCGGCCAAGTTCCAGGAACTCATGGAGATGCTGAAGAAGGCGATGATGGACTCCTTCTTCAAGGATCTCTACAGCCAGATCGCCAATATGAGCCCTGAGGACATGGCCCGCATGAAGGAGATGCTGCGGGACCTGAACCAGATGCTATCGGAGAAGATGGCCGGAGGCCAGCCGGACTTCGACTCCTTCATGCAGAACTACGGCGACCTTTTTGGCCCTAACCCGCCCCAAAGCCTGGACGATCTTATCGAACAGATGCAGGCAGGCATCGCCGCTATGCAGAGCCTCTTGGACAGCCTGCCTGCTGACATGCGCCGCCAACTCCAGGACCTCCTCATGGACAAGATCGGCGATCCGGAGCTCCAGCGCGAGCTGAGCGAGCTGGCCATCAACCTGGACATCCTCTCTCCCCTCCGGGACCACAATCAGTACCCCTTCCGGGGCGACGAGGAGCTGGATCTCCTTCAGGCCATGAGGCTTATGGAAAACCTTCAGGGGCTGGACCAATTGGAGAAGCAGCTGGAGCGGACCCAGTACGGCGGCAGCCTCGATGACATCGACGAGGAGAAGGTGCGGGAGCTCCTGGGCGATGAGGCCTACCAGACCCTTCAGCAACTGAAGGACTTCTTGGAGGTGCTAGAGAAGGCTGGCTACATTCGCCGCAAGGGCGACCAGTGGGAGTTGACCCCGAGAGGCATCCGCAAGCTGGGAGAAAAGGCCCTCGGCGAAATATACGCTCAGCTCAAGAAATCGGCCCAGGGCAAGCACCCCGTGAGGGAGAAAGGGCGCGGAGGGGAGCGCACCGACGAGACCAAGGCCTATGAGTTCGGCGACCCCTTTCACTTGAACCTGGGCGAGACGCTTATGAACGGCATCTACCGCGAGGGGCCCCAGGTGCCCGTGAGGTTGGCGGAGGCAGACTTCCAGATATACCGGTCAGAGATGCTGACCACGACGGCCACCGTCATGATGCTCGATCTCTCTTGGTCCATGGCGCTGCGGGGCAGCTTCCAGGCCGCCAAGAAGGTGGCCCTGGCTCTCCATAACCTCATCCGCACCCAGTTCCCCAAGGACAGCCTCTACCTCATCGGCTTCTCGGCCTATGCGCGAGAGCTGAAGCCGGAGGAGCTGCCGTACGTGCGCTGGGATGAATCCGTCCTGGGCACCAACATGCACCACGCCCTCATGCTGGCCCAGAAGCTCCTGGCCCGCCACAGCGCTGGCACCCGCCAGATCATCATGATCTCCGATGGCGAGCCCACGGCCCACTTGGAGCACGGCCGCTCCTATTTCGCCTACCCGCCCAGCCCCATTACCATCCGGGAGACGCTAAAAGAGGTGCGCCGGTGCACCCAGAAGGGGATCACCATCAACACCTTCATGCTGGACCGGAACTACTACCTCAAGGAGTTCGTCAACCAGATCGCCAAGATGAATAAGGGCCGGGTCTTCTACACCACGCCCGACCGGCTCGGCCACTACATCCTCGTTGACTACGTGGCCCAGAAGCGGAAGCGCTTCGGGGGCCGGGCAGCGTGACTGCGCCCTGTGGAACGGCGCCTCCGGGTCACCGTAGCCACCATACCGCCTAACCTGGTCCGCGCCGCCGCCCTCCTCATCCTCTTGCCGTTGGCCGGGACCGGCGGATACATGCTGGTAGAGGGGTGGAACTTCATGGACGCCCTCTACATGACGGTGATAACTATCACCACCATCGGCTTCCACGAGGTCCAGCCCCTGGATGACGAAGGCCGCGTCTTCACCATGGCCCTGGCGGTCGCGGGCGTGGGTACGATATTCTACGCCCTGGTAAGCGTCGCCCAGTTCCTCTTGGAAGGCGAGCTGGCCACGCTCCTGGGAGTCAGGAGAATGAGGGGCAAGATCGAGAGCCTACGCAATCACTATATCCTCTGCGGTTATGGACGCGTCGGCACGGAGATCGCTCACGAGTTCTCAGAGCGCGGCATCCCCTTCGTGATCGTCGAGTCCAACCCAGAAGCCATCGCCGCGGCCCAGGCCCAGGGCTACCCCGTCGTCCACGGAGACGCCACCTCTGACCTCGTCCTGCGGGAGGCCGGCATCGAGCGCGCCAGGGGCCTCTTGGCTGCCTCCGACTCAGATTCAGGCAACACATTCATCGTCCTGACGGCCAAGGCGCTGCGGCCCGACCTCTACGTCGTCTCCCGGGCCGGCAGGCCGGAGAGCGAGGCCCGGATGAAGCGTGCTGGAGCAGACCGCGTCTTCTCTCCCTACGTTATAGCCGGCCGCCAGATGGCCATATCCGCCCTCCAGCCGCTTGTGGCCGAATTCATCGACACCCTGGCCCCCAGGCGCGAGGGGGCGCCGGTGCTGGCGGAGATAGAAGTCGCCCCTGCCTCCGCCCTAGCAGGCCGTACCATCGCCGACATCCTCCATAACTCCCCGAGCGTGGTTACCCTGGGCCTTCAGAAGACCAGCGGTGAACTCAAGGTGGGCCCCCCTGGCGAGACGATCCTGGAGCCAGGCGACCGCCTCATCGTCATGGGGCGCGAGGACGAGCTGGAGGCGATGAAGCCCAGCGGCCCCGCCCGGCGCCGGGTGCGCGCCCCACGCTAGGCTTGGGCAACCGGGGCGATCTCCCCTTACCCCCGAACATAGTCCATACGGCACAGGCCACCTAGGGCCTTTCGTCACTGGCCCACACCCCGGCTACGGGCGATAGTATGCTCGAAGAGCTTGGCAGGCGCCGCACCCCCAAACGACGCTAGGACAGCTCTCATCCAGGGCCCGAGGATGTCGGCCGCAGCATCCCCGGGCCCTCGGCCTAAGGCAAGGGCTGGTCCAGCAGGAAGGCCCTTACGACCGCCGCGAACCGCTCAGGCTCCAGGCGCGGCAAGGAATGCCCAGTCCCTCTGAACACGTAGAGCCGTCCGTTGGGAAGGGACGCCACCATCCGTGAGGCGATCTCGTCGTCGAGCACGTGGCTCTCCTCTCCCCGGGCCACCAAGGTGGGGCAACGGATCGAGGGCAGGGCATCCCACAGGAAGCCGATCTCCGGGATGGCGGCCTTGGTGGTGATATCCGCCAGGCGGCGGTCGTACCTGTTGGCGTAAAGGCCATCCTCCCCCGGCACGAGAGAGTTCCGGATCAGCCGTTCGATGGACGGCTCGTCCAGCGTTGGCCACTGCTGGCAATAGAAGGCGCGAGCCTCTTCCAGGCTGAACCGGCTGGGGGGACGCTCGGCCTTTCCCGCCATGTCCTCCTTGAGCCCCACGGCAGCGACGCGCGCCATCTGGGGCCCCATATCGACGAGGATCAGGTGCTTGAGCCGCGGCCAGTTCTCCCGGGCGTAGGCCATGGCGCAGCGCGACCCCAACGACAGCCCCAGTAGATCGAAGCGCTCCAGGCCCATCTGCTGCACAAATCCCGCCAGGTCAGAGGCGAGAGCCCAGACCAGGTAGCCGCCAGGGGCGTGCTCGCTCTCGCCGTGACCACGCTGATCGAAGGCGTAGACATGGAAGTCGTCCAGCAGGCGGTTGGCCAAGTCCTGCCAGTAGTAGGCGTAATCGCGCAGGCCGTGGACCAACACCAAGGGTCGTTCGCCCCGCCCCCTCCACTCGAAATAGTGGATGCGCAGGCCATTGATCTTCAGTTCGCCTTCAATGGGCTGGAGGAGCGCCATTTCTACTTGGGCGTAAGGTGATCGTGGCTGTGACCAGGGTCCTGCTGGCGATCGGGCGCCTCGGTGTAGAACTGGAAGAGGACGCCCCCGGAGTCCTTGGGGTGCATGTACGTCTCTATCCAACTGCCGGAGCGTTGCACGCCCCGGAACGGCTCGATGCCGAAAGCCCGCATGGCGCGGGCGGCGCGCTCGGTATCTTCCACCTCGAAAGTGACGTGGTGCAGGCCAGGCCCCCGCTCCTCAAGAAACCGTACCAGGAAACTGTCATCGCCCAGGGGCTCCAGCAGTTCGAAATGAGCCGTGCCTCCCGGCACCTTCAGGTCTACCCCCCGGTACCCCATCTCCCGGTTCTCGAAGCGGCCCGCTACCCGCATGCCCATGAGCTCGGTGAGCAGCGGCAGGACATCATCCATCCGCCTCACAGCCCAGCAGACGTGATCCAACCTCTTGATGCCGATGGTCTCCTTCATCGAAACCCCCTGTCCTCCGTGCGTTTGGCTGCGAAAGCCCGCGGGCCAAGAGCCATCATAAGGGGAGCCCCCGTTGGCGTCACCTCCTTGCCATCACCCTCCTCTCCTGGCTAGGATTGCCAATGCATGACGCGCGATGATGTGACGCCAGCGCCCGGCCGCCGGGAGGCCGTCATTATCGTCAACCCGGCGGCCCACAAGCCACCGAGCGCCAAACGTCTGCGCGAGGCAGACGCCCTCCTTAAGCACCGCGGCTGGAGCACCACCTGGCTCACAACCAAGGCGCCTGGCGACGCCGTCGGCATGGCCGCTGAGGCAGCCCGCCGGGGCGTCCCCCTCCTCTTCGTCTGTGGAGGGGACGGCACGCTGAACGAGGCCGTGAACGGGCTCGCCGGCAGTGCAACCGCCCTTGCACCCATCCCAGGCGGCACGTCCAACATCTGGGCACGGGAGACCGGCATGGACAAGAAGCCTGCCGAGGCGGTGCGCCTGGCCCTGGAGGGAGACCGCCGCCGCGTCGACCTGGGCCGCGCGGGCCAGCGCTATTTTCTCCTCATGGCGGGCTACGGCATCGATGCCGCCGTCACCCGCCGCGTCTCCCTGTTGGCCAAGAAGCGGCTGGGCGCCACCGCCTACGTTATCGCCGCCCTGCGCGAGTGGCTCACCTACCGCGGCGTCCGGGCCACCCTGGCCTTCGACGGCGAGACGCTGGAACGGGACGTCCTTATGCTGGTGTTAGGCAACACCAGGGTCTACGCGGGCCTCACCCAAATCACCAACGACGCCGTGGCGGACGACGGTCTGCTGGACGCCTGCGTCTATCAGGGCAAGGGCCGCCTGGACGTGGCCATCCACACCATTCTCACGGCCCTGCGCTTGCACCGGCGCTGGAGAAAGGTAGTGTATCGGCGGTTCCGCGAGCTGCGGATCAGCTGGTCCCAGCCCCTGCCCCTGCAACTGGATGGCGATCCGCAGCCAGAGGCTCCTACGGTGGTAACGGTGGTTCCGGCAGCCCTCTGGGTGGCCGTACCGAAGGGGTTTAGGAGTCCCATCTTCGCGGCGCCGCCTGCCCCGGCACCGCAGGGGTAACCGAGCCTCCGGCCACCTGGAATTGGGCGGCCTGCTCCAGGAACTCCCGCGAAAAGCGGTCCCAGTCCGTGCCCGTCACCAGCATCTGTTCCACGTCAACCATGGCTCGCAGCACAGAGGCTCGCCTGGCAGCATCCATCTCGGACAGCACGTCGTCCAGGAGGAGGACCGGGGCCTCGCCGCGCCTGGCGAAAAGAAAGCGGGCCTCGGCCAAACGCAGGGATAAGGCTACGGTGCGTTGCTGGGCGCGGGAGGCGAAACCGGAGGCTGGCAGGCCATCGAGCTGCAAGAGGACGTCGTCCCGGTGGGGCCCTTGCAACGTCATCCCGGCGGCGATGTCGCGGCCCAGGCCCCGGGCCAAGGCGGCAGCGTAGGCCTCGGCCGCTTGGCCGGGGCCAGGCGCCGGCCCATCGATCCTGGGCTGATATTGCACCGAGAGCGCCTCACCTGGGGCCAAGCTTCCGTGCAAGACAGCGGCTAGCGCCTCCACCTCGCGTATGAAGGCGGCGCGCTTCTCGAAGATCAGGCCGCCATCCCGCGCCAACTCTGCGTCCCAGAACACTACCTCATCCGGGTGCGCCGCGCCCTCCCGCATCTGCTTGAGCAGGTGGTTCCGCTGGGTGAGGGCCCGTTCGAACCGGGCGCGGGCGGCGTTGTACTTGGGGTCCACCTGCCCCAGCGCCAGATCGATGAAGCGCCGGCGCAGCGCCGGAGGGCCCGATACCAGCTCCAAGTCCTCCGCCGTAAAGAGCACCGCCGTCATGCAGCCCACCGCAGCCGACAGTCGCCGAGGGTTGCCGTTCACCTTTACGGTTTTCGTAGCCACAGGTCCCCCAGAACCCGCTCGGACCGTGACCGCCACCTCCAGCCTGAGGACGCCAGCCGCCGTCTCTACCTCCCCCGCCACGCGGGCCACGGCCGCGGCTCCCGCCAGCGCTCCGCGGCCTACGAGCTGGCTATCGGCCTCCGCCCGTACGGCCCGCATGGTGGCGAGCAGGTAGACGGCCTCCAGGAGGTTGCTCTTGCCCTGGGCGTTGTCCCCCACAAACACGCTGACGCCGGCGGGTAGCTCTAGCTCCAGCCGGCGGAAGTTGCGGTAGTTGGAAAGGTGGAGGCGGGTCAGCCGCATGACCGAATTATATTAGGCCCCCGGCCGGTGGGGTCATGGCATTGACGCCGGGCATACGATCGATATCCGCCCAGCATCCCATCGGCAGAACCCCGATAGCGCGGGTGCATGGTGAGAGCGGTTGGTCATCATCGTGTCATCGGAGAGATGCCGCCTAGGCATAGATTTTACGCAGAAGTGGTATTGACAGCTTATTCGCGGGCCACTAGAATCCGTGCCGTGGCCCGCTCATCGCGAATCGTTTTGGTGCTTCCGGACGACCTGCTGAAGAGCCTCAACACGCTGGCGCGGCGCAAAGGGCTGTCGCGGGCGGCCTACATCCGCATGGCTCTCACCGAACACGTCGAGGCGGAGACCCAGCCGTCCCTGGTGGAGGCCTTGCGCAGCCCCCGCGCTCTGGCCGCATATATCCGCTCGCAGGCCAGCGCGCCGCCAGCGCCCCACGAGGCCCGTCAGTAGGCTGCGCCAGCCCTAACTTATGGCAGAGGGCGCTAGCCCCTGCTGCCTCGCGCCTGCCGGAACCGGCACGGCGACGCAGAAGGTGCTGCCGCCATCCGGAGGGCTCTCCACCCAGATGCGCCCGTTGTGCAATGCGACCAACGACTTGGCGATGGCCAGCCCTAGGCCGAGACCCGACCTATCCCCCCTGTAGAAGGGCTCGAAGATCAGCTCCCGATCCTCATCAGCCACGCCGGGGCCGGTATCTTGCACCCGGATCACAAGCTCTCCCTTCTCTTTGGCGCTGCTAACACAGATCCTGCCGCCCGCCGGGGTGTAGCGCTGGGCGTTGGAGAGAAGGTTCACAAGCACCTGTTCGAACCGTAACCGATCGACGCGGATGGCAGCCGCGGGGTCTTCCAAGCGCACGTCGATGCTCTGGCGCTTGGCCGAGGCTAATGGTTGGATGATGCCCACCGCGTTGGCGACGATGTCTCCGAGGCGCACGTCGTCCAGCTCCAGCCTCGGCCGGAAGTCGTCTTCCCGCGATATGTTGACCAGGTCGTTGACAAGGCTGCTGAGGCGCGAGGCGCCCTTGACGATGCTCCGGATCAGGCGCCCGCGGGGGGTCGAAGGGTCCTGAAAGTCCTCTTCCTCCATGAGCATTTCGGCGGCGATCATGATGGAGGTGAGGGGTGTGCGGAGCTCATGGGAGACTGTGCTCAGGAAATCGCTCTTCATGCGGTTAAGCTCCTGGAGGTGCAGGGCGTGGGCCCGCTGGCCCTCATACAGCCGGCAGTTGTCCAGCGCCAGCCCCATCACCATGCCTAGGGCCGATAGCAGCCTCTGGTCCCGCACCAGGGCGTTGCCCGGCGCGGCGGATAACGCCAGCACCCCTTCCGGCCGGTCGCGGCTCACCAGGGGCACGAAGACCAAGCGCCTGCCGCCCTCCCGCGGGGGGAACCAGCCGGCCGCGACCAATGCGGCGTCCAGCCGCCTCCCGGACGAAAGCATCTCTTGCAGGCCCTCGCTGTCGATAGGGACAGAGTTGGCCCGCTCCACCCAGCCTGCCGCCAGCCCGAAGCCGGCGACAGGGGACAGCGCTTGCTGGTCCTCGCTGAGCCAGGCGATGAGCGCTTGCTCTACCGAGAGCCAGCGGCCAACCAGCTCCGCGCCACGGCCGCAAGCCTGCCGGAAATCGTGGATGGAGGCCAGCTCGTAGCCGAGGCGATACGGGTAGGCGTAACGCCTGCGCATGCGGTACTCCCAGCGCGAGCCCACCTCGATGCCCAGTAGCGCTACGCCGGCGGCGGGGCCTACCACAAGGGCCGTGGCCATCGCCCCGAGGCCCAGGGCCAGGGCGTAAGTGGGGACCAGGGCCAGCACTGCGACGGCGATGCCTGCCAGCGCCCAGCGCTTGGCCAGCCGCACCTCTCGCAGCGGATCCAGTTCCAGGTCAGCCATGGTCAAAAGGAAAACGTGCCCGAAATTAGAGATGACGATGGGGCGGAGTCGGTTACAGAGGAACGGGACGACGAAGAAGAGGGAACGGGGCAAGAGGAAGCGCTCCCGAGTCGAAAAGCTCGCGGGGGTGCGGCGATGAGACCCGGAGAGCGCTCATGACCCCGGCAGTTGCGGCCCTGCCGGAGCGATTACATTATCCGGAAAAAATACTGTAGTTGTCAAGGACTGGACAGCACTAACCCGCCGGCGCGCCGCGCCCGGGGCCGGCTCCGCGTCATGGACCCCGGGGTCTCTTAGTCCCCTGGGCCGTTCTCTGGCCTGGTGCGGGCTCCCGCTAGCAAGAGCCCGCCTCCCAACAGCAGCGTCGCCGCAGCGCCCAGCAGCAGGACGAAGAGCGGCCCGCTGCCTGTGGCCGGCGAGGCCCCGGTCGGCGGCAAGACCACCGGCAGCACACCCGGCGTCGGCGATGGCGTCGGCGTCACCGCCGGCGTCGCCGTAGGCGTAGGCGCCGGAGTCTGGGTAGCCCCAGCCGCAGTCGGCGTCGGCGTTGGCGTTGGCGCCTCCGTCGGTGTCGGCGTTGGTGTCTCGGTGGGCGTAGGCGTAGGCGTCGGGGTCTCCGTCGGTGTCGGCGTAGGCGTT
>DAOUBD010000017.1:0-26418 GCA_034432935.1 Dehalococcoidia bacterium | reverse complement strand
GCCCGTGGTCGCTGGTGCCACCGCCACCTCCGCCGCCTGGGACGGCCCCGTAGATGGTCACCACCACGGCGTCGTCTGGGTTATCGTCTGCGAAGAACAGGACCGCGCACTCGCGGCCGGCCTGGATCTCGGCGGGCGGTACGTCCGTGGCCACCGCGACCCCCGCTAGGTATGTGCTCAGGGAGCCAGCAATCTGCACCGCTGCCTTGTGGGCCTGCGCATCGTACGCTCGGATGACGCCCCGCTTGAGTATGGCCACGGATGTCCCTCCTGATGCTGCTCTGAGCCTGCTAGGGTCTGACGCCGGTGAGGCGAGCCAGCTTGAGGGCGTTGAAAAGGGCCAGCGATGCGTACCATTTGATGCGAGTCCGGGTGGCGTCCTTCGTCTCGAGGCTGCCGACGCGTTCCACCTGGATGGCCCCGGGTGAGGTGAGGCCAGCCAGGGAGCCTTCGCCCATCTGGAAGGCGTAGATGGTGGAGCAGTCGTTGCTGGTGCCCACGGTCTGAGCGTCGGAGATGTAGTCGGACACGCCGACAGGTATGCCGTCGTAGAACTGGAGCATCTGGCCGAACTCATCGCGGTCCGTCTCCAGGAGAGAGCCGGAGTTGCGGGCCAGCTTGGTGAGGATGCGGCGGGACCGGCGGCTCATGAGCAAGAGGTCAGGCTTGCCGCCCTTGACGGTGTCCACCAGTTCATCCAGCTTGTCCAGGGTTAGGGAACCGCCGTTGGCGCCCATGGAGAGGGTCTGGGCTGGGTCGCAGAGCTTGTCCAGGCCGTCGAAGGCCTTGGGGTTGGCGGTGGCATCGCCGGTAACGAAGGTCTGCTCGAAGAGCTGCCGCACGGCCTTGGCCTTGAGTTGGACGACGGCAGCCTCCAGGTCCTGAAGATTGGAGCGAGTGGCCAGGAGAAAGTTGTCGATGTCGGCGTCGCCGCCCATGATCTTGAGGGTGACCGTTTGCTGGCTAAAGGTGGGGGTGGATTCCGTCCAGGTGTCGCCGACATCGAAGAACGACGCCGTGGGCGCGGTAGCCTCTCGGTTGTAGGTGAGCCCGTTGCCAGTGATCTCGATGAAGGGAAGCCGCTGAAGGACCGGAGAGTCCTTGATGATGGTCTCGACGACGCCTGTGACCAGGACGTCGTTGGAGAGTTTCGCTGCTTCGGCCAGGGTGAGAGCCATGGTGCAACCTCCTCATGCTAAGGCCGAGAGCGCCGGATGATGGGCTCGGGGAGGGAAGACCGGGCCTCCCCGCCTCCTCTGGCCACCCGCGCCCTGGCCGCGATCTTCGCGACGAAGAATAGAACGGATGTGCTACAACCTGCAAGGGGGAAGTGGCGCGGGGCGCCCCGCTCGTCCTGGGCGTGATACGTAGGCCCTCTCCCCGGCGGGCGCGCCCCCTCGGCCTAGCGTCCCTCCCGCTCGGCGCGCTCCCTTAGGCCCTCCCGGATCTTCTCGGCCGGGGAGAGGGAGGAGAGGTCCGGCGGCCGCCGCGACGGCGAGCCCAAAGGGACCCGGGGATGGTGCTGCTCCGCCCGCAACTGCTCACGTAGCCGCTCGGCCATACGTCCGGCCGACGCCAGATGGGAATCGATCTCTTCCAAAGAGGCGGCCTCGGGCACCATCTCGGCTGGGACCTCCGGGGCCGCTGCCAGCCGCGCCTCGCGGTAGCGGAGGATGGCCGTTCGTAGCTGGGAGTTGGCCCGCTCCAGCTCAGCCCGGGCCTCGGCGAGCTCCGTCCGGACCGCGTCGGACGCTGAGCGTGCCTCGGCCAGCTCCGATTCCATCTGGGACACCTTCTCCCGCAGGGTAGCCGCCCGCGCCTCGGCGTCGGCGGCCGACGACTGTAGGGCGTCGATCTGCGCCCGCGCTTCCGCCAACTGCTCCTCCATCTCGCTCACGTCCGCCTCCCGTCTTCCCATGGAGTAGCCCTCCTTCCTGTGTTTGGGCCGAAGGATAGAACAGATGTTCTTCTCCTGCAAGGCGCGATTGGCACCCGCGCCGCTACGGGCAGGCCGGGCCTCCGATGCTGGCGGCAAATGTGGCCAGATCTTCGCCGCCGGCAACGCGCACCCGGTTCAGCTGGAAGCGGGCCGCCGGATCCTGGGTCATACCGTTGGGGCCCGCCAAGAGAGCTGCCTCATAGCCGGCCTCCTGCAGCATGGATACGACCTCCTGCTGGCGTTCCGGCGTGCCCGACCGGAAGGGCTCCCCCGAGGGGTACACGAGAAAGCGCACTGGCTGCCCGGTGTGCTGCGCAATGGCGTCTTTGGACTGCAAAAGCTGATCCCTGACGGTGATATCGTCCGAGGTCCCAAGGTCGATGTGGGAGACGGTATGGGAGAGCATCTCCATGCCGGCCTTCGCCATCTCCCGGACCTGGTCCCAGGTTACGTAGGCGCCATCGCCGCCCCCGACGAAGCCGGTGACGATGGCGAAGGAGCCGGGGAAGCCGTAGCGCTGCAGAAGGGGAAAGGCCTGAGTATAGGCGTCGCCATAGCCATCGTCGAAGGTGAGGATAACGGGACGGCTGGGCAAGGCCGCCGCGCCGTCCATAGCGTCTATGAGCTGGCCAACGGTTATGCCGGTGTAGCCAGCGCAACTGAGATATGTGAGCTGCTCCTCGAAATCTGTGGTGAGCACCGTTAGGCGGGCCTCGAACTCGTCATCGGGGGCTGTCGGCGCTACGTGGTGGTACATGAGGATCGGGACCTCGACGGGCGAGGTTATGGGCGTGCCCCGGGGCGCCGCAGTGGGGCCGCTGGCGGGAGAAGGGTCCGCAGCGGGCGCCTGCGGCGAAGGCTGCGATCCAGTGAGAACGGGCGGCTGGGTGGCCACCGGGCTGCTGCCCCCGCTGATGCAGGCGGCCAGGATGGCCGCGGCGGAAACTGCCACGCCTAGTGCGGGCAGCCCAGCGCGGCCGCGCATCCCTGGTACCCGAGCCCTCATCACGTCTCGGGTTTTACAGTACGTCTGCGGGCCGCCTGAGGCAACGCGCTGGCACTCCGGGAGCAGCACTCATTGACTTCATCGATGCCTGGGTTATACTGGCAGACACATACGCTTTTGCCAACCGGGGGGCGCCCTCACCATGCCTCACAGGAGGATCCCGCGATGTTCATACGCTTACGACAGGGGCGTCTCTCGGCACCCGCCGCGGCGACGCTTATCGGCATTGCTGTGCTGGCCATGGCGGTCCTTTCCCAGCGCTCGCCGTCACAGGCCGGCGCGATCGTAGACTGCGGCACGCAACAGCGCTCGCTCGCGCCGTGGCCGAACGCCAACGTCACGTTCAAGCCCACATCCGGCGCGCCTGGCGACCCCTTCACGTCCTCACTGAGCGGCGCGCCATCCTCCTGGGCGGACGGCGAGATCGAGGCCATCATGGACTTCGACCCGCAGTCACCCGGCAGCGGAATGCTCGTCGGCGAGGGCACGCTTCCCGCCGGCCAGACGGGCATCGACGTTCCCTCGACCGTGCCGAACGCGACGCCGGGAGGCCACACCCTGTTTATGTGCGAGGGGCCGCGGCCCACGTGGCGTTACGGCGGTGTGCGCACGCCCCCTCACTCGCCCGTGCGGCTGCCGAAGTAGAAGCCGATGACGTTGCCCAAGGCGGTGATCCACCCGCCGACAACCATCTTGGTGAGATCGGAGGAGCTGTCGCTGACGATGAGGTAGCCGGCGATGGCGCCGGCCACGATGACGACGCTGAGGGACATGAGGGACCTGACGCTGCCCCGGGGCAGCCCAAGGGGTTCCTCCGTCATGCTCCCACCTCCCGGGCGGCCCAGGCCTCCTGCCGCCACCGTTCCCACTCCGCCTCGGGGTCGGCCACGTCCAGGAGGCCCGCCGCCGTCCGCCGCGAATGGATTCCCGAGGCCACCAGGCGTGTCTCGTCCTGCACCAGCCGCGAGCGGTCCTGGGGAAGGACGGGCCCCCAGACGACCCGGGTGCGGTACGGGGCGAAGGTCTCGCCGGTGTGCTGCTCCAAAATCCGCAGGATCATCTCGTTACGGCGTCGGAAGGCGGCGCTGCGGATGAGGCGCTTGCGCTGCACCTTCTTGAGGAGGGGATCTAGCTCCATCTGAAGGGCGACGCCTGAGAGGGGTTGGCGGGTCTCACCGAAGGCGCTGCGGGGCACCTCCGCCAGGTCGTGCAGGGTGCGGAGGATGAGGTTGACGTAGTCGACGTGCAACCCGACACCCCCGCCTTGCAAGAGGTCCAAAAGGTACGCCCGGGCTTTCTCCGGCACCTCCCACACCGCCCCCGGCTGGACGGCGATGTCTTGGGCCTCCGTCACGTTCTCCAGCACAGCGATTGGGTTGCCCGATAGCTCCAGGATCATGGAGAGCTGGGAGAGGGCCCGGTTAAGCTCCAGGAGCGGCTCACGGACGGCCGCCAGGTCGGAGATGCCCCACGGCTCCTTGGGCTGGCGTATGTTGGGGTAGATGACGAAGGGAACAAAGCCGTAGGGGTTGGGGCTTTCCTCCAACAAGGCACCGTCCAGCCAGACCTCTAGCCGCTCCGCCGTCCAGTCTTCGATGACGGTGTGGTCGCCCTGGCCCCGCTGGGCCAAAGGGCCGAAGATATCCTCAGCCTCCCCGTGGCTTAGCTGATAACGGTAGGCGACTCGCCACACCTCCGACGGATCATTGCCTCGCCGCCACGCGAAGAGCCCCTGGACGTCCGGTGACGAAACGTGGACGCGCCTCCGGGCGGTGTCCCAAGCCACCTTGTAGGCGGCGTCGCCCAGCACCGAACAGTCGATCTCGTTGTCGAAGTCCAGCTGGTCCAGGGCGTTCTCTTCGTAGACCTGGCGCAGAACCTGCTCGGCCCGGCGCGCACGCTGAATCCCGGCTTCCGAGCCGTCTTCTGGGTCCACAACGAAGCCGAGGCCAGACATCGTGTAAGAGGCCGTCTTCTCCACCATGGTCTTGGCGTAGTTGAAGGTGAGGCGCCGCTCCCGGCGCCGGCCGGGGGAGGCCGCCCATTGGCGCCCCTGATAGAACTCTAGGTTCTCTCGATACCGTTGCAGGCGAGTCCTATCCAGCCGGTCCAACTGTTGGGGCAGGGGCCGCTGCCCCAAGGAGCCCGCCACCCTTATCTCCATCGCCACTTCCGCACCACCTCTCTACTGGGCGGGACATCCCGGCCCAGCGCTATCGCCTTGCTCTCACGGGCCGTAGGTGAGGAGGAGCCAGGCCGCTGCACCCGTCAGGATAACGTAACCTAGGGTGTGAACGGCCCCGCCGATGATCTCACGCACAGTGGGACTCCCTTCGTTGCTCTGGCTCTCGCTGGGGCAGCCGGACGAGGCCGGCCTCCTGCCGGCGGGCCTGGCGGTAGCTTTCCAGCACCCGGAAGACGGTGCGCCGCGACACTCCGAAGCGGTCTGCCAGCTCCTCGACAGAGGCGCCCCGCAGCCGCAGCTCCACCATCTCCCGGTCTCGCCGTTCATTCAGAAGTGCCCGGAGGCCGCCCGGCTCCTCGTAGCGGCAGCGGGGCAGCGGGCAGGAGAGGCAATGGGGGTGGACCTCGCAGCCGTCGTCCCGGTAATGGGTGTACTCGGGCAAGGCGTCCGCCCGCACGCGCGTGTAGCGTTTTGGGGTTTCCTGCATCCCCGGCATCGCCAACTGGGTGGGGGCTTTGGTGGATGTGGACACGGGTGACTCCTTTCCGGCCTAAGGGGCCTAGTTGGGGGAAGGGTGGCCGCGGGCGATCCTGGGCCTCTCCTCCTGAAGTCCTGCCGCTGCGTGGATGGCGAGCGCCAGGCTGACCACGAAGTCATCGTGGCCCTGGGCAGCATCCACGAAGAAGTTCATCGTCCGGTTGGGCCGGTAGACAGCGCGGGCCAGTTCGATCTCTCGCCAGAGTTCGGCGTACTCTGGTGAGCCATCAGGGGCGTACACCTTCAGGCGCCCGCCGTTGACGGCGGCTAGCAGCCCAAAGCCGAGGCGCGACTTGGACTCGGCGCTGAAGCGCACCGCCTGGACGGCAGCGGGGCCTAGGGCCCGCGATAGCAGCCGCGCTAGCGTCTCCCCCAGGCCGGTGGCGTCGACGGCGACGCGCCGGACTCGCCAGACGTTGCCCAGAACGTCCGCCAGACGGGCTAGGAGCGCCTCGTGGGGCGCGCCCTCGAAGGAGAGGTGCTCTACTACCTCCAGACGTGGCTCCGGAAGGATGGCGCCGGCGGGTGGGAAGACGACGCGGGCTATGGTTAGGACAGTGGCGTCGTGCTGGCGGCCGCCCTCGTGCTCACCGAGGTCCTGGCCGCCGAGGTCGAGCCCCGCGACGTACGTCTCGCCTGCCTGCGGGGCGCTTTGGCGGGAATGCGCGCCCCTCAATTGCTCCCTCTGGGAGAGGGAAAAGAGGCGCCCGTTTCCCTTCACGGTCTTGAGGGCGTACTGGGTACGAAAGAGCGGGTGGTTTTCCCCCAGGCGGGCCCTTTCTGCCTCTACGTAGCGCCCGTATTCCGGGTTGAGGGCAGCCACGACGGTCCAGTCGGCCTCGAAGTGGCGGCGGATGCCGTCGCGGCGCTCCATCTCGAGGTTGGCCTGCACGGCTGCCTCCAGGAGGGTGGAATCGTCCCACGGGGTGCCGTAGAGAACGGTCGTAGCGGCGGAGGGCGCTGCCATCGGCCGGAACTCCCGCTCGAACTTGTCCCGGTCGATGTCCTGGGCCTCATCGGCCTCCAACATCAGGCCTGCTGTGTGCCCAACGACATTGGCCGAAGGCTCGGCCGAAAGGAAGATCTGCCGCGCGCGGCCCACACGCACCGCCCGGCCCTCCTCGCGCCCAGCTAGCGGCTCCAACCCTGCCTGAAGGATGCGGTCCCAGAGGCGGCGCAGGCTAACGCGCCCCTGAGGCTCGAAGGTGGGGGCGCACTTGATGGCGTCCACGGGCCGGCGGGCGTGCCTGAGAAGGAGCAGGAGCTCCACCTGGGCCGAGAGTTCGTTCTTCCCAGCCTGCCGGGCCATGACAACGGTGATGGTCAGCGCGCGCCTTTCCAGGACGGAGGCGACGATGGCGCGCCCTGCGTCCAGCTGGTACGGACGCAGGGTTGGCAGCGGCCTGCCTCGCGCCAGAAGGCGGCTGCGGGCTGCGGTGGCCTGCCCTGAGGGCCTCATTGCACCACCTTGAGCAGCAGCTGGGTGACGACGGTGCCGATGATCAGGAAGATGAGGCCGTTGAGGCGCCCCTTGACCTCTCCCACGTCGCGCTCCAGGTTGCGGAGGCGCTGCTCCACAGCGGCCCGGAAGGCGGCAGCGGACACCCGGGCGGCGGCGCTCTCCTCAGGGGGGCGGCGCCTGCTGCGGAAGCGGGCCAGGGCGCGTTCCAGGTTCTGAGTCATTAGAACATGCGTGCCGAACATTCGTGCGCATAAGCATAGAACGGGCGTTCTGGGCTTGTCAAGGGGTTTATGGTCAATTTGCGGACGGATGTTCTAAAAAAACTGGCTGGTCTAGCCGCCGTCCGCGGGCAGCAACTGGTCGCCCAGGCTGTTGAGAAGGGCCGCCAAGCGATCGGCCAGGTCCTTCCGCGCTTTGGGCGAGAGCCTGTATTGGGCCGCCACGGCCCGCACCAGCATGCCGACGCCCCGGACCATGAGGGGGAAATCCTCCGGGTGTTCCCGCATGGCGGTGTGGAGCCGCACCCGCAGCGCTGCGATCTCCTCCTGGAGTCCCTCCAGGCTGCGGGCTGCGGGCAAGAGCTCCCGCTCGGCTTCGCTGAGGGAGGCGCCGTAGAAGAACTCTCGCGCGGAAGGGGCGGCCCTCAGCGCCCGCCGGCGGCTAGGAGCCTTGGCCATGGCCCGTTTCCCCGCCGGTCCGCGGGCGGCGGGTCCCGCGGCGCCGGGCCGGCGATGTGAGGAGCTGTAGGAGCGCTTCGATTCCACCCGGAGGGAGGGTGCGGGCGGCTCTGGCTACGCCCCACAGGAGGCAAAGAGCCGCCGCGTCCCAGTCTCGCCGCTCTATGGCCCCGGCCAGGAGGCCCTCCCCGGGGACCGCCGTCTTCGGACGGCCGGTTCGCCGCCTAGTCATCGGCCAGCCCTCGCAGGACCAGCGCCGAGAGGGCAGCGGTCCCAGCCACCGGCAAGACGCGGGCTGCCGCCCAGGACCAGGAGGCTTCGCCGCCGGTCCAAAGCCAAGCCAAGACAAAGGCGCCCTCGGCCATGGCCCCAGCCGAGACTACGGCCATGACCAGGGCCGCCACCCGCCGCGACCCTCTCTCCGGGGCGGGCCCCCACAGCCGCTGCAAGAAGTAGGCCAGGTTGAGGGCAGCGCAACTTGCGCCAGTCGATTCCAGCGCCGCAGCCGCCGCCCGCCAGGGCAGAGACAAAGAGACCTCCAAACATCGCTTCTACGGGGCTACGGAACGTATATGCACCAACAATCAGATCCAAGAATAGAATATATGTTCTATACCGTCAAGCGGTTGTTGGCATGCCTCCGGTTCCGTGCTGCTGATCGGCAAATGCCGAACCCGATGCCCCAGCCTTCAGGCTGGGGTGGCTACCCCCCAGATGCCTCAGCCTTCAGGCTGGGGTGGCTACCCCCCAGATGCCTCAGCCTTCAGACTGGGGTGGCTAACCCCCCCGATGCCTCAGCCTTCCGGCTGGGGTGGCTACCCCCCAGCCCCCTAGCCCTCTGGGCCCAGCCGCCGGCCGCCCAGGCAGTGGAGGTGCAGGTGGTGGATCGTCATGCCGGCAGCATCGCCGACGTTGAAAGCCAACCGGTAGCCGCTCTGGCCTATGCCTTCCTCGTCAGCCACCTTGGCTGCGGCCGCCAACATGCGGGTGATCAGCGGGCCGTGCTCCCCGCGGACGTCCCTGGCGGTGGGGATGTGCTCTTTCGGTATGACCATGAAGTGCACCGGGGCCCGCGGGTGGATGTCCCGGATAGCGAAGACGAGGTCGTCATCGTACAGGGGGTCGGTGGGGATCTCTTTCGCCGCCATCTTGCAGAACAGGCAGTCGCTCATGGGTCACTCCTACGGTTCGTGTGTAGTGGCTGTTGCCAGTTGTCCGCACCGGAATGATACATGCCGGCTGCCCGCGGCGTCACGTCCGCTGCCCCGGCGCAGCAGTAGGGCGGGCCCGTGGGCCCGCCCTACCCCGTCGCAGCGGAAAGGGGTCGCTCCCTAAACCCGGCCTACTGGCCGCCGCCGTCCTGTCCCGGACCCGAAAGGAGGTCGGCGAAGGTCCTGGCGCCCGCGGGCGCTTCGGGGATGGCCACGGCGGTGTTGTACTCCCGGAAGTTGAAATCTAGGGTCATGGCGGCTGGCTGGCCGGCGATGTTCAGTTCGCCGTTGGCCGCTAGACGCCGCGGCAACAGCGTCGCCGGGTCAACCCAAATGTCCATGACTACCGGCGCCGATATGCCCTGGGGGAAGGCGCTGGATGCCACCGAGCCGCCCGTGCTGTTCAGGGCCTCGGAGAAGGCCTTCAGGATGTCCGCCAGGTCGATGGTGACCTGGAAGTGGGCGTAGGTCTTGCCGTCGATCTGGTCTGTGCCCAGGTCCTGAACGTTGCCGCCCACCTTCTCGACGAGAGCGGCGTAGTCAAAGGGAGAGTGGCCCTCCAGCCAGCCCTGGAAGGTGGCGGCATCGGCCCCCATCTCGGCGAGGGAGATCTTGAGCCAGCCGGTTAGGGCGCTGTTCATGTAGAGGGTGTCGCCCAAGACCAACACCTCGACGTTGCCCAGGCTCCCGAGATCGAGGCCGCCCTGGCCGCCGTCCATCCTCATGGCCATGTACATCTGGCCAGGCTCCCGGAAGCGGAACTCGCCGCTCGCCCCGACGTTCATGGCGCCCATATTCATGGCGAAGCTGAAGTCGGCCAGGACGGACTGGACGCTGGAGCGCATCGCCTCCACCGACTTCCCCATGGCAGCCTGGATATCGGCCACGAGGGCCCCGGACTGGGCGCCGGTGCCTCCGGATGAGGCGTCGGTCACGTGGCCCTGGTCAGAGCTGGTCTGGTCCGCCGACTGGGGGCTCGGCCCCGCGTCTCCACCGCCGCCGCCACAGGCCGCGGCGATGACGAGGAGGGCTGCGCCGGCGGCAGTGAGAAGCATCTTCAACCATTTCCGGTACTGCTGCATCGTATGCCTCCTGACGCCTTCCCTCGGAGGGGCCTGGCGTCTGCCTAGTAAGAGGGCGCAGGGCTGTGGGATGTTACAAGGAGGGCTTGCCCTTTAGCCGGGCCTCAACGCTTTACGGCCCCGAAGCCCCGTCTTCGGGGGCTGCCGCGGGGGCATCGGCTGCCGGCGCAGCCTCGGCGGCGGCATCTGCCGGTTGCGCCTCCGCCGCCTGGGCGCTGGCATCCTGGGCCGCCGGCGGGGCGGCGCTCCCGCCGCCGAAGCCGGGCCGCCAGAGGACGAGCGCCACCATGAGCCCGGCGGCAGCGACGAAGACGGCGAGGAGCGCCAATGAAGAGAGCGAGGTCCGCCCGCTGCGGCTTCGCCAATCGTATTGCCCGTAGACTGCCATGGTTGTCTCTCCCGCGGCTAGCACGTTCCGGACGTATAACGCCCGGGCCCTCTGGCCGGTTCCGGCTTCCCGTCAGATATTAGGACGTCGAAGGCTGCGCAGCGTTACTCTAACCCGTCCGACACGTGCGATAGGCCGGACAGGGTGCCAGGGGGGAGATCGGCGGCTAAACCTCCAGCTTCTCCGCTACCAGCTCCCGGTGGTAGTCCGCGTCACCCCACATCAGCTCCATCCACTTCTGCCGGCGGAAGTAGAGCTGGATCTTGTACTCCTTGGTGAAGCCGATGCCGCCGTGGATCTGCTGCCCGTGGGCAACGACTCGCCGCGAGGCGTCCGAGGTCCAGGCCTTGGCCATGCTGATCATCAAGTCGGCGTCCGGCTCCCCCTCTTGGAGGCTCCAGGCGGCCTTGTAGGTGATGAAGCGGGAGCCATCGACGTCGATGACGGCGTCGGCCAGCTTGTGCTGGATGGCCTGGAAGGAGCCGATGGGCCGCCCGAACTGGACGCGTTCCTTGGCGTAGTTCAGGGTGACGTCGAAGTCCATCTGGGCCAGGCCCACCAGGTAGGCGCAGGCCGCTACCGTGGCCACCTTCTTGGTCTTCTCGACGATGGGCCAGCCCTTGCCCTCCGGGCCCAAAAGGTTGGCCGCGGGCACCCGGACGTTCTCGAAGGTGACCTCGCACTGCTTGTCACTAGCGATGGTCTTCAGAAGCTCGTACTTGATGCCCGGGGACTTGGAGTCCACCAAGAGGAGGGTGATGCCGTCCTCGCCCTGGCCGCCGGTGCGGGCCACCACCACCATGTAGTCCGTCACGTGGGCGTCTGGAACGAAGAGCTTGGTGCCGTTCAGAATGTAGTCCCCACCGTCCTTCTTGGCCTGGAGGGAGACGCCGTCCGCGGTCCACTTGGCGGAGGGCTCGGTAAGGGCCATGGTCATGATCACCTCACCGGAGGCTATCTTGGGCAGGAAGCGTTCCTTCTGCTCCTTGCTGCCGGCCTCCATGATGGGGACGGCGCCCAATACCACGGTGCTGATGAAGGGTCCCGGCACCAGGGCGCGGCCGAACTCCTCGAGGAGCACAACCAGCTCGCAGAGGTTCATCCCTGTGCCCCCGAACTCCTCGGGGATGATGAGCCCCATCCAGCCCTGCTGCGCCATCTTCTTCCAGAGCTCTGGCGAGTAGCCCTTCTCGTCCTCCTCCATCTGCCGGACGAGGCTCTCCGGGCACTCCTTCTCCAGGAAGTCCCGGGCGAAGTTCTTGAGCATCTCCTGCTGTTCGTCTAGACCCAGGTCCATTCGTTAAGACCTCCTTCTATCCCTTACCCTTTAACGTCTAGCCCTCGTTCGTCACCGTCTATCCCCGGGGCAGGCCCAGTCCGCGCATGGCGATGATGTTGCGCTGGATCTCGGGGGTACCGCCGCCCACGGACATGCCGGTCTGCCACATGTACTGCCTCTCGAAGCGGCCCCGCAGGGGCACCCATTTGGACTTGGGCTCTAGCTGCCCGTAGAGCCCCATGATCTCCAGGCCGGTGATGGCCATCCGTAGCTGCATATCGGTGTTGAAGAGCTTGGCTATGGAGGACTCGTAGTTGGGCACGATCCCCCTGGCCTGGAGCGTGGCCACCCGGTACGACAAGAGCCGCCCGATCTCGGCCTCCACCGCGGCTTCGGCCAGCCGCGTGCGCACCCGCACCTCGTCGATGAGCCGGTGCCCGTTGGCCTTGGTCTCCGTCGCGTAGCGCACCAAGTCCTCCAGCATCCGCTTGGCTCCCACGGCCCCGCCGATGGAGGAGCGTTCGAAGTCCAGGGTGGTGGTGGCCATGTACCAGCCCCGGTTCTCTTCCCCCAGAAGGCAGTCCTTGGGAACCCGCACGTTCTCGAAATAGACCTCGTTGAAACCGTGGTTGCCCATCATGTCGATGAGGGGGCGGATGGTGATGCCTGGGGTCTTCATGTCCACCAGGAAGTAGGAGATCCCCTTGTGCTTGGGGGCCTCCGGGTCCGTGCGGGCCAAAAGGATCATCCAGTCGGCGTAGTGGGCCCCGGATGTCCAGATCTTCTGCCCGTTGATGATGTAGTCGTCCCCGTCCCTGACCGCCCGGGTGGAGAGGTTGGCCAGGTCTGAGCCGGCGTTGGGCTCGGAAAAGCCCTGGCACCACATGGTCTCGGCGTTGGTGATGGCGCTCAGATGGCGCTTCTTCTGCTCTTCGGTGCCGTAGACGATGATGGTGGGCCCGGCCCACCCTACGCCGATGGAGCTATAGCCGATGGGGGCGTTGGCGTAGGCCATCTCCTCGTTGAAGATGAGCTGTTCGATGACCGACAACCCCAGTCCCCCGTACTCCCGAGGCCAATGGGGTGCCACCCAACGCTTCTTTGCCAGCCGCCGGGCAAACTCCCGGTAGACGTTGATGTTCTCCTCCCGGGAGCGCTCGGCGTCCCAGTCCTGGGGCATGTTCTCCTTCAGCCAGTCGCGGATCTCCTGGCGAAAGGCCTCTTCCTTCTGCGAGAAGCGAAAGTCCATCTCTGGCTCTGGTGCGCCCCGCCGCCAGGGAGCGGCCCAAGGCTGGCCCCGGCGGGCCGACGGTCACGATACCATGACGCGTACGTAAGATGCAAGTATTTGCCCCGGGCCGTCACTGGAGCCCGCAGCTCCCGTCCGACAGCCGCCGCAGCCGCTCCAGCACCCGGGCCGCCTCGGGCCCTTCCGCGGGCCGGGGACGGCCGTCCTCGCCGATGATGACGGGGGCCACCTCGCAGCCCGACAAGCCCTCCTTGCCCAGGCGCACCCGGAGGATGGCCGAGAGGGCCGAGGGCATCTCCGGCTGAGCGTAGTCCACCTCGTCGAAGTCGAAGACGAAGTTGCCCATGCTGTAAGCGATGATCCCCCACTTGTAACTCTCGATGCCCTGAAGGACGTGCGGGTGGTGCCCGATCACCAGGCTAGCCCCCGCCTCGATGGCCGAATGGGCGGCTGCGGCCTGCGAGGGGCTTATAGCCTCTTGATACTCGTCCCCCGTGTGCATCGAGACTACGACCGCATCGGCCTGACGCTTGGCGGCGGCCACATCGGAGGCCACGGTCTCGGGCGCGAGCCAAGCGACGCCTGGCCTGTCAGCGGTGGCTTGCCAGGAGGATGGGTCGAAGCCGCTGCCGCTATCGGGCGGCGTGCTCACGTAGGCCAGAAAGGCGATGCGCACCCCCTTGCGCTCGATGAACACAGGCCCGTAGGCCTGGACCACGCTCTCCCCGCTGCCAACGTGGAGAACGCCAGCCTCGTTGAGGGCGGACCAGGTGTCTTGGAGCCCCTGGTAGCCGTAATCCAGCACATGGTTGTTGGCCAGGGAAACGATGCCCACGCCAGCCGCGGCAAGCCCTTGCGCGCCCTCCGGCGGGCCCCGGAACACGAAGTCCTTGGCCGCCGCCTCGCCCCTCGCCGTAAGGGGAGCCTCCAGGTTGGCGAAGGCGATGTCGGCCCCCCTGAGGGTGCCGGCCACCGCCTCGAAGGGCCAGACCGCCCCGTGCTGGCGGATCCCGTCGCCGATGCTCCGGCCCAGCATGACATCCCCCGCAACTGCCAGCACCACCTCCTGCTCAGGCCTCACGATAACCTGGGTAGCGGCCGGCTGCCCCGGGGCGGCGCTCGTCGCGCCCGGCGACAGGCTGGAGGTGGCCGGGGAGGGGGAGGCGGTACTGCCGGCGCCGCCGGAGCAGGCGGACGCCAGGAGGGCGGCGCCCAAGAGCACCACTATCGCCCGCACACTGGCCATCTTAGAGCACAGCTACAGAGAATGCCAGAGCCCTGTAGGAGTTGGCTAAGGGAACCCCATATACTCCGGGAGAATGTTGGCCCTAACCCCAGCCATGATCCGGGACCTGCCACAGGAGGAGCGTCCGCGGGAGCGCCTGCGCCTGCGGGGGCCTGGCGCCCTCTCCAACGCGGAGCTCCTGGCCATCCTCCTGCGCACAGGCGCGGCCGGCGAGAACGTGGTCTCCCTGGCCCAGCGCCTCCTCTCCCGGTTCGGAGGGCTGCCGGGGCTGGGCCGCGTCTCCTTCCCGGAGCTTCGAGCCGAGAAACATGTGGGGGAGGCCAAGGCCGCTCAGGTGCTGGCCGCCCTCGAGCTGGGCAAGCGCATCATCTCCACCCAGCCTGACCAGCGCACCGTCATCCGGTCTCCACAGGATGTCCACGCCTTGCTGGGCGCCGAGATGTCTCTTCTGGAGGCTGAACACCTGAAGGCCGTCCTCCTGAACGTCCGCAACCAGGTGATGGCCGTCCGGGACGTCTACCAAGGAAGCGTCCACAGCGCGGTGGTGCGGGTGGCCGAGGTCTTCCGGGATGCCGTGCGGGAGAACTGCCCAAATCTGATAGTGGTACACAACCACCCCTCCGGAGACCCTTCCCCCAGCAGCGACGACGTGGCCCTGACGAAGCAGATGTGGGAGGCCGGCCGGCTCCTGGGGATCGACCTTTTGGACCACATCGTCATCGCAAAGGGCGGGATGGCAAGCCTTCGGGAGTTGGCCCTGGGTTTCCCCCGCCCTTAGGCTCGCAGCGCCAGCGCCGTGGCCTGGGAGAGGGCCGCCAGAACCCTGCTCCAAGCCTCATTGACCCATGACCGCTGGCGGCTGCGGTCGCCGGCCACCTCGTCAGCCTCCGCCCACAGCGCAGCCTCCAGGGGGCCGAAGAGGCGGCGTACCTGGCGCAGGGCCTCCGGCTCGGCCTCGACCCAGTCACGCAGGGCGGCGAACCGGCACCAGGCGCCCGCGCTGGCCAGGCCCTCGGGGACGGCGTGAGGTGGGAAGACGGGGAGGTAGACGCTGGCGCAGGGGCTGCCCAAGGCCACCCAGGCGCGCAGGGGCGCCTCCGGGTCTTTGGGCAGCTCGGCGATCATGGACGAGGTGGTGTTCTGGAACCCGCGGACGTGCATGCATACGGACACGCCCGTGCCGTCGGGAAGGACGTAAGGCGGAGGCGGGTCAACCCGGTCCTCAGACGCACCGGGCGCGCCCCATGGCCCTTGGCCGTGGTCCCGCAAATGGGCAGCGAAGTCCCGCGGCGTGAGGGCGCTCGGCCCTCGGGCCAGGCAGGACAAGCTGGCCGCTAGACGCCCGTCGGCTAGGCCTGTAGGCGCTGCGGGGTTCCGCCAACTGTCGAAGTCAGCCCCCGGCGGAACGTCCTTGGAGGCCCGGGTCCACTCCGTGCGAATGGTGAGACGGTTGGAGATGGCGGCGCCCTCGCCTACCGGCCTGGCGGCCCAGGTGCGGGCGCTGGTCTCCAGAACCCATCCCCCGCCCGGGTCAGCCATGAGGAAGGACGAAAAGTAGGGCTCCCGCACGATGTTATTGCCCAGGCCGCCCTGGCCATAGGTTTCGAGGAGGGAGGTGATGGCCTCCAACGCCTCGTCAGCGGTGCGGCCGCGTTCCAGCCCCAGCCGCACCAGGTCCATCCCGATAAGGCCGGCCGGCTCGGCGTATGGATCGTGGATGGTGATGACCTTCTCGTTGCCGATGGCCACCCGGTGCTCGTTCACGCCGTGCTCGAAGCCCCAGAGCCAGCCCGGGCGGGACCCCAAAAGGGCAGCAGCACCCGCGTCGGGCAGAGTCAGGTACTGGGTGCGGAGGCGCCCGCCCGCCGGGCGCCGAGGATAGGCCTCGACCACCTGGATCTCCACCGGCGGCCGGTCGGAGTTCTTGCCGAAGAGGGCGCCCCTTTCGTTGATGGCGCACAGGGTATCGCACATAGGCCCGGCTACCTGGGGATCACCAGCGTCTCGCCGATGACCACAAAGTCGTCGAGGGTCCGCCCGTTGGCGGCGGCCAGGTCGTTGGCGTCGACGCCGAACTCGGCGGCGATGCTGTACCAGGTGTCGCCCTCGCGCACGGTGTACTCGGCCGCGGGAGGCGGCTGGGTGGGTTGTGGGGTCTCCGTTGCGGAAGGCGCTGGCGACGTGGCCGGCGCGCCGGTGGGTGATGGGCTCCCGGCGGGCGGTTGTCCAGGCGCCGGCGTGGACACGGCGCTTGGCGTGGCCGGAAGGGGTGTGGAGAGTGGGGCCTGGGTGGGCAGCGGGGCCGACGCCTCCTCAGTTTGGCCGCGCTGCCCTGGGGGCCGCACCAGGAGCCAGAGGGCGAGGACGCTGGCGACGAATAGCGCGAAGAGGGAGGCGCGGAAGACGGTGCTGGACGGCATCGCGCCGAGGGGGTCGAGGCAGGCGGCGCAGAGGGAACCCCCGCCGGGCTGGGCACCGTGGGCGGCGCAGTAGCTATTGCCGCAGCGCGGGCAACTGCCCGTCGCCTCCGCATCGCAGGCGTAACAGAGCATCGTTTCTCAGGGGCCGGCCCAGCTTGGGTGCCAGGGCCCGTCCCCTCATTCTAACGCCTGCAGCCACGGCCTGGGTACGTCCCTGCCGAAGTCTTTTCGTTGTCTTGCTGCCCCGGGGCCCTCGCGGGGGGCGGGCGCCTCACCCTGGGCCATCGGGGCGTCCTGGCATGGGCTGGCTTACTGGAGTTCGGCGGTGGCGCCGGCCTCCCGCAGCTTCTTCACGATGGCCTCGGCATCGGCCTTGGAGATGCCCTCCTTCACGTTGCAGGGGGCGGACTCCACCAGGTCTTTGGCCTCCTTGAGGCCCAGCGTCGTCACCTCACGTACTGCCTTGATGACGTTGATCTTGTTGGCGCCGACGTCCTTGAGGACGACGTTGAACTCCGTCTTCTCCTCTTCAGCGGCTGCTGCTGGGGCGCCGGCTTCGGCGGCGGGGGCGCCGGCGGCCACGGCCACGGGCGCCGCCACGGCCACAGGCGCGGCGGCCGTAATGCCGAACTCGTCTTGGATGCGCTGATTCAGGTCCCGCAGCTCCAGGATCGTCATCTCCTTGATGAGGTCCAGGACCTGATCTACCTTGCTCTCTCCCTTTGCCATATCTTTTTACCTCCTGTGTTGAGTGCTCGTTCAGTCCTTCCTTATATGCACATGGTGGTTAGGCCCCTTCCAACTGCCTGGCGCGGGCCTCGATGAGCCCTGGCAGTTGGCTGAGCAGCGTGCTCAGGAGCCCCGTCAGCTCGTGGAGGGGCGCGTCCAACAGACCGGAGAAGGTGGCCAGGGGCGCTTGCATCTTTCCCAAGAACTGGGCGAGAAGGACGGGGCGCGGCGGTATCTGCACCAGCTCCCGCAGGTCCGCCGGCGTGAGCACATGGCCGTCGAGGTAGGCGCCGCCGAGGGAGAAGGCCTGGGGCGCGCCCTGGGCGTAGCCGGTGATGGCCTTGGCAGCCTCGATGACGTCGCCGTAGGCTATGGCTAGCGCCGTCGGCCCTTGTACGATGCTGAAGAGCTCCGGCCGGCCGGCCTGCTCCGCGGCCAGGCGCAAGAGGGTGTTCTTGACGACCTTGACCTCGACGCCGCCCTCCCTCAGGCGCCGCCGCATCTCCTGCATCTCCTTGACCGTGAGGCCGCGGTACTGGGTGCTGGCCACGAGGGTGGAGCGTTCCAGCCGCTCCTTCAGTTGCGTTACCGTATCGATCTTTTTCTGCGTTGGCATACGGTCCCCCCGGGGGCCAGTGGCCCCGCTGGTCTCCTGCGCTCAACAAAAAACCCTTGCCGCGCGGCAAGGGACTGGCCCGGACGCTGAGGCTGCTGCCTAGTCCGGTGTCCTTATGCCTCGGCGGGCCCCGCCCAAGGGCGGGATTAAGTCCCAGAGGGACGCCTGCTGTCTGCGGCTAAAGGCTTGTCTTCGGTTAAGCAGATCTTATCACACGGCGGCGGCTGTGGCCAGGGAGAGGGCCGCCGGTATGTCCAGCTTGACCCCTGGGCCCATGGTCGTCGTGAGGGTCATGCTGCGGATGTACTGCCCTTTGGCGCCCGAGGGCTTCTCCCGGACGATGGCCTCGATGAGGGCCGAAAGGTTCTCCAAGAGGGCGTTCTCCTCGAAGCTCACCTTTCCCAAGGGCACGTGTACCAGATTGGTGCGGTCTGTGCGAAACTCGACGCGGCCCTGTTTGGCGTCACGGATCGCCTTCGGCAGGTCCTCCGCTTCCACCACGGTGTTGGTCCGGGGGTTGGGCATGAGGCCCCTGGGGCCCAGGACGCGGCCCAGGCGGCCGACCTTGCCCATCATCTCCTTGACGGCCAGGGCCACCTCGAACTCCAGCCAACCGCCTTCGATCTTCTTGATGAGGTCGTCCCCGCCGACGACGTCGGCCCCTGCCTGCTCGGCGATCCGGGCCGCCTCGCCCTCAGCGAAGACGATGACCCGCTGGCCCTTGCCAAGGCCGTGCGGGAGGACGATGGTGCCCCGGAGCTGCTGATCGGCGTGACGGGTATCGAGGCCGGTGCGGATGTGCAGCTCGACAGTCTCGTCGAATTTGGCGTAGGCCATCTCCTTGAGGAGGCGGATGGCCTCGGCGGGCTCGTAGAGCCGCGTGCGGTCCACCTTCTCCAAGGCGGCCCTGTACTTCTTGCCGCGGTGGGCCATGGCTAGACGGACCTCCGGGGCTGCGCGTTTGCGTTGGCGGGTGTCATGCTACCTCCACGCCCATGGAGCGGGCTGTGCCCTCCACCATCTTCATGGCGGCCTCGATATCGTTTGCGTTCAGGTCTCGCATCTTGATCTCGGCGATCTGCCGCACCTGCTCCCGGGTCAGCTTGCCTACCTTTTCGCGTTTCTGGGAGGCGCTCCCCTTCTCGATACCCAGCGCCTTACGGATGAGGTCCGAGGCCGGCGGGGTCTTCAGAACGAAGGTGAAGGAGCGGTCCTCGTACACGGTGATCTCCACGGGCACGATGCTGCCCGCCTGGCTGGCGGTCTTCTCGTTGTACTCCTTGCAGAAGGCCATGATGTTGGCCCCATGTTGCCCCAGCGCGGGGCCAACCGGCGGCGCCGGAGTGGCCTGGCCTGCCTGTAGCTGGAGCTTGATCACCGCACGGATCTTCTTAGCCATGGTTACACCCTTGCGCTCTCCTGAAGCCTGGCCGTCCCAGAGCTACAGCCTCTCCACCTGGAGGAAGTCCAGTTCGACAGGGGTCTCCCTGCCGAAGAAGGAGACGAGGACCTTGACCTTGCCCTTCTCCATGTTTATCTCGTCGACGGTGCCCACGAAGTCGGCGAAAGGCCCGTCGGTCACGCGGACGCTCTGGCCGGGCTGGAAGCCGACCTTGATGCGGGGCTCCTCGGCCCTCATCTGGGCGATGATGGCCATGACCTCTGACTTATCGAGGGGTGTCGGCGAGGTGCCAGAGCCTACGAACCCAGTGACCCCGGGCGCGTTGCGCACCACCGTCCAGGCCTTGCTGGAGAGGGCTTTCTCCTGCTCTGTGGCCGATGGATCGTCCTGCTTCAGGGTGATCATGTTGACCAGGACGTAGCCGGGGAAGATCTTGCGTGAGACCGTGCGGCGCTGGCCCTCCCGGATCTCCACCTCCTCCACAGAGGGGACGATCACATGAAAGACGAGGTCCTGGGCGTCCATGGACTTGATGCGTTGTTCCAGGTTGGCCTTCACCTTGTCCTCGTATCCGGAGTAGGTGTGGACAACGTACCAGGACCGGCCCGGCACGAATATCTCGTCTTCGGGGATGACCGGCTCGCGGGCCCGGCCCTCAGCGGGCGGTGCCTCTTCCAGTACCTCAGTCCCTTTCTTCTTCCTCGCCACCTCTACCCGTCCTTACTTGAGGATCGTGTGGTCGATGAGCCAACCGAAGCCGATGTCCAGTGATCCAAGCACGGCGCCTAGGATGACGGTGATTATCACCACCACCGTCGTCAGGTGGATGATCTCGTCGCGGGTGGGCCAGACCACCTTCCGCAGCTCGCTAATGATATCTGAGGCGAATCGGGGAGTGCGCAGGAAGCGGGCGCGGCCCTCGCGCCGGGCGTGGGGCCTGGGCGCGGCGGTGCGGGGCAGGGCCCTGACCGGGGCGGCCCTGGCCTGACCCTTGGCCTCTTTGGTCTGCTGGCGCCTGAGGGCGCGGTTCATGCAGTGTACCTCCCTGCCGTGCCCCTAACGGGCCTCCCGGTGCAACCGGTGCCCGCGGCAGCGCGGGCAGTACTTCCGCAGTTCCAAGCGGTCAGGGTCGTTCCGGCGGTTCTTCTGAGTGGTGTAGGTGCGCTGCCTGCACTCCGTGCAGGCCAGGTCTATCACCACCCGGTCCTCCTTCTTCGCCATGGGATGTCCCTTATTCGATGATCTTGGTCAGCACTCCAGCGCCCACCGTGCGGCCGCCCTCCCGGATGGCGAAGCGGACGCCCTCTTCCAAGGCTACGGGCGTGATGAGCTCCACGGTCATCTTGATGTTGTCGCCGGGCATCACCATCTCGACGCCCTCCGGGAGCTTGATGGTGCCGGTCACGTCAGTTGTCCGGATGTAGAACTGGGGGCGGTAGCCGTTGAAGAAAGGCGTGTGGCGGCCGCCCTCCTCCTTGCTGAGGCAATAGACCTCCGCCTCGAACTTGGTGTGGGGCTTGATGGAGCCGGGGGCTGCCAGCACCTGGCCCCGCTCCACCTCGTCGCGCTCGATGCCCCGGAGGAGGCAGCCCACGTTGTCGCCGGCCTCGCCCACGTCCAGCGTCTTGCGGAACATCTCGACGCCGGTGCAGACGGTCTTGCGGGTCTCGCCGAAGCCCACGATCTCCACCTCGTCGCCGGGCTTGATGACGCCCCGTTCGATGCGGCCGGTAACGACGGTGCCGCGGCCCTTGATGCCAAAGACGTCTTCGATGGGCATAAGGAAGGGCTTGTCCTTGGGGCGCTCCGGCTCCGGGATGTAGGAGTCGATGGCTTCCATGAGCTGCCAGATGCACTGGTACTCTGGGGCGTTGGGGTCTTCGCTGGTGCTCTCCATGGCCTTGAGGGCGCTGCCCCGGATGATAGGGATCTCATCGCCGGGGAACTCGTACTTGTTGAGGAGATCGCGCACCTCCAGCTCCACCAGGTCCAGCAGCTCCGGGTCCTCCATCATGTCCACCTTGTTCAGGAAGACGACGATGGCTGGCACCTCCACCTGGCGCGCCAGGAGCACGTGCTCCCGGGTCTGGGGCATCGGACCATCGTTGGCGGCCACCACCAGGATTGCGCCGTCCATCTGGGCGGCCCCGGTGATCATGTTCTTGATGTAGTCAGCGTGGCCGGGGCAGTCGATGTGAGCGTAGTGGCGCTTGTCCGTTTCGTACTCCACGTGGGCGATGGCGATGGTGATGCCCCGCTGCCGCTCCTCGGGCGCCTTGTCGATGCTGTAGAAGTCGCGGTACTCCGCCAGCTTTTTCAACGCCAGCACCTTGGTGATGGCCGAGGTGAGGGTGGTCTTGCCGTGGTCGATGTGGCCGATGGTGCCGACGTTGAGGTGCGGCTTCGTTCGCACGAATTTCTGCTTAGCCATCTGTAGGTTTCCTCCTGTATATCTGGTGCGCCAACTGGAGCCAGGCTCCGGCTAGCGTCTGACCATCAATGATAACGCCGCGGAAGGGAACAGGGAACAGCGCTTCTTGCCCCAAGGCAGCGCCTTCGTCTGTCCTCCGCGCTTCTCCCTCTATTTTTCCTTTCTACGCATATGGAGCCCACGACCGGACTCGAACCGGTGACCCCGTTCTTACCAAGAACGTGCTCTACCTGCTGAGCTACGTGGGCCCTGATTTCTCTAGGCTGGTGGCGGGGGCAGGATTCGAACCTGCGTAGCCCGTCAGGGCGCCGAGTTTACAGCCCGGTGGTATTAGCCGCTCACCCACCCCGCCAGCGCTTACGTTTATGGAGCCGAAGGGGGGATTCGAACCCCCAACCTAGCGATTACAAATCGCTTGCGCTACCGTTGCGCCACTTCGGCGTGGGTTCCCCCCGCCTTTCAGCGGGCAGCCAAAAAAAGTTCGCCCCAGGGGAGCGACCACGTTGTAGTATATGCACGCCGCGGCCAGGAAGTCAACAAAACCAGCGCCGAGTTCTCCCGCGTATATCTGTTACCATCCTGGCAAAGGAGGCTTCCGTGTTGCGCTCATTCTTGGTGGCCACAATCGTCCTGCCTGCTGCCGGCATCCTGGCCGCCTGCTCCGGCGGTTCTTATGGGGGCAGCGCCCCCTCTGGGGCTAGCCAGCCGCCGGCAGGGGGAGCGAACCTTTCGGTGCAGGCCAAGGACGCCTATTTCGAGCCGGCAAGCCTAACTGCCACCTTCGGAGAGAACGCCGAACTAACCGTCAAGAACGCTGGCAAGCTCCCCCACACCTTCACCATCGATGAGCTGCGGGTAGACCAGGAAATAGCGCCGGGGAAGACCGTTACGCTGAAGCTCTCGCCGGCGGAGCCGGGGGAGTTCAACTTCTACTGTAGGTTCCACGTGGGCAGCGGCATGCGGGGTTCCATACGCGTCCTGACGGGCGCGGACGGCGCCACGACGCCAACGGCGCCTACGGGGCCGACTAGGACTCCTCTGCGGTACTACTAGCCGGGCTGCCGGTCAGGACCGGCGCCAGCGCGTGCCCTGAGGGCCATCTTCCAGGATGATGCCCAGTTGGCCCAGGCGGGCGCGGATGCTGTCGGCCAGGGCGAACTCCTTCTTGGCCCGCAGCTCGTTGCGAAGCTCCACCAGCAGGTCGATGAAGGGCGACGCCTGCTGGTCCGCTGGCCTCTCCCGCAGGGTCAGCCCCAGCACGGCGGCCAACTCCCGCAGGGCCGCCTGAGCCGCCGCCGTGTCCCGGCCTTCGTCCCGCGCCCGGTTGATCTCCCGGGCCAGGTCGAAGAGGGCGGCCAGAGCGCCGGCGGTGTTCAGATCGTCGTCCATGGCCTCGGTGAAGCGCTGGCGGTAGGGAGCCGGATCGACGGGGGGCTGGCCGTTGCCCCCTGGCAGAGCGGCGGCTAGGCGCAAACGTTCGGCCGCCCGCTTGCCCGCCTCCAGACCCTCCTCCGAGTAGGTGAGGGGCGCCCGGTAGTGGGAGGTCAGGACGAAGATGCGCAGGCCGTCCGCCCCATAGCGGTCCAGCGCCTCCCGAACGGTGACGATGTTGCCCAGCGATTTGCTCATCTTCTCCTCGCCCAGCGTCAGCCACCCGTTGTGCACCCAGTACCGGACGAAGGGCTTGACGCCGGTAAAGGCCTCGCTCTGGGCGATCTCGTTCTCGTGGTGGGGGAAGATGAGGTCCTGCCCGCCGCCGTGGATGTCGATGGTGGGTCCCAGCAGGCGGTAGGACATGGCGGAACACTCGATGTGCCACCCCGGACGCCCGGCCCCCCAGGGGCTGTCCCAAGACGGCTCCCCGGGCTTGGCCGCCTTCCAGAGGGCGAAGTCCGCCGGGTCCCTCTTCTGCTCGCCGGGCTCTACGCGGGCGCCGGCCATCATGGCGTCGACGGTGCGCCCCGACAGCTTGCCGTAGTCCGGCTTGCTGCGCACCGCGAAGTACACGTCCCCGTCCTCCGTAGCGTAGGCGTGACCCTTGGCGATGAGAGCCTCGATCATGTTGATGATCGTCGGGATCTCCTCCGTGGCCCTCGGATAGTGGTGCGCTGGAGTGATATTCAGCTCCCGCATCTCCTCCTCGTACTCGCGGATGTACTCCCCCGCCAAATCCTGGAAGGAGATGCCCCGGGCGTTGGCCCTCATGATGATCCGGTCGTCGATGTCCGTATAGTTCTGCACATGCCGCACCTTATAGCCCCGGAACTCCAGGTAGCGGCGCAGGACATCGAAGACGATATAGCTCATGGCGTGCCCTACGTGGGAGTGATCGTAGGGGGTGATGCCGCAGACGTACATCTTCACCTCATCGCCGGAGGGGGTAAACTCCTCCAGGCGGCGGGACATCGTGTTGTAAAGCTTCACGCCTTCTCCTTGTGCGGGGCGGCTGGCTGGCCCTGGGCGCTCTTCTCCAGGGCGGCCAGCCTGGCCTCCAGCTCCTCGATTCGTGCTTGCAGCCGCTGGATGACGTCCCATTCGGGGTCCGGCAGCCGCAACTGGGTGTCGTCGCCGGGATCGGCGAAGGCCACGATATGGCCTGGAACGCCGACGACGGTCGCGTTGGGGGGCACGTTGGTGACCACCACGGAGCCGGCCCCAATCTTGGCGTTGTCGCCCACGGTGACGTCGCCGATGATCTTGGCGCCGGCGCCCACCACCACGTTCTTGCCCAACGTGGGGTGGCGTTTGGTGCGCCGGGTGCTGGTGCCCCCAAGGGTTACGCCCTGGAAGAGGTGGCAGTCGTCGCCGATGATGGACGTCTCGCCGATGACCACCCCCATGCCGTGGTCGATGAAGAAGCGCTTGCCGATGCGGGCGCCGGGGTGGATCTCGATGCCGGTTAGAAGACGCGAGACGTTGGAGACTATGCGGGCCGGCAGGCGAAAGCCATGGCGGTGAAGGGTGTGAGCTAGGCGGTGCATCTGCCGGGCGTGAAAGCCCGGGTAGGTGAGAATAACCTCCAGGTCAGTACGGGCGGCCGGGTCACGCCGGCGCGCTGCCTTTATATCGCCTTTGATCTCTTGCAGAAGGCCCACAGGCCACTACCCCCTTTGCACTCGTCTTAGTCTCGCCCGTATGAGGCCCCAGTGTCCACCGCAGGCGGACCGGGGCCGGGCTACAGACGCAGGCCGCGTGCCAGGGGGGCTCCCATATAGGAAGGCATGGCCAAAGGTCTCTCATACAAAACATTATAGCGGCTGACCGGCGCGCGCAGGCACGGCGCGTGCGACAACTGCCGGGAAGCGGCTCGGCAGAGCTGGTGTGGGCCTACGGCTCGCTTACGACAACGCTTGCCCCGATCGCCGGGCACCCCGGGACGGGCGCCAGGGGCAGCTCCGCTACGTAGCGGAGAACGCGCAGGGCGTCGACGGCGTCGATGTCCTCATCGCAGTCGACATCGCCCCAAGTAGTGAGCGGTACCGAGAGGGCGGAGCCGTCGATCACCACGTTCACGTCGGCATCCGTCACCTCAACGGGGGTCTCCGTCTGGATGTCCGGCGTCTGGGAGCCGCCCGTGTATACCCCGGCGACAACGGTGTAGGACCCCGGCGCAAAGACGGTCTCCGGTGTGGTCTCGCCGCAGGGATCCTGGCCTGCCGGAAGGTCTGTCATGGCGGTAGGGGGAAGGGTGAACGAGGCCGATGTGATGATCGCGCAGGCACGGGCCAGGGGCGCGCCTCCGGCGGCCGGCGCCGCAAAGGTGAGCAAGGCCTTGCCCTCTTGGCCCGTGATGGCCGAGGAAGAGACGATGATTCTTCCGCCGGTTTGGGCCAAGGTATCGCCATCCGGGCCTGCGCCGGTCGCGAAGTCTCCCCCGGCGCTCGCGCTGGGGGCAAGGCGCCAGGCGATAGTGGTGACCACGGCGATTAGGAGTGGGGACAGGACTAGGAAAAGCCAAGGGACTGGAGGCCGCATGACGCTATCTCCTTCCTCGGCCCTTGGCTGCTGCGCCCCGCCCCCGCGCCGCCGCTTTGGGCCGCCGCGGACTATTACTGGGCCCGCCCTAGTCTACGCCGGCCCGGTAGGGTCGTCAAACTGTTGGCCGGCGCGCAGAACTTCGGGGCAAGGGCAGAGACGGCGCGCCTACCGCTGGTGCCGCCTATGCCCCCCTTACAGGGGCTGGCCTATCGCCGGGCACCCGGGCGGCAGGTTCGGGTTCAGGCCGGCCGCGTGGCGCAGGATGCGCAGTGCGTCCACGGCGTCGACGTCCCCGTTGCAGTCCATGTCGCCCTTGGGGCTGGCATCTGCGGGCCCGATGGGGTCGCACCCTTGCGGTAGGTTGGGGTTCAGGCCAGCGGCGTGGCGCAGGATGCGCAGGGCATCGACGGCGTCGACGTCCCCGTTGCAGTCCATGTCGCCTTTGGGGTTGCCCGGCGCGGGCGTCCCACTGGGCGTGGGCGTCTCGCCAGGGGGCGTTGGGGTAGGCGTTGGCGTTGGCGTAGGCGAGGACGTTGGTGGCGGCGTAGGTGTTGGCGTAGGCGTAGGCGAGGACGTTGGCG
>DAOUBD010000016.1:0-3720 GCA_034432935.1 Dehalococcoidia bacterium | reverse complement strand
TGGGAGACCTGGTCGAGCTCGTGGTCGGCGGCGGCGCCCAGCGCCCGCCGGAACTCCCGGAACTGAGGGACGATGGTCTCCAGGATGGCGGAGGCCTGGGCTACGTTGCCCTCACGGCGCAGCGTGATCATCTGGTTCACCGCCGCCGCCAAAAGGTCGCCGTTCTTAGCGATATCGCCTATGATGGCCGCCTGCTCCTCGTCGCCCTCGGCGATCTGCTGGGCCTCGGCCTTGTGCAGCCCCTGGACAGCCTCGGCAGTGCTGGCCACGATGTCCGGCACGCCGGTCTCGTCCCCGGAGATGATGTAGCGCTGGATCAGGAGGGCCGCGTTGGCCGCTTCCGTGCGGGCGTTCTGGATGGTGGCCGCGGAGTTGCTGAGGGTCTCCATCTGGGCCACGTCGGAGCGGTGCTTCTTGATCATGATGCCCGCGCCCGTCACCACGGCCAGCAGCACGATGAACATCAAGCCGAAGCCCAGCATGAGGAGCCCCCGCACAGTGGGCCTGCGGGAGAAGCGCGATCTGTCCTGGCCCCCCTGGGGATGCGCATGACGCGACTTAGGGGCGTCTTTCTTTCTGATTTTCATATCTGCGGTAGCACCGCCCTCTGCCTCTATCCCCGGCGAAGTGTGTGAACCGTCTTGCAAGACGCGGCCGAGGAAGGAACAGTTACGCCGCTGCGCGGGCTACGAGTGAAAAATGGGGAAATGCGTTTGCGCGGCAAGCGGCGCGCGGCGCGCCCGGGGAAGAAGAGGCAGGGGCGGCCCTCAGGCCGCCCCTGGGCGCCGGCGAATGGGTCAGGTCAGCCGCAGCCGGTGGTGGTGCCGCAGTTGTCGCACCGGTAGCAGGCTCCGGCGCGGGTCATGATCCAGCCGCAGTTGGCGCACGGTGGCGCGTCGGTCTGGGTGGTGTTGGCGAGGGCGCCGCTGCCGTTGGCCTTCGGGCCGTACTCCTGGGCCATGAGCTTGGCCTTCACGGCGGGGGAGAGAATGCCGAACTCCTCCTTCTCCTCCTCGCTCATGAACTGGGAGGCGAGCCAGCGGAAGATGTAGTCAACGATGGAGTTGGCCACGGGAATCTCGGGGTTCTCGGTGCGCCCGGAAGGCTCGAAGCGCATGTGGGAGAACTTGTTGACCAGGTCCCGCAAAGGCACGCCGTACTGGAGGGCTAGCGAGATAGAGGTGGCAAAGGCGTCCATCATGCCGGAGAGGGTGCTGCCCTCCTTGGCCATGGTCAGCCAGATCTCTCCAGGGGCCCCGTCTTCATAGAGACCGGCGGTGATGTACCCTTCGTGACCCTCGATGGAGAACTTGTGGGTCACCGAGGCCCGGGTAGGCGGCAGGCGCCGGCGCACCGGCCGCGGGGCCTCCGCCGCCTTCTCGGCGGCAGGGGCGCCGTTGTCCCGCTGCTCCTTCTTGGTGGTGAGGACCTGGGCCCGCTTGGAGCCGTCGCGGTAGATGGCCAGGGCCTTCAGGCCGTGCTTCCACCCTTCGATGTAGGCCTGCTCCACGTCGTCCACCGTGGCATCTTCGGGCAGATTGACCGTCTTGGAGATCGCGCCGGAGATGAAGGGCTGGACGGCGCCCATCATCTTGATGTGCCCCAGCCAGTGGATGGTGCGCGTGCCATTCTGGGCCCGGAAGGCACAGTCGAAAACGGGAAGGTGCTCCTCCCGCAGCTGCGGCGCGCCTTCGATGGTGCCGTTGGCGTCGATGTAGGAGACGATCTCCTGTACCTCCTCCTCGCTGTAGCCTAGGCGGCGCAGCGCCCTGGGCACGGTGTTGTTGACGATCTTCATGACGCCCCCGCCCACCAGGGTCTTGTATTTGACCAGGGCGATGTCTGGCTCGATGCCGGTGGTGTCACAGTCCATCATGAAGCTGATGGTGCCGGTGGGGGCGATGACGGTGGTCTGGGCGTTGCGGTAGCCGTAGAGGCGGCCAAGCTCCAGGGCCGCGTCCCAGACGTCCCTCGCGGCCTGCAGGAGCCCCGGGTCCAGGGAAGGCGCCGGGGCGATGGCCTGGGCGGCTGTCCGGTGCTTCTCGATCACCCGGATCATGGGCTCACGGTTGGCCTCGAAACCGGCGAAGGGCCCCATGCGGGCGGCGATGGCGGCAGACGTGGCGTAGGCGTGGCCGGTCATGACGGAGCTGAGGGCAGCCGCCCAGGAGCGGCCGTCTTCGGAGTCGTAGGGGATGCCCAGGGACATGAGCAAGGCGCCAAGGTTGGAGAAGCCCAGGCCCAACTGCCGGAAGTCCACGGCGTTGCGGGCGATCTTCTCGGTGGGGTAGGAGGAGTTGGAGACGATGATCTCCTGGGCCAGGATGCTGAGGCCGATGGTGTGCTTGTAGGCGTGGATGTCGAAGCTGCCGTCGTCGTCCAGGAACTTCAGGAGGTTGATGGAGGCCAGGTTGCAGGCGCTGTCGTCCAGGTGCATGTACTCGGAGCAAGGGTTTGAGGCGGTGATGGGGCCGCTGTTGGGGCAGGTGTGCCAGTCGTTGATCGTGGTGTGGTACTGGATGCCGGGGTCGGCGCACTCCCAGGCCGCCTGGGCGATCTGGCGCATCAGGTCGCGGGCGTCGTACTCCTGGGCCACTTGGCCGGTGGTGACGTAGCGGGTCTGCCACCTGCCGCCGGAGATGACGGCCCGCATGAAGTCGTCGGTCACGCGGACGGAGTTATTAGCGTTCTGGTACTGGACGCTAATCCAGGCGTCGCCGTCCAAGGAAACGTCGTAGCCGGCCTCGCCCAGGGCGTAGGCCTTGCGCTCCTCCTTGGCCTTGCACCAGATGAACTCCTCGATGTCGGGGTGGTCGATGTTCAGGATGACCATCTTGGCGGCGCGGCGGGTCTTGCCGCCCGACTTGATGGTGCCGGCCACGGAGTCCGCGCCCCGCATGAAGGAGACGGGGCCGGAGGCCAGTCCGCCGGCCGAGACGTGCTCCTTGGAGCTGCGCAGTTTGGAGAGGTTGATGCCGGAGCCGGAGCCGCCCTTGAAGATCCGCCCCTCCGTCTTGTACCAGTCCAGGATGGAGTCGATGGAGTCCTCTATGCTGAGGATGAAGCAGGCAGAGCACTGGGGGTGTTCCTCGATCCCCACGTTGAACCAGACGGGGGAGTTGAAGCAGAGGCGCTGGTGCAGGAGGGCGTACTTGAGCTCATCACGAAAGGTCTCGCGCTGCTCGTCGCTGGCGAAGTAGCCGTCCTTCCACCCCCAATCGGTCAGGGTGTTGACCACGCGGTCGATGAGCTGGCGGACGGAGCTTTCGCGGACCATTCCGTCGGTGGGCTTGAGGGGGCCGCGGAAGTACTTGGATGCTACGACGTTGGTGGCGTTCTGGGACCAGAAGGCGGGGAACTCCACGTCCTTCTGCTCGAAGACTGGGGTGCCGTCGGCGCCCGCGATGACGGCCGTGCGCAGCTCCCACTGCACCTCATCGTAGGGGTCGATGCCGGGCCGCGTGAAGAGGCGGGCCAGGGGGACCTGGGCTTCGCCGTTGTGCACTGTTGTGCGGGCCTCTGGTGCCAGGGTCATAGTCGCTCCTTTCTCACTCTTTTCTTAGGGTTGGCGTGGTGTCTTTTTCGCCACCCCAACCTGAAGGTTGGGGCATCGGGTGCTGCCTTCAGGTGTCCGCCTTTTGCCACCCCAACCTGAAGGTTGGGGCATGGGGTGATGCTGCTGTGGCGTTGTCGCCACCCCAACCTGAAGGTTGGGGCATG
>DAOUBD010000015.1:0-1545 GCA_034432935.1 Dehalococcoidia bacterium | reverse complement strand
GCACAGCCTCGCCCTCCACCGTGCAGTTCGCGCCGCTGCGGTTGATGTCGGGCGGCAGCACCTCCACCCCGTGGCGCTTGCCGTCGTTGACCAGCACGTGGGGGCCGTAGAAGCCCATGGGCTGGGCGTTGAACAGGGCACAGAGCGACTCCGCGGGGTAATACGTCCGCAGCCAGGCCGTCTGGTAGGCCAGCAGGCCGAAGGCGGCGGCGTGGGCCTTGGGGAAGCCGAACTCGGCGAAGCCGGCGATCTTCTGGAACACCGTCTCGGCCACCTGTTTTGAGACGCCGTTGCGCTGGCAGCCCTCGATAAACTGCTCCTTGAGCCTGGCGATAGCTTCTCGCGACCGCTTGCGGCTCATGGCCCGTCGCAGGCTCTCGGCCTGGCCGGCGCTGAACCCGGCCAGGGCCATCGCCACCTGGAGCACCTGCTCCTGGTAGAGGATGACGCCCAGCGTCTCCTTCAGCACCGGCTCCAGCGACGGGTGGTCGTAGGTGACGGGTTCCCGGCCCATGCGGCGGCGGATGTAGGGGTTGACGGCGCCGCCGGTTATAGGCCCGGGACGGATGATGGCCACCTCCACCGTCAGGTCCTCCAGCGACCGCGGCCGCACCCGGGGCAGCGTCTGCATCTGGGCCCGCGACTCGATCTGGAAGACGCCCATAGTGTCGGCCCGGCAGATGTTGTCGTACACCCGCTCGTCCTGGAAGTCGATGCGGGAGAGGTCGATGCGCTTCCCCCGGTGCTCCTCGATGAGGTCGAGCGTCTCGTCCACCGCCGAGAGCATCCCCAGGGCCAGGAAGTCGATCTTGATCATGCGGGCGTCGTCCACCGAGTCCTTGTCCCACTGGATGAGGACGCGGCCCGGCATGGCCGACTGCTCCAGGGGCACCATCTCGCACAGGGGCCTCGAACCGGAGATGACCATGCCGCCCACGTGCTGGCTGACGTGGCGGGGGAAGCCGGCGATCTGCTCGGCCAGGTCGGCCAGGTGCCGCCACAACGGCGCGTTCAGCCTGTCGCGGTAGCCGGCCAGGCGGGCCATCTCGGCGCGTATGGACTTCGCCGAGCCGCCCTCGCTCACCTTGGCCAGCCGGTCCAGCTCGGCCGGCGGCAGGCCCAGGGCTTTGCCCACCTCCCGCACGGCGCCGCGGATGCGGTAGGTGGGGAAGGCCGCCACCAGCCCCACGTGCTCCTTGCCGAAGTGCTCGTAGACGCGCAGGATCAGCTTCTCGCGGATGTCGCGGGGGAAGTCCAGGTCGATGTCGGGCACCGAGGCCATCTCCTCGTTGAGGAAGCGCCCCAGGAAGAGGCCGTTGGCGATGGGGTCGATGTGGGACAGCCCGATGAGGTAGCAGATGAGCGAGCCGACGGACGAGCCGCGCCCCCGGCCCGGCGGCGCGTGGCAGGGGCGGCCACGAACATCCTCGGCCACCTGGTAGGCGAGCTGGAGGATCTCCCGGTGGATAAGGAAGAAGCCGGCGAGGCCGTGGCGCTGCACCAGGGCCAGCTCCTCCTCCAGGCGGTCGCGCACCTGGGGGGTGA
>DAOUBD010000014.1:0-46207 GCA_034432935.1 Dehalococcoidia bacterium | reverse complement strand
TCCTGTGATCAATTTGTGACCAATTGCTGATGATGATGAACAATAAGCGAGGGCGCGGAGCCCAGAACTCGGCGACCTCGCTAGATACGGGTTCGTATTTGGCGGGAGTGCATGGGAGTCGAACCCACCCGGGACGGTGCTGCCGCCCCGCAACGGTTTTGAAGACCGCGAGGCCCACCGGGACCCTTCCACTCCCAAGGAGATAGCGTCGGCCCTGGCAGACGATCCGTCAAGGGGCACCCCCGGCCATCGGGCAGCGGGCCCTCTAGTCCGGGAACTTCTCGCTAATGTAGTGGTCCGCTGCGATGGCCGCCGTCACGCCATCGCCAACGGAGGTAGCCACCTGCCGCGCAGCGTCCTGTCTCACGTCGCCAGCAGCGAAGAGCCCCGGGAGCGCCGTGCGCATCCAGGCGTCGACGATGATGTGGCCAGCGTTGTCGGTGGGCACCAACCCCTTCAGGAAGCCGGTGTTGGGCCGGTTGCCTATGAAAACGAACACCGCGGCCACCGGCAGGAGAATCTCCTCGCCGGTGAGCACGTTGCGCAGACGCAGGCCCGTCACGTGGTCTTCGCCCTGAACCTCCTCCACCACGGTGTTCCAGATGAACTGCATCTTAGGGTTGGCGAAGGCGCGCTCCTGGAGGATGCGGCTGGCTCGGAGCTCGGCGCGGCGATGGATGACGTACACCCTGTCGGCGAAGCGGGTGGTGTACAACCCCTCGTCCATCGCAGCATCCCCGCCGCCCACGACGGCGACCTCTTGCCCCTTGAAAAAGGCGGCGTCGCAGGTGGCGCAGTAGGAGACGCCGCGGCCAGTAAGCCGCTCCTCGCCCGGCACGCCCAGCTGGTTGTAGGACGCCCCGCTGGTCACGATGACGGCTTTGGCGGTGAAGTCGCCGCCGTTGGTGTTCACAAGCCAGCGTCCGTCTTGCTGACGGAGGCCGCCTACCTCCAGGTATTCCACCTCTAGGCCATAGGACTCCGCCTGCTTGAGCATCGTCTGGGCCAGGTCGAAGCCGTTCACCTGGGGCACGCCGGGATAGTTCTCCACCAGCTCGGTGAGGGCGATCTGCCCGCCGATAACCCCTTTCTCCAGGAGGACGGTGCGGTGCCGCCCGCGGGCGGCGTAGAGGCCGGCTGCTAGGCCAGCAGGCCCGCCACCGATGATCACGATATCGTAGTCCCGGGCCGCGCCTGCGCTTTCGTTAGCCATCTAGGAGAGGGCCTTGTCCAGCGTGCGCTTCAGGTCGCTCTTGGGCCGGAAGCCGATGACCTGGTCCACGGCCTTTCCGTCCTTGAAGATCATGAGGGTCGGTATGCTGCGGATGCCGTAGCGGGCGGCTGTCTGCATGTTGTCATCGGTGTTGAGCTTGAGGAACTTGACCTTGCCGGCGTACTCCTGCGCTAGTTCGTCGACGATGGGGGCCACCATGCGGCAAGGACCGCACCAGGGCGCCCAGAAATCGACGAGGACCGGTAGCTCGCTCTTCAGGACCTCCGTGTCCCAGTTGTTGTCAGTCACTTCTGCAGGTTTCGCCATCTCGCCTCCTGTCCTTTCCCCAGCTTCTTACCGGTTGGCCTTGACTTCCTTCTGCGACGGATGTTAGCATACCCCCGAGGGGTATGTCAACAGGAGCGATGTCTTGACGCAAACAAAACACGACACCGATCAGATCCTGACCCGCCTCCGCCGCATCGAGGGGCAGATCCGGGGCATCCACCGGATGCTGGAGGAGGACCGGGTTTGCGAGGATATCGTGACGCAGCTTATGGCGGCTCGCAGCAGCCTGGACCAGGTGGGGCTTCTCATCATCGACCACCACATCGACCGCTGTCTCGCCAGTCAGACGCCCGCCGAGGCCTTGGCCAACCTTCAATCGCTCCTCCGCCTGTGGCTGCGCTACGGGGCCGCCGGCAGCCAGAGCCCTGCCGACTGAGGCCAAAGTTGCGCGCAGGCCCAGGCCGGGGCTAGGATACCGACTAGTCAGTATGCCACACGATGGCTGCCACCCGCCTGAGGTATAATCCTTTCCAATAGTGGGAACCGTAACCGAGCCCAAGACCGCCCAGCACCGCCGCGGGAGCGATACCCGGCAGCGACTTCTGGAAGCTGCCCTCAGCGTCTTCGCCCGCTACGGCTACGAACGGGCCACGGTGGACGCCATCGTGCGGGAAGCGGGTTTCTCCAAGGGGGCCTTTTACGTGCATTTCGCCTCCAAGGAAGACCTGTTCTGGACGATGTTCGAGGAGCGAATGGCGAGGCAGCAGCAGGCCTTCCGGGATGCAGTCTCCCCCGGTACGCCGGCCCGGGAGACGCTGCGCCGAGTGCTGCACACCGTCTTCAGCCTGGAGCGGGCCGACCAGGCCTGGCCGGCCATGTTCGCCGAGTTCTTGGCCCACGCCAGCCGCAACCACAAGGTGCGGGACCGCCTGGCCGCCATGATCCAGAGCTGGCACGATCTGACGGCGGCAACGCTGATGGCGGAGCGGGATGCTGGCCGGCTGCGCCGCGACCTGGACATCGAGTTCGTGGCCACGGCCTTGGTGGCCCTGGTGGAAGGGATCCTCACCCAGGCCCGCCTGGCGCCGGAGAAGGTGGATCTGGCGAGGACGGTGGAGCCCCTGGCCAACCTAATGGCCCAGTGGCTCGAGCCGGCCGGCTAGCCCAACCCCCGCGGGCGCTAGCTGGCGGGCCGTCTCCGGCATCCCCGGCTGGGCGGCCTCCCGCGCTGCAAGGGCGCCTCCCCTTAGGGAATTCCCTGCCCCGTCGATAGCGATAGCGCCGCCTTCAGCTTCGCCAGTTGGGCCTCGTGCTCCGGTCTGACGTCCCAATTCAGAAGGGTGTAAACCGGCTCCTTGGCGTCATACGTGGTGACCCAGCTCACCACGGAACCGTCCAGCTCCAGCGTCGTGGTCACGGGATCCCAGAGCCCCGTTGCGGGGCAGCAGTATTGTTCTTTGGCCGTCGCAGGCACGCATGCGAACTTCACGCCCGCGAGGATCCTTTTCTCACACACCACCGGGCTCGGGACGCCAGCCGGCATCAAGGCCCGTTCAAGGTCCGCGAAGGCTGCCGCGTCTTCGGGAGCTACACTCCACTCCAGCACCTCGTCGACAGCTTCGCCCCCTAGGCGATAAGTCTGCCATGTGACGCTGGACGCACCCAGACGGATCGTCGTTACCTGTGGGCCGCCCCCGGTACAGCACACCTCTCTGGCCACCCCGTGGGGCAGGCACACGTCTCGCCCGGCGACCATGAGCCAGGCACAAGGATCGGGCGTCGGAAGCAGCACACAGCCGGAGCCGCTGGCGGAATCAGGCGTCATCCATCCGGGCGGCGGCGTGCCAGCGCAGTCCCAGTAGGGTGGCGTCGCGAAAGGCAGTGTTGGAGAAGCGGCTGCGAGCGGGGCGGACGGCGTGCCGGAGCCCTTGCTGGCTGCCTGCTCCTCGACGAGCGCGTCAGAGCAGGCCATAGCAACAAGAACCACGGCGGCCAAGAAAATTGCGAACGAGGCACCGGCGTATCTCATCGGTTTCACCTTCTCTCAGTTGACCTGGACCCACGGGGAGCAGTCATACGTCATGTAGGTGTTGATGACGCGATTCCATGGCGCGAAGCACGCCCTATGTTGATCAGGCGGGTTCGCCCCGCGGGACCAGGTGGATCCAACGGCCCCGCCTTCATCCCCTTCCCATGGAGCCACCCCTTGCGTGTGCTGATAGCCGTAGACCTGAACACCGAGGTAACCGGAACTACAGGTCGACGACAGATCACACCGCCGGATGTGAACCGCGACGTGATCCTCTGACCAGTTGATGTCCCACCACCAGTACGTCATTGTGCCGGCGCCGCCCGCGACGCTGGGCTGATCCGCCCTGCGGAGTGAGTACACGTCAGCAACGATGTCCTTGTCCCACGAGGTCGGACCCACGACACCATCACACGACTGGATCCCCGGGATGTTGACGTCCATGATCGAGTAACTACCGCCCCAGCATGTAAACGATGGGTCCTGCTATTGTTCCCACATGTTGTGGAAATGCCCGAGCTCATGAGCAGCAATGGCACGATACCTATCATACGTCCAAGACCGGGATCCCACGAAGTGAATGACGCCCCCAGTCAGGTACCAACCGCCCCGGTTGATCAAGTCGTCGGCTGTCGACCGGGCGTAGCATGCCCACGCAGCGGGGTTGCCGCACGGGTTGCCAGTATTCCACCTGAACTCGAGGTCGCACGGTGACCCCTCCGCGAACTCATTTCCGAAGCTGGAAGTGAACGCGGCCATCCAGTCGTTGATGGCCTGCTCCAGCGCCGGCTTATCGTTGCTGTTGAAGTTGGTGCACCACTTGACCGGCACTCCATACCCGCCGAGCGTCCATTGCTTAACAACGAAGGTGTCCCGGTAGTCCCCGGAAAGGGGTGGGTCGAGATCAGAAACGCCAGTCCAGTGCGGGGAGTGGTGGGCTTCAGCAGAATCCGCCCCGGCAGCTAGCAGGAGAATGCCGATTGCGGCAGAGGCCAGCGCGGCCCTCACGTAAGACATCTGAGGTGCCCCCCTTTGCAACCGCCTCAATGATACCCCCCCTTAGGTCGTCAAGGGGTTTTTCAGATGAGATTCTAATTTTTTCTCCCGATTCCCTCCTCCCCCGAGCCAGGGCCAGCTTGTGCACCGGTTCAGAGGCCCCTCACGCCCTTGATGGCCCCCTAGAGTCGCGCCCTATCCTATTCCAGAAACCACCTCCCGGATCGCCTCCAGCATGCCAGACCGGGCAGCTTCCCGCGCCACCCGCAGCGCGCTGGCGATCGCTTTGGCATCGCTGCGGCCGTGCCCTATGAACACCAGGCCATCGACTCCTAGGAGGGGACCCGCGCCGTACTCCCGGTAGTCGGTCTTCTTGCGCACCTGGGCGAAGGCGGGAAGAAGCGCCAACCCGGCCAGGGCGTACCAGGGCCGGCTCTTGATGGCCGACCTTATCTGCCCCATGACGTACTCCGCCATGCCCTCCATCGTCTTCACCACCACGTTGCCCGTAAAGCCGTCGGTGACGATGACGTCGGCCTTGGCGAAGGGGATATCGCGACCCTCCAGGTTGCCGATGAAGTTCAGGCCGCTGCCTTTCAGCAGCTCGTAGGCTTCTTGGGCCAGGGCGCTGCCCTTGCCCTCCTCCTCCCCGATGTTGAGAAGGGCTACCCTGGGCCGCTCCACCTTCCAGACGCGCTCCATATAGGCGGCGGCCATCTGCCCGAACTGGAGAAGGTAGACCGGCTTGCAGTCGGCGTTGGCGCCCACGTCCAGAAGCACCGTCAGCTTGCCCGATAGAGGCATGAGGCCGGCCAGAGAGGGGCGCTCGATGCCCCGCACGCGCCCCAGGTACATGATGGCAGCGGCCATCACGGCGCCCGTGTTGCCGGCTGAGACGAAGGCGCCGGCCTGGCCCGCCCGCAAGAGCTTCAGGCCGACGACGATGGACGAGTCCTTCTTGGCGCGCGCCGCCTGGGCGGCGGGCTCGTCCATGCCGATCACCTCGCTGGCGGGGACGATACTGATGCCTTCCGGCCTGGGGCCGTGCTTGGCCAGCTCGAACTCGATGGACTCCGGCCGGCCCACGAGGGCGACCCGCACGCCCAAATCACGAGCGGCCCAGACGGCGCCCTCCACCGTCTGCCCCGGGGCGTGATCGCCCCCCATGGCGTCTAGGGCGATGACGGGCTCAGCGGCGGCCACGGTCGTCCACCATCCGCGGGGCCAGGGCGCCAGGGCGGGCGCCGCGCCTCAGCGCCCCATCAGCCACCCCTGAACTCCTGCCACATGCGGCGCCGCAGACCCTCGTCCGCCAGCACATCGATGCCGGTCATGGCCAAGGCCTTCGCCGAGTCCAGGAGCCCCTGATGGCCCAGGTCGCTGGCGGCGATCTCCCGGAACTCCTCCGTGTGCACCGGCACATCGGGCGGCGCGATGGCGATGCTGGGGTGGATAGCGGGAACCAGGTGGCTCACGTTGCCCATATCTGTAGAGCCCATGGACCTGCGCGACTCCTGCTCTACCACCGTCCGGCCTAGGGCCTCGAGGTTGGCCCGGTAGGCCTCGGCCAGCGCCAGGTTGGTGCGCATGGTGCGGTAGCGGGACTCCTCGCCCCAGCGGTAAGTGAGACGGCAGCCAGTGGCCTCGGCGGCGCCCTGAAAGCAGGCCAGCACCTTCGGCTTGAGCGTCTGGTCCAGATAGTCGTCCTCCTCGGCCCGCAGCAGGAGCTTGGCGGCCGTGTGCTGGGGGATGACGTTCACCGCCTGGCCGCCGTCGGTAATGATGCCGTGGACGCGAGCCGAGTCCCGGAGCTGCTGCCTCAGGAGCCCAATGTTGACGAAGGCGGCCACCATGGCGTCCAGGGCGTTGATCCCGGCTTCCGGCCGGGCAGCGGCATGGGCGGCCCTCCCCTCGAACTCCACGTCCAGCTCCAGGCAGGCCAGGGCATAGGCCACGGCCGTATCCCGGCTGCCCGGGTGCGCGAGCATGGCGCAGTCCAGGCCAGCGAAGGCGCCCCGCGCCGCCAGGTACACCTTCCCTCCTGCCGCCTCCTCCGCTGGCGTCCCGATAACCAGCACCGTGCCGCCGGTCTCGCTAACCACAGACCTTAGGGCCACGCCGGCCGCAGCGGAGGCCGTGCCGATGATGTTGTGACCGCAGCCGTGGCCCACCCCAGGCAAGGCATCGTACTCCGCCAGGAAGGCCACCCTCGGGGGCTGGCCGGACCCGAAAGAGGCGCGAAAGGCCGTCGCTATCTGGCAGATCCCTCGCTCCACCTGGAAGCCATTGGCCTCCAAGTAATCGCAGAGGAACCCGGACGACTTCACCTCCTCGAAAGCCACCTCCGGGTTGGCGTGCAGGCGCAGGGAGAGCTCGACGAGCTCCTGGCGGCGGGCATCGATCTCCTGAATGGCGCGGCGTTTCAAGGCTGAGGTATCGACCATAACTCGTCCCTCTTTTCCAGGAAGCATACCATCGCGCGGCAGGTGCGGAACAGGCTGCCCCCGGCCTTTGGCTTCCCAGCCCGCAGGCCCTTGCCCTATACTCACTGCGTGGACCTGAAGGCCTATATACGTGACATACCAGACTTCCCGCAGCCGGGGGTCCTTTTCCGGGACATCACCCCGCTTCTAAAGGACCCAGCCGCCTTCCGGTGGGTGATCGAAAGGTTCGTTGAAGAGTACCGGGAGGCCAGGCTCAACGCCGTAGTGGCCATCGAATCGCGCGGGTTCATCTTCGGGGCGCCTCTGGCCGCGAACCTGGGCATCGCCCTTGTGCCGGTGCGCAAGCCAGGCAAGCTGCCGTCGGCCCGCATGAGCGTGGAATACGCCCTGGAGTACGGCAACGGCCAGTTGGACATTCACGCCGACGCCCTCCGGGAGGGAGACCGGGTGGTCGTCGTCGACGACCTCTTGGCCACAGGGGGTACGGCCATGGCTGCCGCCAAGCTGGTGGAGGTGCTGGGGGCCCACGTAGACAGCTTCGCCTTCGTAGTGGAGCTGGAGGCGCTGGGCGGGCGCGAGCGGCTGCACGACTACCGGGTCTTCTCCCTGGTGCGCTACACATAGGGAGCCCCCTGGCGTAGCCGCGAGCCACGGCTTATGTCCTTGACACTCGGCTGCTGGCGTCGATACCATGGGCATCGAACAACCTAATAGCAGCGCTCTCATCCAGAGCGGTGGAGGGAACGGCCCAGCGAAGCCCGGCAACCGGTCCGCAACGGCGGATAGCGGTGCCAACTCCGGCCCGCCTCAGGCGGGAGAGATGAGAGTGTGAGATCCCAAGCCTTCTCCACCGCAGAAGGCTTTTTTGTTGCTCCGGCAGGGAGAGGGAAAACGCAGGTGCTCCGCCCAATCGAATGGCTGCCCCAAGGAAGGGTCCGCTTTCTGGACCAGACACTGCTGCCGGCTGAGGAGCGGTGGATCGAAACGGACGACTATAACGTCATCGCCGAGGCGATACGGCGGTTGAGGGTGCGCGGCGCCCCTCTCATCGGCATCGCCGCCGCCTACGGCCTGGTCCTCGCCGCCCAACGAGGCGACGCCAGCGATCCCTCCGCTCTACGCCGCGCGGCCGAGGCGCTACTGTCCACCCGCCCCACGGCCGTGAACCTGGCCTGGGCGATCCGGCGGATGCTGGCCGCCGCCGAGGGCGCTGGAGACGCCTCCCCGATGCGCGAGGCCCTCGAGGCGGAGGCCATCCGCATCCACGAAGAGGACATCGAGGCCAACCGGCGCATCGGCGAGGCGGGGGCTGCCTTGCTGCCGGCGGGCTGCAATGTGCTCACCCACTGCAACGCCGGCTCGCTGGCCACGGGCGGCTACGGCACCGCTTTGGGCGTCATCCGTTCTGCTTACGCCCAGGGGAAGCTGAGCCATGTCTACCACACGGAGACCCGCCCCCTCCTCCAGGGAGCGCGCCTGACCGCCTGGGAGCTTCAGCGCGAGGGCATTCCGGCCACCCTTATCCCCGATAGCGCCGCGGGCATCATCATCCGCCGCGGCCACGTCCAGGCCGTCGTCGTGGGCGCCGACCGCATCGCCGCCAACGGTGACGCGGCCAACAAGGTGGGAACCTACCCTATAGCCCTCCTGGCCCGGGAGCACGGCATCCCCTTCTACGTGGCCGCCCCCACCAGCACCCTCGACCCTTCTCTCGCCAATGGAGACCTCATCCCCATTGAAGAGCGTTCGCCTGAAGAGGTCACCAGCATGTGCGGCCTGCGGGTGGCTCCCCCCTCGGTACAAGCTGCCAACCCCGCCTTCGACGTGACGCCAGCGGGGCTCATTTCGGCCATCATCACCGAGAAGGGTGTGGCCCGCCCGCCCTTCGAGGCCAGCCTAATAGCCATGGTCTCCGAGTCCGAGGTGATCGCCCGTGGCTGAGCTCCCCAAGGTCCGGGCTGCCGTCATCGGGGGCAGCGGTTTCTACCAGATGGAGGGCCTCTCGGGCATCGAGGAGGTTCGCCTCGATACCCCCTACGGGCCGCCATCCGACGCCATCACCATCGGCACGTTGGACGGAGTGCGCGTCGCCTTTCTGCCCCGCCACGGCGTCGGCCACCGCCTCCTGCCTTCGGAGGTGCCCGCCAAAGCCAACATATACGCCCTCAAACAGTTGGGCGTGGAGTTCATCATCGGCGTCAGCGCCGTCGGCTCCTTGCGAGAAGACATCGAGCCGCTGCACATGGTAGTGCCTGACCAGCTCATCGACCGCACGCGGGGCCGGCCGTCTACCTACTTTGGCCAAGGGCTGGTGGCCCATGTCTCCTTTGGCGACCCCTTCTGCCCGCGGCTGCGGAACGTCCTGGCGTCGGCCGCCAAGGAGGTAGGGGCCACGGTGCACCGGGCCGGGACCTACGTGGTGATGGAGGGCCCCGCTTTCTCCACCCGCGCCGAGTCTAACCTCTACCGGAGCTGGGGCGCTGATGTCATCGGCATGACGGCCCTGCCCGAGGCCAAGCTGGCCCGCGAGGCCGAGATCTGCTACGCCATACTGGCCTGCGCCACCGACTACGACTGCTGGCACGACGGCCATGCAGAGGTGACGGCCGAGATGATCGTGGCCAACCTCCTCAAGAACGTGGAGGTATCGCGGAAGGCAGTCCGCCTAGCCCTGGGCCGCCTGCCGGAGCAGCGGGACTGCCCCTGCGCCAACGCCTTGAAGGACGCCCTGGTCACACCCCTGCACCTCGTCCCGGGGTCCACGCGGCAGCGCCTGTGGCCCCTCATCGCCAAGTACGCCGGCCAGCCCTCCGCGCCGGCCCAGGAAGGACCCGCAGCTTAGGATGACGGCAACGGCGTCCAGGAGCCGGCAGGCAGAACGGGGTGAGTACGTGGTCCGGGAGCTACGCACGCCCGCCCTCGTGCGTCCCTTCCTCGAGGCGGACCGGCCCTATGCGGCCTACGCCATCGCCCAGCTAGAGCCCGACCGGTTCCTCCGTTGCCATTGGTACGCGGCTAGCGGACCTTCCGGGCGGGCCCTCTTGCTCCACTCCCGCGGCGGCCTGGGACAGGCTCTCTTCGCCATCGGAGACCCGGCAGCCCTCGATGCCGCCCTTAGCCTCCATCCCGGTCCGCGCTTCACCTTCGGCTCCCTGCGGCTGGAACACCGGGGCGTGGTGGAGTCCTACTTCTTCCTCACCCGCCGGCAAGAGATGCTCCGGATGAGCGTCACCCCCCAGACCTTCAAGCCGGCAGCGGGCGCCGTGGTCCGCCTCTTCGGCCGCGACATCGCCGCCATCAACCGCCTTTACTCCACGGAGGGCGGGCAGGCCGCCTACCGGCCGCAGCACATCGACGACGGGCTGTACTTCGGCGCGGTGCAGGACGGCCGCCTCGTCTCCATCGCCGGCACCCACGTCGTCTCCGCAAGCGAGGGCGTCGCCGTGGTGGGCAACGTCTTCACCCACCCGCGCTACCGGGGTCGCGGCCTCGCCAAGGCGGTCACCAGCGCCGTCACCGAGGAGCTCCTCCGCTCTTGCCCGCTGGTCGTCCTCACCGTGGAGGCCGGAAACGAGCCAGCGGTCCGCGCCTACCGCAGCCTTGGCTACGAGACCCAGTGCTCGTTGCACGAGTCTCCTCTTATCCGCAAGGAGCCCTTCGGGGTGCTGAGCCTGGCCCGCCGCCTGGCCGCCGCTTGGCGCGGCAGGGAGCCTGGCAGCGAGGTGGTGTGGCGATGACCTTCTCTATCGTGGCCCGCTGCCCTCGCACAGGGATGCTGGGGGTCGCCACCGCCAGCAAGGCCTTGGCAGCCGGCGGCCTGGTGCCCTACTGCCGGGCCGCAGTGGGCGCCATCGCTAGCCAATCCTTCGTCAACCCCTATCTCGGCATCGACGGCCTGGAGCTGCTGGCCCAGGGCCTGCCAGCCGAGCGCGCGCTGGAACGCCTCGTGGATGCCGACCGCGGCCGAGAGCTGCGGCAGTTCGCCATCGTCGACCGCGATGGCCGGGTAGCCGCCTACACCGGAGAGCGCTGCATCCCGTGGGCAGGGCACCTGACCGGCGCCGGATACGTCTGCTTGGGCAACATCCTCGCCGGGCAGAAGGTGGTGGAGGAGATGGCCCGGGCCTTCGAGGGAGCCCCGAACGAAGACCTCCCGGAGCGCCTCCTACGGGCGCTGGAGGCCGGGCAGGCGGCCGGCGGGGACCGCCGCGGCCGGCAGTCCGCTGGCCTCTACGTAGTGGGCCAGGAAGAGTATCCCTGGTGCGACCTACGGGTGGATGATCACCCAGACCCCATCCCGGAGCTGCGGCGCATCTTTGGGGTCTTCCTGCAAGAGGAAGCGCCCTACCTGGAGCTTGCGCCCAGGCGCGACGATTTCACCCCCGGATGGGAGGTGGTGCTCCGCCTACGCGAACAGATCGAACAGGAGTTAGAGGAGCAAGAGAGAGCCGTAAAGGAGCTTTGATGGCCAGACCGACGATCGAGTACGATGTCAAAGACCTTGCCCTGGCCCAGGAGGGCGTCAAGCGCATCGAGTGGGCCGCCCGCGAGATGCCGGTCATCCGCCTCATCCGGGAACACTTCGCGCAGGAGCGGCCCCTAGAGGGGCTGCGCCTGAGCGCCTGCCTGCACGTCACCACCGAGACCGCCAACCTCATGCTGGCCCTCAAAGACGGCGGCGCCAGCATCGCCCTCTGTGCCAGCAACCCGCTCTCCACGCAAGATGACGTGGCGGCGGCCCTGGTGGCAGTGCACGGGATACCGGTCTTCGCGGTCCGGGGCGAGGACGATGCGACCTACTACCGGCATATTCACGCCGCCCTGGCGCACCGGCCCCAGATCACCATGGACGACGGGGCCGACCTGGTGGCCACCCTCCACAAGGAGCGCACAGAGCTGCTGCCCGATGTCATCGGCGGCACTGAGGAGACCACTACGGGCGTCATCCGGTTGCGGGCGATGGCCCGCGCTGGCGCCCTCAAGTACCCTATCGTAGCCGTCAACGAGGCGCTGACCAAGCATCTGTTCGACAACCGCTACGGAACCGGCCAGAGCACCATCGATGGCATCACCCGCGCCACCAACATCCTCTGGGCCGGGAAGAACGTGGTAGTGGCCGGCTACGGCTGGTGCGGCCGCGGCGTGGCCATGCGCGCCCGGGGGCTTGGAGCCAGGGTCATCGTGACGGAGGTTGACCCCGTCCGCGCCCTAGAGGCCTGCATGGACGGCAACCAGGTCATGAGCATGGCAGAGGCCGCCCGCATCGGCGATATCTTCATCACCTTGACGGGGGACATCAACGCCCTGGACCGGCAGCACTTCGAGGTCATGAAAGACGGCGCTATCCTCGCCAACAGCGGCCACTTCAACGTCGAAATCAACATCAAAGCCCTGGAGGCCATGAGCGAGTCCAAGCGCTCTGTGCGCAAGGAAGTAGACGAGTACCGGCTCATGGACGGCCGGCGCCTGTATCTCCTAGGCGAGGGCCGCCTCATCAATCTGGCCGCGGCCGAAGGGCACCCTGCCAGCGTGATGGACATGAGCTTCGCCAACCAAGCCCTCGTAGCCGAATACCTGGCCCGGCGTCAGGAGCCGCTGCCTGTGGACGTCCACACGGTGCCGGCCGAGATCGACAGGGAGGTCGCACGCCTCAAGCTGGCCTCGATGGGCATCAGCATCGATGAGCTGACCGAGGAGCAGCAGCGCTACCTCTCTAGTTGGGAGGAGGGGACATGACTCGTCGCCCCTTGGCCCGGGCCCAGAACCTTCTCGCTAGAAAAGTTGATAACCCCATCGCTTGCACTGCATCAGACAACCAGAAAAGGAGGACTTCGGCCCCATGACCATGACCTTCATGTCCAGCCCCTCGCTCCTTATGACCTCTGAGTCCGTCACCGAGGGACACCCCGATAAGCTCTGCGACCAGATCGCCGACGCCATCCTGGACGAGATCATAGCCCACGATCCGGAGGCCCACGTGGCCTGCGAGGTGACCGCCACCACCGGCCTCGTCATCATCCTGGGCGAGATCTCGACCTCCCATCACGTGGACTACACCCGCATCGCCCGGGACGTCATCCGCGATATCGGTTATACGAAGCCAGAGTACGGGTTCAGCGCCGACTCCTGCGGCGTCATCGTCTCCATCAAGGAGCAGTCGCGGGAGATCGCGGCGGCGGTGGGAGCCGACGAAGGCGCCGGCGACCAAGGCATCATGCTGGGCTTCGCCTGCGACGAAACGCCGGAACTCATGCCCCTGCCCATCCAGCTCGCCCACCACCTCTGTTTGCGCCTGGCCCAGGTGCGGCGCGAGGGCGTCCTCCCCTACCTGCGGCCCGACGGCAAGTCGCAGGTGACGGTGGAGTACGAGTTCGGCAGACCCAAGCGCGTGCATGCCGTAGTGATCGCTGCCCAGCACGACCCTGGAGTCGAGCCGAAGCGCCTCTGGGACGATGTGGTCGAGTACGTCATCCGCCCCGTCCTCGGCTCCTGGATGGACGACCGGACCGACATCCACGTGAACCGCAGCGGCTCGTTCATCTTGGGCGGGCCAGCGGCCGACTCGGGCCTCTCCGGACGGAAGAACATCGTCGACACGTACGGGGCCGTGGGCCGGCACGGCGGAGGCTCCTACTCCGGGAAGGATCCCTCCAAGGTGGACCGCTCGGCCTCCTACGCCGCCCGTTGGGTGGCCAAGAACATCGTGGCCGCGGGCCTGGCCACACGTGTCGAGGTGGAGCTCTCCTACGCCATCGGCCATCCCCAGCCTATCGGCGTGTCGGTGGAGACCTTCGGGACCCACAAGTTCGACCACAACGGCATCCTGCAACTGGTGCGGGAGCACTTCGACCTTAGCCCCAAGGGCATCATCCGCGACCTGCGGCTGCGGCGGCCCATCTACCGCCCGACGGCGGCCTACGGCCACTTTGGACGCCACGACATCGATGCGCCGTGGGAGAACACCGACAAGGCCGAGGAGCTGAGGCGGGCCGCCCAGGCCTACCTCAACGCCCAGCGGGCCTAGAAAACAGATGGCCCTATACGCCCTGATCATCGCTGGGGGCCAGGGCGAACGCCTCCGTCCGCTAACCAACGACAGGCCCAAAGCCATGGTGCCCGTGGCCGGCCGCCCCATAATGGAACGCCAGATCGAGTGGCTCCGGGCAGGCGGCGTCACCGACGTCGTCGCCCTCTGCGGCTACAAAGGCCACGTTATTCGCGACCACTTCGGGGATGGGTCCCCCTTCGGGGTGCGGATGCACTACTCCTTCGAGGAATCGCCCCTGGGCCGCGGCGGCGCTCTGTGCCAGGGGCACAAGATGTTCGTGCCGCCGGATGCCGACCCCGTCGTCGCCCTCAACGGCGATATCCTGACGTGCCAGCCGCTCGATGAGCTGCTGCGATACCACCGTCGCAAGCGGGCCGCTGCGACGGTCATGCTCGTTCCGCTACGCAGTCCGTATGGCATCGCCCGGACGGACCGCGCGGGCCGCATCATAAGCTTTGCCGAGAAGCCGGAGCTGCCGTACTGGATCAACGCGGGCATCTACGTCCTCTCGCCAGAGTTCTTCCGCCGCCTTCCGGCTAAGGGTGACCACGAGGACACAACCTTCCCGGAGCTGGCCGCCGAAGGCAGGCTCTACGGTTTCAAGAGCCGGGCTTACTGGCGGCCAGTGGACAGCATCAAGGACCTGCACGAAGCCGAGGGTGAACTGGCGTCGCAGGGGGAGCCACGGGGCCCCGGGCAGGCGTGACTCTGCCGGCTGCCATCCCGTAGTATGACAAAGATGCCAGATGTGAGCCCGATACGCTTTGGCACCGACGGCTGGCGGGCCATAATCGCCGAGGACTTCACCTTCGCCAACGTCAGGGCCTGTGCCCAGGCCACCGCAAGGTACCTGCATCAGGCCGGCACGGCCGCCCGGGGCATGGTTGTGGGATACGATACCCGCTTCGCCTCGGAGGACTTCGCGGCCGCAGTGGCCGAAGTCCTGGCCGGCAACGGCATCCCTGTGTACCTGTGCGAGCGTCCGGCGCCCACGCCCGTCATAGGCTACGCCATCCTCACCTACGGGGCTGCTGGCTCCATCGTCATCACTTCGAGCCACAATCCCGCCCAGTGGAACGGCTTCAAGGTGCGCACCGAGTACGCCGGCGCCGCGCCGCCGGAGGTCTTGGCCAAGATCGAGTCCCTCATCCCGCAGGCTTTCGCCGGCGGCGCCCTCCGCACGCCCCTGGAGAACGCCAAGAAGGAGGGCCTAGTCCAGACCTTCGACCCGCGGCCCCAATACCTGCGTCACCTGGCGGAACTCGTCGACCTCCAGCGCCTCCGTAGCGCCGGCCTGCGGATCGTCATCGACCCGATGCACGGAGCCGGGGCTGGGTATCTGAGGGAGCTTCTATCCGGCGGCAACAACAGCCTGATCGAGATACGGGCGGAGCGGAACCCCCTCTTCCCGGGAATGCATAACCCAGAGCCGATCCCCCGCAACCTGGAGGCCACCGTCGCTGCGGTTCGGGACCACGGCGCCAGCGTTGCCCTGGCCACCGACGGCGATGCCGACCGCATCGGCGTCGTCGACGGCCAGGGCCGGTTCGTGAACCAGCTACAGGTCTTCGCCCTCCTGGCCAGCTACCTCTTGGAGGTGCGAGGGCAGCGCGGCCCCTTGGTGAAATCCGTGACGACAACCAGTATGGTCAAACGCCTGGGGGAGATATACGGAGTGCCCGTCTACGAGACCGGCGTGGGATTCAAGTTCCTGGGGCCCAAGATGCGGGAGGTAGATGCGCTCATGGCGGGCGAGGAGTCCGGGGGGTTCGCCTTCCGCGGACACCTGCCGGAGCGCGACGGGATCCTTTCGGGTCTCTACATATTGGACCTCATGGCCAGCCGCGGGCAAGACCTGCCCGGCCTCTTGGCGGAGCTCTTCCAGAAGGTCGGGCCGCACTACTACGATCGCATCGACGTCACCATGACGGACGAAGCGCGGTCCCGCGTCGCCGCCAGGCTGGCGGATCTTCATCCGGGGAGCATCGCCGGCCTGCGGGTCACGGGCTACGACCGTACCGATGGTCTGCGTTTTTTGCTGGAGGACGGCGGCTGGGCCCTCATCCGTCTCTCGGGCACAGAACCGCTGATGCGCCTCTACACAGAGGTCCGCGAGGAGCGCCTCGTCCAGCCAGTCCTAGCTGCACTCAAGGAGTTAACGGGGGTATGAAACATTCCATCCTTGATGACAATAACGCCTGGAAGGTGTTCGACCCGGGCGGCATGATGGACTCCGTCCGCAGCCTCCCGGAGCAGTGCCAGGAGGCCTGGGAGGCCGCCCAATCGCTGGACCTGCCTGCGGACTACCGGGATGTCCATCGCATAGTGGTGCTCGGCATGGGCGGCTCCGCCATCGCCGGCGACCTCTGGCGCGTCCTGCTTCAACGAGAGTCTGCGGTGCCTGTCTTCAACGTCCGCCAGTACGACTTACCGCCCTTTGTGGACGGCCGCACGCTGGTGGTGGCCTCCAGCTTTAGCGGCAACACGGAGGAGACGCTATCGGCCTTCCAACAGGCCTTGCCCACGCAAGCGAAGAAACTCGTGATCACAACCGGCGGGCGGCTCCTGGCCTTGGCCCGGGCTAACGGCACCCCCCTCTTCACCTACCAGTACGCCGGTGAGCCCCGGTCCGCCCTGGGATGGAGCCTCATGCCTCTGCTTGTCATCAGCGCGCGCCTGGGCCTCATGCAAGGGATAGGGGAGGAAGTGGCAGAGGCCGTGTCCCTCATGCAGTCCATGCGCCAGCGCATCGGTGAGGATGCGCCCACGGCCAGCAACCCGGCCAAACAGTTGGCCCAGCGGCTTCACGAGAGGCTGCCGGTGATCTACGGAGCCGGACCTCTGGCCGAGGTGGCCCACCGCTGGAAAACGCAACTAAACGAATCGGGCAAGGTCTGGTGCTTCTACGAGGAGCTGCCGGAGCTGCATCACAACGCCATCATCGGCTACCGGCTCCCGGAGTCCATCGCCAAGAGCATAACCGTGGTCTTCCTGCGCTCGGCCGACCTAATCCACCCGCGGGTACTCTTGCGATACGACTTCACCCGGCGTCTGCTGGCCGAGGCGGGCGTAGACAGCGCCGAGGTAGCGTCCCAAGGCCGCGGCGCCCTGGCCCAGATGATGAGCCTGATCTATTTCGGGGACTACGTCAGCGCCTATCTCGCCTTCCTGTACGGGGTGGACCCCACGCCCACCACAGTCATCGACGAGCTGAAGGCCTGGCTGGCCCAGCAGAAGTAGGGCGCCAAGTTTTCCGCGCGAGGCTCCGGCCCCCGGGGATCGTTAGCGCTTGGTGTACTGGGGAGCCTTGCGGGCGCGCTTGAGGCCGGGCTTCTTGCGCTCCTTGACCCTGGGGTCCCTGGTCAGGAGCCCAGCCTTGCGCAGCGCCGGCTTGTGGCTGGAGTCGAAGGCCACCAGGGCCCTGGCGACGCCGTGGGTGATGGCGTCGGCCCAGGCGCTGATCCCACCGCCGGCCACCTTGGCTTCGACGTCGAAGGTGCCCGCCACGCCCGCCACCTGGAAGGGCAGTTGAATTCTGTTCCTGTGCACTGGCCGAGTGAAGAGTTCCATGTACGGCTTGCCGTTTACCTTGATCTCGCCGGTGCCCGAATACAACCGCACCCTGGCGACCGCCGACTTCCGGCGCCCAGTACCGTAGTAGTACTGCCCTGTCCGCACCGCGCTGGTGGTCTCTTGTGTCATCGCTTCTTCTCCGTCGCCCCTGCGCCCGTCAGGTCCGCCAACGGTTGCGGCAGGGGCCCTGCCTGGCGCTTCTTTGATGCGTTGACCTGGGCCGCGTGAGGGTGCTCAGGGCCCGCGTAAACCTTTAGATGCCGGAGCATGGCCCTGCCCAGCCGAGTCCTGGGCAGCATCCCCCGCACGGCGTACTCAACCACCCTCTCTGGATGCCGCTGGAGCATATCGGCCAGGGTGGTCTCCTTGAGGCCCCCCATGTACCCGGAATGACGGTAGTAGACCTTACCCTGGGGCTTCCGGCCAGTTACCCGCACCTTGGCCGCGTTGACCACGACGACGAAGTCCCCCATGTCCAGGTGGGGCGAGTAGTCTGGCTTGTGCTTGCCCATGAGCAGGGTAGCCACCCTGGAGGCCAGCCGGCCCAGGGTGAGGCCTTCGGCGTCTACCACATGCCAGGCCTTGCGGATCTCGCCCGCCTTAAGGCTGTATGTCTTCATCTGTTTCTTCATCGAACAACCCACTCTCGTAGCGGACCTTCATCAGGCAGAGCCCTCGCGCCGGAGCCGTTGCCGCCGCCTCCCCAGGCCGCGGGTCTGCGACGAGCGTCTGGAACTCCTCGACGCTGCGCCTGCCCCGGCCGACCTCCACCAGCGTGCCCATTATGCGACGCACCATATGCGGGAGGAAAGCGTTGGCCTCGATGTCGAAGGACACCTGCCTCCCGCGCCAGTGGAGGGCCGCTCGCGTGACCAGGCGCTGGGTGCTGCGCCGCCGCGCCTCCGAGGGGGCGGTGAAGGCAGCGAAGTCGTGCCGCCCGACCAAGGCCTGTGCCGCCAGGGACATCGCCTCCAGATCCAGCGTAACCGGCACGTGCCAGAGGAAGCGGCGCCAGAGGGCGGGGCGCTCCCCGCCGGCCTGGAGGCTATACCGGTACCATCGGCTGAGGGCCTGCCGCCGCGGGTCGAAATCCCGCGGCACCTCCGCGGCGCGGCGCACGGCGATGTCTGCCGGCAGGTGGGCGTTGACCGCCCGAACCACCACCTCCAGCGATCGTCGCGAGGTGGTTACAAACGATGCCACCTGGCCTCGGGCGTGGACCCCTGCGTCGGTACGCCCCGCGAGGGCCACCCTGATAGGTTCGCCTGTTAATCTGCTGAGGGCCCGCTCCAGCGCGCCCTGCACCGTAGGTGCGTTCTTCTGGTACTGGGACCCTCCGTACGCCGTGCCCTCGTACTCGACGAGAAGCGCGATCCGGCGCGCGGGAGCGTCCGGTCTCATCCGCTGTGAATCCCCGGGCCGGGGCCTACTCTTCCTCCTCCACCAGTTGAAGCTGCGCCATGGCCGCCCCATCGCCCAGGCGCGGGCCGATCTTTATGAGCCGGCTGTATCCGCCGGGGCGGTCCGCGTAGCGGGGCGCTAGCTCATCGAAGACCTTCTCCACCACCTTCTTGTCGTAGACGAACCGCATCGCCTGGCGCCGGGCGTGGAGGTCTCCCCGCTTGCCCAGGGTGATTATCTTGTCGGCCATGCCCTTCACTTCCTTGGCCTTCGCCTCGGTAGTGATTATCTTCTCGTATTTCAGAAGGTCCGTCACCAGGTTCCGGAACAGGGCCAAGCGATGATCGGTGGGCCTTCCCAGCTTCCTGCCGTCTATGCGGTGCGCCACTCCTACGATCCCTCCTGCTCAGACTCGGAGGTAAGGGCCAAGAGGGCCCGTTTCCACTCTGGGATCTCCTCTTCCTCGCTGGCGGGGGCGGCAGCGGCCTTGGCCTTGCCCTTCGCTTTAGGGGCCTTGGGCGGCGCGGCCTCCGCTGCTGCTGGGCCGGGCTCCTGCGCCTCCGGCTGCTGTTCAGCCGCCGGCTCTGGTTGCGGCCGCAGCACCGGCGGGACCTCCTCATCCCCCAGAGGCGGCGCCTCTGGCAGCACCTCCTCGCCCCGCTCTTTGGGCAAGAGGCCCATCTCGTCCAGCCGGTCCCGCAGCTCGTCATAGGACTTGCGCCCGAAGTTGCGCAGGGCCAGCAGCTCCTCCTCGCTCTTCTCCAGCACCTGGCCCACCGTCATGAGGCCGCTGCGCCGCAGGCAGTTGTAGGCCCGCATGGAGAGCTGGAGATCCTCGATGGGCATGTTATACTGCTCCGGCGATAGCTGGACCCCGGCGCCGATGCCCTTGCCCATGACCGGCACCGCCGGACGGCCCATCTGAGAGAAGATCTTGAACTGCTCGGCCAGGATCTCAGCGCTCTTGCTCACAGCCTCGACGCCGCTGATGGTGCCGTCGGTCCATATCTCCAGCGTCAGCCGGTCGTAGTTGGTCGCCTGGCCGACACGGGTGTGTTCCACGTTATAGTTGACCTTGCGCACCGGCGAGAAGATAGCATCTACCGGTATGACCCCCACAGTGCCGCTGTCGGTCTGCCCAGCGGGGACGTAACCCCGGCCGATCTCCACGTTGAACTCGACGTACAGCCGCGCCTCCGGCGAGTCCACCGTGGCCAGATAGAGGTCTGGGTTGACGATCTCGTAGTGTTCCGGCACCTGGATGTCCGCGGCGGTAACGGGGCCGTCGCGCCCAGAGACGTCGAGGATGAGGGTCCCCGGCCGGTTGGAGAGGGGTCGCAGCCGCAGCTCCTTCACGTTGAGGAGGAACTCGATGGTGTCCTCCTTGACGTGGGGAATGGTGGAGAACTCGTGCAGCACGCCATCGATGCGTACGGACGTCACGGCAGCCCCGGGCAACGAGCTCAGGAGCACCCGCCGCAGGGCGTTGCCCAAAGTGATGCCGAACCCCGGCAAGAGGGGGGAGGCCACTATCCGGGCGTAGTCTTCCCGCTGCTCCTCCACCTCTATGACAGGCTGATCAGATGGCCCCGCTAGGCCACCTGGCGCTATCGGCTGGGTCACGGCTGACCCACCTCCCCGGTAAAGCTGAGGCTCTAACATCATCTACCCTCTTCGCGAGTCTATCGCGAGTAGTATTCCACGATCGTGGCTGGGCTGAACTTGGCGCCGACTTCCTCCACCTCCGGCAGTTGGAGGACGGTGCCCTTCATCTGAGTAAGGTCCAGGCTCAGCCAGGAAGGGACGCTCTTGCTAGCGATGTTCTCTCGCACGGTCTTGAAGTACTCGCTGCGCTCGGCGCGGCCCGTCAGGCCCACGACATCGCCGACCTTCAGCACGTGGGACGGGATGGCGGACTTCCGCCCGTTCACAGTGATATGGCCGTGCAGGACCAACTGGCGGGCTTGGGCCCGAGAGTCGGCGAAGCCTAGGCGGTAGACGGTGTTGTCCAGGCGCAGCTCCAGGGTGCGCAAGAGGTTCTCGCCCGTGACGCCGGCGCGCCGCACCGCGTCCTCGTAGTAGCGGCGGAACTGGGTCTCCAGGATGCCGTAGACGGCGCGCGCCCTCTGCTTTTCCCGCAGCTGCAACCCGCGGTCCGAGATCTTGCGCCGCCGCGCCTGCCGCTGTCCGGGAGGGAAGGGCCTGCGCTCGAAGGCGCACTTCGGCGTGTAGCACTTCTCGCCCTTGAGATAAAGCTTGTCGCCGAGGCGGCGGCACAGGCGGCAGACAGGTCCGGTGTATCGAGCCATGGGTTCTCCTATACGCGGCGCCGCTTTGGCGGCCGGCAGCCGTTGTGGGGTATGGGCGTCACGTCCCGTATGTTAGTCACCTGGAGCCCGGCGGCCTGAAGGGACCGGATAGCGGCCTCCCGTCCCGCGCCAGGGCCCTTCACCAGCACCTCCACCTGACGCAGGCCGTGCTCCATGGCCCGGCGGGCGGCTGTCTCGCCGGCCAGGCCAGCAGCGTAGGGCGTGCTCTTGCGGGAACCCTTGAACCCCACCGTACCCGCCGATGCCCAGGAGAGCACAGCGCCGTTGGGGTCCGTCAGAGTGATGATGGTGTTGTTGAAGGTCGAGGTGATGAAGGCCTTCCCCACGGGTACGTTCTTCTTCTCCCGCCTGCGCGTCTTCGTCCTGCGTTCTGCCATCGCCAGCCCCTACTTCTTCGCCACAGCGCGGCGCTTGCCGGCCACGGTCCGCCTGGGACCCCGCTTGGTCCGGGCGTTGGTACGGGTGCGCTGGCCCCGCACCGGCAGGCCGCGGCGATGCCGTATGCCACGGTAGCTGTTGATCTCGATGAGCCGCTGAATGTCCTGGCGGACCTGCTTGCGCAGCTCCCCCTCTACGGTAAAGTTCTTATCGATGTAGTCCCTAAGACGCGACACCTCATCGTCCGTCAGGTCACGCACCTTGGTCTCGGGCGAGACGTTGACGGCCGCGCAGATCTTCTGCGCCGAGGGCCGGCCGATGCCGTAGATGTAGCTGAGGGAGACGTCTACCCTCTTATCGCGGGGGATGTCGACTCCAGCGATACGCGCCATCTAGGTCACCCCTGCCGCTGTTTGTGGCGGGGGTTGGAGCATATCACCCTCACGACGCCCTCGCGCCTCACTATCTTGCACTTCTCGCAACGTCTTCGTACCGATGCTTGTACTTTCATGTCTACCCCGCTCAGCCTACCGGAAACGATAGGTGATCCTGCCTCGGCTCAGGTCGTACGGCGAAAGCTCCACCAGCACCTTGTCGCCGGGGAGGATTCGAATGAAATGCATCCGGATCTTGCCGGAAGCATGGGCCAGTACTTTGTGCCCATTTGCCAATTCTACACGAAACATGGCGTTGGGTAAATTCTCTTTTACTGTGCCCTCCACTTCTATCGTTTCTTTTTTTGCCATCAGCAGGCTAGGCCTATCACCTCCCTGGGGGAACTAACCACCCAAAGTTTATATTCTACACGCCGAGCTACTCTACGGCAAAGTGAGGACCTCAGCATCCCCCTCCGTTATGGCCAACGTGTGTTCGAAGTGCGCCGAAAGGCTGCCGTCCGCCGTTCGCACCGTCCAATTGTCCGAGTCCCGCTTGGTCCGCCAGTCTCCGGCGTTGACCATGGGCTCGATGGCGATGACCATGCCAGGCCGCAGAAGGGGCCCCGTGTCCGGGCTGCCGTAGTTGGGCACCTGAGGGTCCTCGTGCATCTGACGGCCGACGCCGTGGCCAACGTACTCCCGCACTACGGAGAACCCCTGGCTCTCGACGTAGCTCTGGACAGCGTGGCCGATGGCACCGACTCGGGCGCCCGCCCTGGCGGCGGCGATGCCTCTGGCCAGCGCCTCTCTGGTGACGTCGATGAGCCGTTGCGCCTCGGGGGACACGTTGCCGACGCCCACCGTAAGGGCAGCGTCGGCTACAAAGCCTTTGTAGGTGCAGCCGAGGTCTATGCTGACCACATCCCCGTCCTGGATCTCCCGGTTCCCCGGAATGCCGTGGACGATCTCATCGTTTACGGAGACGCAGACCGTCGCCGGGTAGCCGTGGTAGCCCAGGAAAGTAGGCTCCACGCCGCGGCGGGCGAACTCCCTCCGCACGATCTCGTCCAGCTCCTTCTCGACGATGCCTGGGCGCAGCCGTTCCACCAGCAGTTGCAGCACCTCCGCCACCACCCGCCCTGCTTGCCTCATGATGGCGATCTCATCCCGGGACTTGACCACGATAGGCATTCGGGGGCCGTTTCTAGGCCGGCTCCAAGAGGGGCTCGATGTCGGCCGTGATGGCCTCGATATCCCTCTCGCCGTCGACTTCAACCAGCTTCCCCTGGGCCCGGTAGTGGGCCAGTAGCGGCTCAAGCTTCTCCAGGTTCACCTCGATGCGCCGGCGTACTACCTCAGGCTTGTCGTCTTCCCTTTGGTAGAGCTCGCTGCCGCAGGCATCGCAGACCCCGGCCTTCTTGGGCGGCTGATTGGTCTCGTGGTAGACGGCGCCGCACTGGCGGCAGGTCCAACGGCCGCCCAGACGCCGCGCCAACTCATCGACGCCCACCCTGATGTAGATGGCCCGGTCGATCTCCCGGCCGGCCTCCCCGAGCGCCTTGTCCAGAGCCAAGGCCTGGGCCATATTGCGAGGGAAGCCGTCCAGCATGAACCCCTTGGCGCAGTCAGGCTGCCCGATACGGTCGAGGAGCATGCCGATGGTGATCTCATCGGGCACCAGAAGCCCCTTCTCCACGAAGGGCTGCGCCTTCTTGCCCAGTTCGGTCCCGTTGCGAATGTTCTCCCGGAAGATCTCGCCGGTGGTGATGTGGGCCAGGCCCGTGGACTTGGCCAGCCGGGCGGCCTGGGTGCCCTTTCCGGCGCCTGGCAGCCCCAAGAGGATCACATACAACGCGTCGAGGTCTCCCGGTGCCTTAACGTATGAAGCCTTCGTACTGCCGCATAAGGAGCTGGGCCTCTATCTGCCGCATCGTGTCCAGCACCACTCCCACTACGATAATAAGGCCGCTGGTGGTGATGCCGAAGGCCACAGCCCGCCCCCGTCCTCCGGAAATCGTGGTGCCCAGCAGCTCCGAGAAGAAGAAGGGGGCGATGGCCACGGTGCCCAGGAAGAGGGCGCCGGCCCAGGTGATGCGCATCAGCACCCGGTTGATGTACTCCTGGGTGGGCCTGCCCGGCCTGATGCCCGGTATGAACCCGCCCTGCCGCTGGAGGTTCTCAGCCAGGTTTTGTTGCTGAAACACCACCATGGTGTAGAAGAAGGTGAATATGATGACGGTAAAGAAGACGAAGACCCAGTACCCAAAGCTGCCTGGGCTGAAGGTCCCCTGGAGGAAGTCTCCTATGCTGGCCACCGTGCTGCTGCCAGAGGTGGCCAGGACGTTGCCCACATAGGCCGGGAAGATGATGATGGAGAAGGCGAAGATAAGAGGAATCATCCCCGTAGAGTTGACCTTCAAAGGTATGTGCGTCTGGCCGCTCTGCCGGTACATGCGCCCCGAGCGGAAGACGCTGCGAGAGTACTGCACAGGGATCTTCCGCTGGGCCTCTTGAAAGAGGACGATGTAGGCCACCAAGAGGATGACGCCCGCCCCCAACAGGACGGTATTCGTAACCCCCTCGCCCGTTCCGGTGTAGAGCCGGCCGGCGACGAACTGGGGCAGGCCGGAGATGATGCCCCCGAAGATAAGGATCGATATGCCGTTGCCGATGCCCTTCTCGCTGATGAGCTCGCCGATCCAGACCAGGAACATGGTGCCGCCTGTCATGGTGGTCACGGCCGCCAGCGTGGGCAGGGCGTTGCCGCTGGTGAAGTCGATACCAGTTATGCCCCCCTGGCTCTGCACGATAATCAACTGTCCGTAGCCCTGGACGAAGGCCATGGGGATGGTCATCCAGTGGGTATAGATGTTGATCTGCTTGCGCCCCTGCTCTCCCTCCTTGGTGAGGGCCTGGAGGGTGGGCACCAGCGGCACCATGAGCTGCATGACGATAGAAGATGTGATGTAGGGGTATACCCCCATCGCCGCCACGCTCATGTTCTGAAGGGCGCCGCCGCTGAAGATGTTCATGAAGCCCAGGACGGTGCTGTCCCTGAATAGCCGGTCCAAGGCCAAGGGGTTGACGCCGGGCACCGGCAAGTTGGCCGTGAACCGGAACACCACCAGCATGGCGAAGGTGAACAGCAGCTTCTCCCTGATGTCGGGCTGGCTGAGGGAGGTGATGAACGCCTGGATAAGCTGCGGCCGCTGGGCCGCCTTCTGCCCCCTAGCTGCCGTCGCCATCGCCGATCTCCAGGGCAGTCCCTCCTGCCGCCTCGATCTTCTCCTTGGCGGTGAGGGAGAACTTATGGGCGCGTACAGTCAGGGCCTTGCTCAACTGGCCGCGGGCCAAGACCTTCACAGGCTTGCGCAGGGTCCGCACGACGCCCTTCTCTTTCAACAACTCCGGGGTGACCTCTGTCCCCGCCTCGAAGCGCTCGAGATCGGACACGTTGACAGGGGTGTACTCGACCCGGAAGGGGTTGGTAAAACCGCGCCTGTGGGGCAGCTTCTTGAAGAGGCGGGTCTGGCCCCCCTCGAAGAAACGCCGCGGCTTGCGGCCGCTGCGGGCCTTCTGCCCCTTGAGACCCCGGCCGGAGTACGTACCGTGACCGCTGGCGTTGCCGCGGCCGACCCGTTTACGGGCGCGCTTGGCCCCGGCGGCTGGCTTTAGCTGATGGGCTTGCATTACTCTTCGGCAACCTCCGTCACCTCCACCAGGTGACGTACTTTTGTGATCATACCACGCAGCGCCCGGCTGTCTCCATGTTCGACGGTCTGCCCCAGGCGCCGCAGACCCAGCGCCTCGATGGTGCGCTTCTGGTCCTCCTTGTAGCCGATGGCGCTCTTCTTCCAAGTGATCCGTAGCTTAGCCGCCAAGGGACGCCTCCGCTGACAACGCCTTCCGCCGCCTTAGGACCTCATCCGGCGAGCGCAGCTTGGAGAGGGCCAGGGCCGTGGCCTTCACGGTGTTAGCCGGATTGTTGGAGCCCAACGATTTGGCCACCGCATCCTTCACCCCAGCCATCTCCAGCACAGCCCGGACGCCACCGCCGGCGATAAGCCCCGTGCCCGGCGGGGCGGGCTTGATCAGCACCTTGGCCGCGCCGAAGCGCACCAGAAGGGGGTGAGGGATCGTGGTCCCCCGCAAGGGCACCCTGATGAGGTGCTTGCGGGCGATGGTCCCCGCCTTGCGAATGGCCTCTGGCACCTCGGTGGCCTTGCCCATGGCAGCCCCCACGTGGCCGGCCATGTCTCCTACCACGACGATAGCCGTGAAGTGGAACCGCCGGCCGCCCTTCATCACCTTGGCCACGCGGTTGATGTAGACCACCTTCTCGCCGAGCTCTATGTCCGCGACCTCGATCCGCTCCCTCTTAGCGATGTACCTGCGTGGGTTCGACATACTTACCTCTGTTCCATGGCCCTCAGAAGTTGAGCCCGCCCTTGCGGGCAGCTTCCGCCAGGGCCTTGACCCGTCCATGATACCGGAAGCCGCCCCTGTCGAAGACCACCTGCGTGATCCCCTTCTCCTTGGCCTTCTTGGCGATGGCGGCGCCCACCAGCTCGGCCACCTGGGTCTTGGTTTTCTTGTCTGTGGCCTTCCTCACCCCCGCCTCGACATCGGCGGCGGAAACGAGGGTGCGCCCGGCGGTATCGTCGATGATCTGGGCGTAGATATGGGTCAGGCTGCGAAATACGGCCAGCCGCGGCCTCTCCGGGGTGCCCGTGATGCGCTGTCGCACCCTGGCGTGCCGCCTCAACCTCGCTGCCCTTGGCGTTTTCGTCTTCTTCATTCTTCGCCGTCCTAGTGGGTGGCCTTGCCCGCCTTGCCCGCCTTGCGGCGAACGTACTCGCCGACATAGCGGATGCCTTTGCCCTTGTAGGGCTCCGGAGGCCGGATCTTGCGCACGTCGGCCGCCACCTGGCCCACCTGCTCCTTGTCTACACCTTTGACAATGATCCGCGACGTGCCCTCCACCTCGAACTGGATGTTGGGCGGCGGCGGGACATGCACAGGGTGCGAGAATCCGATGGCCAGCACCAGGTCCTTCCCCTGCATCTGCGCCCGGTAACCCACCCCTTGCATCTCCAGCGTCTTGCTGAAGCCCTCGCTCACCCCCCGCACCATGTTGTCCACCAGCGTCCGGGTCAAACCGTGCATGGCCCGGTGCCGCGGCTGGTCGCTGGGGCGCGAGACTAGGATCTCGCCATCGCGCTGTTCGATGCGCATCTCGGGGTCGAGCTCCCGGCTCAACTCTCCCTTCGGGCCCTTGACCGTGATCCTATTGCCCTGGATGTCGACCGTGACGCCCTTGGGCACGGGGACCGGCTTCTTACCTATACGCGACATCTGCCATCACCACACGTAACACAACACTTCGCCGCCCACGCCGCGCCGCCTCGCCTCCTTGCCCGTCATGACACCCTGGGGCGTGGAGAGGATGGCGATGCCCAGGCCGCCGTAAACCCGCGGGATCTCGCCGCGGCCGGCGTACACTCGCAGCCCCGGCTTGCTGACCCGCTCGATGCCCATGATGGCCGGCTCCCTGTTCTCGGCATAGGCCAGGTGGACGCGGATGGTCTTGTGGCTGCCCTCGCTGCGCACCTCGTAGCCACCTATGTAGCCCTCCCGCTTCAGCACCTGGACGATGGCCTCCTTGAGCTTGGAGGCTGGTACGTCGGCGTAGTCATGCCGGGCCATGAGGGCGTTCCGGATCCTGGTGAGCATGTCGGCGATGGGGTCGGTAACCATATCGATCTACCAGCTAGACTTCTTCACGCCCGGCAGGTGCCCTTCCAGGGCCAACTGCCGGAAACAGATACGGCAGAGCCCAAACTTGCGGATGTAGGCCCGCGGGCGGCCGCAGAGCCGGCAGCGGTTGCGGCGCCGCACCGGGAACTTGGGCTCCTTGTGGAACGTCTTTTCGTACAGTGCCTTCCGGGTCATAGCCGTTATCCCTCGCTAACCACGCCTGGCGAAGGGCATGCCCAGCAGCTCCAAGAGCCGCTTGCCCTCTTCATCGGTCCGGGCCGTTGTGCAGATAGTTACCTGAAGGCCGCGGATCTTGTCTATCTTGTCGTACTCGATCTCCGGGTAGATCACCTGTTCCCGGATGCCCAGGCTGTAGTTTCCCCGGCCATCGAAGGAGTTTGGCGATACGCCCTGGAAGTCGCGGATCCTGGGCAGGGCCGCGTTGATGGTGCGGTCCAGGAACTCCCACATGCGGTCGCCCCGCAGGGTGACCATGAGTCCGATGGGCATGCCAGCCCGCAGCTTGAAGTTGGAGATGGACTTCTTGGCCCGGGTTATCACCGGGTGCTGCCCGGTGATGACGCTCACATCCTGGGAGGCCGCCTCCAGCGCCTTGGCGTTCTGCACGGCCTCACCCAGGCCCACGTTGACCGTGACCTTCTCCAGCCGGGGCGCTTGCATCACGTTCCGGTATCCGAACTCCTTCATGAGGGCCGGGAGGACCTCGTTCTTATAGCGTTCCTTAAGCCGTGGGGCCATCGGTCTTCACCCTAATCCAGGTTAGCATCGCAGCGCTTACAGTAGCGGACCTTGTTGCCGGCGGGCAGCACGCGGAATCCCACCCGCGCGGGCTTGTTGCAGGAGGCGCAGAGGACCGCGATGTTGGCCCAGGAGATGGGGGCCTCGCGCTCGATGATGCCCCCCGGCTTCTGGGGCCCCCGGGGCTTCATGTGCCTCTTGACCACGTTGACACCGGCCACGATGACCTTGCCGTGCTCGGGCCTGCCGAAGGGGCCAGTCCGTTTTCCCGGGGGTATGACCTTGCGGACCACCCCGGTGCGACCACGGTCCTTACCCTTCAAGACTATGACGTTGTCCTCTCGCCGCACCTTGTTCATCGTCAAACCACTTCCGGCGCCAAGGATACGATCTTCATGAAGTTGCGCTCCCGGAGCTCACGAGCCACCGGGCCGAAGATGCGGGTGCCCTTAGGGTTGAAGGCGTCCGATAGGATCACGGCCGCGTTCTCGTCGAAGCGGATGTAGGAGCCGTCGCTCCGCCGGTAGGGCTGGGCAGCCCGCACCACCACCGCCCGCACGACGTCGCCCTTCTTCACTGAGCCAGCGGGCGCCGCCTGCTTGACCGAGGCCACGATGACATCGCCCACGGTGCCATACCTCCGCCGCGAGCCGCCCATGACCTGGATGCACATGAGCTGCCTGGCGCCGGTGTTGTCGGCCACCTTCAACCGCGAGTACTGCTGGATCACTCTTTGCCCTCCTGAGCCTCAGCGTCCCCGCCCGCTGGCGCGGCCACATCCGCGCCCGGCTCGGCGACCGCCGATGTGGTCTCCGCCTCAGGGGCGTTCTCGCCGCCCTGGGCAGGCGCCTCTACGGGTGGCGCCTCTTGGGACGCTAGCGCCGCCGGCGCCACAGTCTCGGCGGTGGCCTCCACTCCGGGGTCATCCGCTGGGGCGGGCGCAGGCTCCGGCGGGACGGCGGCCGGCTCCGGCATCGGCGCGGGCGCCTCCTCCGGCTTGGCTTCCCCTAGGAGCTCCAGGTCGATGGACTCGGCCGCCACCTCGGGCAACTCGGCCTTCGCCAGGACCTCCACCACCCGCCAGCGCTTGCGCCGCGAGATGGGGCGCGACTCCACGATGCGCACGCGGTCGCCCAGGTGCGACTCCTCCGCCTCATCGTGGGCCATGAAGCGCCTGACGCGGCGCACGCTCTTCTTGTAAAGGGGGTGCCGGAAGTGGGATTCAACGGCCACCACCACCGTCTTCTGCATCTTGTCGCTGACCACTGTGCCTTCCCGCACCTTGCGGCCGCCGTACTTGCCTCCTTGGGCCGTCACAAGGCCGCTCCCTTCCCCAGCGACTTCAAGAGCTGACGCTGGCGCTGGATGGTCTTTAGCCGCGCGATCTGCCTTCTGGCCCGGGGCAGCTCCCGGTGGTTGGTAAGCTGCAAGGTGGCCTTTTGCAGACGCATGGAGAAGAGGCGGCGATAGGCCTCATTCAGCTCTTTGGCCAGAGCCTCGTCAGATAGCTTCCGTATCTCGGCGGTCTTGGTCTTCGGCTTCTTGGGCATAGCTACATCTCCGTCCGGGCCACGAAGCGGGTGGGCACTGGCAGCTTATGGGCGGCCAGGCGCATCGCCTCCCGGGCAACGTCTTCGCGCACACCGGCGATCTCGTAGATTATGCGGCCCGGGCGCACGACAGCCACCCAAGCTTCGACGGGGCCTTTGCCGCTGCCCTGGCGCACCTCGAGGGGCTTCTTGGTGTAGGGCTTATCTGGGAAGACGCGGATCCACAGCTTGCCGCCGCGGCGGACGTAGCGCGTTATGGCGCGGCGCCCAGCCTCGATCTGGCGGGCGGTCATCCAGCACGGGCCCAGCGCCTGGAGGCCGTAGTCCCCGAAGGCCACCGTGTTGCCGCTGCTGGCCTGCCCACGCATCCGGCCCCTCTGCATCTTGCGGAACTTGGTGCGTTTAGGTTGTAGCATCCTCTGCCTCGTCCACAATTTCCAGCGCGGGCCCCGGATCAGCCACTGCCTCATCGCGGGCTGGTGGCGGGGCAGCGGCGGCCAACGTAGCCGCTTCTGCCGCCTCGGCCTCTGCCGCCGCGGCTGCCGCTCGCGCCCGCTCCTCTCTCTCCGAGATCCGGTCGCCCTTGTATATCCAGACCTTGACCCCTATGCGACCCAAAGTCGTGCGGGCTTCGGCCGTCCCGTAGTCTACATCTGCCTTGAGGGTATGCAGGGGCACCCGCCCTTGCCGCTCCTGGTCCTTGCGCGACATGTCAGCCCCGCCCAAGCGGCCGCTGACCTTGATGCGCACGCCATGGGCGCCCCGCTGCATCGCCCTCAGGGCCGCCTGCTTGATGGCCCGGCGGTGGGACACCCGGCGCTCTATCTGCTCGGCCACTGCCTTGGCCACCAGCGGCGCCTCCAGCTCCGGCAGGCGCACCTCGACGATATTGACGCGCACCCGTTTGCCGGTGATCTGTTCCAGAGCGTTCCGCAGTTCGTCCACCCGCTGGCCGCCGCGGCCGATGACGATGCCCGGCCGGGCCGTGTGCACCGTCACCGTGACCTGGTTGGAGTTACGCTCGATCTCGATTCGGGAGATGCCAGCATCGGGCAGCATATTCGCGATGGTCCGGCGGGTCGCGATGTCCTCGTGCAGGAGTTCGGTGTAGTTCCTCTCGGCGTACCACTTGCTGTTCCAGTCGTAGATATAGCCCAGCCGGAAGCCGTGAGGATGTACTTTCTGGCCCATGCTACTGCGCCTCTTCCACTACGATAGTGATGTTGCTGCGCCGCCGGCGGATAACGTCCGCCCGGCCGCGGGCCCGGGGCATCATGCGGCGGAAGCTCATGCCATCGCCAGCGAAAGCCTGGGTCACCCGCAGCCGCCGGGGATCCATGCTGTAGTTGTTTTCGGCGTTGGCCGCCGCAGAGCGCACGGCCTTGGCCACCAGCCTGGCGTGGGGCGTCCGCATGAAACGGAGGAGCGCCATGGCCTCGTCCACCCGCTTGCCACGGATCTCGTCCAGGATGAGGCTCAGCTTCTTCGGCGCCACCGGCGCCCCGCGAGCGAAAGACCGGACTTCCATGGCTACTTCTTTCTCACCTGGCTCACTTGCGCCGAGCGGCTGGTGTGACCCCGGAAGGTCCGGGTGGGGGCGAACTCCCCCAGCTTGTGCCCCACCATATTTTCCGTGATGAAGATGGGCACGTGCCGCCGCCCGTCGTGCACTGCGATGGTCAGGCCCACCATCTCGGGCAGTACCGTGGAGCGGCGAGACCAGGTCCGGATCACCGTCTTCTGGCCGGACTGCTGGACCCGCATGACCTTCTCTAGAAGCTTGGCGTCGGCGAAAGGCCCCTTCTTGGTGGATCGCGACATGGCTAGACCTCGTACCTGCGGCGCACGATGTACTTATTGGTGTCCTTGCGGCGCCGCGTCCTGTAGCCCAGGGTGGGCTTGCCCCAGGGCGTCTTGGGCGAGGGCATGCCGATGGGCGCCCTGCCTTCGCCTCCCCCGTGGGGATGGTCCCTGGGGTTCATGACGGTCCCGCGGACGTGGGGCCGCCGGCCCTTGAGCCGGCTCCGGCCCGCGCGGCCGAGCTTCACCTGGCTGTGCTCCACGTTGCCAAGCTGCCCTATAGTGGCCATGCAGTCCGCCCAGATGCGGCGCACCTCGCCCGAGGGCAGGCGCACCAGGGCATAGTCCTCTTCCCGGGCCAGGAGCTGGGCCGCCGCTCCGGCGCCCCGGACCAACTGGCCACCCTTGCCCAGGTGCAGCTCCAGGTTGTGGATCATGGTTCCCGATGGTATGTTGCGCAGCGGCAAGGCGTTGCCGGGCTTGATCTCCGCCTCCGGGCCTGACATGACGATATCGCCCACCCTGAGGCCCAGAGGCCACAGGATATACCTCTTCTCCCCGTCAACGTACTGGACCAAGGCGATGCGCGCCGTCCGGTTGGGGTCGTATTCGATGGAGACGACTTTGCCTGGTACGCCGATCTTGTCACGTTTGAAATCGATGATCCGCAGCCGCCGCTTGGCGCCACCGCCGCGGAAGCGAACGGTGATGCGCCCTTGGTTGTTCCGCCCGCCAGTGCTCTTTTTGGAGACGACGAGGGACTTCTCCGGCTTGGAGCGAGTGATCTCCTCGAAGCTGTACCCGGTGGCTCCCCGCCGGCCGGGCGACGTTGGTTTGTACTGCTTGATAGCCATTAGATGCCCTCGAACAGCTCCAGCTTGTAGCCCTCGGCCAGCGTGACCACGGCCTTCTTCCAGTCCGGTGTATGCTTGATCCTGTTCCCCCGGACCCGGCGGGGCTTTCCCCTTACGTTGATGATGTTTACGGCGGCGACCTTGACGTCAAAGCCTTTCTCGACAGCCTGTTTGACCAGGGCCTTGTTGGCATGCCGCTGGACCTCGAAGGCGTACTTGTTCTCGCCCCCCAGGCGAGTGGCCTTCTCGGTAATGAGAGGCCTGACCAGGACGTCTAGCGGGTGCAGCTCCTTGGGCATGGCCTAGGCCTCCCCCTCGCTGGCCTTTCTCGTTCGCCGGCGGGCCTTGGGCTCCGGGCCGCCCGTTTCTCCGGGAGCCTCTTCCTGCTTACGCCTGCGGGAGGGCGCCGCCTTCTGCGCCTCCCCGGCTTCGGGCCCGGCAGCTGCCGCCGCAACCGGCTCGGCCTCGGCCGCGGGGGTCTGTGCAGGCTTGGCCCGGGCCCGCGTCCTGGCGGCAGGCTTGGGCTCCTCGGGCGCCGGAGCCTCGGGGGCAGGCTTCCGGCCCCACAGGCGCTCGGCAACTCGCACCGCTTCCTCCGTCATCAGGACTCCGGCGTGGTCCATCATGTCCACCACGTTGAGGTAGGCAGCTGGCAGGACCTTCGTCTTCTCGAGGTTCCGGGCGCTGGCCAAGACGGTCCTGTCCGGCGCCGCCGTGACGATGAGGGCCGAACGGCGCATGCCAACGTTATGCAAGATTCGCAGGATCTCTTTCGTCTTAGGCCTCTCGAAGGCTAGCCGGTCGATGACCACCAGTTGGCCATCGGCCAGCTTGCCTGAAAGGGCGGAGCGGATGGCCAGCCGGCGCATCTTCTTGGGCAGGGACTGGCTGTAGTCCCGGGGCTTGGGACCGAAGACGATGCCCCCGCCCACGTGGTGGGGCGCCCTGATGCTGCCCTGGCGGGCCCGGCCCGTGTACTTCTGCATGCGGATCTTGCGGGTGCTTCCGGCCACCTCGCCCCGGGTCTTGGTCTGCGCCGTGCCCCAGCGCTGATTGTTGCGCTGGGCAACGTAGGCCTGGTGCAGCACCGGCACATTGGGCGTGATGCCGAAGACGCTGTCGTCCACCTCCAGCGTCCGCAGCTCCTTGCCCTCGGCATTCAGGACCGGCAGCTTCATCGCCTGGCCTTCCCCCGGGGCGAGCGCCGCACCTTCAGGAGCACACCCTCGTTGCCCGGCACGGCGCCCCGCACCATGAGGATTCCCCTCTCAGGGTCGGAGCGCACGACCTTCAGATTCTTCACGGTGACCTGGCTGGTGCCCATATGGCCGGCCATCTTCAAGCCCTTGATGACGCGCCCCGGGTCCGTCCCTGAGCCGATGGAGCCAGGGGCCCTTGCCCGGTCAGACTGGCCGTGGGTCTTGGGGCCACCGCGGAAGCCGTGGCGCTTCATGACGCCAGCGAAGCCGCGCCCCTTGGACGGGCCCGAGATGTCCACCAGATCCCCTGGCTCGAAGATCTCGCACCCCACCTTCTTCCCCACCTGCCATTCGGCGATGTTGTCTACCCGCACCTCGCGGAGGTACCGGAAGGCGCCCAGGTCCTTCATATGCCCCTTAAGCGGCGAGTTCACTCTCTTGCGGGAGCCGAAGCCGAGCTGTACAGCCTCGTACCCGTCCCGCTCCTTGGTCTTCACCTGAACCACGGTGCAGGGCGAGGCGTCGATGACAGTGACCGGCACAGCCGTGCCGTCGGCCTCGAAGACCTGGGTCATGCCCAGCTTGCGTCCCAGAATTCCCTCGATGCTCATAGCTTGATCTCGATGTCCACTCCCGACGGGAGCTGGAGCCGCATGAGAGCGTCCACCGTCTTCGATGTCGGCTCCAGGATATCGATGAGGCGTTTGTGAGTCCGGATCTCGAACTGCTCCCGGGAGTCCTTATCGATATGGGGCGAACGTATGACGCAGAACTTCTGGATCTCCGTTGGCAGGGGGATGGGGCCCGCCACCGCAGCGCCGGTGCGCTCTGCCGCCTCGACGATCTGAACGGCCGACTGATCCAGTATGCGATGGTCGAAGGCCTTCAAGCGAATGCGAATCTTCTGGCGGGCCATGGTCTATCTCCGGACTGCTCCCATCATCCTGCCGGCGGTGACCTGCTCGGCCAGGCTCGCCGGGAGCTCCTGGTAGTGGTCGAACTCCATCGTGTAGTTGGCGCGGCCTTGCGTTACGGAACGCAGCGCCGTGGCGTAACCAAACATCTCGGCCAAGGGGACATGGGCGGTGATCACCCGCAGGTGGCCCCGGTGATCCACGTCTGTTACGTGACCGCGGCGCGAGCTGATATCGCCCAGGACATCGCCGAAGAACTGGTCTGGGGTGGCCACCTCCACCTTCATGACGGGCTCCAGTAGGACTGGCTTGGCGCGCTTGAGGGCTTCCTGGATACCGAGGGATCCCGCCATCTTGAAGGCGAGCTCCGAGGAGTCCACGGGGTGGTACTGGCCATCCACCAGGGCGACCTTTACGTCGACTACGGGGTATCCCGCCAAGACCCCAGTCTCCAGCGCCTCCCGCGCGCCTTGCTCCACGGCCGGGACGAACTCCCGCGGTATGGCGCCGCCCACGATCCTGTTCTCGAAAGCGATCCCAGCGCCCCGCGTCTGCGGCTCTACCTCTAGCCAGACTACGCCGAACTGCCCGCGGCCGCCGGTCTGGCGGACGAAACGGCCCTCAGCCCGGGCCGGGGCTGTGATGGTCTCTTTGTAGGCGACCTGCGGCCGGCCGACGTGGGCCTGGACGCCGAACTCCCGCATCATACGGTCGACTATGATCTCCAGGTGCAGTTCGCCCATGCCTGAGATGATGGTCTGGCCGGTCTCCTGGTCATAGCGGACCTTGAAGGTGGGGTCCTCTTCCACCAGGCGGCTCAGGGCGTCACCCATGCGCTCCTGGTCGTCCTTGGTCTTGGGCTCGATGGCCACGGAGATGACGGGCTCCGGGAACTTTATGGCCTCCAGGACTATCTGGTGGGCCTCATCGCAAAGAGTGTCGCCCGTGAAGGTGTTCTTCAAGCCCACGGTGGCCGCGATCTGGCCGGCGCTCACGGAATCGATGTCTTCGCGGCGGTTGGCATGCATCTTCAGGATGCGCCCCAGCCGCTCCCGCTGGCCGCGGGTGGGGTTGTAGAGCATGGCCCCTTGCCTTGCGACGCCAGAGTATACGCGGAAGTAGACGAGCCGCCCTACGTACTGGTCGGCCACGACCTTGAAGGCCAGGGCGCAGAAGGGCTCTTCCTCGCTGGGCTTCCGGCTGATGACCTCGCCGGTCTTGGGGTCGGTGCCCGTTACGGCGGCGACTTCTGCCGGCGAAGGCAGGTAGTCAACCACCGCGTCCAGGAGGGGATGAATCCCCTTGTTGCGCAAGGCGGCGCCGCAGAGGATGGGGGTAGCGAGGCCGCCCACTGTGGCCCGGCGGATGGCCTTGCGCAGCTCTGCGGGGGTGACGTCGTGGTGCTCGACGTAGCTTATGAGCATCTGGTCGTCTACCTCCGCCACGCCTTCGATGAGCTCCTCGCGGCGGCGCTTCGCCTCTTCCGCCAGTTCGGGAGGGATTGGGCCCGGCTCTGGCGGCCCGTCTCCCTCGGCAAAGAACAGCGCCCTCTCCTCCACCAGGTCGATCACCCCGCGGAAGCCGTCTTCCTGGCCGATGGGCATCTGGACAGGCAGGGGCCGCGCGTTCAGCCGCTCGCGGATCATGGCCACGGCCTTCCAGAAGTCGGCGCCCACCCGGTCCATCTTATTGATGAAACCGATGCGCGGCACGTGGTAACGGTCAGCCTGCCGCCAGACGGTTTCCGACTGGCTCTGCACGCCCGCCACGGCATCGAAAACAACGACGCCTCCGTCAAGGACACGGAGGCTGCGTTCTACTTCCACGGTGAAGTCTACGTGGCCGGGGGTGTCTACGATGTTGATGTTGTGGTCCCGCCAGGACGTCGTGGTAGCGGCGGCGACGATGGTGATGCCCCGCTCCCGCTCCTGGGCCATCCAGTCCATGACGGCAGTTCCGGCGTCCACCTCGCCGATCTTGTAGGTGATCCCCGTGTAGTAGAGGATCCGTTCGGTGACGGTGGTCTTGCCGGCATCGATGTGCGCGATGATGCCGATGTTGCGCACCTTCTCGATGGGCACGGAACTACTCATGCTGCTCACTTCTCATTCCCAGGGCTTTGCTCTAGGGCACCATGGCCGGGACTAGGTTCCTCCTACCACCTGTAGTGGACGAAGGCCTTGTTAGCCTCGGCCATCTTGTGTGTATCGTCGCGTTTCTTAATGGCCGCGCCCTGCTCGCGGTAGGCATCGATGATCTCGGCCGCCAGGCGCTCTGACATGGGCCGGCCGGCGCGGCTGCGGGCCGCACCCAGGATCCAACGCATGGCCAGGGAAACCTGCCTGGCGGGGCGCACTTCCAGCGGTATCTGGTAGGTGGCGCCGCCCACCCGCCGGGGCCGGACCTCCAGCACAGGCATGGCGTTCCGTATGGCCTGCTCGAACACCTGCCGCGGGTCCTCTTTGGTGCGCTGGGCCACCTGGTCCAACGCCCCGTAGACGATCCTTTCGGCCGTGCTTTTCTTGCCGTTTCGCATCACCTTATTGATCATCGTCTGCACCCAGACACTATTGTACCTGGGGTCAGGCGGCGTTCGATGACGTATTACCTTTCCGCGTCGCGGCACAAAATCCTCCAGGGACTAGCGGGGGCCTTCGCTCTTCCGCGTCCCGTACTTGCTGCGCTGTTGCTGGCGGCCCTGCACCCCCGTCGCGTCCAGCGCCCCCCGGATGATGTGGTAGCGGACGCCGGGCAGATCCCGGACACGGCCACCCCGGATGAGGACCACAGAGTGCTCCTGAAGGGTGTGCCCCTCGCCAGGGATGTAGGCCGTCACCTCGATGCCGTTGGTCAGCCGGACCCTGGCCACCTTGCGCAGGGCCGAGTTCGGCTTCTTCGGCGTCTGGGTGCGCACGTTGGTGCATACGCCTCGCTTCTGCGGGCTGCCCTCGCCGCGGATGAGCCGGTTCTTCAGGGTGTTGAAGCGGAAACGCAGGGCGGGAGCCTTCGTCTTCTTGACGACGGGCTTCCGTCCTCGCCGTATCAGTTGGTTTATCGTCGGCACTTGCCTTCTACCTCTTCCCTTGCCCTAAGACCGGTTATCACCCGCTGGCTGGCAAACAAAAAGCCGAAAGTACTTTCGACCGAATCTACCCGGCGGCGGCCCCACGCTGGGAGATCCGCCGCCTCCAGGCGGCGCTTCCGCTCCCGGCGGATGGGGCGCCGGTGCCTTCGGCTAAGCCTTCCGACCGCAACTCCGGCCCACCGCAGGCGGGCGGGCGTATTGGGGTTGAGAACCCGGACGCCAACTGCAAAGAATATCACCCGCCCAAAGGCGTGTCAACCGGCCCAGCCACGGCCGGCCAGCCCTAGTCCTCCCGCGCGAAGGTGAGGGCGTAAACGGGGCCGCTGCCCCCCTCTTTCAAGGCCCGCGCGCAGGCGTCCAGCGTGGCGCCGGTGGTCATGACGTCATCTATCAGCAGGACCGGCGCTCCCGCCTGCAACTGGCGGGGCACAAAGACTCCTTCCACATTCCTCCAGCGTTCTTCATGGTCCGAAAGACGCGCTTGCGGTTGCGTGGCCCGCCGCTTCTCTAGCGCCCCCGCCCGCAGCGGCAGCCCTGTGGCTCGCGCTAGCTCCTTGGCCAGAAGCTGCGACTGATTGTAGCCCCGCGTCCGGCGGCGCGAGGGGGCCAAGGGCACCGGCACGAGCTCCGCAACGGGCGGGGCCCAGCCCAGCAACACGCGCGCCATCTCCTGGGCCATGGGACGGGCCACAGCAGACACGCCATCGTACTTCAGGGCATGGACGGCGTCGCGGGCAACCCCTTGGTAGACAAAGGCGGCCCGGGACGCCGTCAGCGCCGGCCGCCGCTGGCGGCATCGCTGGCATCTCCTTCCGTCGGGGGCTGGCAGCCAGCACTGAGGGCAGCGCGGGGGCCCAGCCGGCCGGGCCTTGGCCAGACAGCGGGCGCAAAGGAAAGAGCCGAATCCGCCGCAAGAGACGCAGCGCGGCGGGAACACCTGATCCAGCGCCCATTCCCACAACGAGGCCGCCAGCGAAGTTCCCTTCAGCATCTCCTAGATAGGCTCCTCCAGGGGGCAAGAACGCCGTTATCGTACCACGCATCTGAGCAGAGCACTGTAGCCGCCTTGCCGGCCTGGAGCCGGCTGCTCTAGACTGGGGTCTGCGATGAAGGCCACAGTGCGCCTCTTCGCCCGCCTCAGCGAACTAGCCGGCGCCAGGAGGCTGGAGGTGGAGGTGGGTGAGGGGCTTGCCGCCCGCGATGTCTACGCTGCCCTCTGCCAGCGTTATCCTTCCCTGAGGGGAATGGAGGACTCCCTCATGTACGCCCTCAACGGAGAGTACGTGCCACCGGACCAACCCGTGGGGGACGGCGATGAGCTGGCCCTGATCCCTCCTGTGAGCGGAGGAGGAAGCCGTGCTCTTTGAGGTAACCGATGTCCCGCTCGACCCCGAGAAGGCTGTACGCCACGTGGAGAGGCCCGAGGCGGGAGCCATCGCCCTCTTCTTCGGGGTGGTCCGCAACGAGAGCCGCGGCCGCCGCGTGCTCCACCTGGAATACGACGCCTACCCCGAGATGGCCACCCGGGTGATGCGGCAGGTGGCCGAAGAGATAAAGGCCCGATGGCCGATAACGGATATCGCCGTCATGCACCGCATCGGACGCCTGGAGATCGGCGAGACATCCCTGCTGGTCGCCGTCTCATCGCCCCACCGCAAGGAGGCTTTCGAAGCCTGCCACGCTCTGGTGGACCGCTTCAAGGAGGTCGTCCCGATCTGGAAAAAGGAGGTCTGGGAGGGCGGCGAAGAGTGGATCGAGGGCGAGCCGGTCGAGAGGGCGGGGCGGTGACCACGCCCTGTCCCCAGCCTGTATAGCCCCGTGTCCGAGGAAGTAGTTGCCCCGGCCGGGGCCGACCTGCGCTACTGCCCTCACTGCGGCGCCCCCCTCATCGCCCGCCTGCTCCCTACGGAGGACAGGCCCCGCCTTGTCTGTGACCGCGGCCACATCCTCTACGTGAACCCCAAGCTGGTGGTGGGCGTTATCCCTGAGCGCCGGGGCCGCATCCTCCTGATGCGCCGGGGCATCGAGCCCCGTTACGGCGCCTGGACCTTCCCGGGCGGCTTCATGGAGATCGACGAGTCGGTGGAGGAGTGCGCCTCGAGGGAGGCGCGGGAGGAGACCGGCGTGGATGTGCGCATCCTGGACCTCATCGGGGTCTACTCGAAGCCGGGGCCCCACGGGCCGGGCATAGTCTCCATCGTCTACCGCGGCAGGGTAGCCTCGGGCCGCGTCAGCCCGGGCCGCGAGGCGCTGGAGGCCCGCTGGTTCGAACCCGCCGCTATCCCCTGGGACGATCTGGCCTACGACACCACGCGCTGGGCGCTGCGGGACTGGGTGCGGGGCCGCCGGGCGCTGGCTGTCCGCCGCCGCCGCCTGCCGCCAGCAGGCCGGCCCTAGCCGCGCCTGCTGCGCCCTCGGGACGCCGGTTTGGGTGTCGCCTCGTCCTTTCCCCAGAAGTCGAAGCGCCCCATAAGAAGGATGGTGCTCACCTGCGGGTCCGTCAGGCGCGAGGCCAGGCGCGGATCGAGGTGGCTGACCGTTAGGTTGGTGGTGATGACGGTGGGCAGGCAGGCGTTATAGCGGTAGTTGATGAGCTGAAAGAGCTTCTCGTCGGCCCAGGGGGTTCCGCTCTGGGCGCCCAGGTCATCCAGCACCAAGAGGGGCATGCTGCGCACCTGCTCGAACACCTCGTCGAATGCCCTGGGGTTCTGAGGGGAGTAGCTGGAGCGCAGGCGGTCCAGGAGGTCCGGCACCACCACGAACATCACCTGCTTCCCGCTCTCCCGGCAATAGTTGGCGATGGCCGCCGCCAGCCGGGTCTTGCCGCGGCCCGTGCCGCCGGCGATGACCAGCCAGTCTTGCGGCTCCTCGGCGAACTTCAAGGCCTGGCGGTAGGCGTTCTGGATGTCCCGCGCCTCCTCCGCGTCGGCGGCCGGCAGGCGGGGGTCGAAGTTCTTGAAGGTCATCCGCCGCAGAAGGGGCAGGTCCAGGGAGTCTAAGTCCTTGGCGCCTGAAGGTCCGGACTCCAGGTTGTAGACCTGCGACAGCGACGGGTCGGTAAGGCGGCTATGGAGACGGGGATCGAAGGCGGCCGGCTCCAAGTTTGTAGTAAAGACCGTGGGCGACTGCGCGTTGTAGCGGTGGTTGATCAGTTGGAAGAGCTTCTCTTGCGCCCAAGGCGTCGAGCTGTGCACCCCCAAGTCATCCAAGATCAGCACCGGGGCATTGCGCACCATCTCGAATAGCTCGTCGTAACCGACATCGCTGCCCGGCTGGTAGGCCGAGCGCAGGTGGTCCAGGAGGTCTGGGACCACCATGAAGAGGGCAGCCTTGCCCTGGGCCACGCACTCGCCAGCGATGGCGGCAGCCAGGTGCGTCTTGCCGCAGCCGCTGGGGCCGGTGAGCACCAGCCACCCCCGGGGGTCTGCGGCGAAGGCCCGGGCCGCCTTCACCGCTTCTTGGAAGCGCTCCTGGTGCGCCGGGTTGGGGCTGCGCCCGCGGGGGCTCAGATTCTCGAAGGTGAGGCGAGCCAAGGGCCCCAGGTTGCTGTAGCGCTGCAGCCTGGCTAGTCGCTCCTCCTCCCGTTCGCCCAGGGTGCACTCGCAGGGGAACGCCTTGCCGAAATCGGGGTGGCCCAAACGGACGGCCCGGCGGACGAAGCCCGCGCCCCCGCACTGGGGACAGGCGTCTTCCTCTGGAGGCGGTTCAGTCCCCGGCGCCTCGGATGCGCCGCTTTCCTGTGGCGTAGCGGCGTGCCAACCACTCTGCTTCAGCAGTTCGTTTAGGCTCCTCATGCTCCAGACCCTCGGCTTCCCAGCGCCGCAGTATGCGCTCGATGTAACGCCAGCTCCTCTTGTTCAAGCTCACGGCTTCGCGGAAGGCCCGCACGATCCATTCGGCCGGATAGCGCCCCTCTGCCTCCTTCAAGTCCTCAGCGATGAGGGGCGTGATGCTCCCGATGTTCTGCTCGTACAGAACGAAGATGTTGGGCAAAGGGGAGCCCGGGGCCGGCGGCAGCGGCTCCTCCAGTTGCAGACCAGCCGAAGCCAGACGCGCCAGACCCCGCCGGTTGGCCGGCGTGTTCACCAGATAGATCTCCTGGGGGCCGTCGGCGGCTTCCACGGAGGCGCGCAGCAACGCCCCTTGCTCCACCGCATCCCGTAGCCCCCGCGCCAGGGCCTGGCGTCCGTCGCCGCCCGTGAGACGCGCCAGCGCTGACACCAGCGTGCGGTCCGCCTCCAGTTCCCGCTCGGTAAGGAAGCGGGGAGAGCGGCGCTTTAGACCCTGGGCGAAAAAGAAGTAGCTAGCGACGATGACCTCTTCGACTGACTTGGCTTGGGGCAGGAACTCCGAAAAGAAGAGGTTAGGCAGCGCAGTGGCCTGGCCAGAGCTTGGGAAACCGGCGAAGGTCTGGCCCTCTATGAGGGTCGTCACTCCCCCTCCTCCCACTCATCTGGGCCGCGTACCAAAAGGTCGTCAAAGCGAGCGATCTTCTCCCGGAAGTGGAGGTGGATGGTGCCGGTCCTGCCATTGCGGTGCTTGGCTACTACCACCTGGGTGATGCCGGCGGGATAGGAGTCTGCGGGCCTGTCCGGATGCTGACGTTGCCACTCTTCCCGGCTAACGTACTTATCCTCCCGGTAGATGAACATGACCACGTCAGCGTCCTGCTCAATGGACCCCGACTCCCGCAGGTCGCTCAGTTGCGGCATGTTGTTGGAGCGCATCTCGGCAGCGCGGGAGAGCTGAGAGCAGGCCACCACCGGCACATCGAGATCTCTCGCCAACTGCTTGAGGGAGCGGGAGATGTAGGAGACCTCCTGCACCCGGTTCTCGGTCCTAACCCCGGAGTGCATGAGCTGGAGGTAGTCCACCACCACGAGGTCGAGGCCGTGCTCGATCTGCAAGCGGCGGGCTTTGGCGCGCATCTCCGCCACTGTGAGGGTGGCCGAGTCGTCGAAGTAGATGGCCAGATCGGAGAGGACGCCCAGGGCCTGCGAGATCTTGCGCTCTTCCCTATCGCTATGCTGGCCGAAGGCTAGGCGGGAGGAATCCACGCCGGACTCCATGGCCACCAGGCGCTGCACCAACTGCTCGGCGGCCATCTCGATGGAGAAGAAGGCCACTGTGGCGTGCTGACGGGCGGCGGCGTTGCGGGCGAAGTTGAGCACGAGAGAGGTCTTTCCCAGGCTGGGGCGGGCCGCCACGATGATGAGGTCGCCTCGCTTCAACCCGGTGAGCATGCTGTCCAGGTCCATGTAGCCGGTGGTGATGGCCCGGGTCTCGGCCGCGACGGCGCCAGCCCTGGCGCTGGACTGCTCCAGGTAGTGGGCCAAGAGATCCCTTATGTGAACGAAGTCCTGTAGGGTCTCCCCCTGGCGCACAGCAGCCACCAGCGTCTCGGCGCGGGCCAGGACCTCGGCTACGTCCGGACCCCCCTGGTAGGCGATCTGAGCGATCTGGCCCGCGGTGCTGATGAGGCGACGGTAGATGGCATCGCGCTGAACGATGCCCGCGTAGTGCTCCACGCCAACAGGGGTGGGCAACTCGGTTACCAGCCGGCTCAGGTAGGCGACACCGCCCACGTCTTCCAGCTTCCCGCGGCGGGCCAGCTCGTGGGCCACCGTGATCTGGTTGATGGACTCGCTGCGGTCCCAGAGGGCCCGGCAGGCCTCATAGACCCAAGCGTTCTTTTCGCGGAAGAAGTCCTCCGGCCGCAGCTTGGGCGCGACCTTATAGATGGCCTCCGGGTCGACCAGGATAGAGGCGATCACCGCCTCCTCCGCCTCCACGTCGTGGGGCGGCAGCCTCTCAGCGCCGTATGGGCCCTCCGGCCGGCCGGTCTCGACGACCATCTAGATCGATCTCCCTCGTGCTGACCGCGCCCGCCCCGTGGCCCGAGGGCGCTTACGGACCTCTGGCCCCGCGCCCTCTCCCATAGTGGCCTGCGCGGTCAGTCTGCTTCGCCAGTTTCCTCCGCTGCTTCTGCCGCGGCCCCGCCCGGCGCAGCCTCCTCGGCCCCAGTCTCCGGTGCCGGAGCCGCAGCCTCAGGCCCAGCGCCGCCCTCCACAACGGCCTCTGGGGCACCGCCGCCCAGAGGCTCCACGTTGACGGTGATCCTGGCCTGGACGTTACGGGTGAGCTTCACCGTCACATCGTAGGTGCCCAGCTCCCGGATGGGCTCCCGGAGGTCCACCTGGCGGTGCTCCACCTCGATCTTGGTGGCCTCCTGCAAGGCTTGGGCGATGTCTCTGGCGGTAACGGAGCCAAAGAGCTTGCCCTGGTCGCCGACGCGGACCTGCACGGTGATGGCGCGCCCATCCACCTGCGGCAGCAAGTGGGTGCGGGCTTCTTCGTCCAGGCGCTCCTGGCGGCGGGCCTCCTTGGTAGCCTTGGCCTGGGCGATGCTGATGTAGTGCTCGGTAGCAGGGGCGGCCAGCTTCCGGGGCAACAGATAGTTGCGGGCGAAGCCATCGGCCACGTTCTTGACGTCGCCGATGCGGGCCGTGCCTTCTACCTCCTCCAGGAAAACGACCTTCATGGTGGGGTCTCCTTCTGCATAGTAATAGCCCCTCACGTTAGAGGGGCAATGGGCTTGTCACCAGAATAATCGACATTTCATCCACAGGCGAGTTTAGAACCTTTGTGCGGCCGACGTCAAACGGCCCATGACAGCGATCCTGGGAGGACCCGCCTGGCCCCGGCGGCCCCCTTGCCTTAGCATATGGGTGTCATGCCCTTGCGCTTCGCCATCATCGTCTTCCCCGGCACCTGGAGCGATTACGACTGTCACCACGCCCTGACCGCGGTAATGGGCCAGGAGGCCGGCCTCGTCTGGCACCGGCAGCGGGATCTCTCCGGATACGATGCCATCGTCCTGCCCGGCGGCTTCTCCTACGGTGACTATCTTCGGGCCGGGGCCATCGCCCGCTTCTCCCCAGTGATGGAGGCCGTGGTCCGGGAGGCCGAGTCGGGCAAGCCCGTCATCGGCATCTGCAACGGGTTCCAGGTCCTCTGCGAGGCCCACCTCTTGCCGGGCGCCCTGATGCGCAACGACTCCCTCCAGTACCGTTGCCAATGGGTCCACATCCGAGCGGAGAATACCGCTTCCGCCTGGACCGCCGCCTGCCGCCCGGGCCAGGTGCTCCGCATCCCCATCTCGCACGGCGAGGGGCGCTACTTCGCGGACGAAGCGACGCTGGCGGCGCTGGAGGCCGCCGGCCGCGTCGCCTTCCGCTATTGCACGGCCGAGGGCGAAGTGACGGCGGAAGCCAACCCCAACGGCAGCTTGCGCAACATCGCCGGCATCGTGAACGAGCGGGGCAACGTGCTGGGCATGATGCCCCACCCGGAGCGGGCCGTCGAGCGCCTTCTGGGTGGAGAGGACGGCCTGTACATCTGGCGCTCCGTCCTGGAGTGGGCCCAGGTACGGGCGTAGGCGTTGCAAGAGAAGCCACTGCGATACACGCGCCACGCCCGCAATCGGATGCGCAAAGGAGAAGTCGCCACCATATCCGTCGAGGCGTGCGTCCGTGCCCCCGAACGTGTTACCGATAGCATTCTCGGTCGAAGGAATTACTGGGGCAGGTACGGTGAGAGCTATCTGCGTGTTACCATAGCGGAAGAGGAGGAGGCCCTGGTGGTGGTGACCGTGACGATCCGGCGCAAGGGGCCGAAGGAGTGAACCGGCATGAAGATAACCTATGACCCCGAGGCCGACGCCTTGTACATCGAGCTACGGGATGCGCGGCCGGCCGACAGCGTCGACATAGAAGAAGGAGTGACGGTGGACCTAGACTCCGCTGGGCACATCATCGGCCTGGAGGTTCTCGACGCTAGCAAGAGGCTGACGCCGGAGGAGCTAGCCAACATCCATTACGAGAATCTATTGCTGACGGCTGCTGCCCCTGGCGATTCCTAGGCTGTATCCGGAGCGGGTCTTCGGGCCCAGTCTTGTGCCGCCAGGTGTCTCGGGCCCCCCGCAGCGCCGGGAGCAAACCTCCACCGCAGCCCCGATAGAACTCGCCACCACAGCCTGAAGGCCTGTCCTGAGCGCAGCCGAAGGGCTGTGGCATCGATGGCTCTGGTGGGATTCACCACCACAGCCTGAAGGCTGTGGCATCGGCAGCCCCTTCATGCCGCAGGCTTTAGCCTGCGGTGGCGCCAGCACCTTCCCCACGCCAACCCCCGTCTCCTGCCGCGCAGTTGAACC
>DAOUBD010000013.1:0-22156 GCA_034432935.1 Dehalococcoidia bacterium | reverse complement strand
GATATCAGCCTCCCCTAAGTCCTAGATCGCTTCGTTTAAGGCACAGAAAGGCGGAGGCGCCAGCCGGACCAAAACTGGCGCCTCCCTGGGCTGCCCCATTTCCGCTCTCTGGCTCTTTTCCGCACCCGCTCTGTGGGGCAAGCCCACTGTTAGAAATACGGCCCGCGACGCCTAGGGGAAACGGCGCGGCCGCGCTGGTTGTCGTCAGTTAGTGCTCATCGTGAGGCGTCTCACTAGGCTTGGGGGTCTTGGTGGGTTTGGGAGTCTTGGTGGGCTCGTTGGTCTCCTCCGGCTCCTCGGTGGGTTCCGGCGTGTGGGTGGGCGTCGGGCTGGGACCGCCCGGCGGTGGTGTGGGCGTGCTGTCGCAGCCGCCGCCCTCGTCCAGGTGGGCCGGGGCCGCGTAGTCGCAGCCGCCGCCGTCTGGCGTCTCGCCGGGCTCAGGCGTCTCGCTGGGCTCAGGCGTCTCGCCGGGCTCCGGCGTCTCGCCGGGTTCAGGCGTCTCGCCGGGCTCAGGCGTCTCGCCGGGTTCAGGCGTCTCGCCGGGCTCCGGCGTGTGGGTGGGCGTGGGGCTGGGACCGCCCGGCATCGGCGTTGGCGTAGGCGTTGGTATTGGCGTCGCCTTGGGTGTTGGTTTCGGGGTCGGGGTGCCCTCGCATTCGTCATCGTCATCCAGGGATGCCGGCCCCGCGGCGTACTGGCATCCGCTGGGCGGCGGGGTCTTGGTGGGCTCGGGGGTTTTGCTGGGCGTCGGCTTAGGCGTGCCGGGTGGCGAAGGTTTCGGGGTCGGGGTGGGCCTGGGAGTGGGTGTTCCGTCCTCGTCGCCGGTGCCGGGCTTGGGTGTGCCGTGAACGGGGGTGGAGCCTGGGGTGGGCGTAGGCGTGGCCTTCGGACTGGAGACCACGCCGGCGCCTGAACCACTGGCGGCGCCGCCGGAAGCATCTTGGCCGGATGGCCCCGACTGGCGGCCATCGCCCTGGTTGCCAGAGGCTGTCCCGCCGGCGTTGGGGCTCGCGCCGCCTGGAAGCGAGGAGCCGGCGCTGCCCTGTCCCGGCCCGCCGGGCTGGTGCGTGGGGCTGATGGCGCTGCGGGTGATGCCGACGCGATGGAAAACGTCCCGGGCGATGCTGGGGCCCCCCAGGGCGTCCGATGTAGCCACCGCGGCGCCGGTGAGGAGGGCGACGCCGGCGGCGATGGCGGCAGCCTTGGCGGCGGCAGGGGCGAGAAGCGCGGCGAAGAGCCGCGTCTTCCCCTGGCGGCTAGCAGCGAGGGCGGTCAGCATTCGCTGCCGGCCTTGCGCCACTGACTCTGGGGCGGGCTCGGCCTTGGGGAGGGCTTCCAGGCGCGTGGCCAAGGAGAGCAGCCCTTTGAGGTGCCCGTTCTGTTGGGAGTAGCGCTGGGCGCAGGCCTCGGCATCAGCGCCACCCTCCTCCATCTCGCGGAGGCAAGCAGCTAGGGCGTCGATGGCCTCTTTTTCCCTCATGCCGGGCGTGGTCCTCTCACCTGGTTTATCGCTAAGTTGTCAAGAATTCGCCGGTCCAGCCGCAGGCGGATCATTTTGGGCCCTCCATCTGCTTCCGGAGAGCGGCCAGGGCACGGGCGTGGAGGGAGTAGACAGCGGCAGGCCGGCGGCCCATGACGGTTGCGATCTCCTGGGTGCTGAGGCCGACCAGGTATCGCAACGTCAGTACCTCTCGCTGCCCCTGAGGGAGGGCTGCAAGGCTGCGGCGCAGGTCCAGGTGGTCGGCCATGGCAGCCGGGTCGCCCAGCGGCCCGTTGGCTGCGACCGCCTCCATAGGCTCGAGGCCGTCCTTCTGGCGCCCCAAGAGGCGAGCGGCGAAACGGCGGGGCAGGTCCAAGGCAGAGGAGGAGCCGCCGTTACGGAAGCGCAGCGCCTTTCGCTGGTGGTCCGCCACCAGGTTCCGGGCGATGCGGTAGAGCCAGGCCAGGATCGGCCGCCCGCGGTAGGTGTACGAGCCGATGGAGGCGATCGCCTCGGCAAAGACTGCCGAGGCGATGTCTCCAGCGGCGGCCTCATCGAATACGCGGGCATGGACGTAGCGGTAGATGGGCCGGTAGCACTGGTTGTAGACTTCTGTCCACGCCTCATCGGACCGCTGGCGAAGGAGATGGACAAGCTCTGCCTGGCGGGGGTCCCAGGCAGGCTTCAGCGCCGCCGCCTCTTCCGTCATCGGTCTCGATATAGTGCTGTGCCTCTCCAGGGGTTGGACCGTCCTTTCGTGGTATATCGCTGGCCGGGCCCCCGATTCGCCGCTGTCGCGCGGCGTTTCTTGCGTGTCCTTGGCCGGGCCCGGCCATTGCTACGGCCGAGGATAGTGAAAGAAGATTGGAAAACGGTTGGAAAGAACCAAGGCTGGCGCCACCGCGGCCGTTTCTAAGGAGATTCAAATTTTCGCCGCGGCAGCGGACGTGGCCAGCCCTTTGACCGCTGCCGGTCCGGGGCTTAACCTGTGCCCGTGACCGTTCTCAGCGACCACACGATAAGACAAGAGATCGCCGCCGGGCGGCTCGGCATAGAGCCCTTCGAGGAGGATGCCCTTCAGCCGGCCTCGGTGGACCTGCGGTTGGACCGCCAGTTCCGGCTGTTCCGCGTCACTAGCCGGCCCTTCGTCGACGTCCGCGAGGCCGTGGAAGGGCTCACCGAACTTGTGGTGATCGGGGAAAATGAACCCTTCATCATCCAGCCTGGCACCTTCTGTCTGGGCTCCACCGTCGAGATCATCACCCTGCCGCACGACATCGTGGCCAGGGTAGACGGCAAGTCGTCGTTGGGGCGCCTGGGACTCCTGGTTCACGCCACTGCCGGTTACGTGGACCCCGGTTGGACGGGCAAGCTGACCCTGGAGCTCTCCAATCAGTCCCAGATGCCCATCGCCCTCTACCCCGGCATGCGCATCGCCCAGATCAGCTTTCTGCGCCTGACCACCCCCGTGGACAGGCCTTACGGCAGCCCTGGCCTCGGCTCGAAGTACCAGGGGCAGACGGGGCCCACCCCCTCGCGCATCTCCGAAGAGTTCCGCCGCTAAGCTGCGGGCTCCCCCATCTGGCCCAAGATCTCCTCTACGTACTGCCGCACGTAGCGGGCGATTATATCGCTCTCCAGGTTGACGGTATCACCCGGCTTTTTCCGCGCCAGGCCGGTGTTCTCCTGGGTGTACTGGACCAGGGAAACGGAGAAAGACGTAGCATCCTTGGCGATGACGGTCAGCGAGATGCCATCTACTGCGATGGGGCCCTTGACGATGGCGTGGCGGAGGATATCCGCCGGCGCCTCGATGCGAACGATGATGGCGTCGCCCTCGGGTGTCAGGGCTGCGATGCGGCCCGTGGCTTCTACTACGCCCCGCACCAGATGGCCGGAGAGCCTCGTCATGGGTGTTACCGAACGCTCCAGGTTCACCGGGTCGCCGGGCCGGAGCTCCCCCAGGTTCGAGCGGCGGTACGTCTCCGGCATGCAGTCGAAGTGCAACGAATCCCCCTCGATGCGGGTCACCGTCAGATCGACACCGTTCACGGCGATGGAGTCGCCCGGTTGGGTGCCTTCCATAATCTTCTGACAGGCGACAACCAGATGCCCCGCCTTGGCTTCCCGGACGGTGCCGACCTCCTCGATGATGCCGGTGAACATGGTGGCTCCAAGGTACATGAGACCGGCGCGGGCGGCAACGAGCCCTGGTTCGGGCGCTCCTAGCCGATGGGTGGCCGCAGCATCGTCCAGTAGCGCGGCCCACCCAAGGGAGCGAAGCCGGTCCGGATAACCTGGAAGCCGTGCTTCTGGTAGAAGCGCACGTTGATCTCGCGGCCGGTCTCAAGGTAGCAGGGCAGACCCGCTGCATCGGCCCGGGCCAGCACCGGCTGGAGAAGGGATCCGCCGATGCCTTGTCCCTGGTAGGGAGGATCGACTCCCAGGGTGGCCAGATACCAGTGCCGCTCCGGCGCGTCCTGGCGGTGGAGCCGGTCCAGGTGGCCCATGGAGGCGAGAAACTTGACCAGGGCCACGCCGCCGATCTTGGTAGGGAGGACGCCGTAACCGAGGGCCAGAAAACGCGAGACGGAGAACGAGGGCTGGTCGGGCGGGAGCCATATGGCCGCGCCGATGGGCTCGCCTGGGGTAGTGTGCATCTCGCCGTAGAGGTGTCCATAGCGGAGCTCCCGGTGGAAGTGCCACAGGAGGAAGCGCTTGCGCTGGCCCGCGCGAGGCAGGAGCCAGACGACGCCGGGTTCGTCGAAGAAGGCGCGGGCCAGGGCCCGGGCCACCTGGCGCCATTGGGGCTCTAGCAGAGGCACCGCTTGCTGAAGGCTCATGGCGCGCCCCCGGGCCGCGGCGCGCGGGCCATCGTCCAGATCTTCGGGCCGCCACCAGGCACAGCGGTCTCCACCAGCACGCGAAATCCATGGCGCAAGTAGAACCGGACGTTGATCTCCCGCTCTGTCTCCAGGTAACTGGGCAGCCCTTCGGCATCGGCTCGGGCCAGAATCGGCTGGATGAGGGCGCCGCCGGTGCCGCGTCCCTGCTGCGGCGGGTCCACTCCCAGGAGCATGAGGTAGTAGTGGGGGCCCGGCATCGCCGCCTCGTGCAGGGGCTGAGTCGTGGCCAGCATGCGCATGAACCGCTCGTATGGTTCTTCCCCAAAGACCTGGCGCATCGGGCCATAGCCGGCGGCTAGGAGCCGCTCGGGGGGAAAGCCGGTATTGCCCGGAGTTAGCCAGTCCGCCACGCCGGCGATGTCCCCACTGACGTACACCTCGCCGAAGAGATGGCAGTATCGGGTGCTCACCTCCATCCACCAGGGGAGGACCCGCCGCCGTTCTTCCTCCTGTGGGAGCGCCCACGTCCAGATAGGGTCGTCGTGGAAGGCTCGGGCCAAGACGGCCGCGGCCTCGGATGTCTTCTCTGGCGGCAGGCGGGCCGGCGGCGCAGGGGGCATCGTGCGCCTACTCCTGTCCTCGCTGATAGGCGGGGTACCCTGTGACCAAGACATCCTGGCCCAGGCGCGTAACCTCTACGTTCCGCAGCCGGAGAGCGTCCGCCATCCTGTAGGCGCCCTTGCCGGCGACGGCGGCGGGGGCATCGGCCGCGCCGATGATGATGGGCGCCAGGACAGCGTACACCTTGTCGACGAGACCGCGGTCGAAGAAGGAGCCCAGCAAGACGCCGCCGCCCTCCACCAAGGCCGTGACGACGTCGCGGCCTGCCAACTCTTGGAGCAGGGATGGCAGCGACACGTGCGGCCCTTCGCGGGGCAGGGGGAGGACCTCAGCGCCCCGGGCCTCGATGGCCGCCAGCCAGGCGGGCGGCGCATCACCGGCCGTCGCTACGATGGTGCGGGCCGGCCCGGTGAAGACGCGCGCCATTGGCGGAGTGCGGCCCCTGGTGTCCACCACCACCCGCAAGGGTTGGCGCCGAGCCTCTTGGCCGCCGGGGCGTGCCGTGAGCAGCGGGTCGTCTATGAGCACGGTGGAGGATCCCACGACGATGGCGTCGATGCGGCAGCGCATCTGGTGGGCCCATTCCCTGGCCTCTTCGCCGGCCACCCAGCGGGAGTCGCCCGAGGCAGCGGCGATCCGGCCGTCGAGGGATGCGGCGAACTTGGCGATGACGAAGGGCATGCCCTGGGTGCGGTGCTTCAGGTATGCCTCCAAGATGCGCCGCGCCTCGTCAGCGCCTTCGCCGGCCACCACCCGCAGGCCAGCGGCTTGTAGCGCCTGCCGGCCCCGGCCCTGCACGTTGGGGTCGGGGTCCTCCAGGGCGTAGTGCACCTCGGCGATCCCGGCCGCGATGATGGCGTCTATGCAGGGGGGCGTGCGCCCGTGGTGGACGCAGGGCTCCAGCGTCACGTACATGGTGGCGCCCCGCGCCCGGTCGCCGGCCTGCTGGAGAGCGACGACTTCGGCGTGAGGGCCCGGCGGCGGCTGCGTTACGCCGCGGCCGAGGATCTCGCCTTGGGGCCCCACGACGACGGCGCCCACCGTGGGGTTGGGCGATGTGGGCTCCGGCGCCTCCCGGGCCAGGCGCAGGGCTTCCTGCATGGGCGCTGGCAGCATGGCGGGGATATTATCGCACGGCTGCCGGCTTCTCGCTGCGAGGCACGGAAGGGGACCGTTGCGGCGCGCAGCAGGGCTGGACGCCGGGGTAGCAAGGTGGTATCTATCCGCATGCGGGCTTCGATCCCTGGGTGTAGGTAAGGGCCGTAAGGAGGCTGGCGTGAAGGAGTTTCGGGACCGGGTAGCCGTTGTAACGGGCGGGGCGAGCGGCATCGGGCGAGCGATGGCGGAGCGGTTCGCCCGGGAGGGGATGAAGGTAGTTCTGGCAGACATAGAGCAAGCTGCTCTAGACCGGACGGCCTCTGAGGTGAGGCAGGCGGGCGCCCATGTCTTGCCCGTTCGGACCGACGTCTCCAAGCCGGAGGAGGTGCAGGCGCTGGCGGACGCTACTCTCCGGGAGTTCGGCGCCGTGCACATCGTTTGCAACAACGCCGGCGTGGTGCCGCCCGGGGGGTTTCTGTGGGACGCGACGCTGGCCGACTGGCAGTGGGTCATGGGGGTCAACCTCTGGGGCGTGATCCACGGCGTGAGGGTGTTCGTACCCATCATGCTGAAGCAGGAGACCGAAGGGCACATAGTCAATACGGCCTCCATGGCCGGGCTCATCACGGGGCCTTTTCTCGGGATCTACAGCGTGGCCAAACACGCCGTGGTCGCCCTTTCCGAGAGTCTTTACCACGAGTTAAACGTCGCCGGCGCTAAGCTCAGGGTCTCCGTGCTCTGCCCCGCTTGGGTGCGCACGAACCTGGTGGACGCGGAGCGTAACCGGCCGCCCGAACTACAGAACGCGCCCGGCGAGAGGCCTGCGACGCCGGCGGGACAGGCCGTCATGCAAAGCGTGCGCCAGTTGCTCGCTACGGGGATGGCGCCGGAGCAGGTGGCGGAGGAGGTTTTCCAGGCGGTGCGGCATGAGAAGCTCTACATCCTGCCGCATCGGGACCGCACGGACGTGATCCGGGCCCGCATGGAGAACATCGTGGCGGAACGGAATCCTGAGACGGCGGTTTTCACCTAGGGGGTGTGGCGCCCTTGGCTTTCCCTAACATCCAACCTCTGATCCGGTCCATCGCTTTCGTCCACAGGTCCGTGTACCGGGCGAGCCGCGGAAGGCTGGGCGCCAGCCTTGCCGGCAAACCGATGCTCCTCCTCACCACGAAGGGCCGCAAGAGCGGGAAGGAGCGCACCACGCCACTCCTATATCACCGGGATGGGGATGCCCTGGTGGTCGTCGCTTCCAACGGAGGCGACCCCCGTTATCCCGCGTGGTATCTGAACTTGCGGGCCCACCCGGAGGCGCGCGTGCAGGTGGGCCGGCTGACCCTGCGCTGTAGGGCGAGGGTGGCCGGGCCGGAGGAGCGGGCGCGCCTCTGGCCCCAGCTCCTGGCCCAGTATGCGGGATATCGAGAGTACGAGGTCCGGGCTGGACGCCCGATCCCCATCGTGGTGCTGACCCCAGAGGCCTGAGACCTCGGGACCCTCTTCCGGCCGTTTGACCCGTAGCCGCGTGCAGGCGGGGGTGGAGCATCACGTATCAGACGGTACCTAACGGGAGATACATGTTCCGGCCGTACCTAGCGGTCCCCTCATTGATAGCCTCGATGTTGCCCTGGGGGACATGATCTTGCCCCGAGGGCGGGACTAGTCTGTAGGCATGAAAGACGTCCACAGATCGAAAAGGGGGTTCCACGTGAGAGCCAAATACATTGGGCCACCCGTCCTGCTTGCCATTGGCCTGGTCCTGTTGTACCTCTCTGCGGGTCCAGCACACCAAACGTCCGCATACGGCGGCTACCTGAACGCCTTCAACGCCAAGTACGGCACCTCGGGCACTGCGTTGGATACGTGTGCCCTCTGTCACCAATCGGCCGGGGGTGGAGGCCCGCGCAACGCCTATGGAAACGCGTTCGAGCAGGCGCTGGATGCTCACGGCTCTGATCCCGCCGCTGCCTTCGCTGCTATCGAGTCTGCTGATTCGGATGGCGATGGCTACAGCAACATAGACGAGATCAACGCGCGGACGAAACCAGGCGACCCAGCAAGCCACCCCGGTGGTCCCACGCCGACGCCCGCGCCTCCCGTGGCCCTTACGTCGGTGTTCGTTCCCGCCGGTCCCGCAATCGACGGGGTTGCCGATTCCCTCTGGAGCAAAGCCAACGCGGTGAACGTCCCGGTGGCCAACGGGGCCAACATGGGAAGCACCACCGTCTCCGTCAAATCGGTCTACACGTCAGATAGGATCTTCTTCCTCTTCGACTGGGCCGACCCCACGGAGAGCTTGCGGCGTGAGCCTTGGCAGAAACAGGACGACGGCACCTGGGTGAAGCTGTCCAGTACTACTACGCACGAAGAGAACGTGTACTATGAGGACAAGCTCGCTCTTGCTTGGGACATAGACACTTCCGGTTTCGCTCAGGCTGGTTGCGCCCTGCTATGCCACGCGGGAGAGCAGCCCGCCAACAGCGGATACGGGAACATGTATACGCCTAACACTGGCGAAGAGCTGGATATCTGGCATTGGAAGGCTGTCCGCACTAACCCCGTCGGGCAGGTGGACGACCAATACCTGAACTCCGACCGGTACGATGCGACCACGGCGCCGGAGGCAGGACGCCACTCCGATCCCAAGACCGGGGGAGGGTATACTACGAACCAGAATGCCGATAAGACGGCGCCGGCCTTCACTTCCCCTGATCAGCCTGCCCCGCCCTACTGGATCCTGGACAGCGAGAAGCAGCCCTTTGCCGACACCTACCAGCCGGGTGATGAGATCGCCGGCATCATCGTGAGCGCCTTCTCTGGTGACCGCGGCGATATCCAGGGCAAGGCGGTGTATCAAGGCGGGCACTGGCGTCTGGAAATCGCTCGCCCGCTGGTCACCTCCAGCGAGCACGATGTCCAGTTCACCGATCTGACCAAGACATACCCCTTTGGCATTGCGGTGTTCGACAATGCGTCCGTGAACCATGCCTACCAGGACGGGGTTGTCATGCTCTCCTTCGGGCCTCCTCCCAAGCAGGGTGATATGAACTGCGACGGGAGCGTGGATGCGGTGGACGCGCTGCTCATCCTGCGTTACGTTGCTTCGCTGCCCGTGAGTCAGCCGCCTGGGTGTACACCCATCGGTGATCCTTTGAACTGACGCCTGCGCCGTAGCGCCAGCAAACCCGTGGAGCCTCTCCCCTGATTCTGGGGGGAGGCTCCCGGCCTGCGTCTCTGCCAGTTCTAGGCGGTTGCTGTCCCTCGCCGCCGGGTGTGGCGCGCCCCTGGGTTGCCCTGGTGTTATCCGAAAGCGTACTTCCGGTATTCGCCTTCCAAAGACCGTTGTGGGGCAGCGGCGCTATAATAATCTGAGCCCGTACCCGTCATGGAACGGGACGGGACCAGCGAAGGAGGCCTCAATGGCGAAGACCGAACTTCCGAAGATCGAGCCCATCGATAAGCACCGGCGCGCCCGCACCGCCCGTGAAAAAGGGCTGAACACCATCGAGGAGGCCATCGACGAGTACCGCCGGGGCCGTTTCGTCATCATCCTGGACGACGAAGGGCGGGAGAACGAGGGCGACCTCACGATGCCGGCGGAGTTCGTCACGGAGGAAGCCATCGCCTTCATGCTCCGCTATACCAGCGGCATCATCTGCGTGCCCCTCTCGGGCGACCGCCTGGACCACCTGCGCATCCCCCTCATGGTGGGCAACAACCAGGCCCAGTACGGCACCGCCTTCACCGTCTCCGTCGACGCCCGCCACGGCATCACCACCGGCGTCTCGGCGGCTGACCGGGCGCGGACTATAAGGGTGCTGGCGGACCCCAAGTCGCTCCCCAGCGATATCGTGATGCCGGGTCACATGTATCCCCTGCGGGCTCGCGAGGGTGGCGTGCTGGTTCGCGCCGGCCACACCGAGGCCACTGTCGACCTCTGCCGCCTGGCCGGGCTCTCCCCCGCCGGCGTCCTCTGCGAGCTCATGAACCCGGACGGCACTATGATGCGGCTGCCCCAGATCAAGAAGTTCGCCGACCGGCACGGTCTCAAGGTGATCAGCATCTCGGAGCTCATCAACTACCGCGTCCAGCGGGAGCGCCTCATCGAGCGGGTGGCCGCCACCACTATGCCCACCCGCTGGGGGGTGTTCACCCTCTACGCCTACCGCTCGGCCATCGATCCCGACGAGCACGCGGCCCTCGTCTACGGCGATATCACAACGCCGGAGCCGGTGCTGGTGCGGGTGCACTCCCAGTGCGTCTCTGGGGACGTCTTCTCCTCCCTGCGTTGCGACTGCGGCGAGCAGGTGGACCTGGCGCTACAGCGCATCGTGCAGGAGGGCAGGGGGGTGTTCGTCTACATGCGCCAGGAGGGCCGCGGCATCGGCTTCTGCAACAAGGTGCGGGCCTACCAGCTCCAGGAGCAGCAGGGTTTGGACACCGTCGAGGCTAACGAGGCCCTGGGCTTCGCAGCCGACCGGCGGGATTACGGTATCGGCATGCAGATCCTGATGGACCTGGGCCTGAAGAAGATTCGCCTGCTAACCAATAATCCCGCCAAGCGGGCGGGCCTGGAGGGCTACGGCCTGGAGGTGGTGGAGCGGGTGCCGATCCTGGCCACGCCCAACCCCCACAACCGGCGCTACCTGGAGACGAAGCGCGACAAGCTGGGCCACTTCATCGAAATGCCCATGTAGGGGCGGCCGCGGCCGGCGGCCGGCCTCAGGGCGGGCTCCAGCCCAACCCGCCATGGTGCCGCATTCCCCCGCCCGCGGGCTCCCCGTGCAGACGGCCCACCCCCAGTCTCTGCTCATGAGGCGCAGATGCGGGCCTCCTCCTCAATCCGCTCTAAAACCCAACCAGGGTACGCAAAGCCTAGAATATCGCTCGAAAGCTCTCTTCTCCTCTCCTCTCCTTGACAAACGCCGCTGCGGTGCTATGATGCGTGTGAGAGGTGCCGAGCCGTACTATCGGTTCACGACGACGAGCGGGTGGCAATGATGACCCTGCTCAGTAGATGCCGGGGCTCGCGCTTGGTGGCTGCCGCCGTTGTCATCGCCGTGGCGGGCGCAACCGCGGGAGCGGCCACGGCGTTACTGATGGGCGGCGACGCCGGCCCGCCCCTGGCATCGCAAGACGTTAGCGCTCACGCCGGGCCGGGTGGAGAGCCTCAGATCGTAGCCGCCGACCCTGCCGTGGAGTTCCCAAGGGCTTTGGCGGACTTACCCAACCCTCCTTCGCACCTCGCGGTGGACCCCTCGACAGGTGATCTGTGGTTCATGGTCTTTGCGTATGGCGGTGTGAGCAACACCCTCTACCACTACTCACCGGCCAACGGAAACGTAGAGACCTTCGCCATCCCCCGGAGCAACGGCAGCGAGCTGTATTCCGCCATCGGCGTGAACGCCCGCGGCCACATCATCTTCGCCGAGGGCAGCGTGGTCACGGACTTCGATCCAGGCACCGCGAAGTTCACGCAAACAGACATCGGTGAGCCCCAGACAGCAACGGTGCCGTATTCGCCGCCGGACGGGACCCAGATCCTCGACATGGCCCTCGGCGAGGGCCGGATCGTCTACCTGAGCCGGATCAACGTGCCGGCGGTCACCGAGTTTGACCTAGCCACCGGGAAGAAACGGGAGATTCCATATCCCTCCAGCTTCGGCCCCGCCTACGACATCGAGCTCTCCGGAGCCACCCTGTGGATGACCAGCCGATGGGGTATCGAGGGGATCAGCGAGCCCCAGACCGGGTGGATCGACCTTGCCACAGGCGCCTTCACTGCCGCCGGTCCCGGGATGACGGCCCTGGCGCGCAGCGCGGACGGACGGCTCTTCGGCATCCAGGCTAATACGGCTATGTCGATGGCCGTTCTCGGTTGGGTGACCGACAAGGGTCTGACGCCCCTGATCTTCGCCTCGGATGCCGACAAGGCGCTGGCAACGGGCGGACTCGGCCTGTTCGACTATGTCGCTGTGAATCAGCGAGGCGACGTCGCGTGGGTCGCTGGTTGGGGCAGCGAGTCGATAGCTAGAATAGACACGCGCACCGGAGCCGTTCACGCATACAAGCTCCCCGTTTATGAAACATCGTTATCGTTCGCCCCCCGGTGCCCCGCGGCCCTCGCAAATTTGCCCAGCCCCTCGCCCGATCCGTGCTTGGCCATCAGGCGCTTGAATACCCAGGTCCGGGGCCTAGCCGTTGCCCCCAACGGCGACGTCTACTTCTCGGACGCCACTCTCAACCGCGTCGGTATCATCCACGCGGGTAGCTAGCCGCGGCCGGCGGCCTAGCGGATGTACACGCCGGAGATGGCCCGGGCGATAACCAGCCGCTGGATCTCTGAGGTTCCCTCGAAGATCGTGTAGATCTTGGCGTCCCGGTGCCAGCGCTCCACCGGGTTCTCCCGCACGTAGCCGTAGCCGCCCATGATCTGGATCGCTTCCTCCGTGACCCAGACGGCAGTCTCGCCGGCGTAGAGCTTGGACATGGACCCCTCGCCGTTCTCGAACGCCTTGCCGTTGCGGGCCATCCAGGCCGCCCTCCAGACCAGCAAGCGCGCTGCGTCGATGCGGGTCTTCATATCGGCCAGCTTGAAGGCGATGGCCTGGTTCTCGATGATGGGCCGGCCAAACTGGACCCGCTGCTTGGCGTACTCCAGGGCGTACTCGTAAGCCGCCCGGGCGATGCCGACGGCCTGGGCGCCCACGGTGGGGCGGGATGCCTCGAAGGTGCGGAGGGCGCCGTGATTGGAGGTCTTCTTGCCCTCGCGGGCCCGGGCCAGCCGCTCCTCCAGCTTCTCTTTGCCGCCCAGAAGGCAGCTCCCCGGCACCCGGCAGTTGTCCAGGATCACCTCTGCCGTGTGGCTGGCGCGGATGCCGTGCTTCTTGAACTTCTGCCCCATGCTTAGCCCCGGCGTCCCCGGCGGGACCACAAAGGTGGCGTGGCCCCTCGCCCCTAGCTCGGGCGCCACGGAGGCTACCACCACGTGGACATCGGCGATGCCCCCGTTGGTGATCCAGGTCTTGGTGCCGTTCAACACCCATTCGTCCTTCGCCTCGTCGTAGACGGCCCGGGTGCGCAGGGCGCTCACGTCGGAGCCAGCATCCGGTTCGCTGACGCAGAAGGCGCCCAGCTGCACCTTTTCGGGCGTGCCGAAGCACCGGGGCACCCATTCGGCGATCTGCTGTGGGGTGCCGTTGGCGAAGATGCCGGCCACGGCCAACCCCGTCCCCATGATGGACAGGCCGATGCCGGCATCGCCCCAGAACAGCTCCTCGTGGGCTATGGGCATGGTCAGTCCCGTGGGGTCCATGAAGGCCGTCTGCATGAACTCGAAGGAGTAGAGGCCGATGCGGGCCGCCTCCTGGATGATGGGCCACGGCGTCTCCTCCCGCTCGTCCCACTCATGGGCTGCGGGCCGAACGACGTTCTTGGCGAAGCCGTGCACCCATTCGCGGATCTGCCGCTGCTCGTCGTTCAGCTCCATGGAGAACTGGGTGGCGGGCCGGTCCGATGTCTGTACCATCTCCATATTCTCAGGGAGGCGCAACGCGCCGTCGCCTGACACTCCTTTCCTAAGAGTCCGTGCCGCCGCCGATCCGGCAGCTCCAACCCCAGGGTATGTCTTAGCGAGCGCTAGAACAAGGGGAATGGGATACATCAATCGGGAATAGCGATTCAGCGTTCTAGGAACCAGAGACTTTGGATCCTGGCGCCGATGACAGGTAGAGCCTTCCGGGCGCTCCGCTACCGCTGGCCGCCTGAGGGGCCTATAATCGGGGCAAAACGAGATGCTGTTGGCTGCCCGATGCCTGAGAAAGCGCCCTCTCCCCAGTTAGACGGCTCGTCCCTTACGGTGGGCATCGTCGTCTCGCGGTTCAACGAGCACGTGACGTCTCGCCTGCTGGCCGGGGCGTTGGAGGGCGTGCGGCGCCATCGTGTGAAAGAGCATGAGGTTGTGTGGGCGCCCGGGTCCTTCGAACTGCCGCAGGTGGCGCAGCAACTGGCGAGATCGGGGCGTTTCGATGCCATCGTCTGCCTGGGGGCCGTCATACGGCACGAGACGGACCACTATCTCCACGTGGCTACCCAGGCCGCGGCCGGCATCCAGAGGGTGGCGCTGGACACCGGCGTGCCCTGCATCTTCGGGGTCTTGACCTGCGATACCGATGAGCAGGCGCTGGCCAGGGCAGGCGGCGTGGAGGGCAACAAGGGGTTGGATGCCCTGGAAGCCGCTATCGAGATGGCCAATCTGCGGCGCCGGATGACCGCGGGGAAATAGGGGGCCTAAGGGACCTTTCGGGCACCGTACAGCCGTTCCCGCAGATCTTCCACAACGTTTACGCCGTCTAGGCGTACGTGCCGGGGGTTGTAATCGTCGTGATGGACTGCGATGACGATCTCCTCCGGCGCCGCCTCCACCGGCAGCGGCAGGCCAGCCACACCGAAGGCGTCGGTCTCGGACTCGGCGTAGACGGCGCCCCGGTGGCCGACGACCCGCACGTTGGCGCCCTGGATAGGCGGCTTCTCTCCGCTCTCGTCAGCGTCGTTGGCCAGGACGGTGACGGTGACGGTCCGCCCGTCCATGGCCGGCTCCAGGACGACCTCCATGTCCAGCAGATAGATGCAGGGGGCCGGCACCACGGCCTTCAGTCCGGCGTCCAGGACGGCCTGCACCTGGTTGGCCGCAAGCTCTGTGTCGATGGGCGCCATGCCGTGATCGGCGCTGAGGACGAAGAGCGTCGAGTCTCGCAGCCCCCGCGCCTCCAGGAGCGACATGATCTTGCCGATGCGCCTGTCTGTCTCGATGAGGGCGTCGCGCATCGCCTCGTGGTGGGGCCCGTAATCGTGTCCAACGGCGTCGGTCAGGGCGAACTCATGGAAGGTGAACACCGGCGGCGGCATGGTCTCGGAGCCGAATAGCAAGAGGGCCTGCGCCAGGCCCAAGCCGTCGACGTTGGAGTAGCGGTGAACGCCGTCCTGGCCGTCCTCCTTCCACCGGGGGCAGGTGTCGTCGCGGTTGGCTTTGGCCGCTTCCCGGAACTCCGCCTCGTCGGCCAGCAACTTGCGCTCGAGGGTGCCGTGGGCGGCGCCCCGCACGCACGGTTCGTTGATAGAGGCCGTGACCGCGCCGCGGCGGCCGTCCCAGCGGCCGAAGGCGCGGTGGACGGCTTCGAAGATGGTCTCTACCTCCTGCGAGAGGAACTTGGCCGTGTCGAACTGCATCCCCTGGGGGGCCACGGTCTTGCGCTTGTCCCGAAGGTAGTACACGGGGTTGACGATGTCGTGGTGCCCGCACCAGGCCCCAGTGCCCAGGGCGTTGTGGCTGGGCCAGGTGATGCTAGGGAAGTTGACGATGGTGCCGTAGCGGAACACCAGCCCCTCTTCCATGAGGCGCGCCAGGTTGGGAATGGACTCCCTATCCTTCTCCACCCGCTCCAGGAGTTCGGTGTTGCTCAGGCCATCGAGGAGAAAGAGGTAGATCCGTTCCGGCTTCTGGCGGAGCTGGCCGCCGGTGTCCGTGTCCAGGATTTCGGTCAGCACCCGCCCGTCCTGCCGCTTGAGAAAGACGTCTGGGCCGGCGCCGCGCTGGCTGGAGGTGCGGCCGGTGCTATCTTTGCCGTCGATCGGGGGGATGCCCAGGAGCTTGGCCAGGGTGGGCGCCACGTCCACCTGAGCACAGACGGCATCGGTGACGCCCTTGCGTACGCCCGGGCCGCAGAAGACCAGGGGCGCCCGCGATTGCACGACGTCCAGGGCGCCATGTTGCCCCGGCTGCCGTCCGAAGGCGTAGCTCTTGGGGCTGATGACGATGTCCGGTGCGTTGGGGCTGTCGAAGAGCTGGGCGATCCGTTCGAAGGCCAGGGGATAGGTGAGGTGTTCGGGCTCTACGAAGGCTCTCGCCGGGTCCGTTCCGGAGAAGCCGGACCTGGCGCCGGCTTCCAGCTCGTCCGCCAGGGTGGCCAAGGCCGTTGGGTCCTGGTCGGCGACGGGGTTCACGCCTATCTGCTCGATCACCTGGTAGCCATAGCCATCGTTGTCCAGCACCCGCACGAACCGGATCATACCCCGCTTGGCCCAGACCTCGTAGGCGCCCTGGCCGTCAGACGCGCTGCGATAGGTGATGACCAGGTCGGTCTCGGGCCCTCGGACGGGATCGGTGAGGAGGGCGATGATGGCGCGGTTGCCGGACTCCTCTTGGTTGGGGTCCAAACCCTGGCCTCCAGGCCTTTCGGGCCCGGCGATGCGTTGTTGGGCGGTTGTCATTCGTGCCCTCCCCTCGGCATATCGTGTCGGCTCCGGTAATACCGGATTATACGATCTCCCGCCGGTCTGCGCGGCGCCGGCGCCACCCCGGCCTGAAGGCTGGGGCATGGGCAAAGAGGGCCTGCCCTCCGGCTTCGGGCAGGGCAGGCCTGAGGGCGCCCGCCTACGACCAGCGTTCCCAGCGCACGAACTCCTCCAGGGGCCGGCGCTTACGCCCTAGGGACATCGGCACGTTGGGGTCCGGATAGCCCAGGGCGATCATGACGGGCACTCGCCAGCCGGCGGGCAGGCCCAGCTTGGAGGTTATGCACTCCTGGTTGTGCATGGAGACGGGACAGGAGGCTATCCCCTCGTTCCAGGCGGCGAGCATGATGTTCTGGGCGGCGCGGCCGGCGTCAAAGTCCTCCTTGGTGGTGCCCTTGTCCTCGGTGCAGATGGCGATCGCCACCCGCGCCGGGCCTAGGGGCTCGGTGAAGTTCCCACACTTGGCAAGCTCCGCCATCCAGGCCTTGTCCCGGACGACCACGAGCCGGACGGGCTGGGTGTTCTTGGAGCTGCCCGCCATGCGTCCCGCCTGAATGATGCGGCGCAGGACATCGTCAGGTATCGGCCTATCGATGTAGGCGCGGGTGTCGCGTTTGCTGACGATGACTTTGTAGGCGTCCATAGGACCTCCCTGCGAGCAGACCTCAGGGGGAAGAAAAACCCCTTGTTGCATCTTGCCCCTTTCCTGCTAATCTAACAAGGCCATGCCGCGCATCATATTCTTCCGCGTCTGGCGGGAGGGCGAGCCCTCCTGGGACCGGGATGTCCCCTGGGTGGCGCGGGCCGCCGCCCAGTGGGGCATCGCCATCGCCGCCTTGCTGGCGGCGCGGGGGTTCGTGAACTGGCTGTGGGGCGAAGACCGCATCTTCATCGATGACGTTGGCGCCCTGCTGGTGGCGGCAGCCATCTTCGTCGCCCTGCGCGCTCTGGTGCGGCCGGTGCTGATGGTTCTGACCTGCCCCTTTCAGGTGCTAACCCTCGGCTTGTTCGTCTTGGTGGTGAACGCTCTGGTGTTGCTGCTGGTGGAGGCTGTCTGCCGCGCGCTGGGCGTGGGTTTCCGGATAGACGGCTTCTGGCCGGCCTTCGTGGGCGCCATCGTAGTATCGGTCGTGTCTTTCGTTCTTTCGCGCCTCCTGCGCTGGGGGCCGCTAGGCTCCCGCTAGTCCTCTTCGAGGTTAAGGAACTCCCGCATAACACGGCGCATCTCGGCGCGGGTGCGGGGGTCGCCCATGACGAGGCCATAGTGGTTGATGAGCTGGGCCGATGTCTCGCGCCACTCGAGCCAGCAGGTCCGGCAAACATTCTCCAGGACCCGTTGGCCCATGGGGCCGCCCGTCGGGGCAGACTCCAGGCCCTCCCTCTCTTGCCCGCAGCGGGAGCACGTGACGATGTTGGCCATTGGCGCAGACCTCCTCTAGCGGCCCGTAGGCCCTAGGGTAGCACAAAGCGCCGGCAGGGGAGCGCAAGAACGCGGTTGGCGTCTGGTACCGCATCTTGCTACGCTTGTCGTCAAGAAAGGGGGCTGGGCGTATGTCGGATCGCTCTCGCATCGAATGGACGGATGCGACGTGGAACCCCGTGACGGGGTGCACGCAGGTCAGCCCAGGGTGCGCCCACTGCTACGCCAAAACCTTCGCCGAGCGCTTCCGGGGGGTGAAGGGCCACCCCTACGAAAGGGGATTCGACCTTCAGCTCCGGCCTGAACGGCTGCATCAGCCCCTTAAGTGGAAGGCGCCCCGGCTGATATTCGTGAACTCCATGAGTGACCTCTTCCATGAGGACGTGCCCTTCGACTTCATCCAGGCGGTGTTCGAGGTGATGCGGGATGCCAGTTGGCACACCTTCCAGGTGCTCACCAAGCGCTCGCGGCGACTGCGCCAGTTGGCCGGAGACCTGCCCTGGCCCGATAACGTTTGGATGGGCGTGTCGGTCGAGAACCAGCGTTGGACCTCGCGGGTGGATGATCTACGCCGGGTGCCCGCCGTCATCAGGTTCCTCTCTTGCGAACCGCTCTTGGGACCGCTACAGCTTGACCTACGGGGCATCCACTGGGTTATCGTGGGCGGGGAGTCCGGCCCGCGGGCCAGGCCCATGAAGGCGGAATGGGCGCGCTCTATCCGCGACCAGTGCGCCGCTGCGGGGGTTCCCTTCTTCTTCAAGCAGTGGGGCGCGCATGACGAGGCGGGGGTGCGAAGGCCCAAGCACGCCAACGGGCGCCTCCTGGACGGCCGCGTCTGGGCCGCGGCGCCGCTGCTCAGTCGAACAAGGGGTATTGGCCTGACACGGGGAAGTCTAGTACGTACCCACGTGTGAAGACGTGTTTCATGATCTCCTGCCCTGTGGGATGGTCGGTCGCGAAGAAGAGGTGGTACATCATCCTCCGTCCACCGCTGCCCGGCTTGACTGGGGCTGAAACACCACGATTGAAGGCGTCTTCGTAGCCAAGGTCTTTCAAGCCTTTTTCATACAGCTCAACATACCCCATAATTGCGGCCTCCGGCGTGATTTCATCTCTTTTCCGGCGTTCGTAAACGTCCCGCCAATCTCCCGACGGCATCATTCGGTCCAGGATCTTCGCGTTAGGACGCTTGTGCGGATTAGCGGGGAGTAGCCGGGGCAGCCATCTGGACGGAAAGAGGATGAGCAGCTCAGGTTTGCGCCGACGGCCCGGCGTCTGCGCTATATCCCGAACGGTTTTCCAGTGGAGATCCATGCCTTCGGGATCGAGGAGGCAAAAGCACGGCGCGTCCCGTGGTATTTGCCCGACAATCTCCGGCACCACCGTATTCGCGTCCCCTTGTACAACCTGGCCGCGTTCGCCAAATTGCCTGACCCTTGCCCTCAGGGCCCGAGCCGCTTGAGCGTCTTTTTCCACAAAGATGCATTGATGGAACACGGGCTTTGTCCGCAGCGCGAGGAGCGGGGAGCCCCACACAAAGTCCGGGGGAGCGATGGCGTTTCGAACCTTGCACATCCCCGGGCCAGCGAAGCCGTCCACGTAGTACGCGCCGCCCGGAGAGTTTTTACATGCTGTCGTGAAAGCCTGGAAGTACAGGCTCAGAATGGCTAGCTTTTCCAGCGACCAAATCCCGACTCGCCTGGGAAACCGCCCATCTGCCTGGGCCTTCAGTTCGTCCAGTATCTGTTCGCTCGATTTTCGCTTTGCCATGTTTCGTATCATAGCCGCTGAAGAACCGAAATCGAAGAAGACGCGGCACAAAATGAGGAACAGGCACAACGGGCAGCCGGCAGGGGAGCGCGCTGCCGCCTGCGCCGCCGGCCATCCCTATAATGGTGGTGTGCGCCTGACGGAACGCCTCGACCGTTTCCTTTCGGTGGGCAGCCTGGCTGCCCGCGTCTACCTCGGCTACAAGGCCATCTCCCTGGCTGAGCGTCACCTGGGGCTGGAAGACGGCGAGGCCCGCCGGCGCCGGCACCACCGTTGGTCCGCCCAGCGCCTGTACCGCCTGGCTGTGCGCCGGCAAGGGCTCCTCATCAAGTTCGGCCAGGTGGTGGGCTCCCGGCCCGATCTTGTGCCGGACGAATATATCGAGGTCCTATCGCGCCTGCAGGACCAGGTCCCGCCGAGACCGTTCCCCGTCATCCGCCGCCGCCTCGAGCGCTCCCTCGGCCGGCCCATCGCTGACGTATTCAGCGACTTCGATCCCCAACCCATAGCCGCGGCCTCCCTGGCCCAGGTGCACCGGGCGAGGTTGCGGGAAAGGAGCCGTAGCGCCGGGGACGGCTGGGATGGCAGGGACGTGGCGGTCAAGGTTCAGTACCCCGGCGTCGAGGGCATAGTAAGGGAGGACCTACGCAACATCGCCCTCCTCATCCGGGTCCTGGCCAGGTTGGAGCGGGCGCTGGACCTGACCCCTCTCCTGGACGAGATGGCCCATAACGTGCCCTTGGAGCTGGATTTCATCAACGAGGGCCACAACGCCGAGAGTATAGCCCGCAACTTCGCCGGCCGCCAGGACATCATCGTCCCTCGCATCGTCTGGGAGTACACCACCCGGCGCGTGCTGACAATGGAGTACACGGACGGGATCAAGATTACGGACGTCGACGCCATGCGGCGCGCGGGGATCGACCCCCAGGCGGTGGCGCAACTGGTGAGCGATGCCTATTGCGAGCAGCTGTTCCTGCATGGCATGTTCCACGCGGACCCGCACCCCGGTAACCTGTTCGTGCGGCCGGGACCGAAGCTGGTGATGCTGGACTTCGGCCTCTGCCGCCAGTACGGCGATAGCTTCAGGCTGGGATACGCCCGGCTCTGCCACGCCCTCTTCAGTTTCGATATGCCGGCCATGGTGCAGGCGTTCCAAGAGCTGGGGGTACGCCTGGCCCGCCCCTCGGATACCAGCACCTACGTGGTGCTGGGCCGCAGCTTTCTGGAGACCAGCGCGCCGGGCCGCGCCTACGCTGACGCCGACCTGGTGGCGGAGGCTAACCAGCGGATCGCCCGCGCCATCCGGGCCAATCCCATCGTCGATCTGCCCAGGGAGCTCCTCTTGATCATGCGGGTTACTGGTCTTCTCAGCGGCTTGGGCAAACGGCTGGACTCCAGGGTCGATGTCGTGAAGACCATCTTGCCCTATACCGAACTGGCGCTAGCCGGCCGGAGGGACGGCGACCCTTCGCGTTGACACCGCGGAAACGGCCGGCGTAAAATCTCGTCAGAACACCCTATGGCCCCCGGTTTACGCAACTTAGTGAGGTCCGCCCGTGGCGCGCTACCGCGAAGATCCTGAGCTTCTGGCCGGCCGCTGGATCACTTTGGGCCAGGCCTGCAAGCTCCTGGGGGTGAACGAATCCACCCTGCGCCGCTGGGCGGATGCCGGCCAGGTGCGCTCCTTCCGCACCCCAGGCGGCCACCGGCGCTTCTCCGAGGATGACCTTAGGGCCCTGGTGGCCGGCCAGGGGCCGCGCGAACCGTACTCCGCCATCGGCAGCCTGGCCCTGGCCCGCATCCGGCGCCGGCTGCAAAGGGGACGCAGCCAGGCCGCGCCCTGGTACGCAGGCCTCAACGAAAACCAGCGCGAGAGGTTGCGCTTGCTGGGACGGCGCTTGGTGACCCTGGTATCGGAGTACCTCACCAAGGGCGCCAGGCGTTCCCGCTTGGCTGAGGAGGCCAGGGAGATCGGCGAAGAGATGGGCCGGGAGCTGGCCAACGACGGCCTCCCCATGCGCGATTTCCTGGAGGCCTTCACCTTCTTCCGTAAGGGATTGGATGACACGGCGATGGAGTTGTCTCAAAAGAGCCAGCTCTCATCCGAGGAGGCGGTAGAGATCTGGGAGCTCCTCTCCAGCCTGGCCGACCAGGTTCTTTTGGCCATCGCTGGGGCCTATGACGAGGCCCGGGCCGGGGCTCCGGCGAGATCGTGATCTCTGCGCAGCCGATGCGCTACTACCCTGTGTTCCTGGACATAGCGGGGAGGCCGGCGGTGGTCATCGGCGGAGGCCACATAGCGTTCCAGAAGGTCCAAGGGCTACTGGAGGCGGGCGCCGATGTCACCGTCGTAAGCCCCGAGCTCCTGCCAGAGCTCCAGAAGCTCGCCGCCAAGGGCCGCGTCAGCCATGTGCCGCGCGCGTACGAGCCTGGGGACCTCCAGGGGTTCGCCCTGGCCTTTGTAGCGACGGACGATCGCTCGGTCAACGCCGAGGTGACCAAGGAGGCGCGGGAGAGGCGCGTCCTGGTTAACGCCGTCGACGATCCGCCCAACTGCGATTTCATCATGCCCAGCATCGTGCGCAAGGGCGACCTTATCGTGGCCATATCGACAAGTGGCGGCAGCCC
>DAOUBD010000012.1:0-118977 GCA_034432935.1 Dehalococcoidia bacterium | reverse complement strand
GCCCGGACGGCGCAGAAGTTGTTCCCTGCTCGCCTCCTTCCGGCGGAGGTCGAGGTCCTCTTCGCCACCGAAGACGGCAGCGTCGGCTATAGGGGCCACGTGACCGATCTGGTGCCTGGCCTCTTGCCTTGGGCTGACCAAGTTTTCGCCTGCGGCCCGACCCCTATGTTCGCAGCCCTGGCCGAGGTCATCCGGGCCCAGCGAAGCCGCAAGCCGGTACAAGCCCTCCTGGAAGAGCGCATGGGCTGCGGCACCGGCATCTGCTACGGCTGCGCCGTTCCGACCCGCAGGGGGATGCGGCTGCTGTGCAAGGACGGCCCTCGGTTCGAACTGCGGGAAGTGTTCGGCTAGGGCGCCCGGTAGCCGCCCGGCCGGGGGGAGCATATAATAGCTTTGTGAAACAAAGCACGAACGATTCCCAGGGCATCCCGATCCTCGCCATCGCTACCGCCCTGTTCGCCGGCTCCCTAGCGGTGCTTTTTGGGGGCGTCCTGATGGCGCTGGCCATGGGTTCCATGGGAGGGCACATGGGGATGATGGGCGGCCGCAGCACTGCCAGCCAGACGCCGTCCGTCGCCAGCGGGCCGGAAGCCATCGTAGAGATTCGGGATTTCGCCTTTTCGCCGGCGGACCTGACGGTGCGCGCGGGCACAAAGGTGACATGGGTGAACCGTGACGCGGCCCCGCACGATGCGACGGCAGACGATAAGGGCTGGAGGACGGAGCTACTGAGCAAGGGCAACAGCGCCACCGTCACCTTTGACACGCCCGGCTCTTACACGTACCACTGTTCCGTCCATCCGTACATGAAGGCTGTGGTGACCGTACACCCCTAGCACCCTGGCGGCGAGGCCGCGTTGACATTGGGACCGCGGCCGATTATTACTTGTCGCGGACTGACTTGTAGAGAGGAGGCGTCCCATGGCCGTTCAGAAGGTCACCGTAGGCAATGTGGAGATCATCTCGCTGCTGGATACGCCCATGGAGTTCCCCTGGGCCGTGTTCTTTCCAGGAAAAGACCCGGCGGTCTTCCAGCCCTACCGGAGCCTTTACCCAGGTTCCTTCGGGGAGAACAAGTTCAGGACCCACGCCAGCACGTATGTCATACGCTCGAAGGGGAAGACGATCCTCTGCGACACGGGCGTGGGTCCAGGGCCCCACGACTGGTTGGGGGGAGCCCGCGGCAACCTGATGAACGAGATGAAGGCGAAGGGCGTCTCGCCCGATGATGTCGACCTGGTGGTGTTCACCCACCTTCACGGTGACCACGTGGGCTGGAACCTCAACTCTGCCGGCCAGCCCACCTTTCCCAAGGCGACCTATCTAGTGCCCCAGGGGGATTGGGAGTTCTTCGGCAAGAACCTGGCGGCCAACCCCCAGATGCAGCTCGTGACGCCGCTGAAAGAGATGGGGAAGATGGAACTCATCTCCGGCGAGCGGACCCTTACGGAAGAGGTCAGCACCCTCCCCACGCCTGGGCACACGCCGGGGCACACCAGTCTCCTGATCTCCTCTGCCGGCGAGAAGGCGGTGGTGATGGGGGACATGGCTCACCACCCGGCGCAGGTGGATCAGATCGACTGGTGCTCGGGCTTCGACAACGACCACCCGCAGACCGTCGCGTCCCGCCGGAAGCTATTCGAAATGGTGGAGTCCGAGGGCCTGGTGGCCGCCTTCTGCCACTTCCCGGAGCCGTTCGGCAAGCTCGTCCGGCTGGAGGGCAAGCGGGTCTATCGCGCCCTCTAGCGCCGCTAGGCGCCGGCTGCGGCGCCAGCGAAGAAGTGCTGGACACTGGCCCTGGCGGCGACCTTCTGGGCGATAGCCGCGAAGGCCCGGGCGACAGGGGATTCCGGATCTCTCTCCACGATTGGCAGGCCCGCGTCTGAGCCCTCCCTGACCTGCGGGTCGAGGGGGATCTCGCCTAGGAGGTCGAGCCCCAGTTCGTCGGCCATGTCCTGCGCACCGCCGTGACCAAAGATATCGGTGCGTTGGCCGCAGTGGGGACAGATGAAGTAGCTCATGTTCTCGATGAGGCCGAAGACGGGCACGTTCATCTTCTCGAACATGGTAACGGCTTTGGTGGCGTCCTCTACGGAGACGGAGTTCGGGGTGGTGACTATGACGGCGCCGGTTATGGGAGCCTCCTGAGCAGCGCTGAGGGAGGCGTCGCTGGTGCCAGGGGGCAGGTCGATGACCAGATAGTCCAGGTCCCCCTCGCGCCCCCAGGGCAGATCATGCATCAACTGCCGCACGCCCGTACCAATCATTGGCCCTCGCCAGATGACGGGGGATCCCCTACGCAAGACGAATCCGATGGAGGCCACCTTGAGGCCTAGGCGGTCCACGATGGAGAGGCCCGTTTCGGCCTGGAAGCCCGCCTCCAACCCCAGCATCGTGGGCACATTGGGCCCGGTCAGGTCCGCGTCCAACAGGCCCACCCTGGCGCCGAAGCGGCGCAAGGCGAGGGCCAGGTTGACCGCCACGGTAGACTTGCCCACACCCCCCTTGTTGGAGGCCACAGCTATGATGTTGCGCACCCCATCGATGGCTCGCTGCCCATGGACGCCTGCCACCGTCGAGCGCACCGAGGAGTCCATGCTGATCTCGACGCGCTTCACCCCGGGGAGAGCGAGAAGCAGCTCCTGCGCTTGGGACTTCATCTGGTCGCGGACGGGGCAGGCGGGGGTCGTAAGGACGATCTTCACAGAGACGTTGCCATCACAGATGCTGATGCCATCCTCAGGAACGAAGCCGAGGGAGACGATGTCGCGGTGGAGATCGGGGTCTTGGATCTGCCTTAGGGCCGCCAGGATATCTTCCCTGGTGACGGGGCGTTGTTCAGTCATCGTGCCGCCTTTCTTACGCTGGACGCCCTCTAGGACGGGGAATCGTCTGTGACCACGAAGCGGCAGCATTCCGCACCGTGGCTCTGGAACTGGATGCACTGCACCTGCTTGCCCAGGAGACGGCCAAGCAGAGAGACATGCCATTCGCATACATCGTGGTGGGAGTCGACCACCTTGCGGTAGACGCAGTTGTAGTCTGCGATCTCATACTGGGAGCCCTGTGCCTTCCACTCAGCGAAGCCGCCTTCCTCCCTCAGGATCTCTGCCACGGCCGAAACGCGCTCCTTGAGGCTCTTGTCCCTAACCTTGGCCTCGTGCTCCCTGAAGACGCGATCAGCCATCTTGCGCAGCAGGAGGCGCTTCTTGCCTTCGGGGTCGAGGCCCGCGATCTCGCTCGGTTCGAGGAAGGCGACCTCTTGGAGAGCCAGGGTGGCCAAGCGGTCGTAGCGCTTGGGAAAGAGCTCTTGTCCGCCGTCAGAGAGAGAGAAGACTAAGCGGGGGCGCCCTGTGCGCTGGCGCTCCTCTCGGGAGACTACCAGGCGGTCTCTCTCCAACGCAGCCAGGTGCTGGCGGACCGTCATTCGCGCCAGGTGAAACTCGTTGGCGATGGCGTCGACAGTGGCCCCGCCCACGCGTTTGAGGAATTCCAGTATCTGCTCTTTGGTTGACTGCATATGGGGAAACCTTTGTGCTCCTCAACCGTTTCAAGTATACACAACAGGAGTGGGTTAGGCTATTAAGAAAGTATATACGGTCTCAATCTTGACTTCCCTAAGAGCCGATGCTAGAATCCGGACGAACGATATGCAACGTATCGGGTACAGACGGCATCTTCCAACTGAACGCCCGGTACCGCGGAGGTGGAGTGATGGGCAAGACTCCCATTGCAGAAGAGAAGAGTAGCAACCCTGAAGGGGTGGCCGAGGCTCCGGCCTGCCGCCACCACTGGATCATCGAGACCCCCAGGGGAGCCACCAGCATGGGGCGCTGCAAGCGCTGCGGGCAGGAGCGCGAATTCCGCAACTCAGCGAGCGACTACCTGTGGGAAGACGAGTCCGGAAGCGGCTACAACGCCTGGCGAGGGTCCCGGTCTGTGCCCAAGACAGTCGCCGACGATGACGACGTGTCGGCGGAACCACGCCTGGGCACGCCGTTGATGGTCTGAACCAGAGACGCGCCTGACCTGAGGGGGGCCGGCCAGGCTGGCCCCTCTCTTTTTCCCGCAGCCGGGGCGTATACTGGAGCCCGGCATGGATCTCACCGTCGATCTGGCCAGGGGACGGAAGGCCGAGCTCTCGCTGGCCAACCCCGTTATGACCGCCTCGGGGACCTTCGGCAACGGCATCGAGTACGCCAAGGTCTTCGATATTCAGCGCCTTGGGGCGATAGTCAGCAAGGCCATCACCCTGCGACCAAGGACCGGCAACCCGCAGCCACGAATCGCCGAGACCCCGGCGGGGATGATCAACTCCATCGGCCTCCAGAACATCGGCGTGGAGGCTATCCTACAGGACATAGCGCCCGTGTGGGCTTCCTGGGAAGTGCCTGTCATCGCTAACATCGCTGCGGATTCCGTGGCCGATTATGCCGAACTGGCCCGCCGCTTAGATGGCCAACCGGGTGTTAGCGGCCTCGAGGTGAACATCAGTTGCCCGAACGTGGAGAGCGGACTGGAGTTCGCCTCCGATCCGGCGGCGGCGGCGCAGGTCACCCGGGCCGTCAGGGCGCAGACGGGCCTGCCGGTCATCGTTAAGTTATCGCCAAACGCACCCGATATCGTGGCCACCGCGCAGGCGGTGGTGGAAGCGGGGGCCGACGCCCTGACCCTGACCAACACTTTCCCTGCCCTCAGCATAGACATCCAGGGTCGGCGCCCGGCCCTCGGCTGGGGGTCCGGCGGCCTCTCTGGCCCGGCGCTCAAGCCCATCTCACTGCGGCTGGTATACCTGGTGGCCCAGGCCGTGGACGCCCCCATCATCGGCTGCGGGGGCATCATGACGGGCGAGGACGCCATCGAGTACATAATGGCCGGGGCCAGCGCCGTGCAGGTGGGGACAGCAACCTTTGTCAACCCGCAGGCGCCGCTGGAGGTGCTCGAGGGGATCGTCGCTTTCATGGAACGCGAGGGCATCAGCAGCCTGAGGGAGATCGTCGGCTGTGCTTTGCCCAGCAGGGGGCGTCCGGCCGCGGAGAAGCACGGGGGCTGAGGGACAAGCGTTCACCGGCCATGAACCCTGTGCTGGCGACAGTTCGGCGAGGCCGTTGTCCGATACTGCTGGCGGAAGGAGGGTGACGGATGATGACGCCTCGCATTCGCCCCAAGGAAACATTAGAGGCAGGCCAGGGACTGCTGGAGTACGTCTTGATCCTGGCCCCGCTGACGGTGCTGGTAGCCCTCGGAGTGTTGGCAGTAGTCGTCGCAGGATCCACCTAGGTTGCTTGACCCGCCGGGGCCGCGGAGGCTAACCTGGAGCCGCGGGGTGTAGCTCAGCTAGGCTAGAGCGCCTGGTTTGGGGCCAGGAGGCCGGCGGTTCGAATCCGCCCACCCCGACCAGGTCTTGCCGCTTGTGACCGACGAGCTCCCGGACCGGATCCCCGCCTGGCAGCGGCGCATAGCTGAGGCTTACGCCCGCCATCCCCTGGTCAAGAGGCCGCGCCTGCGCGAGAAGTTCGTGCGGTTCGCCTCTATCAGGCCAGGCGCTTCAGTATTGGACGTCTTGACGGGCCCAGGGTACAACGCCTTCGCCTTCGCCCGCCGGGCCACTAGCGTAACGGCCGTCGATAGCCGCCCATTATTACTGGGGATCGCCCGCCGGGAGCTGGCGCGCCGGCGTCTGGTTAACGTGGTGCTGAGCGAGGCGAACCCGGAAGACCTCCCCTTCCGGGACAACAGCTTCGACGTCGTGACCTGCGCCGCGGCTGTCCACCACTTTCGGGCGCCGGCGGCGGCCTTCGCGGAGATGGCCAGGGTGTGCGCTCTGGGCGGTCACGTCGCCATCGAGGACGTCATCGCGTCGGAGCAGACCGTGCGGGCGCGCTACTACAACCGGATCGAGAGGCTGCGGGACCGCACGCACCAGCGGATCCTGAGCCTTAGCGAGATAGTCAACGGGCTGGGGAACGCGGGCCTTATCGTGCGCAAGGTGCTGGTGCTGGACTCCGTCCGGGAGTACAACGAATGGGTGGCCGTCACCCATCCGCCGGCCCGGCGGTCGGAGCGAATCCGCCGCCTCCTCCAGGGGTCCGTTGAGCACGACCTGAGCGGGCTGCGGGTTCAGGCGGAGGACGATACCTTCCTATTCGTGCAGCCGGTGGCCTGGGTGCTGGCGGTGAAGCCGGAGTGAAGAGCCAGGGCGCCGCTTTGCCCGAGCCGCCCGTCCGCCTTACCATGGGAGCAGAACTTACGGGTGGACCAAGGTAAGGCGAAGAGAGTTGGCGGGTAGGAGCAGCGGCCCCCGGCGCCGCCCGGCGCCGCCCCATGTGCAGGCACGCGTCAAGCGGCTACAGGCGCGCCAGGCGCAGCGTTCCGCCCCTCCGGTCCGGGGCCGGCGGAGCGAAAGAAGAGGACGGTGACGGAGGATCAGCCGGTGGAACCGGCGGTCGGGGAGGAGCCCAGCCAACGGGAGGTGGTGGTGCCGCTGCCCCTGGTGGTGGGACGCATACTCATCGTTTCGGGCATGGGGTTGGCGGCAGCGCTATCGATATTCTTCCTGGTCGGAGGCCTATGGCTCCCCGGCGCTATAGCAGCGGCTGCCACCGCAGTTTTTCTCGGCCTTATGTTCCTGATCGAGCGGGCGGCCCAGCCGCCCTCGGCGTAACAGCCCGGTTGTGACACTGCCCTAGCAGTGATATTCTGCATTTAGGGGTAGAAAGAGGATGCTCGTGTTTCAGAGCTTAGGGGCTCCCGAACTCCTCATCATCCTGGCCATAGTGGTGGTGCTCTTCGGCGCCACCCGTCTGGGCGATATCGGCAAGGGTATCGGCCGTGGGATCCGCGAGTTCCGCCGGGAGCTGCGGGAGGGCCAGGAGGAAGAGAAGAAAGAGCCCGCTACTACCGACGAGAAGAAGCTCTAAGCCAAGAACCCTGGCCTTCGAGGCCAGGTTGCCGTCCGGTGAGGCTCTTATCCCAGCGGGCTAAGGGCGCATAGCTCCTAGCCTTTCCAGAAATCCTAAGAAAGCCGGAGGGCCGGCCCTTGGGGGACCGGCCCTCGTATGTTCGCCGGATTCCGATGGTCTAGCGCCCAGGTTAGGCTGGTTCGATGAGGACGTCCTCTATAACAAGCTTAGGATCGCACTGGCCGCCGTTAATGAGCGAACACGCAGGCAGCTTTTCGAGAATATCGCGGCCCTCCACCACGCTGCCAAGAACGGTCTCTTTGCCGTCGAGCCTTGGGTCAGGCTTAAACAGGATCCGGAACTGGCTGCCGTGCACCTCCTGGCCGCCCTCAGTGAGATAGGGGACCACAACGCTCCAGGCCTCGTGCTTCTCCGCCGTCTTCTCCAGAGGGAGAGTGTACCCGGGCCCGCCGACGCCGGAGCACGTACGCTCTTTGGTGTCGCTACAGGTGGGGTCGCCGGCTACTGCCCCCAGGTCTGGGTTGACGTAGAAGAAGACCTGCCCATCGTAGAAGCCTTTGCCCGCCAGGAAGGCGAAGCTGTTGACGGCCTGCGGAGCATCCGTCACCAGCTTGATCTTGATATCGCCCTGGTTGGTCTTGACGGTGGCGATGTAGGGCTTCGTACCGTCCACCACCTGGGCCGGGCCCTGGAAGGTCATGATGTCTGGGCTAGGCTCCGGCGTCAGGCTCTCATCGACGAGCTGCGCCGGCTGCCTGGCGGAGCTGAAGTTGCCTAGGCCGATGGCGCCGAGGCTGGCGATCATGATGACGATGAAGACGAAGTAGAAGGCCTTGACGTTGAATATCAGGTTTATGGGAAAGGGCGGCCTGGACCTACGAGGTCCCTGATACTGTACAGGCCCCCGCCTGCGCCTACGTTGTCTGGGCAGAGTAAATCACCTCACAGATGAGTGGCTAGCCCCAGTATAACAGAGGCGCCTGGCTGCCGCCTCTGCCGGGCCGCTCCCCAAAGCGCAACATTGGTTAACGATAGGTTGTAACGCCGGCGGGCCAAACTCCATCTCTGAGTATTGAACAACGCCAGCAGCGACACAGGGTAGGGCAACTATGGCGCTAGCAACCGATCACGACCGCATAAAGCCGGACGCGTGGGCGGACCTGAGTGGCCGGTGGTTCTTCGCCTGGCGCATGGCAGCCGCCTGCGAGGACGCCCTTCGGGAGGTGCATCTGGCGATGGCCCGGCAACGGGACGAGGCCCGGGTGGCGGCCCTGCACAAGGTCAGCGCCCTTTTGCGGCGGGAGCTCCAACGCTGGGTCCGCCGCGGCGAGGCCTTGGACATGATCGTGGACCACCTGCCGCGGTGTGAGGACTGAAGGAGCCGGGAGGTCAGCGAGGGCTATTGGAGGGCGCTGGCTGTGCCGATGGCGACCTTCGTGCCATCCTGCTTTTCGACCCAGACCTGAAGCCGGGCCCTTTGCCGCGCCCCTTCACGGCTAACCTCCTGCACCAGCCCGCGCGTTGTTACGCTCTCGCCCTGCCACAACACGTTGACCAGAGCCACGTTCATCCGCCCACCGCGGAGCCAGCCCTCCTCGAACCTCTTCATCATCATCTCCGCGATGAAGCAGAGGGGCATCATGCCCTGCACCACGATGTCTGGGAAGCCCAAGGCGCGGGCAGCCTCCCGGTCCGTGTGGTAGTTCTTTCCGGGCCCCGAAAACTTTTCGCACATCTCTAGGCTGATCGTGCGGGTAGCGCCAGACAGCTCTTCCAAGACATCGCCTGTCTCGATCTCGAACCGCCTGTCGGCCCGTTTCTCCCGCTCCTTGTCCACTACAACACCGGCTGCCTCCTGCTGGATAAGGAAGCTCTGGTGCGTCCGGCCCCGGTGGAGAAAGCGGCCGTCTGGGCCGAAGCAGGTGACCTCGTTGACCACGTATTCCCGATTTCGCTTGATGTAGCGGTCGATAACCAGAGAACGCGTCGTCACGGTGTCGCCAACCATCATGGGATGGAAGAATTCCCACTCCTGGCGGGCGTGAAGGTTACCGTAGACATTGGGAAGGTACCAGCCTTGGAACCGGTATACGTCGGAATGCAGCACCATGGCCGGCGCCACGGGGCCGCCAAAGGGAGTAGGGCCGGTGTACCAGGGATGCGGGGCATCCTCTCCAATGGATTCGCAGTACTGCTGGACAAGGGCGGGGGTTATCTCATGTTCCCGCTGGCCAAGGTAGCGGCCAACATAGACGTCATCGGTGCGTGCCTGCATGGCGACCTCCTACGTTCTCCTAGTCTGGGCACAGTGTTGGCCCCTATCCGGCCCATGTCAAGGCGGCGAGCCGGTTTCGGCAACGGCCTGGTTATCGTTGGTCAGGCGCACGAGGCCGGAGCCATCGGCGTTGACAAGATAGATGTCGCGCTCGCGCCCGGGCGCCACACCGAAAGCTATCCGTGTGCCGTCTGGCGACCACGCCGGCTGTGACTTGAACCCTCGTTCGGTGGTGAGCCTCATCTGACCCGTGCCGTCGGCATTCGCCACGTACACCTCTTGATCGAAGTCACGCCTGGACGTGAAGGCTATGCGCGTGCCATCTGGAGACCAGGCCGGAGACGTGTCTTCCCGCGGCGAGGACGTGATACGGGTTAGATACGAGTAGTTGGTGTCCAGGACGTAGACTTCGGAGTTAGAGTCCCGCTCAGACACGAAGGCGAGGCGTACGGAATCGGGCGCCCAGGCAGGCGTCCCGTCCCAGAGCAGGCTGACGGTGAGGTTCATGGCTCGGGAACCATCCGCGTTCATCACGTAGACGTCGGTGTCGTCCCCGCTGGTCCTCTGAAAAGCGATGCGGCTGCCGTCGGGAGACCAGATGGGCGACAGCTCGTTCCCCTTGGATCTGGTCAGCCGCCTAACGTCCCGTCCATCGGCAGCCATGGTGTAGACCTCCAGGTTCCCGTCTCTCCCGGAGACGAACAGGATGCGGGAGCCATCGGGGGACCAACCGTACGGTATGTCCACGGCGCTGTTGTTGGTCAGGCGGGTGACGCCTCCCCCTTCGGCGTTCATGACGTATATCTCGCCGTTACCGTCACGCTCGGAGTAGAAGGCGATGCGAGAGCCGTCGGGAGACCAGATGGGAAAGGCATCCGTCGCCGGATTGTCAGTCAGGCGCTGGAGACCGGAGCCATCCGCCCGGACGATGTATATGTCCAGGTTGTCGTCCCTGTCCTGGATGTTGAAGTTACGGTCCGAGTAGAAGGCTATGCGGTTGCCGTCCGGCGACCACGCTGGGGCAGCATCCGGAGGGAGATTGCGGGTCAGATCGATGGGGTGGAGAAAGTCTGTGGTAGGTAACCGTATTACGTATTCGCCGTTAGACCGGGGCAGGAAGACCAGGCGGCCGCGGGGTTCGAGCCGCGGCGATCCGCCTCCGCAGGCGCCCAACACCAACGCCAAGAGGATCAGAGCTAGCGCCCAGCGGCGGCCCTGGATGGTAAAGGCTCGGCTCACGGTTTGGGCTCCGGCTTCCAGACGGGCCCGTCGCCCCCTCCTGAAGCGTCGCTGACCCGCACAAGCCCGGTGCCATCGGCATTGGCCACGTAGATATGACGGCCCCCGTCCCGATCAGACGAGAAGGCGATGCGGGCGCCGTCCGGGGACCAGGCCGGGAAGCCATCGGTGGCCGGGCTGGAGCTAACGTCGATGAGGTCAGAGCCATCGGCGGCCATGGTGTAAACCTCGGCATCCCCGCCGCGGTCAGAAACGAAGACGATGCGGCCGCCATCTGGGGACCAACTGGCCAGCCAGTCCCTCCCTGGGTCATCTGTGAGACGCTGGAGTCCAGAGCCGTCCACGTTAGTGACGTATATGTCCCTGTTGCCCTCTAATTCAGCCTCAAAGAGGATCCGCGTGCCGTCTGGTGACCAAGCGGGCGAGTTGGCCGAACCCACGCCCTCGGTTACCCTGCGCAAACCCTCTCCGTTTTTCCCGATAACCCAGATGTCGGCCTCCCCGGCCCGGTTGGAGACGAAGGCGATCTGCGAGCCGTCAGGAGACCACGCCGGCGAGTGGTCTGAGGCAGGATCGTTCGTCAACCTGGTGAGGCCGGAGCCGTCGGGCCGGATAAGGTATATCTCCTCGTTGCCGTCGCGCAGGGATTCGAATGCGATGTAGGCGCCATCCGGCGACCAGACCGGGCTGCGGTCCAACGCGCTGTTATCGGTGAGGCGGGTCTGTCCTGAGCCGTCCACGTTCATGACGTATATCTCGCCGTTGCCATCCCGGTAGGACTCGAAGGCCAACCGAGAGCCATCGGGCGACCAGTATGGCGCGGCGTCAGAGGCGGGGCGGTCCGTGAGGAGCGTGAGGCTGGCGCCTCCGGACCGCATGACCAGTATGCTAGTGTTTCCGTCGCGGCTTGCGGTGAAGGCGATGCGGCCTCCCTCTGGGGACCAGTCGGGCGAGGCGTAGACGCTCTTCCCGCGGGTCAAACGCACCACTCCGCTACCATCGGCCGCCATAGCGTACAGGTCCCGGTCGCCATCCCGGTCGGAGTAGAAGACGATACGCGACCCGTCGGGCGACCAGGCGGGGTCCCCGTCGTCGGCGGGGTCGTCCGTGAGGCGCGTGAGGTCCGAGCCGTCGGCCTTCATGACGTAGATGTCGCTGTTGCCCTCCCGGTCGGAGGCGAAGGCGATGCGGGAGCCATCGGGCGACCAAGCTGGGGCGAAATCGGTGGCCGGGTTGTCCGTGAGGCGCACGAGGTTCTCGCCGCTAGCGTCCATCACGTAGATGTCGAAATTCCCGTCACGGTCTGATTCAAAGACGATGCGGGTGCCATCAGGCGACCAATCGGGGAAGGCGTCCGAGGCAGCTGCATAAGTCAGGCGCTGTTGGCCAGAGCCGTCGGCGTTCATCACGTAGATCTCGGCGTTGCCGTCGCGGCTTGAGACGAAGGCGAGGCGCCGCCCATCGGGCGACCATTCGGCCTCGGCGTTGGGGCCCGGCCCAGCAGCCAGGCGCCGCTGGTCGCTGCCGTCAGAGCTCATGACGTAGATGTCTGGCTCTCCCTCCCGAGCCGATGTAAAGGCGATGAGGCGTCCGTCAGGCGACCAGGACGGATAGGCGTTGGCGGGCGGCCTTCTGCGGGAGAGGTCGAGTGAGCCGGTGCCGAAGCGGCTGACGACGAAGATGTCCGATCTGCTGTCCTGCGCCGACGTATAGGCTATCATCTCGGCCTTGAGGGGCGGTGATGTCGGCCGCGGGGTCGGCGAAGGCCCCATCTCCTCCTCGCCGGAGCAGGCGCCAAGACCCAGTGCCCCGGCAACCAGTAGGGTTGCGAGGGCTAGCATATGGGCCCGCCTCCGCCAGGGTTGATGGTGCCAACCGTGAAGTTCTGTCAAGTTCCGGCTCCGCGCAAAGACCTCCTCTCCTTGCAGGCTAACTCGGGCGAAGGCTAAACTACAATCCCGCGGTAATTCAAATGCTACTGGTCGCCCGGAAGAACCTCTTCGCAGAAAGGACGCGCCTCGCCATCTCCGTCGGGGGTGTCGCCCTCTCGGTGTTCCTCATCGGCATCCTCCTCGCCCTCTATCGCGGCTGGCACAGCGAGGTGGGCAGCTTTGTGGAGAACGTGCCGGCTGACCTTTGGGTGGCCAGCGATGGAACGACGGACTTTAGCGCTGCGGCCTCTGTGCTGCCCGACGCTTTGGGGCGCCAGTTGGAGATCTTGCCGGAAGTGGAAGTGGTAAGCCCCCTCATCGTGCGGCCCATGGAGATGTCGCGCTCAGGACACGACCCCAAAGACACGTTCGACGTGCAACTCGTGGGTTATGATCCGGAGATAGGCTTGGGAGGGCCGCTGGCCATCGTGGAAGGACCGCAGCACCCTGGGCCGGGGCAGATCATCGTCGATATCCAGATGCACAAGCGGCACGGCGTGAACATCGGCGACCGGCTGGTACGGGGCACCCGTACCCTGAACGTGGTGGGCTACTCCAAGGGCGGTGACTTCGTTTACACCCAGGTGGCCTTCGTCACCCTGGACACGGCGGTGGAATTCCTGAACCTGGAACCCAAGTCCACCCGCACCTTCTTCGTCCTCAAACTGAAGAACCCCTCGGAAAGGGAGTCGTTGGCCCAGCGGCTGGCCCTGAGCACGCCGGGAGTAAAGTACATCGATGGCGCGGAGTTCGCAAACGCTACGCGTCAGCGGATTCTGGGGAACATCCTCCCCATCCTCATCGTTGTGCTGATCATATCCTTCGTAGTGGGGCTGTCGGTGGCGGGCCTCACGATCTATACCGCCACAGTGGAAAAATCCCGCGAATACGGCATACTGAAGGCGGAGGGCTTTACCAACCCTTATCTATACCGGGTCGTATTCGAGCAGAGCATGATTACTGGCGTCCTCGGCTTCCTGGTGGGAGCGGGAATAACCCTTATCGTGGCTCCCTTCGCGCAGGACACGGTGCCGCAGTTCGTGGTCTCCATCCGTTGGCAGGACATCTCGGGCGTGGCGGGGGCGACGCTCTTCATGGCTCTCCTGGCGGCCTACATCCCAGTGCGGCGCCTGGCCAGCATCGACCCGGTGAGCGTCTTCAAGGGCTAGGGGGCTAGCCATGACGGAACCAGCCCAGCCCGTCCTGGTGATGGAGGGCGTTAGCAAGATATACCGCTCGGGGGAGTCCAGCGTCACGGCCCTGGACGACGTGTCTCTCACCGTTCAGGGCGGCGAGATCGTAGCCATCATGGGGCCATCTGGCTCGGGCAAGACAACGCTGCTGACGATAGCCGGCGCCCTGCTGAGGCCGACGCGGGGCCGGGTGTACATCTGCGGCGTCGAGGTAACGGGGATGGACGAATCGCGGCTTGCAGAGATCCGCCGCCACAAGGTGGGCTTCGTCTACCAGAGCTTCAACCTGTTGGAGGCCCTGACGGCAGCGGAGAACGTTCGCCTGGTGATCCAGAACGGCGTCGGGATTACTAGCACTCAAGCGATGCAGAGGGCCCTGGCGATGCTGGAGACCTTCGGCCTTGGTCACCGGGCGCATGCGCTGCCCAAGAAGCTGAGCGATGGCGAGAAGCAGAGGGTGGCCATCGCCCGGGCGCTGGCCAAAGACCCTGAACTGATCCTAGCAGACGAACCCACAGCTAACCTGGACGCGCGCCGGGGCCAAGAGGTCATGCGCTTGCTGCAACAGAAGGCCCTGGAGCTGCGCAAGGGCGTCGTCGTAGTCTCGCATGACGACCGCATCCGCCAGTTCGCCCAGCGCATCCTCTGGCTGGAGGACGGACGGCTCCGGGATCAGAAGTAGCGTGTCAGCCGGCCTGGGGCTCAGTCGATCTTGGACACGTTGACCCGAATCCCCCTATCGAAGGGCACGGGCTGCCACTGCATGGGCCAGTAGCGTAGGTGGCCGTACTTTCCGGCGAAGTGCAGCCACTTCACCATCCCGGTCTCGACGTCTGAGGCGCCCTTCCAGGTGCGATACTGATAGGGCTCCCACCCGTTGTAGGAGATCACCTGTCCAGGGCGGACGGAAGGCGAGAGCTTTACCGGAGCGATAAAGGTGCCCATGTTGTTGGACACCTCCACCTCCTCGCCATCCTCGATCCCCAGCCGGGCGGCGTCATCGCTGTTCATGCCCAGGTGCGGGCGGCCACGGTGGGTGCCCTGGATCACCCGGTTGACGATGTTCATGGAGTGGATGCTCCAGCGATTGTGTCCGCTGGTCATAACGAAGGGGTAGTCGCCGCCCTGAGGGGGGTTGTCCTTGTGGCACGGCAGCTCTTCGCCGGCCTCCAGGAACCATTCGTGGTCCAGGTAGAACTGGGCACGGCGGGTGAGGGTGGGATAGGGCAGCTTGTTCTCGGTGTGGTAGCGGAAGGCGGTATGGGTCTCGTCGTCCGTGATAGGCGCTGCTTGACTGTACGCCATGGCGCCAATGCCCCAGCTCTTGAACCTCTCCCAGCCCTTTTCGCGGAGTGTATCCAGGCTGAATCCCGGCGAGAAGTTCCCTGCCTCGACGCTATCCTGGATCCATTCCCGGGCGATGGACTCCGGGTCTTTGAATTCGCCTCCCAGGGTGTAGCGGTCTACGAGGTTGTCCAGGCGGCGCGCCATGCCCCGTTTGTCCGTGAACTCCACCAGTCCCCGCGCCTTGGCCCGCTCCTCGATCTTTTCGGCCAGGAGCACCGCGATCTCCACCTCCGACTTAACGTCGGGCGGCGGATCCACGGCCTTGTCGGAAAAGGTAAGGTTCATCAGGTGGGGTGTCGGGAACATGAAGGCCACCTTCTCATAGTGGTGCGCCACCGGGAGGAAGTAGTCGGAGAAGAGGCCAGTAGTGTTCATCCGCCAGTCGACGGTGACGATGCACTTGAGCTTTGGCCAGAAGTGGGTGACCAACTGGTTCTGGCCGCCACGAGTCCGGCGAAGGGCGTTGCCTCCGACTTCGAAGTAGACCCTAGGAGGCGTGTCGGGCCCCGGCCGGGCGAGGCCGTCCCACCAGCCCTTGGCCATCGCCTCTTGGAAGTACTCATCGAAGGGGCGCTGCATCGTAGGGTCGTTCCACTCGCGCCGGTTCCAGTTATCGCGGTAGCCGCAGTGGTAGTACCAAAGGAAGGCCGGCGGCACCATGCCCTGCTGAGGCGCCATGGCCCGGAGCATCTCTATGTGGGCCATCTCGTCGGTGCGGGTAGGGTCCTGATTCTTGAAGGCGCTTAGGGCGGCCTGCCGCAGGTTCAAGATGCGCCTGGTCTCCTCCAAGCCCTTCTTCTGCTTGCCGAAGAAGATGAAGGGGCCATCGAACCCTGCCACGGACCACTCGACGGGGCCCGTGCCCTTACGCCCCCAGTTGCCGGTCAAAGCTAGCACCAGAAGGTAGGACCGCACCATGAGATCCGCGTGGTAATACTTGAACGACGTCCCGCCGCAGAAGATGGCCCCGCGCTTCCTGGCGATCTTGCGGGCCAGCGTCCGGATCACCTCCGGCGACACGCCGCACATGCTAGAGGCCCTCTCCGGCCTGTACTGCTCCAAACGCTCCTTCAAGAGCTCAAAGACCGGGACGACCTCGACGCGCCGGCCATCGCGCAGTACTGCGGAGTAGGAGCCCTCGAGGGCGGGGTCTATCCCGCCAAGTTCCAGCGTGGTGAGGGGCGCCTTTGCCAGGGCCTTGACCTTGGTGTCCCAGTAGTAGAACTGATCGTCGCGGCCGTTATCTTCGAGGTCGGACTGCCGGAGGAAGCGGCGGTTGTCGAGGCGGACCAAGAGTGGCAGATCCGTCTGCTCCTTGACGAAGCTTTCGTTGTAGATCTTCTCCTCGATGATCACCTGGGCCATTCCTAGCCCCAGGGCCGCGTCCGTCCCGGGCCTGATGGGGACGTAGTAGTCAGCATGTACGTGGGAGGGGCTGCAGTCGGGCGCGACGACGACGACCTCGGCGCCCTTGTACCGTGCCTCCGACGTGTAGTGGTAGGCCGATATCTGGGTGAACACGGGGTTGGCGTGGGTGTACATGATGAACTCGGCATAGAACATGTCGTCGATGCTGCTAGCCGGGTCGAACTTGCCGAAGGTCAGGTAGATGCCGGGTGAGAAGTCGTTTATCACCGCGTTGACGTCAGTGCTGACGCCTCCAAGCATCTCCAGCAAGCGGCTGAAGGGGAAGTTGGCGAGGAGCCCGCCCTCGCCGGGAGTCCCCTCCTTGATGATGGACTCCGGGCCCACCTCCTGTATCGCATCCAAGATGTGGTCGGCGATCTCGGTGGCTGCCTGCTCCCAGGATATCTGCTCCCATCTGCCTTGGCCTCGCTCCCCAGCCCTCTTGAGGGGGTGCAACACGCGTTCCGGGGAATACAGAAGGCGGCTCCAGGCGGCGCCCTTCTGACAGCCCATAGGGTTGAGGTCGGGCACGTTCTTATCGATGATGGGGAAAGTGCCCGCTTGCTCGTCGGCTATGATGACGCCGTCGCGAACGTAGACGCGGTAGGGGCAGTTGCCAGGGTAACAGTCTACACAGTGGGTGGCGTTGAACACCTTGTCCCAGCGCCACTTCTCGCGGTAGGCCTCTTCGGTCTCGCTGCCAGGACGGCGCCCACCTTGCGCCGGCCTGGGCCGGATGGTGCTAACCATGGCATTACCCTCCCGGAGCTTGCCTGGCCAAGAGTCACCGGCTATTCTGGGCTGAAGCCAACGCGCCGTCTATCGGGCGAAGTGCGTATTTTGCGGTGGGGCAGGCGCACTAGGCCGGGTGTGGGGGAATTCCGCACGCACATTGCGACAATGCCCGATAGACAAGGTGAACCCGGCGGGTCGAGAATTTGCCGGCGGGCTGCCCGGGAGGGAAGGCACAGTGAGCACCTACCTTGACCTCAAGAAGGACCTGACGCAAGACGAAATCGGCCTCAAGGAGCAGATCCACCGGTTCGCAGCGGAGATCCTTCGTCCCGCCGCCATGGAGCTGGACCAGAAGACCCCAGAAGAGGTGATCGCCAAGGATTCCGTGCTTTGGGAGGTCTTCCGGCGGGCCTATGAGCTCGGGTACCACACGCGCGCTCTGCCAGAAAGCCTGGGGGGCGTGAACCTCTCACCCATGGCCCAGCACATCTACTCTGAGGAGATGGGATGGGGCGCCGCGGACCTATCGATCTCCTTGGGCGTGGCCTCGATGCCCTTCGTCTTCGCGGCCCGCATGGGACACCAGGAGTTGATACAGGAGTTCGTTATCCCCTTTGCCAGAGACCGGGAGGCCAGGTACATCGGCTGTTGGGGGGTTACCGAGCCGAGGCACGGCTCGGACGCCGTGTTCATGGGGAAGGAGCCGAGCCCGGAGATCGCCTTCGACCTGCACGCCGAGCTCGATGGGGACGACTGGGTGATCAACGGCCAGAAGTCGGCATGGGTCTCCAACGGCACCATCGCCACCCACTGCATGATGCACGTGTGCATCGATCGCACTAGAGGCATGGCGGGCAGCGGGGTAGCCTTCGTGCCCCTCACCGGACCTGGGGTGAGCAAGGGGAAGCCGCTGAACAAGCTGGGCCAACGAGCCCTCAACCAAGGGGAGATCTTCCTAGACAACGTGCGCATCCCCAAGAGCTACATGATGGTTATGCCCCAGGGTTATACCATGCTGGGCGATATGATTCTTGCCTCGGCTAACGCCGGGATGAGCGCCACCTTCACGGGGCTAGCCAGGGCCGCCTTCGAGGAAGGATTGCACTACGCCCGCCAGCGGGTACAGGGGGGCAAGCCGATCTGCGAGCACCAGGCCGTGCAACTAAAGCTCATGGACATGTTCATCAAGGTGGAGGCGGCGCGCCAGCTCTCCAGAGCGGCCTTCGTCTACAACCTGACCAGCGTTCCGCCGCAGCCGCACTATTCAGTCGCCGCGAAGGTGTTCTGCACCCAGGCGGCGTTTCAGGTCTCCAGTGACGCGCTCCAGCTCCACGGTGGATACGGGCTGGCCAAGGGGATGCTCATCGAGAAGCTGTTCCGGGACGCGCGGGCCTCCCTCATCGAAGACGGAACGAGCGAGGTCCTGTCGCTGGCGGGCGCCAGGTTCCTCATCGAACGGTACTAAAGGCTAGGAGACTAGCGTTGGAGGGTAGGATCCATGGAATTCAAGGAGGTGCTGGGCCGGCGCCGCAGCATTCGCTTCTATCTGCCGCATCGGCCGGTGGAACGGGAGAAGATCCAGAAGATGCTGGAGGCGGCGCGTATCGCGTCGTGCGTGGGCAACGTGAACTCGGCGCGGGCCATCGTCATATGGAAGGACCAGGCGTCGGAGGCGCTGCTGAAGGCGATAACTCCGCCCCTAGGGTACCAGCAGATGCAGACTGCGCCGGTCTTCATCCTCTGGTACCACGATACGGCCGCCTATGAGATCAACAAGTGGATCCAGGATTTGAAGAACCTGGCGGACACCAGGCGGATCGGCGTGGACGCCGAGGCGACGAAAGCGGAGATCGACCGCACGCTGAAGCCCGTGTTTGGGGCCGCCTGGAGGCAGATGGCAGAGGCGCCCCTGGCCTTTATGGACCTCGGGCTGGCCGTCTGCCAGGCGATGCTCACGGCCTACGATGAAGGGCTCGGGGTGTGCTGCATGAGCGGCCCACGGCTGGAGCAGGTGGCCAGTCTCCTCAAGCTGCCCGAGAGCGCCCGGCCCGTATGCCTTATGTCTGTGGGCTACCCGGCCGAGTCCTGGGAGGCCGGCGGGCAGACCGTGAAGGCGCCCTTCGAGAGCCTGTTCCACGAGATGGAGTACGGGAGGCCCTTTGCCCGGGACGAGGCGGTGGTGGAGGAGCTGAAGAAGGAGAAGATGCTCCAGAGGCCGGCCCCCTTGCCCTGGCGCGATGCGGAGCTCAAGTACCTCATGCGGGCCCTGGGGATCGAAGAGCGCATCCTGGCCTTCCAGATCCCCCCGGCGGCGCCGCAGCAACAGTAGGGAGCGACCCATGCGCGTCATCGCATCCGGCCAAGGGGAGTTCCGGCCACCAGATCCGGACGGCTTCCGGCGCTTTGTGCGGGAGCACAAGACGACGGCACAAGTGGAGAAGATGATGACGGCGGCGGAGGCCGTGTCCAGGTTCGTCAAGGATGGCGATTACCTGAGCTACGACACGAACGTCATGGTGCGAGGGCCGGCCATCCTTATCCGCGAGATCATCCGCCAGCGCAAGAAGGACCTGTGGGTGGCGGCCAAGTTTACGGCCCAAGACGTCACCCTGCTCGTGGCTGGCGGCTGCGTCAAGCGGGTGGACGTCGGGTGGATGGAGACGGGCCCCGTCATCAACGCCGCCCTACGGGAAGGCCGCGTGAAGTTCATCGAGTGGAGCAACGGCGCCCTAGCCCTGCGCCACCAGGCGGGCGCCATGGGTGTGCCCTTTCTGCCGATGCGCTTCCTGGGCGGCACCGACTGCTTTACCAGCGGCGGAGCGAAGCTGGTGGAAGACCCCTTTACCGGCCAACCCATCGTGCTTGTGCCAGCGGTCAACCCCGACGTGGCGATGATCCACGTGCATCAGGCCGATCGCTTCGGAAATTGCCGCATCTTTGGGCCTGGCTTGGCGCCGGTGGAGACAGCAGCGGCGTCCAAGCGCGTCATCATCACAGCCGAGGAGATCGTCGAGACAGAGGAGATCCGCCGCTCCCCGGGGCTTACGACCATCCCCTACTACATGGTAGACGCCGTCGTGCACGCCCCCTTTGGCGCCTACCCGGGGGCCATGCCCGGCATGTACAAGGGCGACCTGCCTCACTTTATGGAGTTCGTCATGGCGCAGCAATCGGGCAAGATCGCCGAGTACCTGGACAAGTGGATCTATAGCGTCGCATCTGATGCTGAAATGTTGGATAAGAGGGTGGGCCGCGAAAGGCTGGAGCAGCTCCGGGCGGCGGAGAACATCCATGAGGGGTACCAGCCATGAGCGAGACCATCTCCTTCACGGACACGGAACAGGTGATCATCCAGGCGGCGCGGCTCTTGGAGCCAGATAAGCTGCACTTCGTGGCCATCGGCGGCCCCCCGTTGTTGGCGGCCCTGGCTGCCCGGCGGCTGTACTCTCCGAGGGTGTCGTACGTGGTGGAGGACGGGACCATCGACCCTCAGGTGGACTTTCCGGTGCCGCCCTTTATGATCGGCGGCAGCGCGGCGTCGCGCCGGGCCGCGGCCTGGACCAGCATGAACACGGTGGGTTTTCACGCGGCGCTGGGCCACATCGAGTATGGGGTCCTGGCAGCCATCCAAGTGGACCAGCACGGCAACTTCAACTCCACTATGCTGGGAGATGACTACGACAGGCCCACCCGGCGCTTCGGCGGCCCGGGAGGCGCCAACGAGATTGCATCCTGCTGCTGGCGGACGATCCTTATGACCAAGCTCCAGCGCCGCAAGTTCGTGCGCAAGCTGGACTTCATGTCATCCCCCGGCTATCTGGACGGGACGGAGGGCGCCCGGGAACGCGCCGGCTTGCCGCCGGGCACCGGGCCGTACAGGGTTGTGACAGAGGATGCCCTCTTCGGCTTCGACGAAAAGAGCCGTCATATGAAGCTCATAGCCCTGGCGCCCTGGGCGACGGTCGATAGCGTCCGGGCAAAGATGGAGTTCGAGCCTTTGATAGCGGACGAGCTGGGAGTCTTGGAGCCGCCCACCCAGGAGGAACTGACGGTCCTCCGGGCTGAGATCGACCCCACCGGGCGGACCATAGCGGGCCAGTGGATGACCTATGATCCGGCCGCCAGGACAGTCCAGCGCGCCGGCGCCGCGTCCGAGGAGTGACCAGCGAGAGGAGGCGAAGGGGATGGACACGGAACCCGCGACCAGCGATAAGGCGCCGCCCCGGCGCGTCCCGATGAGGGGCGCCCACCTGCGCCTACCGGAAGACCCAGGCGAGCCGCCCAGCCTCGAAGGGAGCCGTTGCCCAGGTTGCGGCGCCTATTTCTACCCGCCCCGCTACGTCTGCCTGGCCTGCTACCGTGAGGGGCTGGAGAGGACCGCGCTGAGCCGGAGGGGCACGGTCTACACCTTCACCATCGGCCGTATGGCTCCTCCCAAGGCTTTGGTCCAGGCCCCGTACGTTATCGCCCAAGTGGAGCTGCCCGAGGGAGTCATCGTTCCTACTGTGCTGACGGACGTGGAGCCGGAGAAGGTACGAATCGGGCTGCCGGTAGGGCTGGTGGTGGAGAGGGCCACCATCGACGCCGAGGGCAATGAGGTCATGGCATTCAAGTTCCGGCCATGCCAGGAGGGGTAACATGGGAGAGCGCGTAGTGGTCCTGGGCGTTGGGTTGCACCCCTTCGGCCGGCACCCGGAGAAGAGCGTGGGCGACCTGGCGCGAGTGGCGGCCCTGGCGGCGATGAAGGACGCCGGGGTGCAATTCAAGGAGATCGAGGCGGGGTTCTGCGGACACGTGGGCCAGGGAGTGGGCACTGGCCTGCGCGCCTTCGGCCAGGTGGGCATGACGGGGATCCCGATCACCAACGTGGAGCTCGCCTGTGCCAGTTCATCCAGGGCCGTCATGCTGGCGGCGGACGCCATCAGCGCGGGCCTGTACGACCTGGTGATGGTCATCGGGGTGGAGAAGATGGAGCGTGGCCTGCTCACGGGCGTCGGGGGGCGCGAGTTCGGCTACAACGAGGCGATGGGCATCAACCTCATGCCGGCGATGTACGCCATGTGGGCCCAACGGCACATGCACCTCTATGGCACACGACCGGAACACTTTGCCAAGGTCTCGGAGAAAGCCCACCGCAACGGGGCCCTGAACCCCAACGCCCAGTATCAGAAGCCTCTCGGGCTGGAGGAGATCCTTAATTCGCGCATGATAGCTGATCCAATCACCCTGTACGAGTGTTCGCCAACAACCGACGGCGCCTCTTGCGTGATCCTTGCCTCGGAGAAGGCGGCCCGGAGGCGTACGACGGCGCCCGTTTTTCTCGACACCTGGGTGGGCGGCACGCCCAAGTACGAACCCGGGGCGCCCGACATCTCAGAGGGGCCCAATGCGACGCTGGCGAAGAGGGCCTACGAGAGCTCCGGTATGGGCCCGCAGGACATCGACGTATGCCAGGTGCACGATGCCTTCGCGCCAGGCGAGGTGTTTCTGGTAGAGGAGCTGGGCTTCTGCCCCAAGGGCGAGGGAGGACCTTTCGTCTGGGAGGGAAACACCGAGATCAAGGGCAAGATCCCGGTCAATACGGATGGCGGCCTGCTTTCCCGGGGCCACCCTATTGGCGCCACGGGAGGCGCCATGATCGCGGAGCTGACCTACCAGTTGCGGGGCCAGGCGGGCCCGCGGCAGGTGGAGGGGGCGAAGGCGGCCCTCCTCCACAACGCCGGCATCGGCGGCGTGAACGTCATGATCCTCAAGCGCTGAGTCCGGGGGCGGGGCGATGCGCGTCGGCATACCCATAATAGAGGGCTACGGGTTCAGCAACGACCCCGTCTGGCTGGGCATCGACGGCATCGCCGCCGCCGCGCGCGAGATCGAAGAGACTGGCTTCGATAGCATCTTGGCGCCGGAGGCGGGTGGACACGATCCCTTCTTCCCTCTGCTGATCGCTGCCGAGCACACGTACCGCGTTGGCCTCAGCACCGGCATCGTAGTGGCCTTCCCCCGGAGCCCTACGGTAGTAGCGCAGATGGCCTGGGACCTCCAACGCTTTTCTGCCGGCCGGTTCACCCTCGGCCTGGGAACGCAGGTCAAGGGCCAGAACGAGCGCCGTTTCTGCACACCATGGACCGGGCCTCCAGGGCCCCGTCTGCGGGATTACGTCCTGTGCCTGCAAGCGATCTTCCGGACGTTCCAGGACGGCCGGAATCCTGTCTACTACCGTGGGCAATACTACAGCTTCACCATGATGCCGCCCATGTTCAACCCCGGCCCGATCCAGCATCCGGATATACCCATCTATCTCGCGGCGGTCAACCGCTACAACGCATCGTTGGCGGCGGAGCTATGCCAGGGCGTCTTCCCACACCCCTTCTGCACGCCGAAGTACATGCAGGAGGTCTTGCTGCCAGCGGTGGCGGCGGGAGCAGCCAAAGCCGGGCGGAGTCCCGCTGAGATTGATATTGTTGGGGCGCCCATCATAGTCACCGGCCACAGCCGACAGGAGCTAGAGGCCGAGAAGCGCCTCCTGAAGCGGAGGGTGGCCTTCTACGCATCGACGCGGACGTACCACTCGGTGTTGGAGGTCCACGGCTGGAAGGAGCTGGGGGAACGCCTCCACCCTATGTCGTTAGAGGGACGCTGGCAGGAGATGGAGGCACTGGTGCCCGATGATATGGCCGAAGAGTTTGCCGTCATCGGGCCACTCGACGAGATCGCTTATCGCCTGAAAGAGCGTTGGGCGGGAATCTTCACCGGCATCTATCTGCCTACTGACTATCCCCGCAAGACGCCCGCAGACAAACGCCTGGTCCGCGACCTTATCGACGTCCTACACGCGTGCTGAACCCGGCGCCGGCCTTACTGGGCCGTCATGCCGCCATCGATGATGAATGGTGCCCCGGTACAGAACGAGGCGTCGTCGCTGGCCAGGTAAAGGGCGAGCCTGGCCACCTCCTCTGGGGTGCCGAAGCGGCCGATGGGGTGTGCCATCTCCACCATCTTCTGTATCTGCTCTTGGGGCAGCCCCGCGGTAAAGCGCTCTACCAAGGGAGTGAAAATGCCTCCCGGGCAGATGCAGTTCACCCGGATCCCCTTTCGGGCATACTCCAGGGCCGCTGTCTTGGTGAGCTGAATGACGCCACCCTTGGATGCCGAATAGGCCGGGAGGCTGGGGTATCCCGTGAGGCCGGCAGTGGAGGCCGTGTTCACAATTACTCCGCCACCATTCTTGAGCATCTCCGGGATGGCATACTTCATGCCTAGGAAGACCCCCTTCAGGTTCACAGCCAGCACTCGGTCCCAGTTCTCGACGCTGCAATCGGCCGTAAAGCGCTGCTCCCCTTCGATGCCCGCGTTGTTGAACATTATGTCCAGCCGCCCGTACGCCTCCACGGTACCGCGCACCAGCGCCTGCACCTCCTCGGGCTTGGAGACGTCAGTCTTGACGAAGATGGCGGTGCCGCCACCTTGGGATATTTCGTCCGCTACACCCTGGCCCCCCGGGTCGACATCCGCTAAAGCCAGCCGGGCGCCTTCTCTGGCGAAGAGCAGGGCCGTCGCGCGACCGATGCCGGAGGCAGCGCCAGTGATGATGGCCGCCTTGCCGTCTAGCTTACCCACAGAGACACCTCCTGTTTTCCCTCACTGGACTCGCTCGAACACCGCCGCTATCCCCTGCCCGCCGCCGATGCACATGGTCTCCAAACCGAACTGGACGCCCCTGCGCTCCATTTCGTGAAGAAGGGTGGCCAGGATACGAGCGCCAGTAGCCCCCACCGGGTGTCCCAGCGAGATCCCCGAGCCGTTGACGTTGAGCCTTTCGAAATCACCCTCTGTGAAGCCCCACTCTCTGGTGCAGGCGAGGAGCTGAGCAGCGAACGCCTCATTTAGCTCGATGAGACCCATATCGGCGAGAGAGAGCCGGGCCTTCTCCAGAGCTTTTTTCGTGGCAGGGACAGGGCCGAGCCCCATGTAAGCAGGGTGCACGCCGGCGACGGCCCAGGAGACCAGACGGGCCATGGGCTTGAGCCCCAGCTCAGCGGCCTTCTCCGGAGTAGTGACGAGGCAGCAGGCCGCCGCATCGTTTTCGCCGCTGGCATTGCCCGCGGTGACAGTGGCCTCTGGATCCTGCGCTATCATGATGGGACGTAAAGCCGCCAGCTTCTCCAGGGTGGTGTCGGCCCGGGGGTGCTCGTCTCTGGTGAAGAGAGTCGTTTCACCCTTCTTTCCTGGCACCGGCACCGGCACCACCTCGGCATCGAACCGGCCCTCGTTCCAGGCGGCGACCGCGCGCTGGTGCGAGCGGAGGGCGTATTCGTCCTGTTCTTGGCGGCTGATGCCGTACTGGCGCCGTAGGTTCTCCGCTGTCTCGATCATGCCGCCTTCAACGATGTAACGGCGGCTTCCCGCGGTCACTCGGGCCCGGTTCAGACGGTCGGCCAGGACCACCGAACCGCGGTTGGGCCCCCAACGTACGCTGGTGCTGTAGAACTCGGCGTTGCTCATGCTCTCGACTCCGCCGGCCAGGACCACATCTGCCACTCCGGTCTGCACTTCCATGGCAGCCAGGCAGACGGCCTGGAGCCCGGAGCCGCAGCGCCGGTCGAGCTGGAGGCCTGGGACATCGACAGGGAGTCCCGCAGCCAAGGCGGCGATCCGCCCGATGGCGGGATTTTCGCCGCTGGGGTAGCAGTGGCCGAAGATGCAGTCGTCGATGGCGCCAAACGGGATGCCGGAACGCTCCAGCAAAGCCTCGACTACTGTGGCGGCCAACGTCTCGGCATCGACGTCACGGAGGGCTCCGCCGTAACGGCCGACAGGCGTGCGCAGGGGGCTACAGATGACAGCGTCTCGCATAGGTTGATACTCTGGCCGCCTGACGAATTGTATGGCGGGCAGCATCGTAGCTTCAAGCATAAAAGACCTGGGTTTGCACCGCCGCAGGTAGGGGTTTACCCTACAGACATATCTAACAATACCCTACAGACAGAGTGGCAAAACGAAGGATATCGTGTTGTCACCGGTCGAGGGGCGCCCCCCTAGGGAGCGTCTTTCCGGTTGAACGAGCCGTTTAGATCGATGCCGGCGTTCGGGATAATATTGCTTCCACAGATACCGAACCGGGAGCGCCTAGGATGGGGCTGGCCGGCGACCGCGGTGATTCGCGCCGGGGTTGGCTGCTGCGGCAATCAGAAGGAGGTTTGAGGCTGCCATGAGTCGATATCTTCTGGCCTGTGACGCCGGCGGCACCATGACCGACGTTATCGTAGTTGACGAGGAAGGCCGCTTCGTCATCGGCAAGGCCCCCACCACGCGCTATGACGAAAGCGTGGGATACGCCGAGTCCCTGGCCGAGGCCCTCTCCTACTGGAACCTCAATCTGGAGCGGAACGGCCGGGAGATCTGCGAGAACGCCGAGACAGCCATCTACACCGGCACCAGCATGCTGAACACCCTCATCAACATGGATGGCCTGATCACGGGACTCATTACCAACCGGGGGTTCGAGGACATGGTCATCCAAGGCAGGGGGTCTCAAACCTTCATCGGCTACGAGTGGTCCGAGATCCTTCACATGCAGTATCGGAAGCACAGGCCTCCCTTGGTGAAACGGCGTCACTGCAAAGGGGTAACGGAACGGGTGGACCTCTTCGGCCAGCCGGTGATCCCCCTATACGAGGACGAGGTGCGCCAGGCCGCTAGGGAGCTCCTGGACGATGGCGTCCAGGCCATCGCCATCGTCTTCCTCAACTCCTTCGCGAACCCAGCCCATGAACGCCGGGCCGGCGAGATCGTCCGCGAGGTGATGCAGGAGAAGGGGCGCGAGATTCCAGTGCTCCTGTCCAGCGACATCGCACCTATCGTACGAGAGGTGTCTCGGGCTAACGCGACCATTGTGCAGGCCTACGCGGCAGAACCCGCCCGCAAGCAACTGTTCGGCGTCGAGGGCCGGCTCCAAGGCTACGGGTATCCCCGGTCCCTGAAGACGGTCCTGTGCTACGGCGGCGTGACAAACATCCGCTACGAGCGGCTCTTCGAGACCATGATGTCTGGACCGGTAGGCGGCATGATGGGCGCCATGTATTGGGGCGCCCACGTCGGCGTCGACAACATCGTCTGCTCTGATGTCGGAGGCACGAGCTTCGACGCCGGCGCCATAACGGGGGGCATACTGCCCATCAACCGGGAGCCTCCCTTCATGCAGATGTACGTCAACGTGCCGATGATTGACATCCGGTCCATCGGGGCAGGAGCCGGCACCTACATCCGCCTGGACCCCCAGACGAACCGGATCAAGCTGGGGCCCGACAGCGCCGGCGGCACACCCGGACCCGTCTTCCAGGAAACTGGAAATGAGATCCCTACCATCGGCGACTGCAACATGATCCTGGGCATCCTGAACCCGGAATACTACTTGGGCGGCCGCGTCAAGGTGAACAAGCAGAAAGCGTTGGAGGTGTTCAAGGAGAAGGTAGCGGACCCCTTGGGCCTAGACGTCTACGTGGCGGCTGACCAGTGCTTGAACCTTATCAACGTGGTCATGCGCGAACATCTGGTGCGCACCCTCATGCTGGGGCACGATATCCGCGACTATGTCCTTCTGGGATACGGCGGCGCTGGGCCGGTGCATCTGTGCGGATACGCGGGAGATGATCCATGGAAGGGGGTAGCGACGGTGCCCTACGCGGCGGCCTTCTCGGCCTGGGGAGGCGCCTGCATGGACTACGCCCACCGGCGGCACCGGAGCGTGTCGGCCTTCGTACCCTTCGGCGCTGATGAGGGGACCAAGATGTACGCTGCGGGAACCCTGAACGCCGCCTGGGACGAACTGGAACAGCAACTGGTGGCAGAGCTGCTCTCGGAGGGCTTCTCGCGTGACCAGATCTCCCTGACGCCTATGGCATATGTCCGCTACTACGGCCAGTTATACGATATCGAGGTGGCCTCGCCAACGCACCGGTTGAACAACGTTGCAGACGTGGACGCCCTCCTGGCCCGGTTCGAAGACACCTTCACCAAGATGTACACCTTGGTCGCCAAGCCCCCTTACCCGAGCTACCTTATCAACGAGGTGGCCTATGTGGCCAAGGTGGCGACGCTGAAGCCCAAACTCCAGCGGTTCGAGCTGGAGGGGAAGGAGCCCCGGAAGCAGGCGTTCAAAGGCAGGCGTCCTGTCTTCCACCGCGGCCGCTGGGAGGAAGCGAACCTATACGAGATGGGTGAGCTCCGGGCTGGCAATGAGATCGACGGGTTGGCCGTCATCGAGGCGCCGAGCACCACGCTTTTCGTGCCGCCCAACTGGCGAGCCCGGTTCGATGAGACGGAGACCATCTGGCTAGAAAGGAAGGGCAGTTGAGATGTCCGCCCAGGCAGTAGGCCAACGCCTTTCACTGAAGGCGCAACTAGAGGAGAACGAGAGGCTGTACCGGGAGACGGGGCACCTCTTTGGGCTCAAAGAGCTCAAACGCAAGCAGGAGGACCCTGGTACCTACGAAGCCGTCTACCAGATCCTCCTCAACATCCTCAACACCGGCTGGGCAGTGGGCTGCCAGGTGTCATCCTCTCCGATCGCCGTGGAGGGGGGCGACGCCATGTGGACGCTGAACCTGCCCACGGGGGAGTGCATCTGCACGTCGCGCGGGATAACGGGGCACACCGGCATGCTGGCGTCTTTCGTGCGCTCTCTCATCGAGAACGATTACGAGGAGAGCCCCGGGATCCGGCCGGGAGACATCTTTGAGAACAACGACCCCCACTACGGCGACATCCACCCCATGGACTTCCACACCGCCATCCCCATCTTCTATCGGGATGAGCTGGTGGCCTGGGTGGTCTCGGTAACCCACGGCATGGATGTGGGCTGCGTCCTGCCGGGCTCCATCGGCTTCCTCAACCCCGACTGCTTTTCGGACGGCGTGCCCATCTGCATGGAGAAGATCGGCGAGAACGACCGCCACTACCCCTGGTACGAGAAGAAGATCAGGTCTCGGACGCGCGTGCCGGACTGGATTATGGCCGATGCGAGGGCCCGATTGGCCGGGGCCTTCACCATCCGCCAACGGGTGCAAGAGCTGATCGACAAGTACGGCCTGGACTACTTCAAGGACGTCACGCGGGAGTACCTGGAGGACAGCAGGCGATACGCCATCAAGCGCATCACGACCCAGGCGGTGCCGGGACGCCTACGCAAGTCTCAGTTCAAAGACCTGGCCATGAAGGGCAAACGCGTCGTCTTGCCCAAGCAGGACGTCGATGTGCTCTTCAGCCTGCCCCTGGACATCACCATCACTGGTTCGGGAAAGCTAGAGGTCTCCTTCGACGGGGCCAGCGGCATAGTCCCCTTCGGCGAGAACATCAATCCGATAGCGCTATCCTCAGGCCTGCTGAACGGCTTCTCCCATATCGTCGGGTTCGACATGTTCAGCAGCGGGACGACGTACGCCTGGGAGACGAAGACGCCGCCGCCCGGGTCTTGGGCCAACCCCTTCCCGGTGGACTACCACGCTGCCAGCGGCGTGGCTTGGGCCCCTGCCGTCATCTGGCTGAGCTCCTTGTACGAAATGATGACGCGGCCCTACTACTGCCGTGGCTATCTGGAGGAGGTGGCGGCCGGCGCGGGCCATACCCTTACGGGGGAGTTCGCCGGCATGGGGCAATATGGGGTCTACGTGGTGGGCATGACCTTGGAGCAGGCCTCCAACGGCGCTCCGGCAAGGGCCATCGCCGACGGAGAGAACAGCGCTTGGTGCATCTACACACCCATGGCAGACTTCGGCAACGCTGAGGTGATGGAGCTCTGGTACCCCATCATGTACCTAGGCCGCAACGTAGAGCCCGACTCGGGAGGCTATGGAAAGTTTCGCGGAGGCCTGGGCCATACCGCGGTCTGGATGGTCAAGAACACCCAGGCCCTGGAGTACCAGGCCGGCGACGCCGGGATGAGGGACAGGGTCCTGGCCAACCACGGGATGTACGGGGCCTACCCGCGCTGGCCTGACCGCGGCAGCTATACCCTGGCCTCCAACGTCAAAGAGCTCATCGATCAACGCAAGCCCCTAGTCCACGAGCGGGGTGATCCCGCTGACCCCGAACTCCCCAAGCGGGTCAAGGGCGAGATCGTCGAGACCAACCTGAGCGTGCCTTTCGTTACGCCCCAGCCCCTGCGGGAATATGACCTCATCATTCACCACGTCTCGGGCGCGCAGGCCATGGGCGACCCTATTGAGCGTGACCCAGAGATGGTCCGCAACGACCTCGAGCAGGGGTGGACCCGGCCCTGGGTCGCTGAGAACATCTACGGGGTCATCGCCCGGCAAGATCCGAAAACTAAGGAATGGATCATCGATGAGGAGGCGACTCGGCAACGTCGCCAGGCCATCCGGGAGGCTCGCAAGGCTCGCGGCGTTCCATTCCGTGATTGGTGGCGAGAGGAACGGAAAAAAGTGCAGGCCAAGGAGGGCATGGCCCAGGCCGTTCTAGATATGTGGCGATCGTCGATGTCGCTCTCTCCAGAGTACGCTGCTCAGATCAGGGCCTTCTGGCGGTTGCCAGACGACTTTGCTTTCTAGCAGCCGGATGGAGGTCCATCATGTCCGAGTATGATATCCACGAAATCGAGCAGCTAGCGGACGGCAAGCTGCCCTGGAGCCGTGTCCAGGAGATCATGAAGGCCCCCAAGGACGCCTCGCGGTTTGATCAGTGGGTGTCCATCCTTCAACGAAGGGTGTCGTGGCCGGAGAAGATCCTACTACCGCTGACGCCCCACCTCTTTATCGTGCAGAAGGACAACGCCCGCATCGTGAAGTGCACTTGTGGACACGAGTTCGGGGATTACCGGGTGAACTGGAAGCTCAACGCATTGGTCTACGTTCGCGATACGGAAGAGAAGCTGGGCGAGGTTTACCGAGGGTGGGAGATGCCAGACCCCTCCTGGATGCAGCTCCGGGAGTACTACTGTCCGGGGTGTGGTAGCCAGTTGGAGGTCGAGGCGGTGCCCAGAGGATGCCCGCCGGACTTCGAATTCCTTCCAGACCTCGATACCTTCTACTCGGAGTGGCTGGGGCGCCCGCTGCCAGACCGAGCCGAGTTCACCGACAAGACGCTGGAGACGATCCGCGAATGGGAGCCCTGAGGGGCTGAGAGGGAGCTCCGCTGATGAGCCGGGCGTTGGGCGGGCTGACTGTCCTGGACGTGACGACCCAGTTCTGGAGTGCCTTGGGCACGGCACTGCTAGGGGACTTCGGCGCTACTGTCATCAAGCTGGAGACACTGCCGGAGGCCAAGGAACAGCGTTCCCTCCTTACCGACCAGGAACCGCCGGCTCCGTGGGACTACAAGTTCGAGCTGGCTAACCGCAACAAGCTCAGCCTAGCGGTGGACCCGCGTACCCCCAAAGGGCGCCAGATAGTCGGCAGGTTGGCGGGCCGCATCGATGTGTTCGCCACGGACCGGCCGGCCGCGGAGCTTTCGGAGCTTGGCTGGGCCTATGAGGCCTTGGCCGCCCAAAACCCACGGCTTATCTATGTGCGAGGCTCAGGTTTCGGCCCTGCGGGACCCGATTGCGACCTCCCAGCTCTGGACGAACTGGCGGCGGCCCGCACCGGCATGATGCCCATCCTCCCGCAGCCTGGCCAGCCGCCTGTCTACCATGGAGCCGGCCAAATGTATACAGCCGTGATGATGGCGTTCGGTACGGTGGCTGCCTTACACCATCGGGAGCAGACAGGCGAGGGCCAACAGGTGGACGTATCGCTCTTTGCGGGCAACATGTACGGCGCGAGCCTGGACATCCAAGCCTACCTAGCCATCCTGGGGGAGCGCTTCTTGCATCCGGTCTCCCGTCTAGACGCCGGCAACCCGATGAGCGGCCCCAACTACCCGACGGCAGACGGACGATGGATAACCCTAACCATGCCTGACACGGATCGCTATTGGCCGGCGTTCTCGGAGGTGGTAGGGCTGGCGGCCGATGACCCCCGATTCGACACCCATGAGAAGCGGTGCGGGGAGAACCGGCTAGAACTCATGCGCCACCTCGATGAGACGTTCCGCTCCCAGCCGGCACAGTACTGGAAGGAGCTATTTGTCGAGCGCGGCCTGTCGGCCGATTCCATCGAGGACTACTCCTACCCGGCAAACGATCCCCAAGCCTACCGGAACCACTATATCCTCCGCTTGCAGGATGCCGGCCTGGGGGAGATCAAGATGCTGGGGTTCCCCATCTACATGAGCGATACCCCAGCGCGCCTGGACCGCTTTGCGCCGTCCCTCGGACAGCACACGGCAGACATCCTGCACGAATGGTTGGACTACAGCGAGGATGACATCGCAGAGCTGGAGGAAGCCGGTGTCATCGCCTAGGACCGAGAGCAGCGCTCCCACCGTAGGCGCTCTGCGAGGCGTTCGGGTCATAGATCTCACGATGTGGTTCCAGGGCCCGGTGGCTGCCCAACTGTTGGCCGACCTTGGCGCTGAGGTTATCCATTTTGAGCGGCCGCAAGGGGGCGACCTGGGCCGTGGCGTGCGTTCCATAAAGGCGCTGCCGGTGGGGGATTGGAACCAATACTTCGCCGTGATCAACCGCAACAAGAAGAGCATGGCCGTAGACCTTAACAAGCCCGGCGGCCGAGAGATAATGTACCGGCTGGTTGAGCGCTCGGACGTCTTTCTTTCCAACGTGACAGTGGAGAACCTCGAGCGCTGGGAGGTGACGTACGATCGGTTGAGGCAGATCAACCCGCGCCTGATCTACGCCATATGCACCGGCTACGGCTTCCGGGGCCGCGTCACCCGCCCGTCTTTCGACCTGACGGTCCAGGCGCTAACGGGGATCATGGCCCGCTTGGGGGAGCCCGGACAGCCACCGATTTACCTTGGAATGGGCTCCGGCGATGCCATGGGCGGTCTCATGGCGGCGCTGGGCATTCTATTGGCGCTTCACGCTCGCCGGCGCACGGGCCGCGGGCAGTTCATCGACGCGTCCCTCTATGGCGCACAGCTTTTCCTAGCGGCGCCCACTCTGCAAGGTTATCTGGCCACAGGCGATGATTTCTTCTCCAGGCAGAGATCGCGCCGCGATGCCCTGAACCCCCTCTGGAACACGTATCCTGCCTCCGACAAGTGGCTATTCGTCTGCTTGCAGAACACCGATCCGAACTGGCGCCTATTGTGCCAGGGCCTCGGCAATGAAAGCCTTGCCGGCGACCCCCGGTTCGCCACCGCAGAAGCCCGCCGGCAAAACGCCCAGACCTTGGTAGACACCCTCGACGGCCTCATCCGGCGACGGACGGCGGCCGAATGGTTGGAGCGATGGCGGCCTTTGGGCATCCCGGCCGCTGCCATCAACAACCTCAAAGACCTGTCCGAGGACCCGCAGGCCTGGGAGAACAAGTACCTGGTGACCGCCTACAGCCCTGAAGTGGACCGCCAGGTGATGGTAAGAGGCTTGCCAGTCACCTTCAGCAAGACACCCGCCAGTGTCCGCACTCTGGGCCCGGAGCTGGGGCAACACACAGAAGAAGTGCTGGTAGAGACCCTGGGCTACTCCTGGGACGACGTGATCCGGTTCAAGGAAGAAGGGACCATCCTGTGATGTCAGGCAAGGCTTAGGCCTGGAGGTGAAGATGAAGACGGCCAAGCGGATCCCCATCGTGCAAGGGGTTTTCGAGGAGACCCCGGACGGCCCCCGTCTCCTGGGCTCTCGCTGCCACGGCTGCGGCGTGGCCTACTTCCCTCGGACACCGGTTTGCCGGAATCCGGACTGTGACGACAAGCGAGTGGAGGATATCTATTTGAGCCCAAGGGGTACGATATGGACCTATACCATCCAGTACTTCAAGCCGCCCTTGCCGGCGCGCTTCGACGAGCCCTTCCAGCCCTACGGCGTGGCCATGGTAGACCTGCCCGAAAGGATACGCGTGTTGGGGATGGTGAGCACCGACAGACCTGAGGATTTGAAAATCGGCCAGGAGGTCGAGCTGGTGATCGAGCCGGCCTACCACGACGAGGAGGGGAACGAGGTGGTGACCTGGAAGTTCCGTCCCCTCTGATGCTCCAGCGATTGGAGCGCCGGGTGAGAGCCAAGGAGGAGCCGCCATGCGGGAGGTAGCCGTAATAGGGGTGGGGATGCACCCCTGGGGCAAGTTCGACGACAAGCCGCTGAACCTAATGTGCAGGGAGGCCGTGGATGCAGCCCTCAAGGACGCCGGCGTCAACTGGCGGGAGATCCAGGCCATCTCCTCCGGGAGCTCCCGATTCTCTGGCGGATTTGGCTGGGGCCTGAACGGAAACGAGATCGGCATCGACATCGGCATGACAGGCGTGCCGGTCTACAACCTGTCGGCCGGCTGCGCTGCGGGCGGCCACGCCTTCAACGTGGCCTACATGCTGGTGGCTACCGGGCAGGCAGACGTCGTCTTAGCGGTGGCAGGGGAGAAGATGCCAAGAGGATTCTTGCCCCTCTCCGGCAACGAGGCCGATCCGCTGGACATCCAGTACTTGCAATTCGCCTGCGCCGGCATGACAGGGCCATCGTTCTGGGCCATGCTGACCCGGCGCCGGATGGAGATTCACGGCACGACAGAAGAAGACCTGGCGAGGATCGCCGTAAAGGCCCACAAGAACTCCGTGCACAACCCCTACGCCCGCTATCGCCGTGAATACACCATGGAGGAAATTCTGAACTCACCTATGGTGTGTTACCCCCTCCGGCTCTACGAGATCTGTCCGGTAAGCGATGGTGCGGCGGCGGTGGTCCTGTGCTCGGCCGAGGAGGCCCGGAAGCGCACCACTGCGCCGGTCTGGGTTGCGGCCAGCGTGATCGCAACGTCCCTTTTCGGCGATGGCACCCCGAAGGGGGTATCGGCGGTGGCAGCGCCAGAGCACGCCGAGCACAGCGAGGTAACGGAGGCAGTCAAGCGAGCCTTTGCCGCCGCCGGCGTGGGGCCAGAGGACCTAAGCTTTCTGGAACTCCAGGACAACACCCCGTACTACGAGCTCTCTTTTCCGGAGGAATGGGGCATCGTTGAACCTGGGCAGATGGAGTCGCTCCACCGGGCGGGCGAGACTACGCCAGTGGGCAAGCTCCCGATCAACCCTAGCGGCGGCTTCCAGTCCTTCGGCGAGGCCACCACGGCCCAGGGGCTGTTCCAGATCTGCGAGGTCACCTGGCAGCTGCGCGGGCAAGCGGGCGGCCGGCAGGTACCGAACGCCAAGGCTGGGTTGGCACAGGTAATTGGCCTCGGAGGTAACGCCACGGCCAGTATCCTGAAGAGGTAGCGGGGGTCATGGTGCGTACGAGCGTGGGGGCGGCCAGAGGTCCGGGCAAGCTTTGGGTGCCGCCTGCAAGAGCGAAGCCCTGAAGGACGGCCGGGGGCCAGGCGGTGGCGATCCTCTCGTTACGTGACATATGGCGAAGCTTCGGGGGCATCCACGCTCTGCAGGGCGTGAGTCTCGATGTGGAACAGGGGCAGATATATGGCATCATAGGCCCCAACGGCGCTGGCAAGACCACCCTGTTCAACTGCCTTTCGCGGATCTACGATCCAGACCGCGGAAGCATCGAATTCGAGGGCCGGGACCTACTGAGGTATCGGCCCCACCAGGTGGTGTCCACAGGGATAGCCCGCACCTTCCAGAACGTCAGCCTGTTCCCGTGGATGACCGTCCTGGAAAACACCATGATGGGCGCTCACTGCTTCATGCCCAAGAACCCCCTCTTGGCGATGCTACGCTGGCCGGGGAGCATCCAGGCCGAGCGTCGAGCCCGCTCCAAAGCAGAGGCGCTGCTGGATGAGTTGGGGCTTGGTCCCATGGCTCACCGGTTCGCGGGCTTGCTCCCATTTCCCGTACAGAAGCGGGTAGAGCTGGCCCGGGCCCTCATGTCCTCCCCCAAGCTCCTCATGTTGGACGAGCCGGCGGGAGGTCTGAATCACGAGGAAGTGGAAGAGCTCGCAGATCTCATTCGGCGTATCCGAAGGGAGCAGGACCTGACGATCCTCCTGGTGGAGCACCACATGAACCTCGTCATGGGCATCTCCGATAGGGTCTGCGTCCTGGACTTCGGCCGAAAGATAGCGGATGGGACGCCAACCGAAGTGCAGAAGGACCCGGCGGTCATCAGGGCCTATCTTGGGACGACAGGCGGGGAGCACGCGGCATGATCTCGGAGGCGCCGGCAACCCAGCGTATCGCCCTGGAGGTGAGAAACGTGTACGCCTCCTATGGCCCCATCCGCGCCCTCCACGGCATAAGCCTACGGGTGCCCGAAGGCTCAGTGGTCGCCCTTCTGGGAGCCAATGGCGCTGGCAAATCGACAACGCTGAGGGTCATCTCCGGCATGATGCGGCCGGCCTCAGGGAGCGTACAGTTCCAGGGCGAGGAGATCAGCGGCCGCAGCGCCAGCAGCTTAGTGCGCCGCGGCATCGTCCATGTGCCCGAGGGAAGACAGATCTTTGGGGAGCTCACGGTCGAGGAGAACCTGCGCATCGGGGCGTTCGCGCGGCCTTGGCGGAACGATACGCGACGCGACATGGCCGAGGTGCTGGAGCATTTTCCGGTCCTCGCTCAGCGCCGCAAGCAGCGCGCCGCCACCCTATCGGGAGGCGAGCAGCAGATGTTGGCCATCGCGCGGGCCCTCATGGCCAACCCGCGACTACTGCTGTTGGACGAGCCATCCCTGGGACTGGCGCCGATGATCGTGGAAGAGATATACGGGATCATCCGGGCCCTCAACCGCAACAAGAGGATGACCACACTACTGGTGGAGCAAAACGCTGCCGTGGCTTTGGACGTGGCGCATTATGCCTATGTCTTGGAAGTCGGCCGGATCGCTGTCGCCGGCACCCCCGATGAACTGCGGGGCAACGAGGACGTGCGCCGAAGCTATTTGGGGTACTGAGGACCATGGACTGGAATACGCTTGTCCAACAGATAGTGTCGGGGATGATGACGGGGAGCATCTATGGGGTGCTGGCCCTGTCCCTGGTGATGATCTTCCAGTCCACCCAGATGTTCAACTTTGGGCAGGGAGAGATGGCAACCTTCACCACGTACTTGGGTTGGGCCCTCATGATCCACATGCCGTACGGGGCCGGCTTCGTCCTGGCTGTGGTCCTAGCGTTCCTGCTAGGAGCGGCCTTGGAGCGGGGGCTCATCCGCATGGTGGAAGGCAAACCGCCCATGAACGCTGTGATTATAGGCCTGGGACTGTTCCTCGCCTTCAACTCCATGAGCGGGAGCATTTGGGGCTCCAACCCCAAGACCTTTGGCCAACCCTTCAAGGGGGGGCCCATAAACGTGCTCGGCATCCTCATCTCCCGCCACAACCTGTATCTGTTCGTAGTGGCGATGATCCTTACGGCCATCGTCTACGTCTTGTTCCAGCACACGAAGCTGGGGCTGGCCATGCGGGTCACCGCCTACAATCGAGAGGCGGCGGAGCTTATGGGAGTCCCCACCGGACTGATGCTGATGGTCGGCTGGGGTCTGGCCGCGGCCCTTGGGGCGGCGGCCGGAATGCTGGTGGCGCCCATTATCACCCTCTCGCCGGGGATGATGTTCACGCCCCTCCTATTTGGGTTTGCTGCAGCGGTGCTGGGAGGCCTAGATAGCGCGCCGGGGGCAGTCATCGGCGGTCTCATAGTGGGAGTCACACAGAACCTCGTCGGCGTTTACCTGGACGACTGGGTGGACTTCCTGCACATGCCCTTTGACATCAAAGAAGCGAATCAATACCGAGATATCGTCGCTATGGCCCTTATTTTGGGTGTACTGGCGATACGCCCAAGGGGCATCTTTGGCCGGCCGGCGGTGCAGCGAGTATGATGGCCCGCTCTGCCCGTTCGCTGGCGCCGACCCCCGCGGAGGTCGCTGGCCTCGTCTTCGCGCTGTACTTCTTCGCGTTTCTGGGCGGGGTCAGCGTTCCCAAGCTTGTTTCTCATCTGGCGCGAGGAGAGCTCTCTCCTGCCTTGAGCGAGCTGACGAACGCGCCCCACGGTGTGGCTGCGGTGGCCGCGGCTGCCGGTGGCGTTCTGGCGGGAATGGTCCTGAGCCGGTTGCTGGCACTCAAAGGGGGGCATGGCGGGCAGGTGGCCTGGCTGCTGGTCATCGTGGGCCTCGCTGTAGTCGCGCCCTTCATAGCGGAAGACGATTTTCGCACTAGCCAGATGGCGGTGGCCGCCTACACCGCCGTTTCTCTTCTGGGCCTAAACCTCTTGACTGGGTACACAGGCCAAGGGTCGATCGGTCACTCGGCGTTCATGGGCATCGGTGGCTACGGCACCGCCATTTTGGTGCATGAATGGGACGTCAACATCACCCTCGCCGTCATAATCGCTACCCTCGCTGCTGCCTTGGCGGGACTGCTTATAGGCATACCAGCGTTGCGGCTCAGCGGACCCTATCTCGCCATCGCTACCCTGGGCCTGGCGGTGGTCTTCACTCCCGTGATGAAGCTAGAGGAGTTGGCCAGCATCACGGGCGGGCGCGGCGGCATCAACCTCTTCACCAGGTCCTTCGGGCCGCCGGTGGACTGGGGATGGCTATCGGACGCACGCTGGTACTACCTGCTGACGATGCTGTCTCTGGGCGCCGGCGTCTTGCTCCTGAACAACCTCTTGGGCTCAGCAGTGGGACGCGCCTTCCGGGCGGTCCGGGATAACGAGCTGGCTGCGGCGGCGACAGGCGTCAATGTGCCGGCTACAAAACTGGCAGCATTCGCCATCAGCTCAGCCTACGCCGGATTTGCCGGGGCCTTTCTGTTCATCATTGGCAACCGGTTCGTGTCCCCGGACTCGTTTTCGGTGCTCATGTCCATAGAACTCTTGCTGGCCATGGTCATCGGCGGGATGGCGTCCATTCCCGGTTCTCTAATCGGCGCCTTCTTTCTGGTCTACGTGTACAGGGAGGGGCTGGAAACGGTGTCGGTGGATACCGAGCAGGGCTCCGACACGTACCTGGTGATGGTGGGCCTGTTGCTAGCAGCGGTTGTGCTGTTGCGTAACGGCTGGTTGAACGCCCAGATTCGCCGCGTCGGGTCACTGCTACACCCGCGCCTGGGGCCAGCGGTCCTGAGCCTCGCGCGGCCAGCCGGCGTCGTGGTGTTGGCGTTCGTCTTCGCCTGGGCCTTTCGCGCCGTAACAGCAGACCTTCAGTTGGTGACGCTGCGAGGCGCCATGGCCGGGGCGTTCCTAATACTTATCGTGCTCTTCCTCCCCACCGGGCTCATCGGCTTCGTTGGGATGCTTAGGGCGTTGACATGGCGGGGTCTGTTAGGCCTTGTCAGTAGCGCCCTGGTGGCGTCCGAAGGGAGGGAGACCACCGAGGAGGTGGAGGTGGTTGCGACGACTAGCCAATAGGTTCACAGGTAAGCAATGAACGACCACAGAAGCTAAGGAGGTCTAACATGGCGGACCGGAACGATTTTTTCGTGGCCATCAGCGAATGCCACATGTTCGGCGACATCTCGGAGCTCATGTACTATCCGGATGTGCGCCGGTGGTGGGAGAGTGTCGAGGGCGTCATGCGGGCCTGGTCCGGGCGCAGCCTGTTGCACGGAGAGTTCCCAGCGCCCCGCGCGGAGAACCTCATCAAGTACATGGATGAGGCGGGCGTGGACGTGGCCTTTGCCCTTCGAGAGCCCATGATGGACGTCTTCGGGGGCGCCGCCTGCATGTCCACCAACGGCTTCATCCTCAAGGAGATCGAACCGTATCCAGACCGCATGTACCTGGAGTGCAACGTGGGCCCGGTGCTGCGCCGTGGCGTGAAACACGCCATCTGGGAACTCGAGTACCTGGTCAAAGAGCGAAACGCCAAGCTCTGCAAGGTGTACCAGCCGGAGGACATCGGCCCCCTCAATGACGAGCGCATGTGGCCCTTCTACGCCAAGGCCTCAGAGCTGGGGATCCCCTTGACCATCCACACGGGCCAGTCATACGTTGTCCCCCAACCCGGGAAGTACACCCTTCCGATCCAGTTGGACGACATCTTGCTGGATTTCCCGGACCTGAAGATCATCGCTTACCACATGGGCTGGCCCTACCACGAGGAGCTCATCGGCCTGGCCGCGAAGCACCCCAACCTTTACCTGAGCATATCCGGCATCGTCGGTTGGTTCGCGCGGGCCCCCTACCGCGGTTACCACATCATCGGCGAGGCCTTGGAGTGGTGCGGGCCTGACAAGATCGTGATGGGGCTTGACCTTCCCTTCAACGACATCAAGCGTGTGGTGGACTACATTCGGAACTTTGATATCCCGGAGGAACTAGTACAGAACTGGGGCTACCCCAAGATCACCGACGAGATACGGGCCAAGATACTGGGCCTCAACCTGGCAAAGCTCACGGGCATCGAACCCACTAAACGCGTTAAGAAGGCTGCTTGAGGTAGCCGGAGGCGAAGAAGATGGAGTCCCTACGGGATAGGGCGTGCATCGTAGGCATCGGCGAGACGGAGTACACCCGCGGCCCGGGCTCCGGGCTCAGCCAACTCGGGGTCCAGCTACAAGCCTCGATACGGGCGATCGAGGATGCCGGGTTGACCCCGAAGGACATAGACGGCGTGCTGCCCTTCCCCAACCTCAACACAGCGGAGGACTTCGCCGTCAACCTTGGTATCGAGAACCTTCGCTACGCAGCGACCTCCCAGATGGGCGGCGCGGCCTCGGTGGCGGCCTTGCAGTCGGCGGCCATGGCCGTGGTCCTGGGCATCGCCAACTACGTCCTCCTGCCAGCCGGCTGGAACGGTTACTCGGGCCGCCGCGTGCGGGAGATCGTAACCACGGATCAAGCGGCGATGTCAGGAGGCCTAGTAGCGCGTGATTACTACATCCCGTATGGGCTGACGGCGCCGCTTCAATGGTTTTCCCTCATGGCTCGACGGCACATGCACGAGTTCGGAACCAAGCCGGAGCACCTCGGTGCCGTGGCGGTGGCCATGCGCAAGCACGCCCAGCTAAACCCGAAGGCCATCATGTACGGGCGGCCCATGACGTTGGAGGACTACATGGCCTCGCCCATCATCTCGGACCCCTACCGGCTGTTCGACTGCTGTTTGGAATCGGATGGCGGCGCGGCTGTGGTCGTTACCACCGCCGAAAGGGCGCGAGACCTCCGGCAGCCGCCGGTGTACATCATGGGAATCGCTGAAGGGCACCCGTACCCCGCCGACGACATCACCAACCGGCGTGACATCTTCACCGTCGGCCTGACGTACGCTGCGCCACTGGCGTTTCGCATGGCGGGGGTCACGCCTGCGGACGTCGACTTCGCCGAGATCTACGACTGCTTCACGTTCGAAGTCATCCAGCAGTTGGAGGAGGCGGGGTTCTGCAAGCGGGGCGAGGGGGGGCCCTTTGTAGAGGGGGGCCGCATCGAGCTGGGCGGCGAGCTGCCGGTGAATACCCACGGTGGATTACTGTCAGAGGCCCACGTACTGGGCATGAGCCATGTGGTGGAGGCCGTGAGGCAGCTTCGGGGCCAGGCAGGCGAGCGGCAGGTGCCTGACGCTAAGATCGGCGTGGTTACTGGTTGGGGCGACTTCGGCGATGGCAGCATCGCCATACTGAGGCGTTAGTTTCCGCGAGGGGACCCTATGGACACGGGATACAGCAAGCCTCTACCCGCCATGGTGGGCATGACGAAGCAGTTCTACGAGTATTGCAAGCATGGGGAGCTGCGATTCCAGCGATGCAAGGACTGCGGCCAGTGGCGGCACGTCCCGCGAGAGATGTGCGCTTCATGCGGCTCCTGGAACTGGGAATGGGCAAGGTCCAGCGGACGCGGCCGCGTCTTCACTTGGACGGTGGCGGCCCGGCCGATGCACCCCGCCTTCATGAACGAAGTGCCGTACGCGGCGGTGGTGGTGGAGACGGAGGAGGGGGTGCGCTTGGTGACGACACTGGTGGATTGCCCACCGGACGAAATTCAGATGGACATGCCGGTGGAGGTGGTGTTCGAAAAGGTGACCGAGGAGGTAACGCTGCCCAAGTTCCGGCGGATACCAGAGGCAGAGGGCTAGCCGATATCGCCCGCGGCCCGCAGGTCGTCGATCTCTTCCTGAGAGAGGCCAGCCTCTAGAAGCACCTCGGTGGTGTGCTGCCCGGGCTCCGTTATCCATTGCCGATACTCGATCTCTTGTCCATCGAACTTGAGCATGGAGCCCAGGGCTCGTGCCCTGCCATGGAGCGGATGCACAACCTGCCGCACCATGCCTCTGGCCTGGATTTGGGGGTCCTCCACCGCCTCGGCGATGGAGTTCACTGGCGCGAAGCAGACATCGGCGTTGGCGAAGACTTTCACCCAGTGGTCGCGGGTCTCGCTCTTGAAGAGGTCGGTGAACTCCCGCTTGGTCTGTTCACGGCGCTCCAGGTCCCACTGGCCGCCCAGGAGGTCCTCCCGGCCAATCGCCTTGCAGAGGGACTCGTAGAACCAGGGCTCGACGCAGGCCAAAGATATGTATCTCCCATCCTTCGTCTCGTAGACGTCGTACCATGGCCAGAACCCGGAAGTGAGGGTCTGGCCGCGGCGCGGCTCGAGCCCTGACGCCAGGTACGTATCGACCAGGATGCTGTTGATCTCAAAGGCGGCGTCCGTCATGGAGACATCGCAGTAGGCGCCCTGGCCTGTGGCTTCGCGCCGTAGGAGGGCGGCAAGTATGTGAACAGCCGCCGACATCCCGCCGGCCGCATAGTCAGCTATGACGGTGCCCGGTATGGCCGGCGGTCCTGCGGCGCGGCCGTTCATATCTATGAAACCGGCGATGGACAGATAATTAAGGTCGTGGCCCGGCTTTTGGGCGTAGGGCCCGTCCTGGCCATAGCCAGTGATGGAGGCGTACACGATGTCAGGCTTGATGGCTTTCACCGCTTTGTAGCCTATGCCCAGACGGTCTGCGACCCCGGGCCGGAAGCCTTCCTGAAGGGCGTCGGCCCCTCGAACCAGCCGCTGGAAGACGGCGAGGCCCCTTTCGGACTTCAGGTTCAGGGCTATGCTGCGCGCGTTACGTATCCCGAGAAACCTGGCGTCGGGGGTCGGCCGGTGGAAGATCTGCGGTACCTGGAAACGCCGCCCGCCGCGGCGACCGGCGCCAGCGTTGACCTCGACGATCTTGATGACGTCGAAGCCCAGGTCGCCCAAGAGGCGGGCGCAGAAGGGCCCCGGCCCGAACCAGGCCAGGTCCAGGAGGCGGTAGTTTTTCAGGAACGGCATCTGGATTACGGGCAGGAGAAGTCCACCAGCCCATGACCCTCCAGCGCGAGGCCGTAGCCGGTCGCCTCTTGCATGAGGCGCTTGAGGCGGATGGTGAGGGCGACCCTGGTGTAACGGAGGGCGAGGATCGGTTTCTGGGCCATCTCTTCGGCCAGCTCCCAGGCCCTCGGCAAGAGCTTCTCCTTGGGCAGCACCTCTGCCACGACACCCAGGTTTTTGGCCTCCTGGGCAGAGATCTTCTGGCCCGTAAGTAGAAAGTAGCGGCCGCGGTTCATGCCCAAAAGGAGAGGCCAGATGACGTGGACGCCATCGCCGGGTACGGCGTTGAAGGTCGCGAAGTGGGCGGCGTCCTGAAAATAGGCGGTATCAGAGCAGAGGACGATGTCGTTCAGCACGGCGAGCTCCGAGTGGATGGTGCAAGGGCCGTTGACAGCAGCGATGACGGGCACCTCGATGTCCAGCAGGTTTTGGATCAGCCTCTTGCCCTCCCAGTACACCTTGTCCCACTTGCGGGGGGCCGTAAGGTCCCAGTCGTCGGCCACGATCTGCGTGCAAAAGTCATCCCCAGCACCCGTGATGATCACCACCCGATTTTCGGGGTCCGCCCCTACATCAGTGAAGGCGTAGCCGAATTCCCGGTGGGTGACCTCGTTCCAGACCATGGGGCCGCCGTCCGTGTGGAAGGTCATCTGAAGCACGCCATTGCGACGCTCCATTCGAATGTTCTGGTACTTGTTAGCGTAATCTTGAAAGCGAGTGGTCACGATGGCCTCCCCGCGCGATGCGCCTCCAAGCGGCGCAAGGCGGCGCTCAAAATATGACTTCTTCCTCCTTGAGCTGCCGGTACCGTTCCTCCGAGAGGCCAAGGAGCTCCCGGAAGACGTAGTCGTTGTCCTGCCCCATGTAGGGCCCCGGCCTTACGCGAGGCTGGCTACGGCTCATCTTGACGTAGGAGCCGTAGATCATCTCCTTGAACCCCAGGGGGTGTTGGACCTCGATAAATGTGCCCCGGGCCTTGTAGTGGGGATCGTCGAGAAGGTCGGCGATATTGGCGACGGGCGCCGCGGCCACGCCATGTCTTTGAAGCAAGGCCGCCAGCTCGTAATCATCCTGATCACGAGTCCAGGCGGCGATTCTCTCGTGAAGGGCATCGATGTTACGAATTCGCGCTTCCCTGGTGCTGAACTCGGCGGCGGCTGCCCAGCCTGGCGTCCCCATGGCGCGAACGAGTCCTAGCCATTCGTGGTCGGTGAAAACGGCGATGCTTATCCAGCGGTCGTCTCCGGCGCAAGGGAAGACCCCATGGGGTGCCGCAGCTCGCAAAGGATGTTTGTTGCTGATGGGCCCGGCCACGCGGCCGTTGAAGAAGTAGTCCATGAAGTGGGGCCCCATCATCTGCATGACCCCTTCCTGCTGAGAGTAGTCGATGTGCTGGCCGCGACCCGTGCGCTGGCGGTGGAAAAGCGCCAAGACGGCGGCCAGCGCGCCAACGACGCCACCCAGGGGGTCGGCGAAGGCGTTCTCGAAAGGAACCGGCACCCCGTCATCATATCCGGTGGTGCTATCGAGGCCCGCAAGGCTGCTCAGGCTCATGCCATACGTCCGAACGTCCTTGAGGGTCCCGAAGAGGCCAGCGGCCGGCATGGACACCAGGATGATGGTCTCGTTCACTCTGCGCAGGTCCTCGTATCCCAGGCCGAATTTGGCCATGACGCCTGGGCCAAAGTTTTCCCCCGCTATGTCAGAGATGGCCACCAGCCGGCGGGCCAGCTCCTGGGCTTCGGGCTTCTTGAGATTGAGGGTTATGCTGCCGTTGCCCGCCCAGCAGGCGTGATTTTGAAGACTGCGGTCTGGGTCCCGGATGCCTTCGGCGAAGGGAGGCAGCATGCGATTGATATCGATGCGCGCGCGCGACTCGATCTTGTAGACCTCGGCGCCGAGGAAGCTCAGGGTTTGGCCGAAGACGGGCCCAAGCCAACCCCAGCCGAAGTTCGCAACGCGCACACCTTCCAGAGGCAGCTTGCCAGGCATCCTCAGATGACTCCTTTCCGGCGCAGCTCCTCCAACTCTTCGCTGCTCCTGCCAATTAGAGTGCCGTACACCTCCTGGTTATGCTGGCCCAAAAGAGGCGCTGGCTGCACGGGCCCCAGGACCCCTTCGGCTAATCGGATGGGTGCGCCGATGTCCTTCACCCTCCCGAGAGCTGGGTGTTCCAGCTCCCGGATGAACTCCCGGGCCCTCAGGTGCGGATGCTCGGCGACCTCCTGGACGTTATAGACGGCAGTGGTGGGGCAGCCGTTGGCCTGGCAGAGGTCCATGATCTCCTGCTTAGTGTGCTGCATCGTCCACTCTGTGATGAGTGGGTACATGGCTTCGGCGTTCTGAGCGCGGGTGAACATGTCCAGGAACATTTCGAGCTGCGTCCAATCGGGGTCGCCCATAGCCCTGGCCAGGCCACGCCACTGACCGGGCTCGAGGGCCAGCATCCAGACGTAGCCGTCCTTGCAAGGAAGTATGGTGGCCGGGGCACCCAGAGGCATCCCAACGCCGGTGCGGCGCTCGAAAACCCCGTCTTGATAGTAGCCCCCGATGTTCTCGGCGCCCGTGAACAGGGCTGCGATCACCTCCGCACATGACACGTCGATCTGCTGGCCCCCGCCCACCAGGGGCCGCCCGAAAAGGGCCGCCAGGCCCCAGGCCGCGGCCGCATAGGCGCCGAAGAAGTCGGCCGTGAAGGTGCCGGGCTCCAACGGCGCCTGGCCCGGGCGACCCAGGTAGCGGTGTCCGGAGGCCGTCAGGTGAAAGGCGTTGATATCGTAGCCGTTCCAGTCGCTGTAGGGCCCGGTCTGGCCGAACGGAGTGATGGAAATCATGACCAGATCGGGGTTGATGGCGCCGATGCTCTCATAGTCGAGTCCCCAAGCCCGCATCTGTTGCGGCCGCTGGTTCTCGACGAGGATGTCCGCGCGGCGCAGGAGCTCCAGGAAAAGGCCGCGGCCTTCCGGGTTCTCCAGGTCTAGGGTCACGCCGCGCTTATTGGTGTTAAGGAAGAAAAACAGCCCGCTTTTCTCCGGGTCCGGGATATCGCCAGGGAACGGCCCCCAGGCGCGGGCGACATCGCCGGCGGGCGGCTCCACCTTGATGACGTCGGCGCCATAGTCGGCCATGATCTTGGCGCAGAAGGGCGCCGAGATCATTTGCCCGAGTTCAACGACTCGTATGCCATCGAGAGCGCCTATCATACGTCTCCTCTCTGGCTGGGAGCTAGCGAGGCTCACCGTTCTTGCCACATTGTTTTGCCAGCCTGGCGTCGTGTCTGTCGGGCGTTCCCGGTATGTCGTGTCAGGCTTTCCCCTACACAGGTGATGACCGTTTGCCTATGCGATCTTGCATCCGGCTGGTATAAGGGCTGCAGCGTTCCAGATTACCGAAGCGCCCGTGGCCGCCGGCCGTCGGGTTAGGCCCCACCCATTGTGGGGCGCTGCCCGACTGACAGGACAGTTTTCTGCGACGGATAATGGCCTCGGCGCTGCCCCAGGGGAACCTCGGGCCGGCATCTGGAAACGATCAAATGTAGGAGGCCCGCCGTGGCGAAAGACCCGCTTCACACAAGGCTATGCGACACCCTGGGGATCGAGTTCCCCATAGTCGCCTTCACCCACTGCAAAGACGTCGCGGTGGCGGCCATAAACGCCGGCGGCTTTGCCGTCCTGGGCGAGACCCACCGGTCGCCCGATGAGATCGCTGCCGATATCAAATGGATCCGAGAGCGCATAGGCAGCAAGCCCTTCGGCATCGACCTGGTGTTACCAGCTTCGGTGCCTCCCTCGGGCACCATCGACGACCTCCGGGCGCAGATTCCCGAGACGCACCGCAAGTTCATCGAGGACATGAAGCGCCGGCACAACATTCCAGAACCTCGGAACCCGCCTCAGCTTTACCAGCTCGGATGGATGACCCAAGATGTGCCTCGCAAGCAGGTAGATGTGGTCCTGGAGGAGCGGGTGCCAGTGCTGGCCTTCGGATTGGGCAGCCCCAACTTCATCATCGAGGCCGCTCACTCGCGTGGCGTAATGCTATGGGGCATGGTGGGCAAGCCCCGCCAAGCCAAACGGGAACTCGACGCCGGTGTCGACGCCATCGTGGCCCAGGGCTTCGATGCCGGCGGCCACACCGGCAACATCGGCACCTTCTCCATAGTGCCGCTGGTACGGGAGTTGGCGGGCGACAAGCTGGTGATCGCGGCTGGCGGGGTGACCACGGGCAGGCATCTGGCCGGAGCCTTGGCCCTGGGTGCCGATGGGGTCTGGTGCGGGACCGTGTGGCTGGCATCCCGTGAGTCGGACAAGGAGATGCCCATCAAGGAGATCATTCTCAACGCCGACACCGAGGACGCCGTCTGGTCGCGCTGCATATCGGGGTTCACGATGCGCACCACCAGGAGCCAATGGCACGAAGAGTGGGAGGCGCCGGGGGCGCCGGAGCCGTTGCCGGCGCCATACCAGCTTCTCCTGTTCGCCGAGGTCCAACAGTCCGTCATGGAGAACAACATCACCTCTTTCATGACGGAGGCGGCGGGCCAAGGGGTCCACTTCGTGAACTCGATGAAGCCCGTGCGCCAGATCATCTTCGACATGGTGGGCGAGGCCCAGGAGGCCTTCGAAAGCCTATTGGGTGATCCTGCCGTAGGCGCCGCCGGCTGACCCGGAGCACCAACGTGAGCTACCCTGTCCGGCCCGGCTTCGACCATGAGATGGCCGGCAAGATCGCCGAATGCGACGGGGGCCAGGCCGTGCCCGGCACCCACATGGCAAGCCGCCAGGAGTTCACCGGAACGCTTACCGGTGAATTCATCGACCATGGCGACCCGCCTTGGCGCTGGTATCTCATGGTCAACCTGACCCGCAAGCCCGAAGGATACGAGCACGATGCGGTGTGGTGCGAATCCGGCAACCTGTGGCTCAAGGACGGCACGGAGCCTAACCATCCGCGGCCAGTCCGCCGGCAAGACGAGAGGTGACAGATGCGGATAGTCGTTTGCGTGAAGGAAGTGCTGGACCCCGATGCCGTCAACAACTACGCCTTGGCCGGCAAGCTGACCATCGGCGACGACGGCAAGAGCATCACCCAGGCGGCCGTGCCGGCGCTGATCAACGCCTACGACGAGCAGGCGGTGGAGGCCGCACTGCGCCTACGTGATGCGGGCCTGGAGTGCACCATCACGGCGGTCTCCGTGGGCCCCGACCCGGCGCAGGTGCTGCGCCACGCCGCGGCGCTGGGCGCCGATGCCATCGCTGCCATATCGGCCGACGCAACGCTCCTCGATTGCCCGGCGATAGCCCAGATTCTAGCAGCCTATGTGCGCCAGACGGGTGGCGCGGATCTCATCCTCTGCGGCCGGCAGGCATCTGACGATGACCAGGGGGTGGTGCCGGCGGTCTTGGGCGAAATACTTGACATGCCGGTAATCACGGTGGCCCGGGAGGTGTCAGTCCATCCCGAGAACGGAGCGGCCAGGGTGCGGGTGACGAGGGTCACGCCCAACGGGGACGAGACGGTGGAGGCCGACTTGCCGGCCGTTGTCACCGTTAGCAGCGAGCTGGGCCAGCCCAGGTATCCGACAGCGGCACGCAGCATCCAAGCGCGAAGGATGCAACCCGAGATCTTTACCCTGGACTCCCTCGAACTAACCGCCGAAGCTGTGCGGCCGCGGGCTGTCCTCGTCCGGCAGTACGTGCCCGCCGTCCAGGGGAGTTGCGAGTTCATCGATGGCGCCTCGCCGGCTGACATCGCCGCCAAGCTGGTGCAGCGTCTGCGCGCTGAGCGAGTCATACAATAGGAGATCAGCAATGCCTTCAGCAGTAGTTGTATGCACGTGGACTCTGGGCGCTGCCCCCGCTAGTGACACGGAGGAGGCCCTCACCTTTGGCCGACATGCCGCGTCCCTCCTCGCGTCGCCCCTCCACTGGCTGATACTCGGCCCAATTCCCGAGGCCGACCTTCGGCTGGGCTCTCGCTTCGGCGCGCAGGCCATCTACCACGCTTCCGCGTCAGTGCTAGCAGAATTCTCGGCTGATCGTTATGTCGAGTGCATCCGCCGCTACTGCCAGCAGAAGAGCCCGCGGCTCCTACTGTTCGCCCAGAACCAAGAGACCCGATTAGTGGCTCCGCGATTGGCCGGACGTTTGGGCAGCGCCGTCGTCATGAACTGCACGGGCCTGGAGATGGAGGGCGGTAAGCTGTTAGCCAGTGCCGCCGCCTATGGGGGGGATACCAGGGTCGTGTACCGTCTAGAGGGCCCTGAGCCGCACATTCTGTCCCTCCTCCCTAACGCCGTATTGGCAGAACCCCGCGAGGAGGCCAACGTTGAGGTGCGAACGGTCGATTTAGACGTGAGCGACGTTCAGGAACGGATCCGGGTGCTTTCGCCGGCCAAGGCCGAGGGACCGCGGCTGGAGGAAGCCAGCGTGATAGTCGCTGGCGGACGAGGGCTTGGCAACGCGGCCAACTTTCGTTTGGTAGAGGAGCTGGCGCAGGCCCTAGGAGGCATGGCTGGGGCCTCGCGTCCCATCGTGGACGACGGCTGGGTGGACGCCTCGCGCCAGGTCGGGCTTACGGGAAAGATCGTCCGGCCCGCCCTGTACATCGCTGCCGGGATATCGGGTGCCAGCCAGCACATGGCTGGTTGCTCTGCCGCCAAGACCATCGTGGCCATCAACAAGGACCCCGGAGCAGCCATTTTCCGTTACGCCCGGTATGGCATCGTCGGGGACTGCTTGGAGATTCTGCCAGAGATTACAAGAGCCGTCCGCGCCAGATGACGTCTGGAGCCGGCGCGGGGTCCGAAGAGTATCTGATCGATCTTCACGTCCACACCTGCCCCCTCTCCTCCGATAGCGCCCTGACGCCCGACGATGCAGCGCGGCTCAGCATTGCGCTGGGCATGGCAGCCCTCTGCCTTACGGAGCACAACCAGGTCTGGGGCGCTGGCCCTGCGCGGGAGCTGTCAGAACGGCACGGTATCCCCGTCTTGCGCGGCATGGAGGTGGGCACGCAGGCAGGGCACGTGCTGGTCTTCGGACTCGAGGTTTTTCACCCAGAGATGTACGACGTATACCGGCTCCGGCGCATCGTCGAGGAGGAGGGTGGGGCCATGGCCTTGGCCCACCCGACGCGGCATCGGCAGGGCCAGGCGCCGTGGTCCGACGCTCACCGCCTGTACCACGCGCTGGAGGTGCTTAACGGCGACGACCTGGGGTCAGCCGAGTTGCTGCGGGCCATCGCCCGCTCCTTGGAGATGCCGGCCATAGGCGGCAGCGACGCGCACTCCAAGGCCGCCCTGGGCCGCTGCGCGACAAGGTTCTTGCGGCCGGTGACTGGAGAACGAGACCTTATCGAGGCCCTGCGGGCCGGTTTTGTGGAACCAGTGGACCTGGCAGCTCGGGCGGGCGGTCGTCAGAGCGCCTGACTCGGCCGGAGAGCCACTCCTTGGGCGCACAGGGCGTCTATTTCGTCGGCTGAATAACCGATCTCGGCAAGCACCTCAACTGTGTGTTCCCCAAGGACCGGCGGACCACGACGAACGCTGCCAGGCGTGCGGCTAAGTCGCACGGGCACGTTGGTGATACGCACGGTGCCCAGCGCCGCGTGGGGTACATCCACGACCATCTGGTTGTGCAAGACCTGAGGGTCCCGCGCGACGTCTGGGATTTCGTTCACCGGGGCGGCCATGGCGTCGGCGGCGATCAGGCGCGCCAGAAGTTGGTCTCTGGCGTATTGGCGGCAGCGCTGGGCCAAGAGAGCGTCTAGTTCGTCCTCGTGTTCCAAACGAGACTCGATGGACTCGAAACGATGATCGCGATCCCAGTCCACTTCTAGTGCCCGGCAGAGATTGCGGAAGAACTTTTCGCCGGGGCAAGTGATGCAGAGGCTCTTGCCGTCTGCGCATTCGTACACCCCCGAAGGGGCGAAGTAGGGGCTGCGGTTGCCCACTCTGGGGGTGACGTACCCTGTGAGGAAGTAGTTGGTCAGCCCTGTGCCTTGGGCATGGAGGAGGGCATCTAAGAGGGAGGCGTCTATACGCTGCCCTTTGCCGCTGGCCGCGCGTTCGTGCAGGGCTGCCAGCACGGCGGAGCAGACCAGAAGAGACGTCATCACGTCCACTAGGGGCACGGTGACCCGCACGGGGGGCCCTTCGCCCGTACCGTTGAGAGACACGAGGCCGGCGTACCCTTGGGCTAGGAAGTCGATCCCCGGACGGCCCGCATAGGGGCCGTCCGGCCCGAAGGCTGTCACGCCGGCCCAGATGATGTCCGGCCGGTGGCGGGAGGCCGCTTCGTAGGAGAGGCCCATGTTGGTGAGGGCGGGCTCCCGAACGTTGGTGATCAGGACGTCGGCGGTGCGCAGAAGGCGGGCGAAGGCCTCTTGTCCTTTGGGGTCGTCGAGGCGCAGGACGACGCCACGCTTGTTGCGGTTAAGGCTGAGGAATGGCCCGCGTTCGCCCTGTTTCTCCGGGCCGAGATGGCGGCTGTCGTCTCCACGCGGCGACTCGATCTTGATCACGTCGGCTCCCAGGTCACCCAAGAGCGTCGCGGCATAAGGGCCCGCTAACATGGTGGCTACCTCCACCACCCTGAGGCCACTGAGCGGGCCAGCCGTCGAAGGTGCGGGCGGGTCCGTCATCTCATCCTCCTATCATCCTCCTACCGGATGGGCAGGCTAGCAGGGGTTTGGCCAAGCGGTCAATGCCCGCGACCGCAGCGCAAGCTTCGAGCCAGAGGAGCTTGTAATACAAAGCCCCACGCGTTGTCGGGCAGATGCCCGACAGACAGACCGCAAAACCGATCCCTACACTGAGGGCTGTCACCATGTCGTTGCTACGAGCCGGCCAGGGCAAAGCCATCAGCGCAGACTATGAGAGTCGAAGTTAACCTCCTCGGCGTTGAGGCTGGACAGTACGCCGGCACGGGCCATCCAACAGCAGCCATCGGCCTGATAGCGGAGAACGCCCGTCGCTTCGAGGCCTTGGGGTTCGACGCCCTGATGATGCCCGAAGCTGGCCACGACCCTTTTCTGCCCCTGATGGTCGCCGCCGAGCACACGCGGCGCGTTCACCTGGGCACAAACGTTGCCATCGCCTTTCCTCGCAGCCCGATGGTGACGGCCCAGATCTCCTGGGACCTTCAACGTTTTTCCGGCGGGCGGTTCCTGTTGGGCCTGGGGACGCAGGTCAAAGGCCACAATGAGCGGCGCTACTCAACCCCGTGGCCATCGCCGCCCGGCCCACGGCTGCGGGAGTACCTCCTTTGTCTCCGGGCCATCTTCCAGACCTTCCAAAATGGACATGCCCCTCAGTTCTTCACCGGGCAGCATTACCAGTTCACTCTCATCTCGCCCTTCTTCAACCCTGGGCCCAACCCGAATCCGGGAGTACCCATCCATTTGGCCGCTGTAAACCCGTACAACTGCCGCCTAGCGGGCGAACTGTGCGAGGGAGTTCGCCTGCATCCACTCACAGGCGAACGGTATACCCGAGATGTCGTCCTGGATGCCATCGAAAGCGGCGCCCGCAAGGCCGGCCGGACCCGGAAGGACATCCATGTAGTAGGGATGCCGTTCATCGCCACGGGGGGCAGCGCTGAGGAGGTACGACGTGCGGTCCAGGATGTCAAACAGCGCATCTCGTTTTATGCCTCGACACGAACCTATCACCCCGTCCTGGAGCACAACGGATGGGGGGAGATCGGCTTGACGCTGCACAAGATGTCGTTGGAGGGGAAGTGGGGCGAGATGCCGCGCCTCATCAGTGACGAGATCGTCCGCGAGTTTGCGGCTGTGGGGACATACGACGAGATCGGCGCGCAACTTCGCCAACGCTGGGCCGGTTTGTTTGATGCTATCCACCTGGACCTACCGGGCCATGTACTGGCCGATGATTCCATCGTCCGGGAAATCATCACCCCCCTCCAAGGGTAGGAACCACCCGGAGGCTCACCTATGGTTGTTGACAGGCGCTGGGACCAGGAGTTCGATGTCGTAATAGCCGGTTCCGGTGGCGCAGGCCTAACGGCGGCCATCCTGGCGCATGATCATGGCGCCAGGGTAGCCGTGCTCGAACGCTCGGATAAGGTCGGCGGCACGACCGCGGTCTCCGGAGGAGTGGTGTGGGTGCCCCTCAATCACCACATGCAGGAGGTGGGGGCGGAGGACACTCGCGAGGAGGCACTGGCCTACTGCAAGAGGCTGGCCGCCGGCAGCGTTCCGGATGAGATGGTAGAGACGTATGTGGATACGGCGCATCAGATGGTGCGCTACCTGGAGGAGCACACCCCGTTGCGCTTCTCGGTGTGGACCGCGCCCGATTACTATGCCGATGGCGTCGGCGGAAAGCAATGCGGGCGAGCTTTGGAGCCAGTCTTGTTCTGTAAGCGGCAGCTGGGAGCGTGGGAGGACAAGCTGCGCCCCGCACCCATCTTCATGCTACCTCTTACCCTAGAAGAGATGTTGACCAAGTTCCGCCTCATTACAGATGTGTCCAGCCTCCCCATGGACATGCTGGTACAGCGCATGGGTGAAGGGTTAGTGGGCTGCGGCAACGCTTTGGCCGGCGCCCTGCTCAAGGGCTGCCTGGACCGCGGCGTTACCATCATGCTCGAGACGAGAGCCGTGCAACTGGTCCGCGAAGGGCGCCGTGTTACTGGGCTGCGGGCGGAGCAGGAGGGCCGGGATGTATGGCTACGCGCCCGTGGTGGCGTCATCTTGGCTTCGGGCGGTTTCGAGTGGAACGCGGACCTGGTGCGGAAGTTCTTGCCAGGGCCTCTGACCCATCCCAACAGCCCGCCCTTCAACGAAGGCGATGCCCTGATCATGGCCATGGAGGTGGGTGCCGACCTGGCGAACATGACCTGCGCCTGGTGGCAACCTTCGGGCGCCATCCCAGGGGAAGAGTACGAGGGTCGGCCTCTCGGCCGCTTTCTCAGCTCGGAACGCATTGCGCCGCACACCATCATGGTTAACCGGCAGGGCCGCCGATTCGTGAATGAGGGGGCGCCGTACAACGATATCGGGCGGGTTTTCCACCACTTCGATCCCTCTCAGTATGGCTTCCGTAATTTGCCCTGCTGGGCGATCTTCGATAGTCAGTACCGCGGCAAATACCCCGTGCTCACGGTGCTTCCGGGCGATCCCGACCCGGAGTGGTTGCCGAAGGACGAGACCATCGAAGGTCTGGCCCGCAAGGTGGGCATAGACCCCGGCGGCCTGGCGGAGACGGTGGCCCGCTGGAACCGCATGGTGGGAGAGGGGCGCGATGCGGAGTTTCGCCGGGGCGAGACGAGCTTCGAGCGGCATTCCGGAGACCCGCGGCTGCCGAACCCGAACCTCGGCACCGTCGAGAAACCGCCCTTCTACGCGCTGCCCGTATACCCCGGGGCCCTGGGCACCAGCGGTGGCCCGCGCATCAACACCAAGGGCGAGGTGCTGGACGTGCGGGGCCAGGTGATACCGGGGCTATACGCTGCCGGCAACGCTGCCGGCAGCCCCACGGGCGTCGCCTACTATAGCGGCGGCGGCACCATAGGCCCGGCCATGACCTGGGGATACCTGTGCGGGATCAACGCGGCCCTGGCGTCAAAGGATGGCGCTCCCTAGCCGCTTCGATGGCACCGCCGAGAGGAGGATAGCTATGGCGAATGTGAAGTGGGAACAAGAGGTGGATGTGGTGGTGGTAGGCTCCGGGGGATCTGCCCTCACTGCGGCCATCCTGGCCCATGACCACGGAGCAAAGGTCCTGGTGTTGGAGAAGGCCGACAAGGTCGGCGGCACGACGGCTGTCTCAGGCGGCGGGGTCTGGGTACCGATGAATCACCACATGAAGGATGTCGGCGCTACGGACTCCCGGGAAGAAGCGCTCGCATACTGCAAACGCTTGACGGCAGGCAGGGCTCCCGATGAGCTCGTGGAGACGTTCGTCGATACAGCGCACCAGATGGCCCGCTATCTCGAGGAAAAGACGCCGGTTCGCTTCGTAGCCACGACGTTGCCCGACTATCAAGCGGAGTTCCAGGGAGGCAAGCTGGCCGGCCGCAGCCTGGATCAAGAGTTTTTCGCCAAGGCTGAGCTGGGAGAGTGGGCAGAGAAACTACGGCCTTCGCCCCTTATGTTTGTCCCCCTAACCATGGAGGAGGCACTCAAGTCCATGGGCAACCCGGCCAGCGTGCCGATGGAAAGGGTGGTAGAGAGGATGGAAGGGGGGCTAGTGGGCTCGGGCAACGCCCTTATCGGCCGGCTCCTCAAAGGCTGTTTGGACCGGGGTATTACGATCCTTCTCGAGACCCGCGCACGCCGGCTAGTACGCGAGGATGGCCGGGTAGCGGGCCTAGTGGCTGAACAAGGGGGGCGAGAGGTAGCCATCAAGGCCCGGGGCGGCGTGATCCTGGCCTGCGGCGGGTTCGAGTGGAATCAAGCGCTGTGGTCTCGCTTCCAACCCACGGCCATCACCCACCATTGCAGCCCGCCCCAAAACGAAGGCGACGGGCTAATCATGGCGATGGAGCTGGGGGCTGACCTGGGAAACATGAGCGAAGCCTGGCTGTATCCCGGCGCGACGATACCGGGGGAGGAACACGAAGGGCTGCCCGTGAGCCGCTGGGTCATCGGGGAGCGGACGTTGCCGCATTGTACGGTCGTCAACCGTTACGGACAGAGGTTCACCAACGAAGGGGCCAACTACAACGATATGGCCAAGGCCCTCTACACCTTTGATCCCAACCGCCTGGAGTTTCGGAACCTTCCCTGCTGGTCCATCATGGACAGCCAGTTCCGGCGCCGCTATCCCATCCTCACCGTGATGCCCACGGACCCGGACCCTGAGTGGCTGCCCAAGGCCGGCAGCCTCCGGGATCTCGCCCAACAGTTGGGCATCGACCCGGAGGGACTGGAAGCCGCTATCCAGCGGTTCAACGAGTTTGCCCGCAGAGGCAAGGACGAGGACTTCGGCCGCGGCGAAAGCGCTTACGAGCGCTGGATGGGCGACCCCAATTCGCCGCACCCCAACCTCGGCACCATCGAGGAGCCGCCGTTCTACGCGCTGCCCATCCATGTAGCAGCCGCAGGAACGAAAGGCGGGCCGAGAACCAACGCCAAGGGCCAGGTCCTGGACGTGCGAGGACAGGTGATCCCCGGGCTTTATGCGGCAGGCAACACCATGGCGGGCATATCGGGCCCCGGGTACTACGGCGGGGGAGGCACGATAGGCCTGGGCATGACCTGGGGCTATATCTGCGGCATCAATGCGGCCCAGGCCGCGAAGGGCGCATAGCCAGCCGGCGGCGGAGGATATCGATGCCAACGGTGAACTATACGACGACTATGGCGGCCCCCCGGGCAGTGGTCTGGGAGTTCGTTCGTGATATGAACAACTGGGCGCCCTTCACACGGGGTTACCAGTCCCACGAGATCATCAACGAGAGGGAGTCCATCTGGACCGTAAAGGGGGACCTCGGGCCGATCTCCCGCGTGACGAAGTTTCACATCACGATTACCGAATGGGTGGAGGGGGAGCGAGTAGGGTTCACGGTGCGGGGCCTCAACGAGCCGATCACGGGAGCAGGCGCGATTCAGCTGAGCGATGCGGCCGAGGACAGCCGGACGGAGATCCGAGGAGAGGCCACCCTTAACTTTGGCGGCAGCATCGGGCCAGTGGTGAATCACCTCATCGGGCCGTTCATAAAATCCGGCGCCGATGAGCTGGTCACCAAGATCATCATCGCCATCGTCGGAGAGGCGCCTCCGCGGAGGCCGTTCGTCCTCTTCATACCTTTCATCTGGATGGGCAAAGCCTTCCGGGCTCTCGTTCGGGGCCTACGGCGGGCGATAGGTCGGAAAGATGGGGGTCGGGATCGGCCGTCTTCCCGCGCCGATGTCGGGTAAATCCCTACAGGTGGTGGGGCAACTGCCCGACAGACGCCATGGAAAAACGCGCTTACACTGGGACAAACTTCGCTACCAGTCCGGATCGGTTGGCGTTGATGGCGAGTCAAGCCCAGCACTCAAAGGGGGGCCGAGGATGAATCGCATCTGATGGCAGCGGAGACCCGCGCTCAGAAGCAGGGAGAAGGCTTCCAAAGGAGAAGGCCATGAGGTTCATCCTGACGCGCATACGCGGCATAATGTATTTTTTCATCGTGTTGGCCGCGGCGGCTGGCGTAGCCGGTGGCTGCGGCGGCGATGATGAAGAAAAGGCAACGTCCACGCCATCCAAGGCAAGCCCAGTCATCACTGCGGCAGCCAGCCCCTCGCCGAAGGGCCCCGGAGCCGCCGGCATCCCCAGCAACCCCCGACCGGTGGCTGGACTCGAAGGTATTTTGACCCTCGATGACGGCCTAGCCATCTTCAAGGAACGACCCGCCAGCGAAGACCGCACCGGGGTCACCCAGGACAAGATCCTGTTGGGGCGATACGCGGGGGCTAGCAACCCCGCTATCGCCACGTACGAAGCGGTATGGGGACCGACCATTCAGGCGCTGGTAAAGCGCATCAACGAGGCGGGCGGCATCCACGGTCGCAAGCTAGAGGTCGTCACGCGGGACGACCAGTACAACCCTGCGGTGACGGTCCAGGTGGTCCAGGAGCTGGTGGAGAAGGACAAGGTATTCGCCCTCTTCTTCGGGGTTGGTAACGCCCCCCATCAGGCCATAGGGGAGTACGTCATCTCCAAGAAGGTCCCAGAGCTCTGGACCTTTGATGGGAACGTGAAATGGGCCGAGCCGGAGACTACCCCGACCGAGTTTCCGGGCCTCTTCCCGGACATCCTGGAAGGCGTCATGCAGGCCCAGGCGATCCTCGCGGAGCATCCTGGGGCGAAGGTGGCGGCCATCTACCAGAACGACGCTTTGGGCCAGCCCTTTATGGAGGGATTCAAGCCGTCCCTGGAGAAGGGAGGAGGCCAACTGGTGGCCGACGTACCCTTCGATGTTACCGCCAGCGATATGACATCGTATGTCCAGCAGGCGTTAGACGCCAAGCCGGACGCCATCACATTCTACGGTAGCTTCACGACAGCCCTGGGCACGATCACCGCCATGCGGCAGACCTTCGGCAGCACCGTCCCCTTGTACCAGCGCGGCGCGCTGCCCAACCCCCAGGTCAATCAGGCGCTGGATGGCGTGGAGAACACCCGTAACACCAAGAGCCCATATAGCGACCCCAATGACCCCGTGTGGCAGAAGCTTCAGACCTTCGCCAAGGAAGAAGGAATTCCTTACAACGAGACCCTCAGCCTCCTGGTCCTTCGGGAGTTCGAGCACCTGGTGAGAGCGCTGGAGCTGGCAGGGCCGGACCTCACTAGAGAGGGGCTGATCCAAGCCATCGAAACCGGCTTTGACGGATCGTGGACCTGCTCGGTCTGCATCGCCCCTACCATCTTGGGCCCCCAAGACCACTGGAGCTTCGAGGCAGCCCAGGCCGTGCGCTGGAACAACGCCAAGGGCGCCTACGACACCATTACGCCCATCGTGAGTTTCGAGACCAGCCAGGGCAAGGGCATCCGCGGCAACATACCAGGATACGAGTGCAAGCCCGATACCTGCCCCTGGAAACAGTAGGTCAAGCAGCAAGTAACGTTACGAAAGGAGCGCACCCATGCGGAGGCAAGCGATATGGCGGATGGCCGCGCTGGTAACCCTCTTGGCTTTAGCGGGAATGATCGCCGCGGCCTGTGGCGGCGGTGAAGAAAAGGCTAGTCCAACACCAGCGGCCACGACCGGGGCGGCCACAACGGCCGCAAGCCCCAGCCCGAAGGTCGCCAAGCCCGGTGACGCTGGCATCCCCAGCAAACCCCGTGACGCCAGAGGGCTCGAGGGGCTCTTCCAGTTGGACGACGGCCTGGCCATGTGGAAAACCCGTCCCGCCAGCGAGGACCGAACCGGCGTGACGGACACGGAGATCCTGATAGGCCGCACAGCCCCGCTGACCGGCTTCCTGGCCAGTTACGAGGTCGTCTGGGGGCCATACCTCCAGGCCATGATTGACCGCATCAACGAGGCAGGCGGGATCCACGGACGCAAGATCAAGCTCCTCATAAAGGATGACGCCTCCGGAGGTCCTGAAGGCGTGCAGGCCACGAAGGAGCTGGTTGAAAGCGATAAGGTGTTCGCCCTTTTCTACAACATCGGCTCGCCAACCCACAATGCGGTGCACGACTACCTGGTCCAGAAGAAGGTCCCTAACCTCTTCTACCTCGATGGCTCCAATGTGGGCCAGGAGCCCGAGACGTCCCCGTATGAGTTCAACGGCCAGGCCTCGGACATTCTGTCCGGCGCGGGACTGGTAGATGCTGTAGCCAAGGTGAACCCGAAGGCGAAGATCGCCGTGGTCTATCTGGACTTCCCGGCTAGTCAGGCCGGCCTTCAGGGCATCAAGTACGAGGCTGAGAAACTAGGCATGGAGATCGCCGGCATCTTCTCCCACGATTCGACCCAAACGGATCTAACCTCCCAGGCGCAGCAGGTCGTGAATTCCGGCGCAGACTTCGTGATCTATCACGGTGCAGCCACCCAAGAGTATTCGCTGATCAAGGCCCTCCGGGAGAACTTCGGTAGCAACATCCCCCTTGCGGGATGGGGAGCGCTGCCTACGGGCGACCCCAAGACCGACACCGCCCTGGATGGCGTGCTGACCGTGCGTTACCAGGACGACCCATACTACAACACAACCAAGCCCATCTGGGCCAAGCTCGCTGCCTTCGGCAAGGAGACCAACACTACCTACTTCCCAGTCGCCACTACCATCGCCGTCAACGCGCTGGAGCACCTGGTGAGAGCGCTGGAGCTGGCGGGGCCTGACCTGACGCGGGAAGGTCTCCTAGAGGCGCTGAACACAGGCTTTACGGGCGACTGGACCTGTAACATGTGCCTTGGACCCACGATCCTGAGCCCCCAAGACCACTGGGTCAACGAGCACTGGGCCACTGTCCAGTGGGTCCAGGCCGATGGCAAGTGGAAGCAGCTCGGTGTGGTGAACACCGAGACCAGTGAAGGGAAGGGGCTGCGCGGCAACTTCCCGGGGATTGAGTGCAAACCCACTACCTGCCCCTGGAAGGAATGATGTTGCTGAGCCTTGTCTGGGAAGAAGAGACAGACGGGGAAGGCACCCTGCGCAGGGCGCCTTCCCCGGTAGCTCTCTGCCGCGACTACAGCCGGCAGATCCGAGCCGCGGACATGCGGGGCTGGCGGGCCGTTCTCCTAGCCACGCCGGTGGCGCATACTGGACTATAACCTAGGGTATCTGCGAACAGGAACATCAGAAGGTCAATAGTGTCGGGTACGGTGTTGGAGGTGCGTCCGTGAAACCGCCGCCCTTCGAGTTCTTCGCCCCTACCTCATTGCGAGAAGCGGCGGAGATCCTCGAGAAGTACGGAGGCGAGGCCAAAGTACTCGCTGGAGGCCAGAGCTTACTGCCACTTCTGAACATGCGTTTAGCTCGCCCGGCCGCCCTGGTGGACATCAACCGCATCAGCGAGCTGGATTACATACGGCCCGAGAACGGTAGCATAGCCATCGGAGCAGGCGCGCGCCACAGGGCGGTGGAGCGATCTGCCGACGTGCGCCGTCTCCAGCCACTTCTGGCCGAAGCCGTACGCTTCATCGCACACCCGCAAATCAGGAACCGCGGGACGGTGTGCGGCTCCATCGCCCACGCCGACCCGGCGGCGGAGCTCCCAGCGGTCTGCGTAGCCCTGGGAGCAGAGATGACCGCTGTCAGCAATGAAGGGCAGCGCTTAATCGAAGCCTCCGACTTCTTCGTAACCTACCTGACGACCGCCCTGGAGCCGGACGAGATTCTGACGGAAGTACGTTTCCCAGTCCTGCCGCCCCGGACAGGATGGGGGTTCCGGGAGGTATCCCGCCGGCACGGCGACTTCGCCCTGGCGGGCGCCGCTGCAGCCCTAACCTTGGATCCAGGGGGCAGATGCAGTGACGCACGGCTCGTAATCTTCGGCGCCGGGCCGACGCCGGTCCGAGCCGCCAGAGCGGAGACCCTGCTGAAGGGGCAGCAGCCCAGCCCAGAGGCCCTGGCAGCGGCCGCCGAGGAAGTAGGAAGAGAGATCGAGGAGCCGATCTCAGATATCCACGCCTCTGCGGCCTTCAGGCGCCACCTAGCGAAGACCATGGCTGGCCGGGCCCTGGCCGATGCGGCGCAGCGGGCAACACAGGCCAGCGGAGGCTGAGAGCAATGGTAGAACCGCAAAAGATACGGCTAACCGTGAACGGCGTCACACACGAGGCGTCCGTGGAACCGAGGACCACGCTGGCGGACTTCCTGCGGAGCGAGCTCGGCCTTGGGGGTGTGCACGTTGGCTGCGAACACGGGGTCTGCGGTGCTTGCACCGTCATCCTGAACGGCAGGGCGGTGCGCTCCTGCATCATGCTGGCCGTTCAGGCGGACGGCGCAGAGGTGATGACGGTGGAAGGACTGAGCTCGGACGGCCATCTACACCCGATCCAGGAGGCCTTCATGGAGGCCCATGGGCTTCAGTGCGGGTTCTGCACACCGGGCTTCATCATGTCGGTGGTGGAGCTTTTGGACGAGAACCCTCGGCCCTCGGACGATGACATTCGCGAAATGCTAGGGGGCAACCTTTGCCGTTGTACTGGCTACCAGGACATCATGGAGTCGGTGCGCCTGGCGGCCGCCAAAATGCAGGGCTCGGCGCGGGCCGGAGGAGAGGCGTCGTGACAATCAATATCCCGAGATCTCTGCAAGAGCTGCCCACCAGCCAGCCGCGGTACGTGGGCCAGCCGGTGAAGCGGGTGGAAGACCCGAGTCTTCTGACGGGGCGCACCGAGTTCATCGATAACGTGCAGATGCCGGGGATGCTGCACTGCGCCATCCTGCGCAGCCCCCACGCCCACGCGCGGATCAACAGCATAGATATCGCGGAGGCCGCGCGCCTGCCCGGCGTCGTGGCCATAGTTACCGGCGAAGACGCCAAGCGATGGGCTCGCCCCATCGGCACGGCGCCGCCCGGCTGGGGCACACGCTGCCTGGCGGAAGAGAAGGTGCGGTTCGTGGGCGAGCCAGTGGCCGCTGTGGCGGCAACCAGCAGGTACATCGCCGAGGATGCCCTGGAGCACATACGGGTGGAGTATGAGCCCCTGCCCGTTGTGATGGACGCGTTCAAGGCGCTGGAGCCAGGCGCCCCTCTCATCTTCGAGGAAAACGGCACCAACGTCATGTTGCACCGGGTCTTCAATTGGGGGGACACGGAGAAGGCCTTCGCTGAAGCGGCCCACGTCTTCACCGAGAAGTTCCGCTGGCATAGGGTGGGGGCCAACCCGATGGAGACTTTTGGAGTTATCGCCCAATGGGACCCCGTGGAGGAAGGCCTCACCCTCCGGGGCACGTTCCAAGCGCCATCGCTGATGGCCCTGGGTGCGGCCATAGGGCTGGGCCTGGCCCCCAACAAGGTACGGGTAATCCCGCATCCCCATGGCGGCAGCTTCGGCGGCAAGGGCGGCGGGCGTGGCACACAGATCGCGGCCCTTCTCTCACGGAAGGCCGGCGGACGGCCGGTGAAGTGGATCGAGGACCGGATGGAGTACCTCATAGCAGGCGGAAGCCAGGCTTGGGACCGCCACTACGAGGCGTCCCTGGCGGTGAACGCGGAGGGGATTGTTACCGGCTTCAAGGTCAAGCTGGTCGACGACATCGGCGCTACAGCCGAGGGCTACGCTGCCATCGGAGCGGCCAAGCCGTTAGCCGCCTTCACCGGCAGCTACACCATTCCCTGCGCCTCCTACGATCTGACCATCGTCTGCACCAACAAGGCTCCGGCCAGTCCGTACCGCGGGATGGGTCCCCCGCCCCACAACTTTGTCCTGGAGCAGATGATGGACATAGCCGCCCGCGGACTGGGCCTTGACCCCGCCGAATTCCGGCGCCGGAACTACATACCGCCCGACAAGTTCCCGTACAGGATCCCTAGCGGTAACGAGTACGATAGCGGGAACTATGAGGCCGCCCTGAACAAGGTGCTGGAGATGTCGGACTACCAGCGGCTGCGTCAGGAGCAGGCCGAGGCACGAAAGCAGGGCCGCCTGGTGGGCATCGGCATCGTCAACAGCATAGAGCCGGGCGTATTCAACAACAACGTATACAATATCATCGGTCAACAGGGAGGCACCGCCCTGCCGGAGGGCGTCACCGTCAGCATTGACGCCTTCGGGAAGATAGTGGCGCGGGTGGGCTTCGCCCTGGAAGGTCAGGGGCAGTATACCTTCGTAGCCCAGATATTGGCAGACTACTTTGGGGTTCGGCCGGAAGACGTGCAGGTGGTTTGCCAGGACACCCTCTCGGCGCCGCCGCACTACGGGCCGGGAGGCAGCCGGTTGGCCGTCGCCCTCAGCGGCGCAGTGCTGGGGGCCGCGGACATCATCCGCCAGAAGCTCGTGCGGGTCGCCGCCTTCCTCCTGAGGACCACGGAGGACAACGTCGAACTTATGGACGGCGTCCTGCGTATGAAGAACAACCTCGAGTACCAGATGCCCCTTCGGGACGTTGTGGGGACCATACTCTTCCGCAGCGACCTCGTGCCGCCCGGCACGGAGCCATCGGTCGAGGCCACCTACGTCTGGACGGCGCCTGACCGCGACATGCCGGACGAGGAGGGGCGTGCCAAGAGCTACCTCACCGCTGCCAACGCCTGCCATCTGGTGATGGTGGAGATCGACCCCGACACCGGCAAGGTGGACATCTTGAAGTACTACGTGGCCGATGATTGCGGCACCCGCCTGAATCCGGCGGTGGTGGAGGGCATGACTCAGGGTGGCATAGCACAAGGCGTGGGCGCCACGCTTCTCGAAGAGTACGTATATGACGAGGATGGCCAGATACTAACATCGACCTTCATGGACTACCTGATCCCCACCATCCATGAGGTGCCAATGACGCAGAAAGCAGTGATCGTCACTCCGTCGCCGCTCACGCCGCTGGGGACTAAGGGCATGGGTGAGGGGGCTATGAACACGGCGCCGGCGGCGATCATGGCCGCCATCAACGACGCCTTGGCTCCCCTGGGCGTCCGGGCCACCGAGGTCCCCGCCTCGCCCAACCGGCTGTGGAACCTGATCCACCCGGCGCAGGGGGCGTCCTAGGCGAGTGAATACCGGAAATGCCGGGCCCCTCCGCGACGTACGGGTGCTGGACTGCTCGACTATGATCGCGGGGCCATATGCTGCGACTCTCCTAGGCGATCTGGGCGCCGATGTGATAAAGGTCGAGTCGCCCGCAGGCGACGATATGCGCCGGCTGGGCCAGGAGCGCAACGGAGAGACCGGCTCATTCATAGGCGTCAACCGGAACAAGCGGGGCATTTGCTTGGACCTAGCATCCGCCAGGGGCCGCGAGGTCTTCGTTCGACTCGTTTCCACCGCCGACGTCCTCATCACAAACATGAGGGAGCCCGCGCTGAGCCAGTTGGGGTTGAGCTACGACCAAGTGCGCGCCTGCAGGCCAGACATCATCTGGGTCAGCGTCTCCGCCTTCGGCGCTGATGGCCCATACGCTGGGCGGCCGGGCGTCGACGCCCTTGCCCAGGCGCTGTGCGGCGTACCCATGCTGAACGGCACGGCAGGACAGCCGCCCACACGGCTGAACATGCCCATCGCTGACGTTATGTCGTCTCTTCTCGCTGCCAACGGCGTGGTTAGCGCCCTGTACGAGCGGTTCCGCAGCGGCCTAGGCCAACGGGTGGAGGTAGCGCTAGTCGATGCGCTGGTCCACGCCCTAGGCAACGCCTTGGGGAATTACTTCATCTCGGGCTGGGTCGTTCCTCGCACAGGGAACCGCAGCCCTTACTTCGCCCCATCGGGGATATACGAATGCCGTGACGGGGGACTGGTCTTCATAACGTGCCCGACAGAGAAGTTCTGGCGCAACCTCTGCCAGGCCCTCAACCCTGCCTGGGCACAAGACCCGCGCTTTCTCACATCGGAATCTCGCCTGGCCAACGAAGACGCCCTGGACAGCTTGCTGGCGGCGCGCTGCAGGACTGAAACCAGGGATGAGTTACTGCGGAGACTGGTGGACGCCGATGCCATGGCTGCCCCAGTCAATACGATTCCGGAGGTGGTACGGGACCCGCAAGTGCTGCACAACCGCATGGTCGTCGAAGTGCCTCACCCCACCCTTGGCCCTCTCAAGGTCACGGGCGTGCCCCTGCGGCTGGACCGCACGCCAGGCAGTGTGCGTCGGCCTCCCCCCGTCCTGGGGCAGCACACCAGAGAGGTGTTGTTGGAGCTGGGGTTCTCTCACGCCGATATTACGTCCTTAGCGCGGGAAGGCGTTGTCTTGGCTCCGGACCCGGCGTGATGGACTCCGGAAAACTCTTCGGCCTTGAGGGCCGTGTGGCGGTGGTGACGGGCGCCGGCGCGGGCATCGGCCGGGCCTGCGCGCTCCTTCTCGGCCGCCTGGGCGTCGATGTTTGCCTTGTGGATCGCGACGCCAGCGGGGCCAAGGGAACCCAGGATCTGCTAACGTCCCTCGGCCGGCGCGGGATCGTGATAGTCGGGGATGCGCGCGATCCGGCTGTAGCCCTGGCGACAGTGGAAAAGACCGTGGGCGACCTGGGGCGGCTCGATATCCTGGTGAACAACGCCGGGGGAATGTTCTTTGCCCCCGCATCTGCAATCACGCCCGGCGGATGGACCGCCGTGATCCGCCTGAATCTGGACTCGGCCTTCTTCTTCGCCCAGGCGGCAGCACCGGCGATGCTGAAAGGGGATGGCGGGTCCATCGTAAATATCGCCTCGGTGGCGGGGCTAACGGCGAGCCCGAACGCTGCCCACTACGGGGCGGCGAAGGCGGGCCTCATCAACCTAACGCGGACCCTGGCGCTGGAGTGGGCACCCCGCATACGGGTGAACTGCGTGGCGCCGGACTTCATTCTGACCGAGGGCACCAGCCGGCTGATGGCCGAGGCAGACCGAGAGCGCATCTCCAGGCTGATACCCATGGGCCGCTTGGGCCAACCGGAGGACGTCGCCAACATCGTGGCCTTCCTAGCGTCGCCCTTGGCCAGCTTTGTTACGGGGCAGACGCTGGTTGCCGATGGCGGCGCCTTCTTCAGAGGGCGGCTCGACTTCCTCGCCTCTGCGGCCCAGGATGTTTCACACCATGGTGATGCCACCACTGACACTGAGCACCTGCCCAGTGATATGGGAGGCATCGTCGGAGGCCAAGAACAGGACGGCTGAGGCGACGTCCTTGGCTGTGCCCAAACGGCGCAGAGGAGTGGCCCGCACTAGCTTTTGGAGCAAGTCCTCGTCACCAGACATCACCGTTCGGAGCATTGGCGTGTCCGTGGGGCCTGGGGAGACGCAGTTGACTGTCACGTTATGGCGGGCTAATTCGCGGGCAAGCGACTTGGTAAAGGAGATGACGCCGCCTTTTGCGGCGGAGTAGGCGGCCTCCCCGGCCGACCCTACGCGAGCCGCATCGGAGGCGATGGTGATGATCCGCCCTCGGCCGCGCTCCAGCAAATAAGGGATGGCAGCGTAACACACGTTCATAGTGCCCAGCAGATTCACCTCCAAGAGATCGCGCCACGAGGAGGGGTCGCTTTCGGCAAAGGGACCCGTTATCGCCCGGCCAGCGCAGGTTATCACGATGTCGAGGCCGCCGGCCTCCGCGGCAGCCTTTTCCGCTGAAGCCTGCACAGCGGCCAGATCGGTGACATCGGCCCGCAGAACAATAACACCGCTAGGGCCCTCCAGACCACGCGCTGCCCCCTCGAGGCCAGGGCCCGGAAGGTCCAATAGGGCCAAGGTCGCCCCGGCCCGGGCGAGGCCATGCGCGACCTCAAGGCCGATGCCGCTGGCGGCCCCTGTCACTAGGGCCACTTTGCCGTCGAAACGGATCTCCACGCCTAGCCCCTGGGAAGCCCGAGCCCCCGGGTAGCGATGATGGTCCGTTGGATCTCCGAGGTGCCACCCATGATGGTACCTACGGTGGAGGCGACGACAGCCTGGTCGATGCGGCCACCCAGGAGCGCCCGCGGTTCGCCAGTGCGTAGGAGGCCGGCGAGGCCTGTGAGGTGCAGGCAGACATGACCGAGCCTTTGGTACGCCTCGGTCATGAACAGCTTGACGGCAGAGGCTTCCATGTCCGGCATCTGGCCGCGCAGGTGCATAGTGACGATCTGGAGGGTGAAGAGCCGGCCGATCTGCCACTCGACCTCGCACTGGGCCAGGAGAGCCCTGGCGTCAGCCCGTGAACGCCCCTGCTGGCGGATAAGGGCCTCGACATCGTCCAGGAGGCGGCGGAACTGGCCCACCAGCAACGCGTCGCCCCTTTCGTATTGCAGGAGGGTTGTGGCGTACTTCCAGCCCTCATTCTCGGCGCCCACCAGGTTTTCTACGGGGACTTGCACGTTATCGAAGAAGGTTTCGTTGAGCATGTGCTCGTCGCTAGCGTCCCAGATGGGCCTGACCTCGATGCCCGGCGCGTCCAATGGGACGAGGAACAGGCTGAGGCCGCGGCTCTTCGACTCCTGGGGGCCGGTGCGGGCCAGAAGGATACACCACTGAGAGACGTGGGCCATGCTCGTCCAGATCTTGTGGCCGTTGATGACGTAGACGTCGCCCTGGCGCTCAGCCCTGGTGCGTAGGCTGGTGAGGTCCGAGCCAGCCTCTGGCTCGCTGAAACCCTGGCACCACACCTGGGCGTCATTGGCGATGGCGGGAAGATGCCGCCGGCGCTGCTCATCGCTGCCGTAGTGGATGAGCACTGGCCCCACGAGGTCCACCGAGACCGTAGTCAGACGAGGCGCCAACCCGTAGCCCAGCTCTTCGAAGAGGGCGAACTGCTCCAGGGGGGTCAGGCCGCGCCCACCGTATTCGACGGGCCAGGCGGGAGCCAGGAGCCGGCGAGAGGCGAGCTTGCGGTCAAGGTTGCGCGCGATCTCCATGTGCTCTGGCCGCACGTCCATAGGCAGAAAACCGCTGCCCTGCCAGTCAGAGGGTAAAGCTTCGGCCAGAACTTCCCGGATCTCGCTCCGGATCTTGGCCATCTCCGGCGTTTCCCTGAACTCCACTTCCTACCTTCTCCTCTGCGCCTGCGAGGGCCACGCCCTACGGACGCCTAAACACTACCAGCGTCACCTCATCGTGGAGGTCCTCGAAACCCGCCACAAGGCGCATGCCGAATGTGTACTCCTCCGGCGGCACGCCTACCAGGTTGGATACCATGCGGGGCCCTTCTTCCAGTTGAACCACCACCACTGGCCAAGGCGCGCGCTGCTGGAAGTAGGGCAAGAGCGGCGGGTGAGCTACGGTCCAACTATAGAGGGAGGCCCTCCCGCTCACTGGCGTCCAGGCCGACTCCATCGAGCCACAGTAAAAGCAGCCGATCTCAGGGGGCCATCGGAATCTGCCGCAGGCAGCGCAGCGCTGGACCAGCAAGCGGTGCTGACGGGCTGCCTTCCAAAAGGGCTCCGTGAGAGGCGTTATCAGAGGCAGGGGGCGATCGCTCACCATCTCTTGGGCCATGCTTCTAATCCCTCCTCAGGATCAGCGCGCTGGTCGGCACCACTGCCGCCGCCGCAACTAGCGCCACCCGCGCCCCTTCGACCTGGCAAGTGGATGTTCCGCGGATCTGCCTAACCGCCTCCAGCACATGATTGAAGCCATGGACGTAGGCCTCCGAGAGGCTGCCGCCGTGGGTGTTAACGGGGAGGTCTCCACCGGGCCAATCGGCCTTGCCGGCCTGGACAAAGGCGGCGGCCTCGCCACGCCGGCAGAATCCGTAGGCCTCCAGTTGCCACAGCACCATGGGGCTGAAGACATCGTAAAACTCGGCTACGTCAACATCCTCGGGCCCAAGTCCAGCCATGGCGTAGACGTCGCGAGCGGCGTAATACGATGGCAGATCGAAGGGGTCGTCCTGATAGAGGAGACCGCTCATCATGTAGTGCCTCGGCCCCATGCCCTGGGCGGCCCCAGAGATGTACACCGGCCGCTGCTTCAGGTCACGGGCCCGTTCAGCGCTGGTGATGACGAGGGCGCAGGCGCCATCCGTCTCCAGAGAACAGTCCAACAGGTGCAACGGATCGGCGATCATTCGGGAGGAGAGAACGTCTTCCACGGTGATGGGATCGCGGAAGAAGGCCCGGGGGTTACGGGAGGCGTTGGCCCTCTGCATGACGGCCACGCGAGCGAAATCCTCTGGGCGCGCTCCGTATTCATACATATAGCGGCGAGCCACAATGGCGATCTGTTGAGGAGGGCTGACGAGGCCATAGGGGATCTCGAAGGCACCGACGCCTGGCACGCGGTTGCCGGTACGCGCCCAGGGTCGGCCTCCCGAGCCCCGGTTCCTGGCCCTCACGGCGACGGCCACCGTGGCCAAGCCGGTTGCGACGGCCATAGCGGCGTGGACGACGGGGCCACAAGCCGCACCACCTCCGAAGCCCATGCCGCCCCAAGCCCTGAGGTTCGGGATGCCGAGGTTGCGGGCCAACTCTATCTCGTTATTCGAATCCTCGCCCGGCGTCTCCACCTTGAAGATGGCGTCCACGTCCCGAGGCGTAAGGCCAGCCTCCTCCAGGGCCTCACGAATCACCTGGAGTGCCGTCTCCAGCTCGGAGCGCCCGATATTCCTCACATACTCCGTAGTGCCGATCCCTACTATCGCCGTCTTGTCCCGAATCATGTCCTCCTCTGCACCGGCGTGGGTTCGCCCGGGGCCTCACCCGGCCAGGCTTCCGCCACGCCATCACGAATCAGCATTTCGATAGCATCGTCGCTGTACCCCAGCTCTCGGAGGATGGGCTTGGTGTGCCCGCCCAAAGGCTCCCAGCCCCGGAAGACCTGCCCTGCATCTGAAAACTGCTGAAGGGCGCCATGGCGCCAGTAAGAACCGTGGATGGAACTCTCCACCTGCACCGCATGCCCTAGCTCTCTCATGCCGGCATCTTGAATATTGAACCTGCCGGGGTCGCGCTGCTCGACAGCCACGAGGGGGACCTCTTCGCGAGTCGCCAGCGACTCCCACTCTGAGGCATCGCGCTCTCGGAAGAGGCGGGCCAGGTCGTCCGCCAGAATCCTGGCGCCGGCGGACCCCGGCTGCCAGCCGCCCTCCCAGCGAGATTTCCAGTCCTGTTTGCCCGTGAGGCGGCAGAAACTTTCCCATTCGCTCCGCTCCAGGCAGGCCAGGAAGACCCAGCCCTCTCGTGCCCGGTAAAGCCGGTATACTGGCGATAGACCCATCAGCTCCTCGTCCACGGAGGCCGGCGCTGGGCATCCGGCGTAGGCGATGCACTCGTCGGAGTTGGCCCACATATCAGAGCACACCATGGTTGTCATCAAGTCTTGGCTTTGGCCCGTCTCCTCTCGGGCGTGAAGGCCCAGAAGGAAGGCCGCGGCCGCGGCCAAGGAAGCGATGGGGTCGGCGTTGCCTTCGGCCGCTTTCAGCAGGCGCCACGCCTCCTCCTTCAGCTCGTGCAGCGGAAGCCGCTGGGCATCCGGCCGCGGGTGTCCCGCCCCCGCCTGACGGAATGTGTTGCCCCCAACGGCAGCGATGGAGGCGAAAAAAGCCGGACGCCTCGCATCGGGCCCTGTGTCACCATAGGAGGCTTCGTTCAGATAGATCACCCGGGGGTTCAGACGGCGGCAGGAGTCGTAGTCGATGCCCAGGCGCTCCGGGACTCCCGGCCTGAAGTTGTGAACCACGGCATCCGCCCGAGCGATAAGCCGCTGGACGACTTCCAGACCACGGGGGTCCTTGAGATTGAGAGCGATGCTCTCCTTGCCCTGGGTCATGGGGAAGGACAATAGCCCGCCCGTAGAGTAGCGGCTCGTGTCACCGCCCACCTGTTCGACCTTGATGACACGAGCCCCCAGCGAGGCGAGGAGGCTTGTTGAATAGGGAGCAGCGATCCAAGTCGAGAAATCGACAATCGTTATGCCATCCAGGGGTGCTCTGCTGTCATTTGGGGCGTCCGGGCGATCGACGGGTGACGAATGCCGAGCCCAGCCACCGCGATCGCTCAAGATTTCCTGGGAATGTTCTCCCAGCCGCGGCGCCCTCCGCGCCACGGTCGGGAAAACGCCATTGACCCTGACGATGGGTCCCGGCTGGAAAGTAGGCTTGCCGTCGAGCCCGGGCACCTCTATTACATGCCGGTTGTGCCTGACCTGGGGGTGATCCAGGGCCTCGGCAGGCCAACGCAACCGCTCGACGGCCAAGTCCTCGTACTCCGTAAAGCGGGCAGCCCACTCTTCGTACGTCTTGGAACGTACCGTCTCTAGCACCAAGCCCCACAGCTCGTCCGCGGCGTCCTCCGTGAACACGGCGGGAAGTTTGGCGAAACGCTCGTCGCCATACAGCTCCAGCAGATCGAGGGCTTGCATCTGCGCCAGGCACAAGCGGTCCGTCGTGTTGGCGAACTGAAGCCACACGCCGTCCTTCGTGACGGCCACGAGGTAGTTGGGCCGTGGGATGCGGACGCCCGGCCGGTACAACTGGGTGGGATCGTACGTGCCAGGCCCAGCCGGTGGCTTGCGCTCGCCCAAGAGCTTCTGGAGGATCATGGGCGCGGTCTGGCCCTCCGTCTCCAACTCTTTGCCCCGAAGCTGCCAGCCGATCCACATGACGATATCAAAGGGCATGAGGGCGGCAAGGAGCGATACGCTGACCTTTTGGCCCCGGCCAGTCCGCCGACGCATGTGCAGGCCAGCGAGAATGCCCTGCAGGGCCAGCATCCCTGCCGAGTAGGAGGCACAAGGCACAGCAGGAAAGGCCGGGCCGGGGCGAGGCGCCACCCCTTCAAACATCATCATCCGTCCAGATTTGGCCGCCACCAGTCCCTCGTAGCCCTTCAGCCGAGCCCGCTGGCCACTCTCCCCATACCCGGTGATGGAGACGTAGATGGCACCGCGGTTGATCCGCTGAACGTCGTCATAGCCCAGACCCAAGCGTTCAGCGACGCCAGGGCGCCAGGACGTGACGACCACATCGGCAGCTTCCGCCAACCCCAAGGCAGTCTTCCGGCCCCCAGGGCTCCTTAAATCCAAAACCAAGCTCCGTTTGCCTCGGTTCCAGGTCTGGAACGCGGGGAGACGCCGCGCCGGATCGCCAGCGGGCGGTTCCACCTTGATGACCTCCGCGCCGTAGTCGCTAAGCACCCCAGTCGCCAGAGGCCCTGCCATCCAGGAGCTGAAGTCCAGCACCCGGAGCCCGGCGCATACAGCCGCCGGCTGACCAGAGGGGGTCGGCGAGGACGATAGGCCAGCCACGGGATCTCCGGCTCAGGTTGCGCCCGTGCCGCTCCGGACAGGCAAGGCCAAGGTGGCGGAACAGGGTGTCACAGGCCCATCTTGCGTCGATATCGTTATGTCTATATCCACCCTGTGCTCCCCGTCCTCGACATATTTCCGTTGCACCGACCCATTGATGATCATCTCGTCGCCCGCGCAGACGTTGCCCCGCATGGAGATCTTCATCTTCCTGACTGCACTCAAGGGTCCAGCCCAATCGGTCATGAAGCGACTAACCATCCCCATGTTGAAGGGGGTGTTAACGAAGACGTCCCTGGTCTTGGAGCGCTGCTGCGCATAGTCACGGTTGGAGTGTTGGGGCGAAAAGTCGCGCGTGGCGGACGCCAGGTACACGCATCGGGTGAAGGTTATGGGCATTCGTAGTTCCGGCAGCGCCTGTCCTTCCACAACATCTTCCCAGAACACCGTTCTGGATGGCGGCGGCTGGTAGCCTGTCTTGTCACCTTGGATCGCTTCCTCCACTGCGGGGCTCCAGCCGCCCTTGTTGCCGGCCCCGCTGCCCGAGGGGCCTGCATCCCTCCCATAGCCGAACGCCGTGAGCCGCTCCCGGGCCACCACCTGGCCATGCTGGTTACGGTAGGTGCGCTCGATGGTCCAGAAGTGGCCCTCGCCTAGGCGGGTCTTCTTCCAGGGGGAGACGGAGGTGAGACGCTGGGTGATGTTCAGGCGGTCGCCTACCTGAAGGGGGACGCCGTACTCGATCTCCAGACCCTGGATGATAGCCACGGGAAGCCCGAGGGCCTCCTTGACATCGTAGTGAAGATGACGTTGGGGTTCGCGGCCGCCCGGCGGCCAGGGCCAGCGGAAGAACTGGGCGAAGGTGGTCATCACGGTGCCAGGCGGGGCTACGAGGCCACGAAACCCCCGGGAACGGGCATACTCCTCATCGAGGTAAAGGGGGTTTCCGTCCTCCAGAGTCTCACACCAGTGACGAATCAGGTATTCGTTCACCTCGAGGGGAGCTTCCTGGGGCTCCGTTTCCCTAGTAAGGGCGAGAAGGCGCTGCCTAGCCTCCGGAGAGAGGTATTCCGGGACGTAATCGAGGCCGCCTTCCGTTTCCATAGCTACTTGTCGAGAAGCTCCTCGGCGATGATATCTTCCCAGTACCCCGTGTCACCCATGGCGAGCTGAGCTTGCTTGCCACGGCGCAGGAACAGGGTGGTGTCTACATCCTCGTTGAAGCCGATGCCGCCGTAGATCTGCGCTCCCAGAGCCGATACGTTCTTGTAGGTATCGCCCGCCAGACTCTTGACCTTGGCCACGATCTCGCGAGAGGGCAGCCCCTCGTCCAGGCTCCAGGCGGAGTAGAAGGTCATGGTGTCGGCACCGATGATCTCGGTGATGGACTGGGCCAAGTAATGCTGGATGGCTTGAAAGCTGCCGATGGGCCTATCGAACTGTACTCTCTGCTTGGCGAAGTCGACCGCCATAGAGTGGATCTTCTCGGAGGCGCCAATCATGTATCCGGCAAAGGCTACGACGCCCCGCTGTATGACACCCTCCAGTATCGGCCAGGCGCCGCCGCTGGGCCCGAGGACGTCGGCCTTCGACACCCTGACGTCCTCCAGTCGCAGCTCAAACTGCTTGTCCCGGGCCATCGTGCCCAAGGGGCGCATCGTTATGCCAGGCGTCTTGGCGTCCACGAGGAACATGGTGACGCCCTCCGCCGAGGGAGGCGCGCCGGCGGTGCGGGCAACAACCAGCATTCGGTCTGCGGCGTTGGCGAACTCCACGAACATCTTGGTGCCGTTAAGGACATAGCCGCCGTCGACCTCTGTAGCGCGAGTGGAGATGCCGCGCGGATCGTAGTAGCGGCTAGCTTCCTGAAGGGCGAAGGCGATGATGAGCTGTCCGCCAGCGATGCGGGGCAGATATTCCCTCTTCTGGTCTTCGTTGCCCGCCGCCAGGATCGCTCCCCCGGCCAAGACGACGGTCGGGATATAAGGGCTGGGGCACAGCACACGGCCCAGCTCTTTGGTCAGGCAGACCAGGTCCACATTTCCCATCCCGTAGCCACCGAACTCCTCCGGAAAGGGCAGCCCCAGCCATCCCAGCGAGGCCATCTTCTGCCACAGATCGAGAGAGAACCCAGTTTCCGTACTCTCGTGCTCCCGGGCGGCAGAAAGGGGCGATTCCTTCTCCAGAAAGCGCCGGGCAGTGTCTATAAGCTTGAGCTGCTCTTCGCTAAATTCCATGTCCATAACGGTTGACCCCTATCTCAGCATGGGTTCCAGCAGTTCACCTAACCGCTGGGAAGCCCCAGGTAGCGGCGGGCGATGGTATTTTTCGAGAGGTCGACGCCAGCAGCTGCGACGCGCTGGTGACCGGCCCAGAGGTAGTCGTCTACGACACTGCCGTCGAGCGGAGCGTGCTCCCTATCTTTCCACAGGTAGCCGTAAGGACCGAGGATATCCAGGAAGGTGTCGCTCAGCACGGTCTCGACGATTCCGCCCCACATCTTGTTCATCATGGCCTCGATGTAGGGGACATAGCCCGGCTTGACCGCGGTGCAGATGCAACGCAGGTCTAGCATGCGGGCCATCTCCACCAGCACCGCGACATGGGCGATCTTGCGGCGGACGACGGGGTCATCCTTCAGCCGTTTGCCGTCGATTTCGGCGGTCTTCACCCATTCGACGAACTGTTGGAACTTGCGGATAGTCGGGATGACGGAGGCCATGGTGAAACGTTCATAAGTGAGGGCCTCAGTTATGTAGCGCCACCCTTCGTTCAGCTCTCCCACGAGCATGTCTTTGGGAACGCGAACGTTGTCGAAGTAGACGTCGTTGGTGCGCTCGCCGATGATGGTCCAGAGGGGCGTGATGGTTATGCCGGGGGTCTTCACATCGATTATTAGGAGGCTGATGCCTTTCTGCTTGGGCTTGGCGTTGGGATCTGTACGCACGCCAGTCCAAAGATAATCGCAGAAGTGAGCGGACGTAATGAACCGTTTCATGCCGTTGACGACGAACTCATCGCCATCGAGGACGGCCCGGCACTGCATGTTGGCCAGATCCGACCCAGCCTCAGGCTCCGTATAGGCCAATGCCCACTGGATCTCGTTGCGTAGGATGCGGGGGATGAACTCCTTCTTCAGCTTCTCACTGCCGTGGCGCAGGAGGGTGTTCACTATGACACCCAAATTCTTGCCGACTATGGGCGCCTGGGCCATGTGGAGCTCTGTGTTGAGGATGTACTGGGCCAGAGGCATGGTCTGCTTGGTGCCCCCGTACTCTTCCGGAAACCCCTGGGACAGCCAGCCCTTCCTGGCCATCTTGGTCACGAAGTCGACGCGAGCCGGGGTATCGAGGAGGCCTCCCAGCCAGGTGGAGCGCACTTCGTCGGTCATCTCCTTAGCTATGAACTCACGCACCTCCTGGCGGAACGCCTCTTCCTCTTCGCTGAACCTAAAGTTCATCCGTTACCTCCTGAAGACGGAAAACAAGAACCTCGCGTACGGCTCCATGCGACGCTGGGGGTTGGCCGAGGTGGCGTTGGCGGCTATTCTGCACTTCTATCCTCTACAGTTCGGTGGCAGGACTCAGCGCTGCGCGTTGGTCCGCTCCCGGAGCCTGAGATCGGGACACGCCAGGCCCACAGAGGATTATATGTGCGTTTTGTAGGGGGTGCTGTCGGGTATCTGCCCCAAGCCGTGTAGGGCTTTGCCCTACAGAGGCATGAAAAATCGTGCAAAGCCCCACATCCTAGCCGTTGACGGGCCGCCGCCTTCCCCCTATATTCTGATGTGCCGTGTTGCCCCAGCTCTTGATCGCCAACCGTGCTTGAGGACATTCGAGTCGTCGAGCTCTCCCGTACCTCGGCGGCGGCGTTTGCTGGCCGCCTCTTCGCCGACGCCGGGGCCCAGGTCATCTTAGTGGAACCGCCGGAGGGGCACCCCCTGCGTCACGAAGGGCCCTTTTTGGATGACAGACCGGACCTCGAGACCTCAGCGGCCCACATCCACGTCAACGCCGGCAAGCGCTCGGTCACGCTGCCCTGGCCAAGCGAAGCTTCCCTAGTGCTCTCCCTTCTGCAGACCGCCGACGTTTTCCTTACGGATCTATCGTCTGAAGAGCTGGAACCCGCGGGGCTGGATTGGGACGCGCTCCGGCAGCGCTTCCCTTCGCTACTCATGACGCAGGTGACCCCGTTTGGGCAGACGGGGCCGTACCGCCACTACCAAGGCTCGAACCTAGTCTGCCTAGCGCTGGGAGGCCAGCTCAAGATCACCGGCGATCCAGGCCGGCCGCCCCTCTCGAACTTTGGCGCCCAGACCGAGTACCAGGCGGGGTTGGCGGCTTTCGCCGGCACCTTGGCGAACCTCCTATTGCGAGACGAGTCAACCCGCGGGGAGTATCTCGACCTTTCCATCCAGGACGTGGTGGCCAACAACCTGGAGGGCCGAAGCCTCACCTTCAACCTCGGCGTGATGGCGGAGCGGTCTGGGCTCAACGTTTCGGCGGTATACGGGGTATATCCCTGCGCCGATGGATGGGTGTTCCTATCCGCCTTCGCTCCAGCACTCTGGGAGCAGTTCAAAGAGGCTGTCCAGATCCCAGAGCTGGAGGAGGAGCGCTTCTCCACGCAGGCGAGCCGTCTGGAGAACAACGACGAGCTCCAGGCGATCCTCACCGCCTGGACCCTTTCCAAGACCAGCGATGAACTCCGTTCCCTTTCCCAGAAGGGCTATCCTCTTACCGTCGCCGAGACGCCGCAAGAGCTATTGCGCTGCCAGCAGTGGGCGAACCGGGGCTTCGTAAAGGAGATACGCCATCCCACAGCCGGAAACGTGTCGATACTGGGGCCGCTCTGGCGGCAGGCCGACATCCCTGGTCCTCAGAGGCCAGCGCCACTTCTCGGGGAGGCCAACGCCGAGATCTTGGGCCAGGTGAGGGAGGCCGCGGGCTGATGGACTGGCGCTCAGGCCACCTCCCGCTCGCAGGGCTGCGGGTCGTGGACTGGACCGTGTACTGGGCAGGGCCCTACATGGCCATGATGCTCCACGATCTGGGAGCCGAGGTGATCAAGGTAGAATCGCCCTCCAGTTGGGACCCGATGCGCACGGTGATCGACGTCAACCGCGGTGTAAGGGGACGCCAGCAGGCGGCGACGCCCCAAGAGCGCTCCAACAGGAGCCAGCATTTCAACGAGTGGAACCGCGGGAAGCTCAGTCTTGCGGTAGAGTTGCGAGATCCTCGGGGCCGCCAGATCCTCCTCGACCTGGTGGCCAGATCTCACATCTTTGTCGAAAACCACCGCCCGCACGTGAAGGAGAAGCTGCGGATAACGTACGAAGACCTGAAGGCGGTGAAGCCGGACATCATCTACATCTCGCTCTCCGGCTACGGCCAGACGTTGCCGGACCGGGACGCCATGGCCCTGGGCAGCCCCGTAGAGGTAGCAAGTGGGCTCTTCTCCCAGAACGGGTACCTGAATGACCCCACTCCGGCCAAAACGGGCTTCAGCTACGGGGACCCCGTTGGCGCCTTGACAGGGGTGGCTGCTGCGCTGATGGCCGTGCGCCGGTGGCGAAAGACGGGCCAGGGGACACACTGGGACATCGCCTTAAGGGATGCCCTCTCCTTTGGCATCGGCTCCGCCTTCACGGACTGGTCGATGAACCAGAGGGAGCGCCCCCACCGGGGCAATCGCCACCCCGTTTTCGCGCCGCAGGGGGTCTACCGGGCTCTAGGCGAGGACGAGTGGGTGGCCATCACCGTCCGGAGCGATGGCGAGTGGCAGTCGTTGGTAGAGGCCATGGGAAGCCCTGAGTGGGCCCGAGACCCGGATCTGAAGACTGCCGACGGACGTTGGCGCCGCCACGACGAGCTTGATGCACACATAGAAGAATGGACCCGAGGCCTCTGCGCCCGCGACGTTGAGGTGCTGCTCCAAGAAGCAGGCGTACCGGCTGGCGCTGTGCTGAACTACCGCCAGCTCCGCCGTGACCCCCAGTTGAACGCCCGGGGAATGTTCCGTGAGATCAAGCACCCCGTCTTCGGCTGGGAAGTGCGGAGCGCATCCCTCTGGGAACGGGGCCAGCTCGCGCCGCCCCTGGAGAGGCCCGCCCCGTGCTTCGGGCAGCACAACCGTGAGATCCTGACGCGTATCCTTGGCATGAGCGATGAGACGGTGGAGGAGCTAGAACGTGAAGGCGTGATAGCGGACCAGATCCATGCAACCAGTGATTGAATCGCCGGAGTAAGGTATTGCCCTACACGCCCTACTGGTGATACCCGACAGACAGGCCTGCAAAACTGGCCCACACTGATTGAGGCGGCCAGGCCAACAACGCCTTCGCTACAGACCCCGCAGAAGGAGGAGAAGTGACCACACAGGAGGCCAGCAAGTACGTCCTGGAGAAGCCCCTGGACGAGACAGTCCTATATGAGAAGCTCACCAAGGACATCGTAGCCATAACGCTTAACCGTCCCCACGTCCACAACGCCCTCTACCCTCCGGACCAGTTCAACGAGGTGTCCCGCAAGATCGCAATGGCGGTGGAAGACGATGACGTGAAGGTCATCATACTGCGGGGCGCCGGCAAGTCCTTCTGCTCTGGCGACGACCTGCACCTTGCCCCGTACGACACCTACGGCGGCGCGCCGGGGGTCCGGCCTTCCCAGCGGGTCAGGGTCAGGGCAGTCCTCACCTGGCTCAACGGCATGTACAGGTCCATCCTGTATTGCCCCAAGACGATCATATGTCAGGCCCACGGCTGGACCATCGGCGTGGGTCTGGCCATGCTCATGTGTTGCGACATGGCCATCGCCGCGGAGAGCGCGCTCTTCAGCCAGCGGCAGCAGCGCGTCGGCTTCTCGGGGCTCTCCATGGGCTGGCAGTTCGTGCAGCTCATGACCCTCGGATACAAGCGAATGCGCGAATGGCAGCTGACGGGCAAGACCATCAACGCCCAACAGGCGTTGGAATGGGGTGTGGTCAACGCGGTTGTGCCGGATGACAAGCTGGAAGACGAGGTCATGCGCTACGCCAAGGCGGTGGCCCTCAACCCAGCCGATGGCCTGATGATCGCCAAGACCCACACCCTGCTGATGCTAGACTTCCTCGGCGTCCCTGGCCAGTTCAACGCCGGCGCTCTGGCCTACCCCTTGTTCACCAACCTGAAGTGGGACGACGAGGACTTTAACTTTCTGAAGCGCCGCCAAGAGCTGGGCGTATCCAAAGCCTTCGCCGAGCGGGAAGCCCGCTGGGCTGAGCTGGGGTTCAAGTAGCGGAGCGGCGCATGGGGAGCCTGGGAAGGCCGCCATGGCTGGTCCCCTAGAAGGCATCCGGGTCATCAACTGGTCCCAGTTCACCCCTTCCAGCGCCGGCTACATGCTGGGGGACCTGGGCGCCGACGTCATAAAGATCGAACACCCCATCCAGGGGGACGCCTACCGCGGCATGGGTGCCATCTATGGTGAAGCCATGACCTTCGCCGATGGCCGCCACGCCGGCTTCGAGGCCGCCAACCGCAATCAGCGAAGCGTCACCCTGGATCTCAAGAACGAGCGCGGGCGGGAGGTACTCTACCGGCTGGTAAAGAAGGCCGACGTGTTCTACACGAACTACTCGGCGCGGGTGCAACGGACCCTACGGGTGGACTACGAGACGCTGTCACGGGAGAACCCGCGCCTGGTATACGCCGTTTCCAGCACCTATGGCCCCGAAGGGCCCTGGGCAGACCGCCGGGGATTCGACCAGACGGCCCAGGCCCGCAGCGGCCTCATGTTCTGCATGGGAGACCGCGATTTCCCAGAGCCGGTGCAGACGGTTTCGGGGATCGCCGATACCATGGGCGCCACCATCCTCACCATGGGCATTTTGGCGGCCTTGGTGGCTCGGGAGCGCCTGGGTATCAGCCAAAGGGTGGACACGTCCCTCTTGGGTAGCATGTTGCACCTTCAAACGATGGGAATCGGCGTGACGGCCTTCCGGGGAAAATCGTGGGCGCGGCACTCCCGAACCCGGACGAAGAACCCCCTAACGAACCACTACCGATGCGCTGACGGCAAGTGGATCCTCTTCTCGGAGATCCAGGCCGACAGGTTCTGGCCAGACTTCTGCCGAGCGTTGGAGCTGGACCATTTGGTAGATGACCCGCGTTTTGCCACGGCCATGGGCGGCCGGCGCGAGCACGCGGAGGAGCTGATCCGCATCCTGGACGACAAGATGGCGACCAAGACAAGGGACGAGTGGGTCCAGAGGTTCGAGAGTCTGGGCGCGCCCTTCGCCTACTGCCCCGTCCAGGACTACTACGACGTCCTTCAGGATCCCCAGGTGTTGGCCAACGACTACGTCGTCGAGTTCGACCACCCCACGGCGGGGCGTGTCAGGGTGATCGGATACCCTATCCGTTTCAGCCAGACCCCGATGCGCATCCAGCGCGAGGCCCCGGAGTTCGGGCAACACACCGAGGAGGTCCTCATGGAGCACGGCTACTCCTGGGATGAGATATCCCAGCTCCGGGCTGATGGGGTCATCTAACGTCCGTTCCAAGCAGGAGGTGCGGCACGTGTCCGGTTACAGTCATTATCAGTTCGTCCGGGTCGAGCTTGAAGAAGGGGTCGCCACTCTCACTCTCAACCGCCCGGACTCCCTTAACGCTGTCAACACGGCGATGCACCACGAGCTCGAGGAGCTGTTCCTCAATGTCCAGCAGGATCGCCAAGTGAAGGCTGTGGTGCTGACCGGCGCGGGCCGTGCCTTCTGCGCGGGCGGCGACGTAAAGGATATGGCGGAGGGGAAGGAGGACCGGCCCGCGGGCATCTTCGATTCCGGGGCGCGGCAGTTGGCTATGAACCTAGTCTCCATAGAGAAGCCGGTTATCGCGGCGGTAAACGGGGTCGCCGTGGGACTGGGCGCCACCCTTGCCCTTCTGTGTGACGTCGTGTTCATGGCCGACACCGCCCGCATTGGCGACCCCCACGTAAAGGTGGGACTCGTGCCAGGCGATGGCGGCGCCGTCATCTGGCCGCTCCTAATAGGGCCCGCCCGGGCCAAGGAGTACCTAATGACGGGTGATCTGCTGCCTGCCCAGGAGGCCGAGCGCATCGGACTGGTAAACCACGTCGTGCCCGCCGACCGGGTCCTCGCGGAGGCCCAGGCCTTTGCCGCCCGGCTGGCCAAGGGGGCGACCCTCGCCATCCGCTTGGCCAAGCTCTCGGTCCAGCGAACGGTCCTGCGGGCCATGCTGGACACGCTGGACACATCCTTGGCGTTAGAGGCCATCACGGGATATAGCCGGGACCACGCGGAGGCGGTCAAGGCCTTCGCCGAGAAGCGGGAGCCCAGGTTCCAGGGTCGCTAGAGCGCAGCCCCGTGGACTTCCGGTTCTCACCCGAAGACGAGGCCTTCCGGCGCGAAATCCGCGAGTTTATCCGAGCTGAGTGGCCTGGGGGCACTGGCGACGCCAGCGTAGATAGCCCCGAAGAGTACGAAGCGGAGCGAGCCTTCGAGAGAAAGCTGGCGCAGAAGGGATGGCTGACCCTGGCCTGGCCGCGGGAATACGGGGGGCGGGGAGCCAGCAACGTCCGCCAGGCCATCATGAAAGAAGAGTGCACCTACTTCCGGGCCCCCATCGGCGGAGGGCCAGGTGGCCAGGCCACGAGCCTCGTTGGGCCGGCTATCATGCAATACGGAACGCCGGAGCAGAAGGCCCGATTTCTCCCTCCCATTGCTCGCGGCGAGGTCTACTGGTGCCAGGGTTTCTCCGAACCCAACGCTGGCTCCGACCTAGCATCAGTGCAGACGCGAGCGGAGCGCCGCGGCGATAGTTATGTCATCAACGGCCACAAGATCTGGACATCGGGCGCGGCTTACGCCGATTGGATCCACCTCTTGGCCCGCACGGACCCCGCAGCGCCGAAGCATAAGGGCATCTCCTACTTCCTCATCGATATGAGATCACCGGGGATCACTTATAGGCCGATCCCCGAAATGACCGGCCGGTCCGGTTTCTACGAGACGTTCTTCGAAGACGTTGTGGTGCCCCGGGAAAACCTGCTGGGAGAGGAGAACCGAGGCTGGTACGTGACCACCACGACACTGGGATTTGAGCGCTCGGGCATCGTACGCATCGGCGCGATCCGCCGCTGGTTCGACGACCTGCTGGGCTACTTGAAGGAGCACCCCGGCAGCATCAGCCCCGCCCAGAGGATGCGCCTCGCAGGCCACGCAGTGGAGATCGAGGTTGGGCGCTGGCTGGCTTACCGCGTTGCCTGGCTCCAGGATCAGGGCGCTACGCCCTCGTACGAAGCGTCCCTCTCCAAGGCCTACGCGACAGAGCTGGCGCAACGATTTGCCAACACGGCCGTCAACATCCTCGGCCTGGGTGGCTGCCTAGAACAGTTCTCCTATCTTGCACCTGTTGAGGGCCGCCTCAGCTTCTTCTATCTGTTAACAGTGCACTGGAGCATCTCCGCCGGGACGAACGAGATCCAGCGCAATATCATCGCCCAGCGGGGTCTGGGCCTGCCTCGCGAATAACCCACCTCAGGCGCCGCGGCTGCTCGACCCTTCCTCCGGCCGTCTGCGCGCCTCCATCTCCTGCCGGCGCAACGCCCAGAAACGGGGGCGGCGCTTTTCCAGGAAAGCGGCTCCGCCTTCCTTGCCCTCGGGGCTATCGAACCAGTCCGGATAGAGCTCGCTAGAGATGACCCCCATCTCAGGCATCGCATCGATCTCGCGATCGAAGGCGGCCTTCAAGATCTGGAGACATCCGGGGCTAACGGAAAGGAGCTCCTCGCACCAGCGGTCGGTCTCATCGGCCAGACGATGGAGGGGCACGACGGTATTCACGAGACCCATCTCCAGAGCCTCGTGAGCCGTATAACGGCGGCACAGCATCCACATCTCACGGGCCTTCTTGGCCCCTACCACCCGCACCAGATAGGGCACGAAGTAGCCGTCGGCGGGGCTGGACACGCGGGGCCCGGCCTGGCCGAAGATCGCGTTGTCGGCGGCGATGGTGAAGTCGCAGCAGTAGGCCAGATGATTGGACCCGCCGATGCAGTACCCTTGTACGGCAGCTATGACGGGCTTTGGCGAGAGGCGGACAAGGCGGTTCGGAGGGTAGCGAAAGTAGAAAGCGCTCCGCAGCCCCCACTGCTCCCACTCCACATCGCCGCCCGTGCCGAAGTGTTCTCCAGCGCCAGCCAGGACGATGACTCCGATCATGGGGTCGTGGCTAGCGTCATAGAAAGCTCGGAACATCTCGTCCACGGTGTGGGTGGTCATGGCGTTGTACTTTTCGGGCCGGTTGATAGTGATTCGGGCTACACCACCCTCCAGCTCCCGATGGAACTTCTTCTCGAAGATTATGTCATCGAACTGCATGCCTTCGCCGGTGACCTCTTCCCACTGGGTCCAACTCATGGCTCCCCCTCCTTATAGCGTCCCGATTACCGTCCGCGCGTTAGCGATGAGCTCCTGCGCCTGGGTGGCCTCTAGCAGTTCCACGCCGGGGGGAAGGTCTTTCTCTAGGCCTAGGAGCTCTGTCCACAACGGACAGGCAAAGAGGCGGACGCCGGCCTCCAGGGCCAAAGGGATCATAGCTCTGGCGTCTATCTGCCGGCCCTCGCCACGGCCCATGATGGGCAGCCCGAGAGTTGCAGCCCGCGACGCTATGCCCAGACGCATCTCTTGGCCGGAGAGGTCCCTGGGCCACGCGAAGGATCCTCGGACGACGGCTGCCAACGCCTCCTGGGTGATGAGGACGGCGGCCTCCTTACCCGCCCTGCGGGCTTCCATAGCCGCCTGAACCGTCCCCACCACCGAACTGGCGATGGCGTCCCTCAAGATTAGCAGTACGTCTATCCGCGGCATCTGCGTGTCCATGGCGTGATGCGCCGAACACGAAGATACAGTGGCTCGCAGAGGGAGTCAACGCGGAGAAGGAAACGTGGCGGACCCTGCGGCTCTCCGGCCTCCCTGCACCACCCCTACCTGAAGGCGGGGGCATAGGTGCCCCACAACCGGCTGATCAGCGTTTCGTGTCGGCGTCAGTTGCACCACACCCGCCTGAAGGCGGGGGCATAGGTGCCCCACAACCTATTGGCTCCTGTCTGGGGTATCGCAAGGGGGTCCACGCCCCGAACGAGTCGGAAAACCTGGCCCACAGCTGCCTGGCTCGATAGAATCTAGGGCGGACCAGCCAGTTTTCGGCACGAGGAGGTCACCGGGCGATGTCAGAGGATAATCGCATCAAGTTCGACGTGGAGGATGGTGTCGGGATAGTGACGCTGAACCGCAGCGATAGGCTAAACGCCATTGACTGGGAGATGGCGAGGCGGCTTGCCGACCTCCTTACGGAGATCCGCTTCCGGGACGAGGTGCGGGCGGTGCTGCTGCGGGGCGAGGGCCGTTCCTTCTGCGCCGGAGGCGACCTGGGCTGGGTGGACGAAGGTTCACTGTTGGGGGAGCGAAAGATACCCCGTTTCCAGCGCAAGAACCCCTTCGGCCCTTTTGCCGATGTGACCAGGGCTCTAATTGCAGTAGACAAACCGGTGATTTCGGCCCTCCAGGGTCACGTAGCCGGCGTGGGCCTCGTGTACGCCCTCGCCACCGACCGCCGGTTTGCCGACGAGACAACTCGCATCTCTGCGATCTTCGTCAAACGGGGCGTGGTCCCGGAGTGCGGTATGTCGTTCTTCCTGCCCCGGATCGCGGGCATCCCCATGGCGCTGAAGATGATGACTACCGGCGCCTGGCTCAATGCGCAGGAGGCCAAGGAGGCAGGGATCATCGACGAGCTGTGCCCGGCGGGAGAAGCGCTGCCTGCCGCGCTGAGCTACGCCAAAGAACTGGCCCGGGGCGCTAGCACCGCGGTCGAAATGGCCCGGCGGATGGTGTACAAAGGTCTCACATCCGATCTGGAGGGGGCCATCGACTTCGAGACCATGGCCTCGGTCATCGCCTCCAACACCAACGACGCCAGGGAGGGCGTGAAGGCGTTCCTCGAGAAGCGCGAGCCGAACTTTACGGGGGAGTAAACTAGGCCCGGCGGCGAAACAGACGCCTGAAGAACCGCACTAGCACGGACCAAACGTAGCCCAGGATCAGGGCCAGGGCGTTGATAGGCGTTTGGGCCGCAGCCGCGGCGCCCACCTCAGCGGGCGTCTCCAGCCTTTCAACGACGTTGGCCGCGAACTGCTGGAAGAGCTGCTGGGAGACGCCCTGGATCATGCCGCGCCCGAACTGCATGATGCGGCCGGTTACCTCCGCGCTGGCCTCGGCGACAACCTCCGTGCCGCCGTCAGGCAACGGCTGAAGACGGCTGAACATGGTGCCCCGCGCGTTGCCCCCGCCAGCTTCGGCGCCTTCGGCCGTGAGGCGGATGGTGTACCCCTGGGGATCGACCTCTACGAACTGGGCGCGGCCCTTGTAGGTGGCCGTGATGGGCCCCACCTTCACCCTTATGCTTCCCAGGAAGGTATTATCGCCAACGACCTCATCCAGCGCCGCGCCAGGCATGCAGGTCACCACCTGGTGCGGATCCATGAGGAACTCCCACACCTTCTGAACGGGGGCGTTAACACGAAAGCTCTCTCTAAGATTTATGCCCATTTAGCCCCCTTTTGGCTCCTCATCTATGACGAACACGGGCAGCGACTGATTGGGATGATCCTCCCACTCCACGCGCACATGGGTGCCGATGGCGAAGGGCCGCCCCTCCGGGTTCCTTAGTTGGGCGATGACGCGTGGCCCTTCCTCCATCTCCACTAACAGGACCGTGTACGGGACGGGGAACGCCGGGTGCGCCTGATAGTGGACAGTCGTGTGGCTGTAGATCCGCCCGCGGCCGCTGGACTCGATCCACTGGAAGGCGAAGGACCGGCAGTTGGGACAGAGGGGGCCGACGACGTAACGGACGAATCCGCAGTCCGAACAGCGCTGGAAGACGAGGCGATGGTGGTTCTGGGCGTCCCAGAAGGGCCCCGTGTCGCGGTCGGGCTGCGGAAACGGGCGGGGGACTTCCGCCATCAATAGGGCTCCTTGCAGAGAATGAGGCCGCTGGTGGGAACGCCCGTGCCACTCGTGACGAGACAGGTCCGGGCCTTGGAGACCTGGTTAGCGGCCGTGCCGCGGAGCTGGCGCACCGCCTCTACGATGTGTCCGAAGCCGTGCAAGTAGCCTTCGCCAAGGTGTCCGCCATGGGTATTCAGGGGCATGGCGCCGTCCATCTCGAGCCTTCCCTCGCGAAAGAGGTCAGGCGCGCGGCCCCGCGCAGCGAAGCCATAGGCCTCCAAGGCCATCAGCACCATCGGCGTAAAGTGGTCGTAGATTTCAGCCACATCGATCTCCCCTGGCCCAAGCTCTGCGACACGATACAGCTCCCGCGCAGTCGCCTCAGCCTCCTCCAGGCGCGTTATGTCGACCCGCTGATAGCTGGTCATCATCTCGGCGCGACTGCCTGTGCCCTGGGCCGCAGCGGCTATGAACACCGGCTTCCCTTTCAGGCCCTTGGCTTTCTCGGCCGATACCACGACGGCGGCGCAGGCTCCGTCGGTGTCCAGAGTGCAGTCCAGCAGGCGCAGGGGCTCGGCGATCCAGCGGGAGGCCTGGTGATCCTCGAGGGTGATGGGGCGGCCATACATCATGGCGTGGGGATTAGTGGCGGCGTGTTTGCGTGCCAGGACCGATACGCGCCCGAACTCCTCGGTGGTGTAACCATATTCGTACAGATACCTCTGAGCGAAGATGGCGATCCATTGGGCCGGAGTAACCAGGCCATGAGGTATGTTGTACTGCATCCAGTGAGGCAACCCGCCGCCGGCGCTCGACTGGCCGAAGCGCCGTTCGGAGCGTTCGTTCAGGGAGCGAAAGGTAACGACGACATCCGCCATGCCCGATACGATAGCTGCAACGGCGACGGCGATGGTCCCGCAGGCGGCGCCCCCTCCGTGTGGCACCTCGGCGAAGAAGCGCAGGTTAGGCAGGTTCAGATTGCGGGCCAGGTCGATCTCGAAGATGTCGTCGTTGGCCCGCATCTTGACGATGCCATCGATCTCTTCGGGCTTGAGGCCAGCGTCGTCCAGAGCCTCCAGGATAACCTCCAGAGCCATGCGCAGCGTGCTGCGGCCCGAATCTTTCGAGAACTCGGTCTGGCCGATGCCAACGATAGCGGTCTTGTTCCGGATGCTCACAGCCGTACCTTCTCGCCACTACCAGGCCCACCGCGGAGGGCCAGGAGTCCTACTGTCCGATCCACCATCTCGCTCGCCGTGCCGCCCCGCACAGCGTAGGCTGCGATGGCCTGGGTGAAGAGGTGCAGCGGGTACTCACTGCCCACACCAACGCCACCGGTCAGCAGGTGGCTGACGTGGAACACCCTATCGGCGGCCCGTATGGCCCAGTGCTTGGCAAGCCAGATCCCCCTGGTGTTGTCCGGGTCCTTCTGAAACTCCCATAGGGCGTAGTAGGACGCCCACCGAGTTGTCTCCGTCTGCATCAGCAGCTCGGCAGCGCGATGACGCGCGGCCTGAAACTTGGCGATGGGCTGGCCGAACTGGACCCGGTTCGAGATGTATTCGGTGGTCATCTCCAGCACCCGCTGCATCATGCCGCCTAACTCGATCAGCCCAAAGGCGGTGACCAGGGCGTCGCATCGTTCGTGGAGACGTTCAGCTTCCCACCCCTTGGCTAGAAGAAGGCAATCCGATAGCGAGATACCATCCAGATGGAGATCGCAGTACGCCGCCCGGTCAATCATGCGGACGGGGTCGCGCCGGGCTTCGGCAAGCGGCACCACGGCCAGGGCGCTCTCCCCAGCCATATTGACGGGCGCCAGAAGGAAGTCTGCCAGGCTCCCAAAGGGCACGAGAGGCACCGTTCCCGATAGGACGCCATCGGACACCTGGAGCTTGGAGCCGGGCCCACGCCTACGCACGGACTCGGCGACGGTGTACAGGGCTCGGCCTTGGGCGAGGGCAGCGAGATGTTGGGAGGCAGCCGGGCCCACGGTGGCGCGGGAGATGAGGTCCGCGGCCACGTTGCTGACGGCGAGGGGTAGGGGCGCCGCGGCGTATCCGCACTCATCGATGACGACCGCCGCTTCGAGAAGGGAGACGCCGCCGCCGCCCTCTGCCTCGGGAACCACCAGCGCCATCCAGCCCATAGCGGCTATCTCCTGGAGCTCCTCTTTCGTCAACTGCGCGTCGCCTCGCTCCAGGGCGTAGAGCCGTTCCCAGGGAAACCTATCGGAGAGATAAGAGCGGGCGCTATTTCGGATGAGCTTCTGGGTTTCGGAATCGGCGAAGCGCATCGGAGTCACCTCGACAGACCTAGGCCGTGAATGGCCATCAGATCGCGTTGGATATCGTTGCTGCCCCCGCCGAAGAGGGTAATGGGCGACTCCCGGAGCTGCCGCTCGATGGTCTCCCGGGCCAGGTCGAGCCAGGCGCCGGGAGAGCCGCGGCGGACGAGGCCGCGCGGCCCCAGCATCTGGAGGGCATCGTTCAAGAGCTTGACCCTCCCCTCGTTGGTGAGGACCTTGAGGAGAGACGCCTCGTACACTGGGATCTCCCCGTTGTCCACGATGGCGGCCGTCTTCAGGTCCATCACCTTCATGACATAGAGGTCTGCCGCCATATTGGCCATGGCGCTGAACGCCCAATCATTAGCATCGATGTCTCCCGACTGGAAGCCGTGACAGAGGGAATCGAAGAGGCGCTCGATGGCGGCCACAGGGCTGATGGCGATGCGTTCGAAATCGAGCTGGGTGGTCATGTAGTACCAGCCGCGGTTCTCTTCGCCGACGAGCGCAGTTACGGGCACCCTAACGTTATCGAAGAAAACAACGTTGGTGCGGCCGCCGTGCATGATGGGCAAGGGCCGCACCTCAATGCCTTCGAGCCCCAACGGCACGATGAGCAGCGAAATCCCGCGGTGTTTCGGCGCGTTTGGGTCTGTGCGCACAGCCAGCCACAGATAGTCCGCCTGATGCGCCCCGGTAGTGAAGATCTTCTGTCCGTTGATGACGTAGTTGTCACCATCGCGGACGGCGCGGGTGTTGAGGGATGCCAGGTCTGTGCCGGCTTCGGGCTCCGTGTAGCCGATGGCGAACTCTATCTCAGCGCGCAGGATCTTGGGCAGGTACTCTTTTTTCTGCTCCTCGCTGCCGATGCGCATCAGAGTGGGGGCGACGGTGTTGAGGGTGACCACGGGAAGGGGCAGGCGGCGGTACATCATCTCGTAGTTGAAGGCATGCAAGTAGAGGATGGACTTGCCCCCGCCGCCATACTCGACGGGCCAGCCCATCCCGAAATAGCCGTCCGCTGCCAGACGTTTCCAGAAGGCCCGCGTCAGGGGCCCAGGCGACTCTGCCGAGCCCGAGGCGATCTCTTCGACCAGTTCTGGCGTGACGATGCGGTCCAGATAGCGGGCAAACTCCCTCCGGAACTCAGCCACCTCCTGCGGATACTCAAAGTCCATGTCCAACAGTCCTCCCGAGCCCGGCGCTAGGCCCTGCCTTCACACCGCCGCCAGTGGCGATTCGCCGATAATCCGTTTCTCCGCCAGACCACGTATCTCTGGTTCCGTCAGGCCGGCAAGCTCTTTGAGGACTTCCGCATTATGCTCACCCAAGAGGGGGGCCGGCCGTTTGTGGCTGGCGTCAATCGAGGGAAACCGGAAGGGCCAGGTCTTCTGGGGATGGCGCCCGGTGACTGGCCGCTCGATCTCCTGAAAGAAACCGAAATGGCGCAAACCTGGGTCATCCATCAAGGCAAAGGCCTTATTGACGCGGCAGCCGGCCACCCCGGCCGCCTGTAGCTCCCTCTCTAACTCCGCCTGGTCGCGATTTCGCACGGCTTCAGCGATGATAGCGTCCAACGCCGCCTCGTTATCTTTGCGAGCCGCCGCTGTAGCGAACCTGCTATCGGCGGCCATCTCTGGACGCCCAAGGACACGGGCCAGTGCGGCGAACTCGGCGTCGCTGGCCACCGAGATGGTGATCCAGCAGTCGTCGCCCGCCACCTGGTAGGCGTTATGCGGGGCCATGGATGGATGACGGTTGCCGCACCGGGAGGGCGCAGGAGCGCCGTGCTGCACCGCAATGTGTTCGGGCGCGTATATGCTGTCCAGGATTTCACACTGGGGAACCTCAACTTCGGTGCCTCGACCAGTCGTCTCCCGGTAGCGCAGAGCGAGCTCTATGGCGGCGACGGCGTGCATGCCTACCAGGGGATCACAGAAGCCGCCAGCGTAGGAAGGCGGCCCGTCCGCATAGCCCACCATGGACGAGCACACCAGCTGCTCGAAGGCGACGGCATAACCAACGTAATCCTCCCAGGGGCCGCCAGGCCCGTAGCCCGGCATCGTCACCGCGATGAGCCTGGGGTTGATCTCCAGCAGGCGATCGTTGGTCAGGCCAAGGTTCGGCATCACGCGATTGGCGAAGTTGCTGATGACGATATCGGCTTGCGTGACCATGCGCTCAAAAACTGACTTGCCTTCGGCGGAGGTGAGGTCGAGGGCGAGGTTCCGTTTCCCGCAGTTGGCATCGACCCACAGGGGGCCGAACTCGAACCACCGCTCCCGCCCGTAAGGGGCCCAGGTGTACCGATATGGGTCAGGCCGTTGCGCCGATTCGATCTTGATCACGTCGGCGCCCAGCGCGGCGAGAAGGGTCATGGCGTAAGGGCCGGACCAGAAGGATGTTAGGTCTAGGACCCGCAGTCCGGCGAAGGGAAGCCCGGCCGGCGCCGCGCCGGAAGCGCGCCGGGGTGACCCCACTTCCACGTATCCCGTCTCGCGGAGGGGGCCCCGCTCCATCGGCGTGATGCCTTTCACCGAGAAGGTGACACGAGGGACTTTCACCACCCTGCCGTCTATCTCCGCCTCCCGCCAGAAGCCTCGGGCGGCCAGGTGCGGGCACTGGAGACGTTCGTCTATAGTCTGGACCGGAGCCGCCGGCAGCCGGTACGTCTGAGCCTCTTGCTGAACCTCCCTCCGGGTGCGCGCCATGAGCCAGGGGCGGACGCGCTCATGCAGCTCCCGCGCATGCTGCATACGCCAGTTGATATCGCGGCCCTGAGGGTGTTCCAGCACATCGGCGATCCCCATGAGGTGGCACAGCATATCCCAATGAGTCGGGGTCAGGGGCGGCACGCCAATCCAGCCGTCCTTGCACTCGGAGACCCCCATGGGCCAGGTGTTGCCTCGCCGCGTGTGTTCGATCCCCGCCATGCTTTTGACCAGCCACGCAGGCACGATGACGGAGGCTGCGACCGCCTGGGACGAGAGTTCGATGAACTGCGGCGGTCCCCCTTGGCGACAGTATCGTAGCCCGATCAAGGCGGCGACGAAGGCGAAGACGCCCGTGATCCGGGGCATCAGGTCTGGCCCCGGCCGCAAAGGCTCCCGCCCGGGATCGCCCAGGAGGCTCATGACACCGCCCAGCGCGTTGATGCCCAGATCAGTGGCCCGATATCCCGCGTATGGGCCGTCAAGCCCGGCTGGCGAGATGATGACGCTGGTAGTCCTGCCCTCCAGTGCGGATCGGATGGAGTCGATGTTGCCTCCGAGAACCTCGGCTGCTATCCCGCTCTCGAATAGGACCACGTCTACGGATTGGCAGAGGCGCACGGCAGCATCTGGCGAAAACGGCATCCCCTGACCAACACGGATAGAGGTCTTGCCCCGGGATAGCCACTGCCAAGTGGCACTGCGGACCCCATCGCTAGTCGGATAATAGGGCGGGGCTTGACGCAAGGGCGTGCCCTCCGGCGGCTCCAAAACGATTACCGAGGCGCCCCAATCGGCGAAGTGCTTCGCCGCCATGGCCGCGCTGCCATCCGCGGATATCTCCACCACCCGAAGGCCCGAGAGGATTCTGAGACCCTCGCTCCTGAGGTCACTGGTCATGCGCTATCGATTCTGTTGCCCCCGGGCCCTTGGCCAGCGCCCTGATTATTATGCCGGCACAGTGGATTCTACGGCAACGCCGCAACCACCGACGGCTTGACGTAGGAAGCGGTTACACGGGACATTTGTGGCGGCCGGATATGACGCGCAAGCTGTGGAAAGAGGGCCGCCTGCTTGGCGATGCTACGCAGGCGGATGATATGCCGCCACTTCAGGGCCAGGTAGCCGTGATCACGGGAGCCAGCCGCGGCATTGGGCGCGCCATCGCGCTGGAGCTGGCCAGGTTGGGAGCCGACATCGTGGCGGTGGCCCGGTCCACGGACTCTACCCCGTCGCGCGTACCCGGCACCATCGACGAGACGGCCCGGCAAGTTCAGGCGTCAGGCCGGCGGGCCCTGGCCGTTGCGGCCGACATCACGTCGGTGGAAGGGGTCCAGGCCATGGTCGAGGGGGCCCTACGGCATTTCGGGCGAGTGGACATTCTGGTCAATAACGCAGCGTACATGTACCGGGCGCCCTTCTACCGGACACCGCTGTCACGGTGGGACCTCGTCCTCAACGTCAACCTACGGGGGCCCGTCATCTGTATCGAGGCCCTCCTGCCTCAAATGCTGAAGCAGCGTAGCGGCCGGGTGTTGAACATCTCCTCCGGCGCCGCCGTGATGGTGTTGCCGGAGATGGTCTCCTATTCTGTGTCCAAGGCTGCGCTGGAGACGCTGACCCGGGGATTGTCCCTGGAACTGCGGGACTACGGCATCTTCGTCAACGCGCTGCGCATCGAGACGGCGGTGGCCACGGAAGGGGCCATGTTCCTCAACCCCGGCGCTGACTTCTCGGGTTGGGAGACGCCGCAGGAGGTGGCCAAAGCTGCGGCATGGGTGCTCTGTCAGCCAGCGTCGTACACGGGCCGAGTAGCCACTATCGCCGAAGTGCGGGATAGTATGTCCGGGGCGCAGTAGACAAGGGTTGGGGCAAAGGAGGTAGGATGCCGGTCATCACTCCCGAGCAACGGGCCCTGATTGGACAAGAGACAGAACCCCGCCCGGCCCCATATGCCGTCAACGAAGCGATGGCGCGGTTCTGGTGCGAGATGGTAGAGGACCCGAACCCCATCTACTTCGACGACGCCTACGCCCGGACAACGTGGCTCCAGGGGAAGTTCGCGCCGCCCGCCATGCTCTTCACATGGGGTATGGCGCCCGTGTGGCCTGAGGTCCAACGCGAGAACCCTGTGGGCAAACTCCAGATCGAGGGCTGCACCGCGACCATCGCTGTCAACTCCGTCCAGGAGTACTTCCTCCCGCTAAGGTACGGCGACACCCTGACCGTTACCACTCAGATCAGCTCCATAAGCGAGGAGAAAACCACCCGCCTGGGCACAGGGCACTTCGTGTCCACCAAGGACACGTTCCGCAACCAGTACGGGCAAGTGGTAGGGACCCACACCTTCACGCTATTCATCTACCGGCCAGCAACGAGCGGAGGCGCAGCATGACCCAGGAGTGGAAAGAGGGCGATAAGCTGCCTCCTATCAGCCTGCCCCTGACCCTGAGGCGGGCTGTCCAAGCCGTGGCGGGTACGAGAGACTACTACCCGGTGCACCACGACGAGCGGGCGGCCCGGGCGAACGGAGCCGAGACGATCTTCTTCAACACGATGTTCCTCCAGGCGTTTGCCGGCCGGGCGGCCTGCCACTGGTTCGGCAACGATGCCTTCTTGCGACGTCTGGAGGTGGCGATGCGCGGGTCGAACTACATCAACCGCACCCTTACCGCCGAAGGTGTGGTGACAGGCGTCAGAGAGTCCAATGGCTGCCGGCTGGTGGACGCGGACGTGACGTTCTCTACGGAGGACGGCCCTACAACCGCAGTTCGGCTCACGGTACAGATGCCGGTACCCGTTACGCCGTAGGCTAGAAGCGCGCCAGGCCTACTCCCCTCTGCCTGGGCTCCGGTCCTGTAGCACCATACATGTCGAGACGCCTTTGGCCACGAGCCCTGCGCTTTCATGAGACAGGGTGGCCTCCGCATAAACGATGTTCTTCCCCTTCCAGACCACCTCGGATTGACCGGTAAAGCCGCCGGGAGGTGCTGGGCGGAAGTAGTTCACCTTCATCTCAATGGTAGTATGCCACTGACCTGGCGCTAGGCTGGCAACTATCGCGGCCGCCATGCAGGAGTCGATCATCGCGGCGAGAAAGCCGCCCTGCACACGGCCCGAGGGTATCAGCCAGTCCTCCCCGGCCCGGTATTTGACCACGGCGTGGCCATCTTTCGCCTCGATGACTTGAGCACCGAGGGTCTGCCAAACGGGCGACTGCTGGACCATGTTCAGCCGGGCTTCGTTCACCTTCGTCCCTCCTGGCGACTCAGTGTAGCAGACCGCGGGTCACGCGGGCTTGACGCAAGGGCGGTCCGGGGGTAGATTCGGCCCCGGCCGATGCGAAAACCGCACCGGCCAGAGGCAAAGGGTTTCATGATGCGCCCGGAGGATCTCCAGCAAGCCGTCCAAGAGCTAAGGGACCGGGAAGCAATACGGGACCTCGCGATCCGTTACGCCCACTGCATTTGGCGGCGAGATGTAGAAGGAGCCATAGAGCTTTTCGCGGAAGACGCTAGCATGGAGCTGGACGACCGTCCTCCAATCGTCGGCCGGGAGGCCCTAGTGGAATCTTACCAGGGCCTGCTGCAGGGCGAGTTCATGCCCTTTGTCCACAACCACGTCATCGAGCTTGACGGCGACCGGGCGAGGGGCACCTGCTACCTGGACCTCAGGGCCACGGTAGACGGCAAGGCGATGATTGGGGCGGGGGCGTACGAGGACGAATACATACGCGAGAACGGCCGGTGGAAGTTCGCGCGCCGGCGATTACGGATGTCCCACTTCGTTCCCATCACGGAAGGGTGGAAGTCAGCGAGAGAAGGCTCGTAGGGGCGTGTTGCGGCGGCCGGCAGTGGGCGCCCGTTATTGAGACAGGCACGCTAGGATTGGCGCCGCTGGGACCGCCGGCCGCCGGCGCGAGGCAACTCCCGCTGGCCGCTCCGTCGGAGGGCTGAGCCAAGGGTTGGGGGCACACATTGACTACCTGGCTGCGGCGCACGGGAGCGCACGCATCTACCACGTTATTGCCATTTTGCAAACCCGTCTGTCCGGTAGCGCCCCATATTGTGTAGGGCAATACCGCACAGAAGCACATCGAAATCACGGAGCCTAGTAGATCACCTCGTCGCGCACCAGGCGCTGGTACTCCTCCCGGTCGAGACCCAGGAGGCCAAGGAAAACGCCCTCGTTGTCCTGGCCAATGGCTGGCCCAGGACGGATGCGCGGCGATGTGCGGCTCAGCTTGACGTAGGGGCCGTAGATGGTCTCATTGAATCCCAACGAGTGGCGTACTTCGATAAAGGTGCCGCGAGCCCTGAAGTGGGGATCGTGATAAAGGTCCGCTACGTTGGAGACCGGCGCGGCAGGCACCCCGCAGCGCTGTAAAGCGTCAGCTAGGTCGCGATTGTCTTGCTGTCTCGTCCAAGCTGAGAGCCGCTCGTGAAGCTCCTCGATGTTGGCAATCCGGGCACTGGCGCTGGCAAAGCGCTGCGAGAGGGCCCAGGCGGGACGACCCATCGCCTCGACCAGGCCGAGCCACTCTTCCTCCCGAAGCACCGCTATGCTGATCCACCGGTCATCGCCGGCGCAAGGGAAAACTCCATGGGGAGCCCCCACACCTAGAGGATGCCGGTTGCCCAAGGTAGCAGCTACTCGCCCGTTAGAGAAGAAGTCCATGGCAGCGGGGCCCATCATCTGCATGACCCCTTCCAACTGAGAGTAGTCGATGTGCTGACCTTCCCCCGTTTGGTCACGGTAGTGAAGGGCAGCTAGAACGAGGAACGCGCCCAAGATCCCATTGTAGGGGTCGGCAAAAGCGTTCTCCATGGGCACCGGCGGGCCGCCATGATATCCGGTGATGCTGTCCAACCCAGTGAGGCTCGTAAGAGTGACGCCATAGGTTCGGATGTCCTTCAGCGGCCCAGAAAGACCGGCAGCTGGCATGGACAACATCACCAGGCGCGGGTTGACGGCACGCAACTCGGAAAAACTCAGGTGCAAGCGCTCCATCGTTCCAGGCGCAAAGTTCTCAATGACCACGTCGCTCTTGGCTACCAGCTTCTTTGCCAGCTCTTGCGCCTGCGGTTTTCTCAGATCCAAGGTGATGCTGCCGTTCCCAGCCCAACCCGCATGGTTTTGGAGGCTCCTATTCGGATCCTCAATGCCTTCCGCAAAAGGTGGGAACAACCGGTTGAGGTCGATTCTGGCGCGTGATTCCACCTTGTACACCTCTGCGCCCAGAAAACCCAGGGTCTGGCCGACTATGGGTCCGGCCCATACCCAACCGAAGTTCAGCACGCGAACGCCTTCGAGGGGCAACCGGCCACCGTCGGAAGACGGCGCAAGAGCTGGCGGTGCCATCTCCAGATATCGGGGCAGACTGGAGTTATCCTGGCCCAAGAGCGGCGCGCCACGAACCGGCCCCGAGGGGTCGCCCCAGAGCCTGGCCGGCGCGCCGAGCGTCGGTGTTGGCCCGAGGACGGGGTGATCGACGGTGACCACGTAGCGCCGGTGCTGGACGTGAGGATGCTGAACGGCCTCCTCCACAGAGAGCACTGCGGTACTAGGGCAGCCGTTGGCCTGGCAGAGGTCCATGATCTCCTGTTTGGTCAGGCCGGCCGTCCACTGCCTGAGGAGGGGATAGATAGCGTCTTCGTTCTGCTTGCGATAGAAGAGGTCCAAGAACTCCTCTAGGTGCATCCACTCCGGGTCACCCATGGCCCTGGCCAGCCCCTTCCATTGGTCAGGCTCGAAGGCTAGGACCCAGACGTAACCGTCCTTGCAGGGGAGGATGGTTCCAGGTGCAGCCAGTGGCATGCCCGTGCCCAGCCGCCTTTCGAAGACTCCATCTTGCGCGTATCCGCCAATGTTCTGGCCGCCCACAAAGACGGCGGCGATCACCTCAGCGCAGGAGACATCGACATGTTGGCCTCCCCCCACGTTTTGGCGGCCCCAGAGGGCTGCCAGGCCCCAGGCAGCACCGGCTATCGCCCCAAAGAAATCGGCGGCGAAGGTGCCGTATTCCAGCGGTTCGCGATCAGGGTGACCGCAGTAACGGTGGCCCGCGCCCGAGAGATGGAAGGCGTTCAGGTCATATCCGCGCCAAGAGGCATATGGGCCGCTCTGCCCAAAGGGGGTAATGGAGACCATCACCAGGTTCGGATTGACTTTGGAAAGGGACGGATAGTCAAGTCCCCATGCCTGCATCTGCTGAGGCGAATAGTTCTCTACAAAAAGATCTACCCTCTCGAGCAGACGGAGCAGCCGCTGCCGGTCATTCTGGTCTTGAAAGTCGAGGGTGATGCTGCGCTTGTTCGTATTGAGAAAGAAGAACAGTCCACTCTTCTCAGGGTGGGGTTGGTCACCAGGGAACGGCCCCCAGCGCCTCGCGACGTCTCCCTGCGGCGGTTCTACCTTGATGACCTCGGCGCCAAAATCGGCAAAGAGGCGCGCACAATAGGGCGCAGAGACCATTTCGCCCAGCTCGACCACCCTGATGCCGGTCAGCGCTCCCACACGGTCTCCTCCTAGTCCGGCATGTCGCGGCCACCGTTCACGCTCAGCACCTGGCCCGTGATCCACTCCGCGTGGACGGATGCCAGAAAGGCTACGGCGACGCCGACATCCCTGGGTCTACCAAAACGCCCGAGGCCCTGGGCCATGGGGAACTGGGTTAGGAGCTGGCTGCCGTAATCCTTCAGCCAGGCTTGCGAAGACTCGGTCTCGGTGGCCCCGGGGGAGACACAGTTGACAGTTATGCAGTACTTGCCCACCTCTTGGGCCAGCGCCTTGGTGAAGCTGACAACGCCACCTTTGGCCAAAGAGTAAAGGGCCAGTTGCGGGCGCCCCACGCGGCCAGCATCGGACCCTATGTTGATGATCCGCCCCCAGCGGCGGGCGATCATGTCAGGCAGAACCTGCCGGGTGCAGTTCAGCATTCCGGTGATTATAGTGCCTGTCATGCGCTCCCAAAAGGGACGATCCGTCTCATCGAACGGAGCGAAGAAGGCACCGGCGCCATAGCCCGAACCCGGCGGTGGACCCGCGTTGTTGATCAAAATATCGACTGGCGCCAGTTCGCTCCTCACCCTTTCCAATAGATTAACTACGGACTCCTCATCTGCGACGTCGCCGGGCGCGGGAAGAGCCTCAGCCCCAAGTTCGCGCAGGCGCCGGGCCACGGCCTCGGCTCTCTCAGGCACAACATCGTTGACCGCCAGGCGCACCCCTTCCTCCGCCAGCACTTCGCAGATGCCGGCGCCGATCCCCCGTCCCGCGCCGGTCACCAAGGCGACCCGGCCCCGAATCCCTAAATCCACGCCTACGCCTCCCGCCCGAACCGCTCGCTGACGAGGTCAGCGACGCGCTGGCCAGACTCCGCGGCCGCAGTCCCCCCGGCGTAGCCCTTGGGACTATGACAACCGTCGCCCACAAGGAACAGATTGGGGAACGGGGTCTCCACATCGACACCCAGCCCCGTCCACGTGTGGTTGCCTGGGTAGTCAGGGCTGAAACAGATGGCCTTGAGTTCAGCGTGCCCGCGCCAACCTGGGAAGATGTCGTCCAGGTCCTTCTCGGTCTCTTGAATCCAGACTACGGGGTCGGCCTTTTGGTCGGGGTCTGGGAGCGTGAAGGGGTAAATCTCGACTAGGTGTTTCTCAGGACCGCCCCAGGCCGCTATCGCGCTGCTCTCGAACAGAGTGCAGATCTTGCGGGTCCCGATGGCGTAAACGAAGCCGGCAAAGTTGTCCGTCAGGCTGCGATTGCTGACCAGGTGGAAGGATGGGACGTACATCGGCTTGATCTTGGCCTCGACGTACTGAAGGTACCCCGCATCGAATCGTTCGGACCCAACCAGGCTAACGGTTTGCCTTGGCCCGACGTTGCTTACGACAACTTGCGACGAAATCGTGTAGGGCCGCCCACAGCGAAGAGCGGTTACCTCCGCCCCCGCGTCGCTGAGACTGATCCTTTGTACCACCGCGCGCGTCCAGATTTCACCCTGGTTCCGCCGGACGACCCGCGCCAGGCGGCTCATCAGACGGTGGCCACCTTCCCTGGCCAGGCCCGCACCCTTGCCGGAGGTGAGGGCGAGGAGAGCGAAGAAGTTGGCGGCTGGCACGTCCTCCGGACCGAAGGCGGTAGCCACAATCGCCTGGAATACGCGCTGGATGCCTTCGTTCCGGGTAATGGAGTGCAGCCAGTCCAACATGCTCCCCGGGGGATACCGGCCGGTGGACATGATCTCCTTCATCGACGCCATAACCTTGTCCACGGTGTCAGGCTCTTCCGAGATCATGTTCAGGGCCCTGCGGAATTGACCGCCGCCAGATCCTGGGTCCACCCAGCCCTTTCCTCGCACCCAATAGCGTATGAGCCCTGGCGCCACCACATCGAACTCGGCGCCTGTCTCGTCGAAGACTTCCTGTACGGGCCCACCCACCTGGATCAGGGAACCGCCGTTGGGGAAGACGATGCCATCGTGCTTGAGCGAACCGTATCTGCCGCCCACGGCGGGGGCGCGTTCCAGAACCAGGACCCTGTAGCCGCGATGGGACAAGAGGGCCGCCGCGGATAGCCCACCGACACCGCCGCCCACGACGGTAACATCGAAGTTGGCCCGTCCCGGGGAGGTTTCAGCAACTGGCCTCGGGCGTTCCATGCTGATGGCCTGGACAGGACAGTAGTCCACGCACACATTGCAATCCGTGCATCGCGCGTTATCGACCCGTGCCTTGAGCTGCACCCGGATGGCGTCGTACGCGCAGGAGTACTCGCACAGGCCACAGCCGATGCAGGTGGCGTCATCGATCCGGATCCCCATGGGGCAACCTCCCACTAATCGAAGATCTTAAGGTGCTTCCACTGCCGGATGTCGGTCATGCTGACGACCCTGCCGGTGTAGGTGACGGGCCGGCGCAAGAGCCACAGCATGGCCTCCGCAGCCCGTTCGGGCGGTTCGGCGATACCGTAGTCTATGTCAGCGTTCCCTTCCATCGCGCCCTCAGCGGCAATCAGCAGGTCCACGCGCAGGCAGTTCACGGCGACGCCTGTGCCCTGGAGCTCCAGGGCCAGGCCTTCTGTGAGCCGCTCTACTCCAGCCTTGGCAATACTGTAAGCAAGGGTGCCCAACTTGGCGTCGACCTCTGCCATCGCCAGGGAAGACGCCGCCGCACCTGAGGACACGTTGAGGATGCGGCCGCTGCCTTGCGCCAGCATGTGGGGGAGAAAGATCTTGGTGCAGAGCGCCGTACCTCGCAAGTTGACGCCAAGCATCACGTCCCACCGCTTCATCGGGAGTTCGACGAAAGGCGAACGATACAGGTAGCCGGCGTTGTTCACGAGAACATCGACCCGCCCGAACTCCGCGAGGGTAGCCTTAGCCAGCGCCTCGACTTGCTGGTCGACGAGGAGGTCGCAGGGGACAGCGACCGCCCTTCCTCCCGCGGCCCGAATCTGCCTTGCGGTCTCGTCTATCGTACCTGGCGCTCGGGAGGGCATCTCAGAGGTAGACCGCGCCGCGCAGACGACCGACGCACCCTCTGCTGCTAAGGCTACGGCAACGGCCTTCCCAATGCCCCGCGAGGCGCCGGTGACGACCGCTACCGATCCTTGCAGGCTCATGCCGCCGAGCCTCCGCAGGCAAACGATCGTTTCTGCATGGGCATATTGTACGCGCAGCCCGGCGAACGTACCATCCCGCTCCGCTGCGAGCCGGACAGCAGGAGGGAACCGGTCCATATGGCACTTGGCAGCGGGTGATCTGCGAACTACCGTTGGTGGATGGAGCGAGACAAGGCTCGAAGGAGGTTGATCGCGATGGCCCCCAAGACGAAGGCTCAGGAGTTCCGCATTCTTACAAGCCCCCTCTGGGCGCCCTTCCTCTGGCCCCTAGGGGTTACCCAGCAGCGGGCCTACGCGCAGCTCCACGATGGAAAGCTGCACGTCCACTTCGGGCGGGTGTTTGACGCCGAGTTTCCCCTCGATGAGGTGGAAGGCGCAGAGCTGGCCCGATGGCCCCTCTGGGCGGGGATAGGCCCGCGGACCGACTTCAGAGGCAACGTGGGCCTGGTGGGGACCTACGTGAACGTCGTGGAGGTGCGCTTCAAGGAGCCCCAACGGGTGCGGCTGCTCTTCCCTGTTACCTGCCGCAAGCTCTACCTCTCGATGGAGGAACCTCACGCCTTCATCGAGGCGCTGCGGCGACAGAAGGGCGGGGAGCAAACGGGGGAGCCGGCCCGGGCGGCCTAGCGGGCAGGGCCGGGCGCTGCCTCAGGCGGCCGGCTGGTATCCACGCCCAGGTGAGACTTGAGGAGCGTCCAGCCAACCCATTGGTCCGGATTGAGCAGGACCTGCCGCTCCAAGAGGGAGTACAGCTCCTGGGTGGTACGGAGCACCTCGGCTTTGCCCGCCGGCGGGGGCAAGGGCTCCAGAAAACGCAGCCGGAACCGCGGCCCGGGCTCACGAACGAACACGGCTGGCACGATGCTCCTGCCCGTGGCGGCCGCGAGGTAGGGGATGCCGTAAGGTACGTTCACCTCCCAGCCGAGGAAGCGCACGGAGGCGGTCCGGTTGAACTGCTGAGGGGAAAGCTCCATCAGCGTTGAGACCACGCCGCGCGCGTCGAGGGCCTCACGGCAGCGGGCCAAAACCAAGGGGTCGCGTGCGCTAAGGTAACGCACCCGGCGCGCCGAGGCCGGGGCAAACCGGCCGCCGAGGGCCTTGCCGAGGCCAGCGAGGGGCTCGGCGCCCACAACCATCGTGACCTCGTGGCCCATAGCCCCGAGGGCCAGCGGCAGCAAGGGATACACCCCCAAACGAAAGCCGAGAACGATGGCGCCGGGCCCTTTGTCGCGCGCCAGAAGAAGAAGATCGTGGCCCTCGACGGCGATCGCTCTGCGCCGGAAAGCCGCCTTGTCCAGGCTCGCCAGCAGCACGAAGAGGTCGGCCGTCTCCAGATACATCCGGTTGCGCCAGAAGCGCCGGCGCACCTCATCGGTAAGCCCAAAGCGCCGGCCATCGGGATCGATGGCGGCAAAGGCCGCGGCCAACCCCTCAGACATCTTGATGGTCTTCAGGGGCCAGCGCAGCCATGTCTCCAACCAGGTAGCGCCGGCCAGAAGCCGGTGCAACGCCGGGTAGGGAATCGCCTGTAGGGCGGCGGCCAGGCGAGGGTGCGACAGGGCGAACTCCGCCGCCGCGTATTGGTCGAAGCGCGCCCTGGCTAGCATGAAACAAGGCAGCCCCAGCCGCCCCCGCGGCCCGGGGACCGACGGGCTGACGCCTAGCTCTACCTAAGGGTGTCCCTGAAAGAGGCGAGTCTTGGCCGGCCGGCTAGAGACCCTACTGACCCCCGGGCACGATGGGCGTCCACAAAGTGCAGGTAGGCAGGGAATCGAACGCCTCCGGCTCCCGGGCCTGGCCCCGGAAGATGAGGGAGAGGAGAAAACGGATCATAGCGCGCACCCCCTTGGTTGCTAGCCCGGCCCTCGCCGAGTGTCTGCTGCCCCGGGCCGGTCAAGGGCAGAATGTATGGGCTCCTCTTGTGATGCGGCGGACAGGATAAAGTCCACCATCTTATTGACCGTTGCCAGCGCCTGGAGGTCCCCTTCGCCGCTCAGTAATCTCTCCAGACGTTCGCCAATGGGATCGAAGCGTTCCCTTAGAGCCAAGGCGAGGTCTAGGGCATCGAGCGAGTCCAGTTGGAGGGTCGAGAGGCCCGCCGGCTCGTCACCGAAGAGGGGGATATCATCGGGTATGTCCTGCGGATTGGGAACCTCCTTGATGGAGGCGATGATACCCTTCACAGCGGCCCGTACCTCGTCCCGTGAAACCTGCAACACCATCGTCATCGGCATCCCGATCAGAGCCTCAATATACGGTTAGTCATAACAGATGTCAAGATATGCTTCACACCGGACGTGCAATGGCAGCGCGATATTCCCTTGACAGATAGTAGGAATCGTGCTATATCGGAAGCGATGTATATAGTCGTGCTCATAAGCGAGGTGCTGCCATGATGGACTTCGTGCCCAACGAGCTGGTTTACGTCACGATGCAGCAGCGCGAAAGGGAGGCCAGGGCCGCTAGGAGGCCGGGCGGCGCGCGCCGCCTCTTCTGGCCTGCCTTGAAACAGCGCATCGTGTTTGGAGTACGCGGGCTGTTCGGCGAAGTCGCGCGTGGCCGGCGAGGGTGTAAGCTAGGTACAGCTAGCCACAGCTAGGCAGGATCACAGACAGACGCCCAGGGGGTATGGATCCATGTCGCTGAAGCACGCGCTCTTGGGGTTCCTCAGTTACGGCCCGATGACCGGCTACGAGATCAAGAAGTTCTTCGACGTCTCCGTGGCCCACTTCTGGAATGCGGAGCTGAGCCAGATATATCCGAGCCTCAAGCAGATGGAGGCTGAAGGGCTCGTGGAGATGCGGGTGCAGGTGCAAGCCGACCGCCCCAACCGGAAGGTCTACACCATTACTGAGGACGGCCGCCGCGAGCTGGTAGATTGGCTCTCGCGGCCAGCCAGCACAGACCAGGTCCGCGAACCTCTAATGATCAAGCTGTTCTTCGGCTCGGCCCTACGGCGGGAAGACCTCATCCGGGTCCTCCGCCACCGTGTGGAGGAGTTGCGGGAAGCCACCGCCATGTACGAGCGCGGGTGCGCCATCATCGAGAGCCTGGCTAACCGCATCGGCCTCGGGCATGAGGCGTTCTTCTGGAACCTCACTCTGGACGCGGCCATGGCCCAGAACAGGGCCCAGATCCAGTGGGCAGAAGAGACGATAGCCCGGCTGGAACAGATGGACGATGCTCGCTTTGCCTATCCTAGGGCTCCAGTCGGCGAGCTGGACGTCCGCATGGCGATGGAAATCCTGGACCAGATCAAGAGAGAGATCCCTTCCGCGTCGGCCAGCGCCCAGCGGCCGCGCGGTGAACCTTAGACGGTCAGCACGCCGCATACCCTCCCTGGCGACTGGGGGCCCCTTCGCTCGGGCCCCCAGTCGCTTCCTTGACAGCCGCCGCAGGCTCCCCCTACCATCCGGAAGTAAAGGTTATAGGGAGTTAACGTTAAGGTTAGGGATCATGCCTGACAGTACTTACGCCAAACCTATACCATCGCCGGCTCCGGAGTCGCGCCGTTACTGGGAGGGCTGCAAGAAGCACGAGCTCTGGCTGCCTTTCTGCCGCCAGTGCCAGCGGTTCTACTTCTACCCACGGGACTTCTGCCCCCAGTGCTTTAGCTGGGACGTGGAGTGGCGCCGGGCCAGTGGGCGTGGCAGGATCTACTCCTTTGGCATTCACTACCGGGCTTGGCACCCCGCCTGGGCCCAGGACATACCTTACGTCAGCGCCATTGTGGAGCTGGAGGAGGGCCCCCGCATCTACACAAACATCGTGGGCGTCGAGCCCGACCCGGCCAAGATCCGCTGCGATTTGCCCGTGGAAGCCGTGTTCGAGGACATCACCGGGGAGATCTCTCTCCCCAAGTTCCGGCCCCTTGCGAAAGAGGTATGACGCTGCCCCCTGCCTGCCGGGCTGTAGCCGATGCCGGCCGGCGCCTGGGGCTGGAGGTCGAGGTACGGACTTTTCCCCAGGGGACCCGCACGGCCCGAGATGCAGCCGAGGCCATCGGCGCGCACTTGGGCCAGATCGCGAAGTCCATCGTGTTCCTCGCAGACGGCGAGCCGCTCCTATGTCTGGTGTCCGGCTCGAACCGGGTCTCGTTGACGGCGCTGAAGCACCTGACCGGAGCCCAGAAGGTACATCCGGCCAGCGCGGAGCAGGTGCGGGAGATAACCGGGTTCGTTGCCGGCGGCGTGCCGCCCTTCGGCCACAGAACCCCTCTGCCGACCTATTTTGATCGCGACCTGCTGGCCTACGAGACCGTCTGGGCAGCGGCGGGCACGCCGGACAGCGTTTTCGCAGCGCCGCCTGGGGCCCTGGCCACGGCCAGCGGAGCAGTTATTGCAGACCTAAAGGAGGTGTGATGCCGGGAGAAGCGTTCACTGATAGGGAGAAGGCTGGCTTCTTCCGCAAGGTGGCCATAGTGGGCGTCGATGAGTCCGATGAGATCGGCATCGTGCCCCACAAGTCGCCGCTGCAACTGCACGCCGAGGCGGCCCGCAATGCCCTGGCTGATGCGGGGATCGACAAGTCGGAGGTGGACGCCATTTTTACGGCCGGGGCTGGCTGGCACCCCAGCCTACTGCTGGCTGAGTACCTAGGCATCCAGCCGACCTACACGGACAGCACCTCCGTTGGCGGCTCGTCATTTGTGATCCATGTGGAGCACGCGGCCGCAGCCATCGCCCAGGGGCTCATCGACGTGGCCCTGATCACTCATGGGCAAAGCGGGCACTCCATGCGACTGCGAGGAGGGCCCCGGTTTCCCAGTGACCCATGGTCGCCACAAGAGCAGTTCGAGAGCCCGTACCATGTGGGCGGCCCCGCGACCCACTACGCCCTGGCCTGCATGCGCCACATGCACCAGTACGGCACGACGCACGAGCAGTTGGCCGAGATCGCCGTCGCCACTCGCAAGTGGGCGATGCTGAACCCCAAGGCTCTGATGCGGGACCCCATCACTATCGATGACGTCCTGTCTTCCCGGTGGATAACGTACCCCTTCCACCTGCTGGACTGCTGCTTGGTGACCGATGCCGGGGGCGCGGTAGTGGTGACGTCAGCGGAGCGGGCCCGAGACCTGAAGAAGAAGCCGGTATGGGTACTGGGCTCCGGGGAAGCCACAACCCACGCCTCCATCGCCAACATGCCGGACCTGACCACCACTCCGGCCAGGATATCGGGGCCGCGGGCGTTCGCCATGGCAGGCGTCCGCCACGAGGACATCGACGTAGTCGAGGTATACGACTCGTTTACGTACACGGTCTTGGTGACCCTCGAAGCGTTGGGGTTCTGCAAACCCGGCGAGGGCGGGGCCTTTGTCTCGGGGCAGCGAACGGCGCCGGGCGGCGAGTTCCCTCTGAACACCAACGGCGGTGGCCTGTCATACACCCACCCAGGTATGTACGGCATCTTCCTCCTCATCGAGGCGGTGCGCCAACTGCGGGGCGAGTGCGGGCCTAGGCAGGTACCCAATGCCCGGCTGGCCCTGGTCAATGGCACGGGCGGGGTGCTGTCCTCGACCGGCACCCTGATCCTAGGCGTGGAATGACGGGCTACGGAGGCCGGACGGGAAGGCCCAGATCCGCCACAGGATGCGGGGCGCCAGCAGGACTGCGCGTCCCACGCCGCGGAGGGCCGTTGTAGGCGATGCTTATCGACCTGCATACTCACACCCAACCCCTCTCCCACGACAGCTCGCTTACGGCGGACGTCTTAATCGAGGCAGCCAAGGAGGCCGGGCTGGACGGCGTCTGCCTGACAGAGCATGACTTCTTCTGGAACCATGAGGAGGTGCGCCGGCTGGCGCTGCGCCATCGTTTTGTGGTCATCCCTGGCATAGAGGTGAACACGGAGGACGGCCACTTCCTGGTGTTCGGGCTGGAGCGCTACGTATACGGCATGCACCGGACGAAGGACCTCGTCTCCTTGGTCGTTGCCGCGGGCGGTGCGATGGTGGCCGCCCACCCGTACCGGCGGCAACTGCCTTGGGAGCTCCTGCGAGGCGAGGACCCCCGCGGAGGGCCGGCCTGGCTAGCGGCCCTAGAACGGGCGGTGAACAACCCAGCCTATCGCCACGTATGCGCTATGGAGGCGCACAATGGGCGCGGCAGCCAGCGGGAGAACGCCTTCGCGCAAGAGGTATGCCAGCGCCTGGCGCTACCGGCTGTCGCAGGCAGCGACGCCCATGACAGGGCCGACGTGGCCCGTTGCGCCACCGAGTTCGAGGCGCCAGTACGGGGCCTCGATGACTTGATCCAGGCCCTGCACTCGGGGCGCTTCCGACCGGTTATCTTGCGCTAGCCCCGCCAGGCCTCACCGCGCATACGTCCCGGTGAGCTCCCCGAAGGCCAAGATATGGCCCTTCATCGCTTCGACTACTTCCTTGGCGTCGCTCCCCGCCTTGAGAAAGATCTCCGCGTCCAAAGCGTAAACGCGGAAGCGGTAGGTGTGCTGCGAGCCTTTGGGCGGGCAGGGCCCGCCATAGCCGGTCTTGCCGAAGCTGTTCTTCCCCTGACGAAAGTCCACAGCGTCAGGCTGCACTCTGGCAGGCAAGCCTTCGAAGGAAGGGGGAATCGCATACACCACCCAGTGGACGAAGCCGCCGGCGTCGGGATCATCGGCGATCACGGCCAGGGAGCGCGTGCCCTGCGGCACGACCTTCCAACTGAGGGCCGGGGAGGCATCGAAGCCGTCGCAGGTGTACTCCTTCGGTATGGCGGCACCGGACGTGAAGGCAAGGCTGGACACCTGTATCGTCTGCGAAGGCGTGACGCTGGCGCCGGCCAAGGGGTCCTGACGGCCGCCGCCGCCACAGCCGGCCAGCAGCCCCGATACCAGCACCACTACTGCCGCCAACGCAGCTCTCGCGCCCTGCGTGACCATCCTGGGGCCATGATACAACAGGGGGTGCCAGGCCGTGGGTTGATAGATTGCGTTTCCCCCGAGCGATAGGCCATAATGCGGGACGCCAATGGAGTTCTTTCAGCGCTTGCCGGTGCCCCGGCGGCTTTCATCCCGAGTCTGGCTCATCTCCGTGCCCTCGGCCCTGCTGTCCTTCGAGAGGCGTCAGAGGATCCCGCGGCTGCCGGTAGGGAAGGGGAGGTTTGCGGGCATCCCGATAGCCATCGCTGGAGCAGCCCTCGCCCTCTGGGCCTGGCGTACGCCTGGGGCCGCCGTGTCGCTGCCGCGGCCGCTGGCGCCGCTGTCCCGCAAGCCCGCAACCTTCGGCGGAATCCTGGCCCTGGCCGGCGTGGCCCTGCTCCTGCGTTCGGCGGTGCTCGCCCTGTACTCCCTTGGTGTGGCCTGGGCCGCGAGCAGCGGCGCCGTGGCCATCGAAGAGCCGCGGGTGGAATCTTTCCTCGCGCGGGGCGGAGGTCGTTCCGGGGACGTTTGACACACTCTCGTCTCTGTCGTATGCTCCCTGACGCGCACGTTAAGGTTAGAAGGCATGGAGGCGGCACCTGCCTGGAGCTAAGAGGATCGTCCTCGCGGGTCTCGGGCAGCCGGCTCCTGTTTCCGGTCAAGGAGGTCCGCCATGACCCAGTCCGCTTCTGTCATCACCGATGAGATGCGCGCCGCCATCGGCCGCGAATCGGAGCCCGTGACGCATGAGGTGGACAACCTGGGCTGCCGCCAGTTCGCGAGGGCTGTGGGGTACAAGGACCCCATCTTTTACGATGAAGCCCACGCCAAGAGCAAGGGGTATCGCGGCTTGGTGGCGCCCATCGGCTTCTTAGGCCACCCCATCTACGACCCCAACAAGCCGCCGCCGATACCCGAGGCCTTCCGTCTCGACGTCCCCTACAAGCGCATTCTCAACGGGGGCACCGACATCGAATACTTCGACACGGTCTGCTCGGGCGATAGGCTCACAGCGACCACGAAGCTTACGGGGCTCACGGAGCGTGAGGGCCGGATGGGCCCTATGCTCATCGTGAACGTCGAGACCACGTACAAGAACCAGGCTGGCAAGGTGGTCGCTATCGTCCGCGGCACGGCTATCCGCTACTGATGTAGCGCGCACACGAGGGAGGAAACCATGGCGCAAGTCTACTTCGAGGACGTGAAGGAAGGGGACGCTGTGCCAACGCTGGTGCAGCACTGCGACGCCCAGAGGTTGGTCTGGTGGGCCGCCGGCTCCGGCGACTACTACCAGATCCATTACGATAAGGACTTCGCTCAGGCTACCGGCCTGCCGGAACGGATCGTCCACGGGGCGCTGAAGCACGCGCTCTTGGGCCGTATGCTCCACGAATGGGTCGGAGAGAAGGGCTTCGTGAGGCGCGTCGCCTGCCAGTACCGCGGGATGGACATGATCAACCGCGACGTCATATGCAAGGGCGTGGTCAAAGGAAAACGGAGCGAGAACGGGCGGCATCTGGTTGATCTCGAGGTGTGGACCGAGGACCCGGAAGGCAACAAGACGACCCCCGGAACGGCGACGGTCGAACTGCCCTCCAAGGGCGGCTAGGACAACAGGGGGGAGGTTAGGCCAACATGGGTGCGCTTGACGGTAAGGTAGCGGTCATCACCGGCGCTGGGAGAGGCATTGGCCGGGGCATCGCCCTGATGATGGCGGAGATGGGCGCCAAGGTGGTGGTCAACGACCCCGGCGTAAATCCTGACGGCACGGGCCATGACAACGGCCCGGCCGACCAGGTGGTGGCGGAGATCAGGACCGCAGGGGGCACGGCAGTCGCCAACTACGATTCTGTTGCGACGGTGCAGGGCGGCGAGGCCATCATCCAGACGGCTCTGGACAACTTCGGCCGGATCGACATCCTGGTCAACAACGCCGGGATCCTGCGGGACCGTATGATCTTCAACATGACGGAGCAGGAGTGGGACGAGGTGATCGCCGTCCACCTGAAGGGACACTTCAATACCATAAAGCCCGCCTCGGTCCTCATGCGGCAGCAGCGCTACGGCCGGATCATAAACTTCACGTCGGAGTCTGGCCTCTGGGGCAACGCTGGGCAGGCGAATTACGGGGCTGCAAAGTCCGGCATAGCCGGCCTAACGCGCGTGGTCGCCCGGGACCTGGGACGCTACGGGGTGACCTGCAACGCCATCGCCCCACGGGCCTGGACGCGGCTTACGGCCACGGTGCCGCGGCCTGGCGAGGAGATACAACAGTACGACCCCGACTGGGTGGCGCCGATGGCCTGCTACCTGGCAACAGACGATGCCTGGAACATCAACGGCCAGATCTTCCACGTCTACGGGGGCACCGTCGCGGTCCTCCAGCATCCTGTGCCTTGGCGGACCATCTTCAAGCGGGGCATGTGGACCCTGGATGAGCTTTCAAAGATGGTACCCACGATCCTGGAGGGCACCCGCAATCCGGCTCCGCCTGCCCCCGATATCGAGGTGCCGGGCCGGCCGAAGGTCGCCGCTTCGTAGGGAGCGGCGCGGCGCAAGAGAAGAGAAGAGGTGCTGAGAATGGCAGGAAGACTGGAAGGACGCAATGCGGTGGTGACCGGCGCCGGCCGCGGCATCGGCCGCGCGGTGGCCATGCTTCTGGCTCGAGAGGGAGCCAGGGTAGTGGTTAACGACCCGGGGGTAAACGTGGACGGCACGGGCCACGATAACGGACCAGCGGACCAGGTGGTAGAGGAGATCCGGGCGGCCGGCGGCACTGCGGTGGCCAACTACGACTCGGTGGCCGACGTCCAGGGCGGCGAGAACATGATCCGCCAGTGCGTCGACACCTTCGGCCGCATCGATATCCTGATCAACGTGGCGGGCATCTTGCGAGACCGCATGATCTTCAACATGACGGAGGAGGAGTGGGATGCGGTCATTGCGGTGCACTTGAAGGGACATTTCAACACCATCAAGCCCGCCTCGGTGCTCATGCGGCAGCAGCGTTACGGCAGGATTGTGAACTTTTCCTCGATCTCCGGCCTGCGCGGCAACTCTGGCCAGGCGAACTACGGGGCGGCCAAGGCCGGTATCGCCGGGCTCACGAGGGTGGTGGCGCGGGATCTAGGCCGGTACGGCGTCACCTGCAACGCCATCGCGCCTGGCGCCCAGACTCGCATGATCGCCCAGATACCGGACAGCGCCCGGGCTCTGCGTGCGGCCAGGGGGATGCAGCAGACCAGCGCCTCGGCCCAGCTCTTGGTGGAGCCGACGCCGGAGCACGTGGCACCTATGACGGTCTGGCTCTGCACAGACGATGCCTGGAACGTTAACGGCAAGATCTTCCACGTGGCCGGGGGCGTGGTGTCGTTGGCCCACGAGGAGACAGCGATCCGCGAGATTCATAAGGACGGCAAGTGGACGGTGGAGGAGCTGGCAGTCCTCGTCCCCACTCAGCTCATGGCGGGCATCCCGAATCCGGCTCCCCCTCCGGACGACCTCGAGATACCGGGCCGGCCGGCGCCGGCGGCCAGCGCCTAGCGCGTCGCAAGCGACGGGCGGCGCTTCGCCTCCGCCGAGGCGGGCGCCCTACCTTGGCACCGGCAGCCGTGGGGAGGGCTCGGCCCGCCCCGCACGTAGCAGCTCCATAACGACGAAGGTGTGGCCGTCGCGCCAGGACGTGCCGCAGGCCTCGAACCCTGCCTTACGGAAAGCCCGGTGAGCCCGGGCGTTCCAGTCAAGCGTGTGGAGATAGAGCCTCTTCAGTCCGCCGCCCTGGAGCAAGGCCCGGACGAAGCTCTCCAGGGCGTCGCTGCCGTAACCCTGCGACCAGTGGCTGCGTTCGCCGATGCTGATGCCGACCTCGGCCTCGCCGCGCTCGTTGTCGACGTTGTAGTACATGATATTGCCTATGTGGCGGCCATACTCGTCCTCGATGGCGAAGGAACGGCCGGGCATATCAGTGAAGCGGAAGTCAAAGCACCAGTTGCGCTGGTAGCTGTCGAAGGGCACTTGGACGGGGCGGGCTGCGTCGAACAGGGCCAGCTCCGGATCGGCGCGCCACCGGTACTCCTCGGCGGCGTCGGCCAGGCGTTTGCGCCGGATGATAGTCCGGCGGCCCCGGGCGAACACGTCATCCCTCGGGAACACCCTAACTCCCCCCTTGGACCATAGCCCGCGCCTTTTCCACCATCTTGACCTCGTTCTTGAAACTCAGCACCTTGGAAGCTGCTTCGATGGGGAACCACTCTACCCTATCGTACTCCACATCGTGGGCCGCGGTATCCCCACCGATGGCCTCCATGAGGTAGTGGTGGACCCACTTGTGGTAGCGCACCCCATTCCGGGAGAACCAGTACTGAATGGTGCCGATCTTACCGATGATCTTGACCTGCAAGCCGGTCTCTTCGGATACCTCCCGGATGGCGGTGTCTTCCATCGATTCGCCTGGGGCAGGGGTGCCTTTGGGCAAGCCCCACACGCCATCCCTGTCGCGGCCGCAGAGCACTACCTCCATGCCGCGCGGCCCCTGGCGGTACACTACGCCGCCGGCGGAGACCGCCGTCTGGACTGGCAGCCTGCCTCCTCGCGCTAGCATGGTGCTAACGGAACCTGAAGCCCAGGGGGTCTTCCTCGAAGTCGATCCCCGCCAGCGCCGAGATGGCCGCCTCTCTTACCGGGCCCGGCGGCCCGGCGACCAGATCTAGAAGCGCTGCCTTGGCCCCTGGGCCGCCTATCTCACCCAGGGCGGCGATAGCGGCTTGTTGCACCTCTGGGTCAAGGTCGTCGAGCAGAGGCAGGAGGTGGGGCACGGCTGATGGATCGCCCAGCGACCCGCAGGCCACGGCTGCTTCGTACCGGATCTCCGGGTCTTCACTGGCCATTTCCCGTAGGAGAAGAGGCAGCCACCGGGCCTCACAGCTCTGACCCATGGCGTAGATGGCGCTCACCTTGAGCCGATGGGCACCGCTTTCATAGGCCTCACGGATCGCCTGCCGTACCCAGGGCTCATCGTGGGGGCCGATGGCCTCAAGGGCCCTGGCCCGTACCTCCTCGGCCTCGCCGTGGTCTTCCAAGACCCTACGCAGGCCGGCCTCGACCTCCGCGAAGTACCGCTGCCGCAGACGGCCAAACTCCGATAGCATGACGAAGCGCCCCAGGGCTAACGCTGCCTCGGCGCGGACCCCTACGTCGGGGTCGCCTTCCAGGAGTTGCAGGAGGACCGAGATGACGTCAGTTCCTTCGTGCTCCCAGAGTCCTCGCACCGAGGTCAGGCGCACCTGCGCGTCATCGTCCTTCAGGCCGCGCAAGAAAACGGCATCGAAGTTCAAGTCGACGTTGTCCTCGGCCAGGTCGGCAAGCTGCTGGACGATGCTACGGCGGCGACGGACATCGATGCCGGGCCAGGCTTGGTCAAGCATCTGCCGGCGTTCGGCGCTTAGGGAGGAGAGGTGCCGTAGGCCCGCCACCCTCAGGCGGGCCGACGTATCGGCAAGCTCACGTAAGTAGTCCTCGAAGTCCACGCCTATCCCCCTGCCGCCGCTGCCACCCTCTCGATCTGCGCCGCAACCCGTACGGCGCCGAGAGCCCAGCGCGCCTCCTCGCCGGTGGCAGCGATGGGCGGCAGACCGTGGGCGCCCTTTGCGATGAGTGGGCGTTTCACCCCAATAACCATCTCTCCGTCTATTTTATATCGAAAGGAGCACGTCGTGGCCGCCCCGCTGGGGAGCAGGCCAAATTCAGGCTGCCCGAGGATGGCGCTTGGCGGCCCGTTTCTCGCCTCCCTGGCCGATCTTCGGTTCGGTGCCCCGGATGAGGCGCTTGATGTTGGGAACATGGGTGAGGAAGACGAAGAATGTGGCGAAGGCGCCGAAGATGGTCTTCGTGTAGGTGAAGTCATCACCGGCGTGAAAGACGGCCAACAGAAGCAAGACGAGAGCCCCCAGGGGGACCGTTACCATGGACATGACGGACATGTAGCGCAGGGTCAAGGCGATGAAGAGGCCGAGGGCAACCAGGGCGACGAAGAGGGGCATGGCCAGGGCCGCATAGACACCGAAGGATGTGGCTACGCCGCGGCCCCCGCGGAACCCGATATACACGGGGTAGTCATGGCCCAGGACAGCGGCGATGCCGGATGCCACCTGGAGGTCATGGGTGTGAAACAGGTACCAGACCGTGAGCACCGGCACGTAGCCCTTGAGAGCATCGGCGACGAGCACTGCCACGAAGGCCTCTTTGCCCAGCACCCGCAGGACATTCGTGGCCCCGATGACCCCGCTACCGTAGTCTCTTATGTCGATATTTCGCAGGACGCGGCCGGCGATATAGCCCATGGGCACAGCGCCGATAAGGTAGGAGACAACCACGACCCCCGCCAGCTCGAAGAGGTTCATTGACTCCTGCTCCTGAACTCCAGCTTGATGGCGGTACCCTCGAAACCGAACCGCCTGCGGAGGGCGTTCTCAAGGTACCGCCGGTACGAAAAATGTATCAGATTGGCGTCGTTGGTGAAGAACACGAACGTGGGCGGCCTCACCCCGGCCTGGGTGGCGTACTTTATCCGCGGCACGCGCCGGCCCTTGGCCGAGGGCGGGTGTGCGGAGACCGCCTCCCGCACGACGGCGTTGACCTCAGAAGTGGGGATGCGCGTGGAGCGCATATCACCGGCCTCTAAGGCCAGGTCTAGAAGCCCCTCGATGTTTAGGCCCGTCTTGGCGGAGACGAAGGCCAGGGGCGCCCAAGGGGCGAAGCGCAGGCGGCCGAGCACCCGGCCGGCGAACTCCTGGCGGTTCTCGTCCGAGTCCTCCTGGAGGTCCCACTTGTTGATCGCCACGACCATCCCCTTGTAGGCGCCAGCGATATGGCCTGCTATGTGGAGGTCCTGCGCGGCCAACCCTTGGGTTGAGTCCAGGACGAGGATGGCGACATCGCAGCGCTCGATAGCTTCGCGGGCCCGCATTACGCTATATCTTTCGACCCCTCTATCGACGCGCCCGGGCCGCCTGATCCCGGCGGTATCGATTAGCACGAGGTGCCGGCCGCGATAGGCGAACGGGGTGTCTACAGCGTCCCGAGTGGTGCCGGCCTCAGGGCTGACCATCACCCTTTCCTGACCCAGAATGGCGTTTACCAGCGCCGATTTCCCTACGTTGGGCCGTCCTACGATGGCCAAACGCAGCGCCTCTGGCGGCGCCTCGGCAGCCGCCGGAGGCAGAAGAGGCCGCACGGCATCGAGAAGCTCCCGTATGCCCTGACCGTGGTAGGCGCTGATAGCTATGGGTTCGCCCAGCCCCAACTCAAAGAACTCCACCGCAGCCTCCCGGCGGCGTTCGTTGTCGGCCTTGTTGGCGACCAGAAGGACGGGCTTGGCGGCCCGCCGCACTATGCCGGCGATCTCCTGATCGGCGGGGGTAAGCCCGGCGCCAGCATCCACCACGAACACGATGACGTCTGCCTCGGCCACAGCGATGGCCACCTGCTCCCGGATGAGGGCTGAGTAGCCCTCCTCAGCCTGGGGATCGAGCCCCCCTGTGTCCACCGCGGTAAAGGCCCTATCCCGCCACTCGGCGTCGCCGTAGAGGCGGTCGCGGGTAGTCCCCGGTATGTCCTCCACGATGGCCCGCCGGCCGCCCACGAGGCGGTTGAAGAGGGTTGACTTCCCTACGTTAGGCCGGCCGACGATGGCCACCACCGGCTTGCTCAGGCTGGGGCGGGCAGCTCTTGTCTCCACGGTAGAGCCCATCACGGCGAGCTCCTCTGTAGGGAGACCTCTATCTCCTCTGGCGCCACCGATCTCACCTCGATGCCGGCGGGGGCTGCGACCTTGACCTTCACCTTGTGGACCCCTGGGCCCTGGTCCTTGAGGTCGACGGCCGCCGCCACATCGTCTGGCGCCAGCTCCAGCAGCTTGGGCAGCGGCCCGTAGAGAACCACCACCACCGAGGGCAGCGGCCCGCTCACGTTTAGCCCGTTGGATATCCCGCTGGCGGATACGGGGACAGCCGTCGTGATCTCCCCGTAGGCCTCGCTTATGTTCACGCTAACCGTCACGTTCACTCCCCCCAGGACCTCGACCCCCGCCGGCACATCCAGGGAGACGCTGCGGACCACATCGCTCTTAGCCCCGCTGATGTCGATAGGCTGGGTCCGGATAGAGGCGGCCTGCTCGATAAAGGAACGGGGGCCGGTTACCGTCACCACGGAGGGCGCAGAGCTGATGCCCACCAGGTTGTAGCCGGCGGCGGGGGTCCCGACGATCTGAGGGCTGACGACAAGCGCCCTGCGATACACCGTCTGTTTTATCTCCACCTTGATCTGGGTGAAGGAGGGCTCCACCGAGACGCCGCTGACCAACACGCCATTCTGATCCCTTGGCTGGAGCCGCGCGGCCTGGTCCACGGACTCGGTGCGGCCAGCGATATCGACGGAGGCCACCACCTGGGTGACCCGGCTCACCTTGGCAGCAGGGCCCAGCACGTCGGCTACGGAGTCCTGCACCACGGGGGGGGCCATGGTGAAGTCCGCCGGTGGTTCGCCCCGCACCTCGACGTTCACCGGCACCGACTTTCCAGCCAGTTGCACCAGCTTCACTCCTATCTTGGAAGGCAGCACATCCTCAATGCGCAGGCCCCCCCGGTTGGTCAAGGCACGCACCTTCACCGGTAGCTCGTAGTCGCCGACCGACAACCCTTCCAAGTCTATCGTGGCCTCGAAGTCGGCCGCCGTGAGGCTCTGGAATACGCTATCCTCGACCCGGATGCGCACGCGTACTGGCGCCAGGTTCTCGGCGATGGCCAGGTCTGACGGGAGATCGACGGCCGCAACGGGGATGTCTACAGGCAGGACACGAGTGCGGACGGTGTTTTGGGAGTTGGTGACGACGATCCAGAGGCCGAAGGCAAGCACGACGGAGAGCACGGCCAGCCCACTGTTCTGCCGGACCGATCTGACAAGGGGCAGCACAGCAGGGGCCAGGAACTGGCCGGTTTCCCGCAGGACTTTCCGGAGGAGTGCCATGGCTACCTCGTGGCTAGCGGCTCAGTCTCGGCAGGCGGCGGCCACCGGGACGTTCCATCTCCGCCGATGGCAGAAGGAGGCTGCGCAGGATGGCGCGCAGGCGCGGGCCGTCAAGGTTGCTGATGATCCTGCCGTTGGCGGCCACTGAGATGGCCCCCGTCTCTTCCGATACGACCACCGCGACGGCGTCGGTCCTCTCGCTGACGCCGAGGGCGGCGCGGTGACGGGTACCGTGGAACTCGGCGTCGATGCGTTCGGAGAGGGGGAGAGTGCAGCTAGCGGCGACGACGCGGTTTTCGCGAATTATGACAGCGCCGTCGTGCAATGCAGAGTTGGGATAGAAGATGCTCTTCAACAGCTGGACCGAGATAGCGGCGTCCAGCTTTATGCCGGTGTCGATAAGCTCCTCTAGACCGGTCTCCCGCTCGATGACAATGATGGCGCCGTGGCGCCTTTCGGCCATCTGCAACGTCGCCTCCGTCACCATGTCCACGACGCCTTCATACAAGGCGCGCCCAGGCCACGGCCAGCGTCCGCTCCGCCCCAGGCGCTCCAGAAACCGCCGGATCTCCTGCTGGAAGATGATGGGGATGGCGACGAGGAGTGCCGGAAACGAATTGCGTAGGAGCCAGTCCAGGACCGTCAGCTCCAGCACCTGCGTAAGGACGACGCCAGCGACCACGATGATGACGATGCCCCGTATGAGGGACATGGCCGTCGTGCCCTTGAGGAGCAGGAGGACGAGGTAGATGATGACGGCGATGGTGATGATATCGACGATGCTCGCGGCATCGAGATCGCGCAGGGCGCCCTGTACGCTATCCCAGATCCCCATGTCACTCACACCTCGGCGCCGAGAAGCAGGGCCAGCAGCGCCTTTTGGGCGTGCATCCGGTTCTCCGCCTGATCGAACACCACCGACTGGGGGCCATCGATAACGTCATCGGTGACCTCTTCACCCCGGTGGGCCGGGAGGTCGTGCATGAAGATTGCGCCGGGCTTGGCGAGGGCCATAAGGCCGGCGTCCACCCTATAGCCTGCAAAGGCCTGCCTGCGGATGTCAGCCTCGTGCTCTTGGCCCATGCTGGCCCAAACGTCGGTATACACGACGTCGGCATCCCGGGCAGCCTCGGCTGGCTCCCGCACCTGCCGCACGCTCCCGCCGGACTGGCCAGCGAGGGCAGCAGCGCGCGCCAATAGATCGCTGGGCAACTCGTACCCGGGAGGCGAGGCGATGATGAAGCGCGCCCCCGCCATGGCTGCCCCCAGGGCCAAGGAAGCGGCGACGTTGTTGCCATCGCCTATGAAAGCGATCGTAGCCCCCCTAAGTCCGCCCTTCTTTTCCTGGATCGTCAGCAGGTCTGCCAGGGCCTGACAAGGATGCTCGCGATCGCTCAGGGCGTTGATGACTGGCACCCGAGCGTTCCGGGCCAGCTCTTCCACGGTGCCCATCCTGAAGGTGCGGGCGGCGATGCAGTCCACATAGCGGCTAAGGGTCCGTGCCACATCGGCGACGCTCTCCCGCTGGCCCAGGCCGACCTCTGCCGGCGAAAGGTAGATGCAATCGCCCCCCAGTTGTCGCATCGCTACATGAAAGGAAACGCGTGTACGGAGGGAAGGTTTCTCGAAAAGGAGCGCCAACGTCTTGCCAGCAAGGGAAGGCTGCCTTCGAGGGGCGGGCCCCTTCAGCGCCTGCGCCAGACGGATGATGCCCTCCAGGTCTTGGGGGGCCAGGTCAGTGATAGAGATTAGATTACGGGCAAGCAAGAACCGCACCTCCTGCGACGGCAACTCGAGTATATCATTGCGTGCCTCAGCGCTTGACGCACTGCGCCCTGCTGGCTATAGTCCAAACACCCTCCGCTTTGGAGAAAAGGAGCCTTGGCCGAACAGCTCGAACGTTACCGCTGGCTCATCG
>DAOUBD010000011.1:0-12785 GCA_034432935.1 Dehalococcoidia bacterium | reverse complement strand
GGATGCGGCCCGCTAGAGGATGGGGAGATAGCGCTTCAGCTCGTAGTCCGTGACGTGGCGGCGGAAGTTACTCCACTCGATCTTCTTGTTGGCGATGAGGCTCTCGAAGAGGTGGTCTCCCAGGCAGCGGCGCAGCAGCTCACTGCCCTCGGCATACTCGATGGCCTCCCAGAGGCTCCCCGGCAGGTGGTCTATCCCCCGCTCCTTGCGCTCCTGCTCGGTCATCTCGAAGACGTTCTCCTCTACCGGCTCCGGGCAGGGGTAGTTCTTCTCGATGCCTTCCAGGCCAGCGGCCAGCATGGCGGCGAAGGCGATATACGGGTTGCAGGCGGGATCCGCCCCCCGGTACTCGATGCGCGTGGCGTTCTCCTTGCCGCGTTTGTACTCCGGCACGCGGATGAGGTCGGAGCGGTTGCGCCGGGCCCAGGACAGGTAGACGGGGGCCTCGAAGCCCGGCACTAGCCGCTTGTAGGAGTTGACCCATTGGTTGGTGACCAGGGTGATCTCCTTGGCGTGGCGCAAGAGGCCCGCAATGTACTTGCGGGCGATGTCGGAAAGATGGTAGGGGTCCTTGGGGTCGAAGAAGGCGTTGCGTTCGCCCTTGAAGAGCGACTGGTGGACGTGCATGCCGGAACCGTTCTGGTCGCCCAGGGGCTTGGGCATGAAGGTCGCATAGACGCTGTACTTGGTGGCGACCTCTTTGACCACTAGCCGGTAGGTCATGGTGTTGTCGGCCATGGTCAGGGCGTCGGTGTAGCGGAGGTCGATCTCGTGCTGGGAAGGGGCCACCTCGTGGTGGGAGGCCTCCACCTGTATGCCGAGGGCCTCCAGGGTAAGGACCGTCTCCCGGCGCAGGTCAGTGGCCGCGTCGAGGGGCGTGAGATCGAAATAACCGCCGGTATCCAGGATCTCCGTGCTTTCGGAGTCAGCGAAGTAGAAGTATTCGAGCTCAGGGCCGACATAGAACGTGTAGCCCATCTCGGTGGCCCGTTGCAGGTTACGCCGCAATATGAAGCGGGGATCGCCCTCGAAGGGACGGCCATCGGGATGGAGGATATCGCAGAACATCCGGGCGACGCGCTGCTCCTGGGGGCGCCAAGGGAGGATGGCGAAGGTCTGGGGGTCAGGCAGCGCCATCATGTCGGACTCGTCTATTCGGGCGAAACCTTCGATGGAGGAGCCATCGAAGCCTACACCCTCTTCGAGAGCCATGGGCAGCTCTTCGACGGTTATGGCCACGCTCTTGAGGAAGCCCAGGATATCTGTAAACCAGAGGCGGATGAACTTCACGTCGTGTTCCCGCGCCATTTGGAGGACGTAGTCTGCGCTCTCCTTGCGATCGTTCATGGCTGCAACCTCCTTCGCTCCAGTGCAATGGAATGATATTCGACGGGGCGGCCCGAGGGATAGACCAGCAGCCGGCAGGCGGGGGCGGTCCGGCCTGCCGGCTGCTGATGCGACTTTAGGCTGGGGCCTAGGCGTCGAAGTAGAGGTAGAACTCCCACGGGTGGGGGCGCAGGCGGACGGGGTCGATCTCGTGCTCGCGCTTGTACTCCAGCCAGACGTCCAGGACGTCCTGGGTGAAGACCCCGCCCTTGAGGAGGAAGTCGTGATCAGCCTCGAGGGCGCGCAGGGACTCTTCCAAGGAACCGGGTACGGTCTTGAGGCGGGCGGCCTCCCGAGGCGACAGCTCGTAGGTGTTCTTGTCCAGGGGCGGGCCCGGGTCGATCTGGTTCTCGATGCCATCGAGGCCGGCCATGAGCATCGCGGCGAAGGCCAGGTAGGGGTTGGCGGTAGGGTCTGGTGGCCGGAACTCGATGCGCTTGGCCTTGGGCTGGGCGGTGTAGACGGGGATACGGGCAGCCGCCGAGCGGTTGCGGGCCGAGTACACGAGGTTGACGGGAGCCTCGTAGCCCGGAACGAGGCGCTTGTAGGAGTTGGTGGTAGGGGCGCAGAAGGCCATGAGGGCGCGTCCGTGCTTCAGGAGGCCGCCGATGTACCAGCGGCAGAGCTGGCTGGTGTAGGCGTAGCCCTTCTCGTCGAAGAAGAGGTTCTTGCCCTTCTTCCAGAGGGACTGGTGCACGTGCATCCCGGACCCGTTGTCGCCGAAGAGCGGCTTGGGCATGAAGGTGGCGACCTTGTTATGGCGGCGGGCGACGTTCTTGACGATGTACTTGTACCACATGACCTTGTCCGCCATGTTGGTCAGGGTGTCGTAGCGCATGTCGATCTCGCACTGGCCGGCGGTAGCCACCTCGTGGTGGTGCACCTCGACAACTATGCCGATCTTCTCCATGGTGAGGACCATCTCGCTCCGCAGGTCCTGGAGGGAATCGTGGGGCGGCACCGGGAAGTACCCCTCTTTGAAGCGGGGCTTGTAGCCGAGGTTAGGGTTTTCTTCCCGCCCGCTGTTCCACTCGCCCTCTATGGAGTCCACGAAGTAGTAGGCCGAGTTCTCGGTCTGGTCGAAGCGAATGTCGTCGAAGACGAAGAACTCCAGCTCGGGCCCCCAGTAGGACTCGTCGGCGATGCCCGTCTTGCGGAGGTACTCCTCGGCCTTGCGGGCGATGTAGCGGGGGTCCCTGGTGTAGTTCTCCTTCGTAAGAGGGTCCTTGATGTCGCAGATGATGGAGAGGGTCTTGGCCTCGCAAATGGGGTCTATGCGGGCCGTCTTGGGGTCTGGAATGAGGATCATATCGGATTCCTGGATCTTCTGGAACCCGCGGATGCTCGAGCCATCGAAGCCGATGCCGTCCATCCAGATGGAGGTCTCGATGTCTTCCAGGTGCAACTCCCTAGGCGGCACGGAGAAGTGCTGCCAGAGACCCGGGAGGTCGTTGAACTTGAGGTCGACCATCTCGATCCCGTTCTGCTTGATGAGGTTGGTGACCTCTTGAGCGGCGTCTAATGGGGTCAAAGCTGTTCCTCCTTGGATTTGTCTACATTCGCGATTATATGGGCCGTGACGGGCTTAGGGGTAAGCCCTTAGGTTACAGGTTTATTAAACGGGGGCCGGCCCGCGCCGGCCCCCGGTCTCCTCCTCGCCCCGGAGGGGCATGCCTCAGATGGCAGCCTCCCCCCTCTCGCCGGTGCGGACCCGGATGGCATCGGCCACCGGCATGACGAAGATCTTGCCGTCGCCGATATGGCCGGTGCGGGCGGCATTGCAGATGAGGTCGACGACGCGGGGCGCGTCGGTATCGCTGACGACAACCTCTATCTTGACCTTGGGCAGCATATCGACCTCGTAGGTCTCGCCGCCGCGGCCCATGTGGACGATGCCCTTCTGAACTCCGCGGCCGGTGACGTGGACGATGTTCATGCCGGTGAAGCCGGCGTTGGCCAGGGCGTCCTTGACGTTATCCAACCGTTCCGGGCGGATGATGGCCTCGATCTTCTGCATGCTACGCTCCTTGAACTAGGCTTCGCTGCCGGCGCTTTCGGGCCGAGGCAGGGGTCCCGGAGCGGGCGGCGGGGGTGCGGGTGCCTGGTACTGAAGCACGGGCACAGCGCTGGCCTCATCGAAGACGTAGCCGCGCTCGCCGTGCTGGGTCACGTCCAGGCCCAACTCCTCCTCTTCCTCGCTCACCCGGAGCCCCATGACGACATCGAGCACCTTGAGGATAACAGCCGTGACGGTGAAGGAGTAGACCCAGACTACGGCCACGGCGGCGAGTTGGTCCAGCAGTTGAGAGGGCTCACCGTGGGTCAGACCGTCGAAGCCGCCGACGGCCGAGGCGGCGAAGAGCCCCGTGGCCAGCGCCCCCCAGGTGCCACCGACGCCGTGGACACCGACCACGTCCAGGGAGTCGTCTACCGATGTTCGGGCGCGCAGGCGCACGGCCAGGTAGCAGAGGACGCCGGCGACGCCGCCGATGACGATGGCTTCCATAGGCTGGACGAAGCCTGAGGCGGGAGTGATGGCCACAAGCCCGGCCACGGCGCCGGCGGCGGCGCCGATGACGCTGGGCTTCCCGCCCAACGCCCAACTGGCGAACATCCACGATAGGGCAGCGGCGGCAGCGGCCGTATTGGTGACCACGAAGGCGTTGGCGGCCTGGGCGCTGGCGGCGCCGGCGCTGCCAGCGTTGAAACCAAACCACCCGAACCAGAGGATGGCCGCCCCTAGAACGATGTAGGTGACGTTGTGGGGCTCCATGGGCTCCTTGCCGTAGCCCTTGCGCTGGCCAAAGAGAAGGGCAGCGGCCAGGGCAGCGGCGCCCGCGTTGACGTGGATGGCGGCCCCGCCGGCGAAGTCCAGGGCATTGATCCCCTCGGGATCGATGGTGCCAAGCCAGCCCGGACCGAAGATCCAGTGGGCTACCGGGTCATACACCAGGAAGGACCAGGCCAGCATAAAGACGAGGAAGGTGCTGAACTTGGCGCGCTCGGCGAAGGCGCCGGTGATGAGGGCCGGTGTGATGATGGCGAACATCGCCTGGAAGATCATGAACGCCTCGTGGGGCACAGTGGTGGCGTAGACGTCCGAGGGCGCGGCGCCCACGTCCTTCAAGCCGAAGAAGGAGAGGTCGCCGATGATGCCCCCTTGGCTGGGCCCGAAGGCGAGGCTGTAGCCTATCACCACCCACTGGATGCCTACCAGGCCCACTACGATGAAGCTCTGCATGATGGTGGCCAGGACGTTCTTGCTGCGGGTGAAGCCCCCGTAGAAGAAGCCCAGGCCTGGAGTCATGAAGAGGACGAGGGCGGCGGCGGCCAGCACCCAGGCGGTGTTACCGGTATCTATAGCGTCTGTCATGACGGATAGTCACCCCCTATCGAAGTACTTGCAGCCAAAGGTAGCACGGGGGGATAGCGCCGGTGTTACGGGCGTGTTACGCGGTGGTTAAGCCGTTGTTACGAGGGGGAAACTATCGTGGCGCCGCCGGTCCTTCGGACGGGGGATCAGCAGGGGCGGCGGCCGCGGCTGTGGAGCTGGCATAGGCCACGCTCATGTCCAGCAGCTCGGCCACGTCTATAACCTGGACGCCCCGCTGCTCCGCCTCGGGGATGGCGCCGGCGCCGGATTCTATCATCTGCATGCAGAAGGGGCAGGCGACGGCGATGAGGTCGGCGCCGGTGGCCACCGCCTCGGCAGCGCGCACGTTGTTTATGCGCTCGCCGCGGGACTCCTCGACCCACATGTGCCCGCCTCCCGCGCCGCAGCAGAAGGTGTCCTTGCCGCTGCGGGCCATCTCCCGCGTGCGGGCCCCTGTGGCGGCGATGACCTGCCTGGGGGCGCCGACGATATCGTTGTGGCGGGCGAGGTAGCAGGAGTCATGATAGGTCACCAGCTTGTCGCCCAGGCCATCGCCCCGCAGCTTGCCCTCGGCCACCAGGCCCGCCAGGAAGGTGGAATGGTGGACCACCTGGTACTTGCCTCCGAAGGCCGGATATTCATTGGCGAAGGTGTTGAAGCAGTGGGGGCAGGCAGCGATGATCTTCTGCACGCCCTTGGCCTTGAAGGTCTCGATGTTCTGCTCCGCCTGCATCTGATACAGGTACTCGTTGCCCAGGCGCCGCGCCGGATCGCCAGAGCACCCCTCTTCGGCGCCCAGAACACCGAAGCTGACGCCTGCCTGCAAGAAGAGCCGGACAAGGGCCTTCGTCACCTTGACGTTCCGCTCTTGCAGGGCGCCGGTGCAGCCCACCCAGAAGAGGTACTCCTGGGAGCCATCGAACATGGGCACCGTAACGCCCTCAGAGGCCATCTCCTCGATCCAGGTCGTGCGGGTGAGCTGGGCGCCGCGCCAGGGGTGGCCGCGCTGCTCGATCTGCATGAGGGTGGCCTGGGCAGTCTCGGGCATCTGGGACTGTTCCATCACCAGGTAGCGCCTCATATCCATGATCGTCGGCACGTGCTCGATGAAGACCGGGCACTCCCGCATGCAGGCGCCGCAGGTCACGCAGTCCCAGATGGGTTCGAAGCCGACGCCCTCGATGAGGGGCGTGGGCTGCTCCGGCTTCTCGGTCCACGGCAGAACCGCCGGCTCCTGCTCCTCCATGAGGTGGCGGATGTTGACGATGACGTGCTTGGGGGAGAGGAGCTTCCCCGTGAGGTTGGCGGGGCAGGCAGCGGTGCAGCGGCCACATTCGGTGCAGGTGTAGGGGTCCAAAAGCTGCTTCCAGGTGAAGTCCTGGAGCTTGCCAACCCCGAAACTTTCAGCCTTCTCGAAGTCCGGAATGGGGGCCAGGACGCCGGTGGGCTCCAGACGGCGGGTGAAGACCTGGGGGAGAACCGTGAGGACGTGGGAGTGCTTGGAGTACGGAAGGTAGCAGAGGAAGGCCAGGAAGTCCAGCAGGTGCGAGTACCAGAAGACGGTGTGAAGGGCCTCGGTGGCCCCGCCGGAGAGGCCGGCCTCCTTCCAAAGCTCGGAGACGCCATAGGCCAGGTAGGACGCCTTGTGGGGCTCGGATAGGCGCATCTCAAGGCTGTTGGTCAGGACGTCCGTGACCATGAGGACGAAGATGAAGCCCAGGATGAGCCAGCCGTCCAGGTTCAGAGTCATGCGCTTTGGCTTCCATACGGCCCGCTGGAAGGAAGCCATGGCCACACCGGCGATGACCAGGATATTGAAGGTGTCCATTATGGGCCGCACGACGTCCCAGATGCTGTTGCCCAGGATGGAGGCCAGGCTGACGCTGTCGTCGACGCCGTCCAGAAGGAAGTTGAGGGTCCGGACCTGGAGGACGATGAAGCCCCACCAGATCATGGTGTGGAGCATGCCGGAGTACCAGTACTTGGGGCGCGCCACCCGGGCGTTGCCCAGGAGCCAGGGGATGAGACCCAAGGCCCGCTCGATGGGCCTGTCAAAACGGTTCACTGGCTTGGCTGTTCGCAGCCAGCGGAGGCGGACGGCTACGGACCAGGCGAAGAAGGCCAGGAAACCGAAGAAGAAAACGTAGAAAAAAACGTTGCCCGGAAACTCGTTGGCTGGGGCCATACCTACCTCCCGGCCTGTTTGGAAAGTGAGTCCTTCTTAAACGCGTCCCCATAATGCCCGTTGGCCAGCGCACGGTCAAGGGCGCGACGCAATGCCCTCAGACCTGTACAATCGCATCGTGCCTGTGGAGATCCGCACAGCCCGGCCCGAGGAGCTGGACCGGGTGCACTTCGTGATCGCCTACGCCTTCAGCGGCGACCGCTCTGCCGAGGGCCGCGCCCGCATGCGGCACGTGGAGGAGATGGCGCCGGCGACGGTGTTGGCCGAGGGCGGCGAGATCGTAGCCTGCCTCCGCGTGCTGCCGCTCACGGCGCTCATCGAGGGGGCGCCCGTTGCCCTTGGCGGCGTGTCGTCCGTGGCCTGCCTGCCGGAGCACCGGCGAAAGGGCCACGCCGGCAGGCTCCTGCGCCACGCCCTGGCCGAGATGAAGGAGCGGGGCCAGGCCCTCTCCTCCCTCTACACGCCCCACCCGGCGCTGTACCGCCGCTACGGCTGGATGGTGGCGGGCTCGGCCCTGAAGCATGCCTGGCACCCGAAGCAGCTCCGCCTCCATGCCGCTAGTGGCCCCGCTGGCAGGGCCAGGAGAGCGGGCGAGGACGCGCTGCCGGCCTTGGAAGCCGTCTATCGCAGGTTCACGGAAGGCCGCACCGGCTATCTCCTCCGCTCCGAGGCCTGGTGGAGGGAAGCCGTCTTCCGCCGGCTGTACGACGAACACAGGACGCCCAACGATGTGGCCCTGTGGGAGAACGGGGCCGGGGAACCCGCCGGCTACGTCGTCTACCGGGCGGCCCGGGAGCGAACCCTGGACGGGTCGCCCACGGACCGCATATTCGTCTCGGAGTTCGTGGCCCTGGAGGCAGACGCCTACCTCGGGCTCCTGCGCTACATCCTGGCCCACGACCTGGCGGGCGAAATCATCTGGTACGCCCCGCCCGATGAGCCCTTCGCCGTGGTTCTGGAAGACGCCGGGCCGCTGCGCCGGGAGTGGCACGATACCTTCATGCTCCGGGTGGTGGACCTGCCGTCCGCCATAGCAGCCAGGCCGGCCGGGCCCGGGGCTCCGGAGGGCTCCTTCGCCGTCCACATCGTTGACGCGGCAGCCCCCTGGAACCAGGGCACCTGGCGGATCGAGAACGAGGGCGGCAGGCTGACGGCCGGGAGGACACGCGAGCCCGCCTGCCTGGCCACCGGCGCAGCGGCCTTCGCCGCCATGTACGACGGGTTCCTGAAGCCTACCGAGGCCGCCCGCTGCGGCCTGGCCGAGGTTAGCGACGAGCGGGCCGCTGCCCTGGCCGACCGCATGCTGGCCACCGCCTATCGTCCCTTCAGCAACGACCCCTTCTAGACCCTGCCGCGGGGCCCTTGAAAGATGTACCCGCCGGCCACAGCCAAAAGGGTGGCCGGCACCGCCAACAAGGCCGCGAAGCCGATGCCGAAGGTCAGGACGCCAGCCGCCGCTATCACGAGGCAGGCGATGGTCGTGCCCCTCTGCACGCGCCGGCGCAAGGGCGTCGGGGCAACGGATGCCCAGGCGGCCGGAAGGAAGGCAGCCGCCACTAGGCCCAGGGGAAGGGCCCACCAGCGTGAAGCTTCCCCTGGATCGATGAGGACGAAGACGGCGGTGATGCCGAAGGGGATCGCTCCGCTAAGGGCCCCCGCGAGCCCCGTCCACGAGACCTGGCGCAACAGGCCGCCGCGGGCCCGCGAGGGGGCGCCGGCCGCGGCCACGGGGGCAGCGGCCCCACGCTGCCGGTGGCGGCGTTTGCGGGCCTGGCGCCGTCGGCTCATGGCCGCGAGTTTAGCGCCCAGGCCCCGTTGGCGGAAGCCCGGCCTGCGGGCCCCGGCAAGGGCCGGTTGCAAGGAAGCCGCGGGAGAGAAAGGTTAACGTTCGGTAAAGAGCGTAACGCCGCCCGAGCGGCGTTGTTATCCACGGTTAGAGGAGGGACGGCCGGCGTCCACCAGTTGCGGGGCTGATGGGCGCCCAAAACATACGGGGTGCGCGCCGCCCTCCTCTCGGAAGACATCTTCAGCGGGCGACCCGGGGGTGCGGCGATGAGGCCCCTCTGCCGGAAGGCGGAGGGGCCTTTGCTGCGGGCGCCAGGAGCCGACCCACTATGTGCATCATGCATATACCGAATTCGGTATAGACAACTCCCGCCGAGTCCCCTATAGTGACGGTGCAAAAAAAGAGCGCCCCGCGTATGTGCCGGTACGCGGGGCGATGGCAAAAACTAAGCGCCCTTGCCAGCTTTTGCCGCTCTCCATTATAGAGGTGCGCGCCCTCTGCAAGTAAAGCCTCCGGCCGGCACGGCGGCGGCTGAGGGCGCGGCGCAGGAAGTGACATCCTTGCCTTGACAACTTACGCCAAGCGTGTTAAACCCTGTACGTAACCTGTAACGGGGCGAAAAACCGCACCTCGCGCCACGCATCGGCGGACTAGGGGGAAGGGAGGACCGGGCGTGGCACGGTCCTCCCGCCTACACCGGGCATTCTCACCGAAGCGCCACGTGACGCCACCCCTCACGAGAGGAGGTGGAGAGATGGGGGACCTGAGTCCGGCCCTGTCCGGACAGGAAGATAACGGGCCGCCGGCCGCGGGACCGGCCCTGCGGGTACTGGCTGCCCACGCGCACCCTGACACCGAACGGGAGACCTTGGCCGCCCTTCACCTGGGTTGGCCGGGCTCCCTCGTCCACTGCGCCGGGAGCCCCGGCGCCTGCCTCGACGCGCTGCGCCGGTTGCGCCCTCACCTGGTGATCGTGGAGACCGGCGGCGACCGCCGGCTGACCCTCGTCAAGGAGATACGGCAGATCAGCGAGGCCGTGGTGGCGGTGCTCGGCCCGGAGGAGAACGAGGCTGACCTCATCGAGGCGGTGGAGGCAGGGGCCGACGAGTATTTCCCTCTGCCGCTCAACGCGCCGGCCTTCGTAGCCAGGATACGGGCCGCCCTGCGCAGGGCCCGCCTGCTGGAAGACCCCGGACCCGGGAAGGTGGTCTTCGGCGGCCTGGAGATCGACCCCGAGCGCCATGAGACCCGGGCCAACGGCCACAGCCTCGCCCTCTCGCCAACGGAATTCGACCTGCTGTTGAGTCTGGCCCGGCGGCCGGGCTGCGTGCTCCGGCACGACGTCCTGTGCCAAACCATCTGGGGCGACTCCGCCAACTTCTGCGAGGCCACCCTGCGCAAACACATCGAGAACCTCCGCCGCAAACTGGCGCAGGCCCCGGGGTCCACGGCCGCCATCCTGACGGTGCCGCGGGTGGGCTACAAGCTGGTGGCCTTGGAGGCGCCATCGCCCCAGGAGCGGGCCGTCATCTGAGGCCGGCCCGCGGCCACTCACCATAACATCACGCCGATTTCGCCTTTTCTTCGCGCCGCAACCCTTGTAGCCACCCCCAAGGACGTGGGCCCGTGCTCCATAAACGGTGCGGGAACGATCTCATCGTGGCGCGACCTCTGGACTTGCGGGACGTATACAGAACGTATACACTATCCCCGAGGGACGCTGCCGTGCCGCGAATCGAGGCCCTCGAGATCGACGATCACATCCTCGACAAGATCGAGTCCCGGCACGGGGTGCCGTTCCACGAGGTGGAGGAGGCCTGCTACTCACACCGCCGGCACGTCCGCCGAGGGCGCGAGGGCCTCTACAAACTGTTCAGCCAGACGGATGCCGGACGCTACCTGCTGGTGGTTCTGGCCGGCCTGGGCGGAGGCGTCTGGAGGGTCGTCACCGCCCGCGAGATGACCGATCAGGAGCGGCGTCTCTACAGGCAGCAGAGAGGAGAGTGACATGGACGACGTCGACCCTGCGGTAAAGAAGATCGAAGAGGGGGGAGCCTGGGAAGAGACCGACGAGGTGGTCGAGGTAGAAGTGAAGCGGCCGCTCGACAAGATCGTGCCCGTGCGTCTGCCCTCGGACAAATGGGAGGAGCTGCGGCGCGAGGCCCGCGAGTTGGGCGTCGGCCCTACGACCCTGGCGCGCATGTGGATACTGGAGAAGCTGCGCCAGGTGCTGCTGGCCAGGAAGTCAGCCTGAGGCCGGCCCGCGGCCACTCACCATAACATCACGCCGATTTCGCCTTTTCTTCGCGCCATCTTCACGAAATATTCACAGGCGCCGTCGTAACATCGGCTCCGCGTGTGGAGCCTGGTGTTGATCATCGACCCCGATCAGATCGAGCGCCGTTACATGGCGGCCATACTGGCCGCCGATGGCTTCGACCTTGTCCAGGTGGCTACGGCCATCGAGGGGTTGGTGCAGGCAGCGCGCCGGGAGCCCTCCCTGGTCATCCTGGCCGAGGAGACGGGGCCCGTCAGCGTGGAGGACGTCATCGCCGTCCTGCGGCGGCTGACGGCGGCCCCCCTGATGGTGGTGGGCGACGGCGGAGGCGGGGAGGGCTTGGCCTCGCTGCGGGCCGGGGGCGACTTCTTCCTGGCCCGGCCCTTCACGGCGCCAGAGCTGGCGGGGCGCGCCCGCATGCTGGTGCGTCGCAGCCGCGAGGGGCGGACCGAGGACGCCGGCGCCGGCCAGGCCGGCCAGAAGCCCCAGCCGCCGGGCTCCGGCGGGCCGTTCTTCCTGCGCCTGCGGCCGGCGGGAGAGGCCGCCTAGAGGGGATGGGAGGAGAACGCCCCATGAGAGGAAACCTAGCGTAGACCAGAAAAGCCCCGCGCGGCCGAGGCCACACGGGGCCGGCTTACAAGGCCACGCCGAAGGGAGCCCTGTCTGCCAGCCCCATCTTATCACCGGGCCGGAGGCCGTGGCGGCGGCGCGAGGAGGTGATGGCCGCCAACGAAAAGCCTTCACGCCCCGGCCCCGGCCCAGGGCCGGAAGGCAGCAAGTCATGGGCACAACAACCCTGAAGGGAGGAAGAAAGGATGAAGCGAGGATTCTTCAGCGCGGGAGTCCTGTTCCTGGTGATCGTGGGGCTCCTGGGAGCCCTGGCTGTGGGCTACGGCCTGTGGTCCAAGACCCTCACCGTGGACGGCACCGTCAAGACAGGCAACTTCGACGCCGACTGGGGCTCGGCGCAGGTCAGCGACCAGGGGGCTGACCCCTGCACGCCCGAGCAGAACCCGAACGACTGCGACTACCCGCACAAGGACGTGGGCTCTTGCTGGGCGGGCGGCGTGGGCACTCAGAAGCTCACTGTGGTCATCGGGAACGCCTACCCCAGCTACGAGTGCACCATCACGGCTACGATACGCAACACCGGGTCGATCCCATTCAACGTGCTGGTGGACGGGACATCGCAATCCCCTGAACTGGACATTATTTGCGATGATCCGTCCGGCCAGCAGGTCGATCCGGGCAAGGAGCTGCCCGTGAGTTGTTGGGTGCACGTGCGCCAGGAGGCCAAGGAGCGGTCGACGTACACGGCCTCGGCCACCCTCTGCGTCGCCCAGTGGAACGAGAGCCCGACCGTCGACGAGTGCCTGGCGGCGGCTGAGCAGTCCGAGCCAACGCCAACGCCAGCGCCGTGAGGAGCTACGACGCGGCGAACAGAAAGGGCGGTGACCCGTGAAAGCGCGCCATGCGGCGGCCCTTAGCCTGGCCCTTCTCGGGGCCCTGGCCGTCATGGCCGTGGCCTACGGCCTCTGGTCCAAGACCCTGACCATAGCCGGCACGGTGGAGACAGGGAATCTCGACCTCAACTGGACATTCGAGGGCTGTAGCGAGCACTGGGGCTGGCCCGGACCGTCGTTCCACGACGGCGAATACCTGGGCAAGGACGTGGGGTCGGTGACGGCGGAGATCGATCAGGATGACCCGGAGATCGTCCACTTCACCGTGGAGAACGGCTACCCCAGCTATGTGGCCGACTGCCAGCTGGAGTACA
>DAOUBD010000010.1:0-42585 GCA_034432935.1 Dehalococcoidia bacterium | reverse complement strand
TGCATGGCCCTGGAGAGCTGTCTGGAACTGGGGCTGGAGGTCGACCGGGCGCGGGTCGCTGACAGCGTACTGAGCCTCCGCAACGGCGATGGAGGCTTTGGAACCGGGGGCCGGTCAACGCTGGCCTCTACGTATTTCGCCGCCGTGACGCTGGCCAAGGCGAAAGTGGAGGGCTGGCCTGCTGAGAAGACGGTCGCCTGGCTGAAGGCGTTTGAGGAGCGCCGGGCGGTACGGTTTCTGGAGCACCTCTTCTGGCTGTCCGGCGCACTCCGGGCCCTGGGAACCGGCATCGAACATCGCGACGAAACCACCGGCTTTGTGCTGGCCTGCCAGCGGTCCAATGGCGGCTTCGGACGGGCCTCAGTGGGCATCGCTACCCTGGAGGATACGCACCACGCTCTGGCAGTGCTCAGGGGGGTGGGCGCCCTACCGTGAGAACTGAGGAGAGGCTGGGACGCCGGGCACGACGGGGTACTGCCAGCCAGGAACCCGATGCGCTGACCGTACAGGTCGTTGTGGAGGACCGGGCGGGGGTCACAACCTCTACGAGTACGACCAGCGGCGCCAGGCGCTCCGGTTATCGGGGGTCGCCATGCGGGACGGCGCTTCTCCCTGGAAGCGCGGTCGCATCTTGAATACCCGGACGGACTGGGGGCAGCCCCTCTCCGCGCTGGTTCTGGTGAACATTCCTACCTTCCCAGGCTGCCTGGTGGAGACGCGGGTGCTGGGCATGGCCGAGTTCACCCACGGCGACGGCCGGCACTACCTGATGCTGGGCGTCCCTCAGGTGGACCCCCAGCTCAAGCACATCGAGGATGTGAGCCGCCTCTCCAGACATCTTCGCAACGCGGCTGAAAACTGGGTGCCCGGCTTCCAGCGATGGTTGGGGGTTGAAGGAGCCGCGACGGTGCTTCGGCAGGCCACGGAGAAATATTGGAGGGAGAAGGCGAAGGCCGAGAGCGGGGTGCGGTCTGGCGCCGCCTGGAAGGTCCCCGCCCCACCCACTGGCGCGGGCGAGCGCGGTGAGGCAGAGCCCCACACCTGGGCCGAGTACCTGATCCCCAGTCTCCCGATGCGGTTTCAGCGCCACGTGGAGGAGATGCTCCTGCCAGAGGAGCGCGTCCTGTTCTTCGCGGAGAGGCCTGAGTTCGCCCCGCCGGGCCGATTGGCCCTTTTCCATAGCCAGAAGCTGCGCCAGGGACTTCTTGTGATAACCAACCGGCAAGTCCTGACTATGTTGGACAGCCTGCCCCCGGACTCGGCGATGGTCGATTGGGGCTTCATCGCCAAGGCCACCGCGATTGAGCGCATCGAGTCGGCCTGGTCGGAACGGCGGGACTCCGCCGTGGAGTTCAATATGGCGATCTGCGCCCAAGGAGGCACGGAGCGCTACTCCCTTCTCTTCCCTGGGGAACACGAAGAGGTACTCCAAGAAGGCGTTCACAGGATCACCCTGAGGTACGACTATCCGGACTCACCTGCCTTCGTCCACGCCTTCCTCACGCTCCGGCACCTCCTAGGCAGGCCGGTAACCTCTGGAACCACACGTTGATGAAGAGGACCACCATCAAGCTCCGGGAGGCTTCCGCGGGCGGCGTGGTGTTGCGCGGGAGCGATGTGCTTCTGGAACATCGCATGGCAATCTTGGGCCCACTTCTCTGGCACTTCGCGCCACAGCCCCGGTCGCCTCACCGACAATGACGCGGCGGACTAGCTCACCATCCGGCCCGTAGAAGGCGATGAAGCCACCCCCGGCGCCAGGAATCCTCCTTGCGCACGATGGGCGCGCCACGCAAGCCCGACCTGGTTTGGGGGCGCGCCTTGCGACGAAGACGTAGAAGGCCGGGCCGCCGGGCTGGGCGTTTCGCTGCTAGCTGCGGAAGAAGGTGCCCCCTGCCACGCACAGCGTCTCCCCAGTGACATAGTCGGAGAGGGGGCTCACCAGAAACAGCACGGCGTTGGCGATATCCCGCGGCTCTCCCACGCGGCCCAGGGGCGCGGCCTTCCGCTGCCGCTCGAAGAACTCTGGCGGATAGATGCGCTCCAGGAAGGGATTATAGGTAAAGCCTGGCGCCACCGCGTTGATGCGCACGCCGTACTGGGCGGTCTCCATGGCCGCGGATCTGGTGAGGGAGATCACCCCTCCCTTGGCGGCGGCGTAATGCGCCTCACCGCTGGTCGTGCCGGTCCAGGCAGCGATGGAAGCGATGTTCACGATCCGGCCAGAGCGTTGGCCGATCATGGGCTGCAGGGCGGCCCGCATCATGTAGAAAGTGCCAGTGAGACAGACGCCGATGACGGTGTTCCAGTTGTCGTCGCTCATCTCCCAGATGGGCTGCAACCGGTTTATGCCGGCGTTGTTCACCAGGATGTCAAGCCGGCCATGCCGGTTTAGGGTGGCGCCCACCGCCGCCTCTACCTGCTCCCGTTTGGTGACGTCCAGCTCCAGGCCCAGGACCTCTTGGCCGAAGTCCGATGAGAGGGACTCCGCCACCTCCTTTACGCGCCGGCTGTGGGCATCTGTAACCACCACCCTGGCCCCTTCCTCCAGGAGGCGCCGTGCCGTTGCCTGTCCTATGCCAGCGCCGGCGGCAGCCGTAACGAGGGCGACCTGACCATCTAGAAGACCCATCTTGTCCTCCTTTGCCTCCTGTCTCCAACCGCGGCTGTCCCTTCCAAGGGAACGCCCACCGGTTACGATCTCGCTTTGCCTCCGCCCGGTCCACCCGGCGGTTTGGGTCACGGCAACTGTAGCATTAGGGGGTATAGGCGTCAAGATACCACAGAATTCAATCTTCCGTAGGGTTGAATATTGACAAACTCATGGCACGATGCTAGCATCGTTGCCGTTCATGACCGGCATCGAGCTTATCGCCTGGAAGCCTTGGAGGCTGATCCGCCGATGACAGATTTCAGCGTCGGCCTCTGGGGCATGCAGTCCTTCAAGCACGCACCCAGGCACCACGTGGACCTCTATCGCGAGATGATAGAGGATGCCCAATGGGCCGAGGAGCTGGGGTTCAGCCACTTCTGGGTGACGGAACACCACTTTTGGTATGACGGCTACTGTCCTTCGGTGCTGGTGGCCGCATCGGCGATCGCCGCTCGCACAAGCCGCATACGGGTGGGCACCTCCATGCTCCTTCTGCCCATGCACGACCCCTTGCGGGTCGCTCAGGCCGCTGCCATGGCCGACATCATCTCTGGCGGGCGGCTCGACCTGGGCGTGGCTGTCGGCTACCGTCACGCCGAGTTCGACGGCTTCGGGATATCCCGTAGGAACCGGGGGCCCCGCATGGACGAGGCGCTGGACGTCCTCCATCTGGCCTGGACAGAGGACCGGTTCTCTTATCGAGGCCGCTTCTTCCGATACGATGACGTCTCAGTGCAGCCCAAGCCTCTCCAACGCCCCATCCCCATCTGGTTAGGGGGCTGGGCCGAACCTGTGATCCGCCGGGCCGCCGCCAGGGGCCTAAATCTTATGGGCGCCTCCGGAGACGCCCTCACTACGTATGAAAAGCTGTGCCGCGAGGCGGGCCGCGATCCTCGCGCCGTCACCATCACCACAGGGGGCGACGTCTGGGTCGACGACGATGAAGAGGCGGCCAAGAAAGAGATGTCGGAGCTATTGCGCTACCTCTATCGTGAGCAATTGGGTGGCTGGGGGTTCTTTACCAATCCTCTCACTAAGCAGCCAGTGTTCTTCGACCAGCCGGCAATCCTCCACAACATCGTAGAGGCCACCGTCGCTATGGCCATGGTGGGGCGGCCCGATACAGTGGCCTCGAAGCTTAGACAGCGCCTTGCCGCCAACCCTCTGGCCAACCACATCTTCTGCCGTGTGCGCTTCGATGGCCTGCCTCAAGCACGGCTGCACCGCTGCATGGAGCTCCTGGCCAAAGAGGTCATGCCGCAATTTCAAAAGACGGTGCACCAGCCATGAAGTTCGGCCTTCTTCTCGACCCTCTCGCCGGTGCGCCCCGGGGCATCTGGGACCGGCTGTTGCGCCAGGCCATGGCGGCGCGGGATTGGGGGTTCGATTCCGTCTGGGTCGAAGAAGATGCCATCGGCCCGGGTGGCCAGGCGGCGGCCATCCAGGCCGCTGCCGCCATGGCCGCTTCTGTCTCCGCAATACGGATCGGCGTCATCCTTCCCCTTGGCCTAAGCCACCCTCTCTATACGGCAGAGGACATAGCCGTCCTCGATCTCATCAGCGGCGGACGCGCCATGGTGCTGGCGCATCCCCCAGCGGCGGCCGGCAGGGCCTCCTCGGCAGATCGGGAAAGGTTCGCCGAGGCGTTGGAGGTCTGCCTTCGGGCCTGGTCGCCGGAGCCCTTCCGTTTCGACGGGCATCATTTCCGGGTGCCCGCCAACCTGCCCCAGAACGGGCACGCAGCATCCCTCCCCAAGTTATCCGTTACACCAAAACCCGCCCAAGTTCAGGTGCCGCTGTGGGTCCTGGCTACCGATCGCGCCGCTGTGGAGGTCGCTGCACGCTTACGTCTGCCTCTGGCTGGCCCCCTCGGCGCATCGCCCCGGGCCCTGCGCACCAAGTTCCAGAGATACCAGCAGGCGGCAGGGCAGCCAGCCCCAGGCGCCCCTGTCGTCATTATGCGCGACCTGCACTCAGGTGAAGCCGAGGAGGCAGGGCGGGAGCTGGAGCATTACCGGGACGTGCTAGGGGCCAATTACGTGGTCTGTCGACTCACACCGCCCGGCGCCAGCGATGAGGAGTCGCTCCGCGCTGTTCGCCACTTCGGACAGGGCGTGATCCCCCCGTTCCGCATGTACGGCTACCCGCCTGAGCTCCGGGGCAAAGCATGACCAGGCACAGCGCCTGCATGCTGGCCATCCGGCGACGCCAGGCTTGAGGAGTGGTCCTCCCATGGAGAAAGCCCTCGAAGGTATCCGCGTCCTAGATGTCACTAGGGCCCTGGCTGGGCCCTACGCGGCCATGATCCTGGCGGACCTGGGGGCCGACGTCATCAAAGTGGAAGCCCCGGGCTCGCGCTATGACATGAGCGGCACGTTCTCTTACAAAGGGATGGACCCCTTCTTCCTGGCCCTGAACCGGAACAAGAGGGCGTTGGCGGTGGACCTCACGCGGCCGGAGGGGCGAGGGGTGTTCTATGACCTGGTGCGGCATTCGGACGTCGTTCTGGACAACTTCCGTCCCGGCGTTACCGCCCGGCTGGGGATCGATTATGACACCTTGAGTCAGGTCAACCCTGGCATCATCTGCTGCTCCATCACCGGGTTTGGACCGGATGGGCCATACAGCCACCGGCCGGCCTACGACCTCATCGTTCAGGCGATCGGCGGTGGCGTCGCCATCACCGGCGACCCGCAGGGGCCCCCGGTGCGAAACGGGGTAGCCGTGGCCGACCAGGGCGCAGGCTTCTTCGCCGCCATCGGCATTTTGGCCGCTATCCAGGCCAGGAACCGCACCGGCCGGGGCCAACGGGTGGAGACGAACCTACTCGATGCCATGTTGCACCAGGTGACCTACGAGGCCTCCCTTTACTTCGTCTCGGGGGTGGCCCAGGGCCCCATTGGGTCGGGCCACATGCTCGCGCTTCCCTATGGCATCTACCCCACCGCCGACGGCTACATCGCGATCGCGGCCATGGGCGTCTTCCCAGCCCTTTGCCGGGCCCTGGGGATACCACACCTGGCCAAAGAGGAGCGTTTCCACGGCCATGCTAACCGGCTGGCCCACAGGAAAGAACTGGACCAGGTCCTTACGGAAACCTTCCGCACCAAGACCACCCGAGAGTGGCTTCAGGCCCTAGAGGCCGAAGACGTGCCGTGCGCCCCGGTGAACACCCTTCAGCAAGCTCTGGAGGACCCCCAGGCGATCCACAACGGCATGATCGTGGAGGTGGAGCACGTATCCGGGGGGAAAGTAAAGATGATCGGCAACGCCGTCCGCTTCGCGTCGACACCCCCCGAGGAGCGACGGCGCGTTACCTCGCCGCCCCTTATCGGCCAGCACACGCGAGAGATCCTGGAGGAGATAGGGTATCCCCGGGAGCGAATCGAGTTCCTGCTGGCCCAAGGCATCGCGGAACAGTCGCTCCCCTGAGGCCCGCTTCATCGAGGGCCCAGGCCTCGTCGTCCAACCGTTTGGTAAAATTCCACAAAACCATCGTTTGAAACCTTGACACCTTGGCCTCGAAGGGTCTAAGATACTGGCATTCATACGAGGCGCGGCACATGGAACAGGAATCTCATCGGAAAACCCAGATCGGCGATGGGCCCCTAGCCTTCCATTTCCCCATCGAAGCCGGTAAAGTGTCGGAGTTCGCACGGGCGGTGTTCGAGACTAACCCCGTCTTCTTTGACCAGGAGGCTGCCCGCAAAGCTGGCCTTCCCGGTATACCGGCCCCCCTTACCTACCCCATCGTCAGCCGCTTTTTCCAGCGTCCCGAGAACGAAGTGCAGCATGGCCTGGACATGCGCTGGACCCTCCATGGGGAGCAGCAGTTCGAGTACTTCCGTCTACCGGTAGCAGGCGAGACCCTCGTCGGGCAGCAGCGCTTGGGCGCCAGATGGGAGAAGCAGGGGCGCCGCGGTGGCCGCCTCGTCTTCCAAGAGATAGAGACATCCTTCCACGACAGCGAAGGGCGGCCGGTCCTGCGTATGCGGCAGGTGCTGGTCCAAACCGAACCCCTTGGAGGTGCCGAGGCCAAAGATGGATGATCCATCTCGCATCTTCCTCCAGCTCAACCACGGCGCCGAGTTTGAGCCTATTGTCATAGGCCCTATTACGCGGACCCATATTGTGCGTTACGCCGGCGCCTCCGGCGACTTCAACCCCCTGCATCACGACGACGAGTACGCCCGCAGCGTGGGCAACCCCAGCATCTTCGCCATGGGCATGTTCCCAGCGGGCGTCTTGGCCACCGCCGTCACCCGCTGGCTCGGAGTGGGAACAGTGCGGCGATACAGCGTCCGTTTCCGCTCGCGTGTGTGGCCCGGGGACCGCCTGACTCTCCGCGGTACCGTCGCAGAAAAGGCCGAGCGCGATGGGGTGGGCCTCGTGATATGCGCCCTTCAAGTTCTCAATCAGAACGGTGAGGCCGTTATCACCGGGGAGGCCGAGGCCGCCTATCCCCTTTCAGGTGCCTAAGCATGCTAGAGAAGCGTTGGCAGATTCATTTAACTTTGGGCGCAGCAACGCGCCGAGGAGGTTTACGGCCATGTCTCAGCGTTTTGCGGGGCTGTTCCCTGGTGTGGTGGCGTTAGCTATAGCGGCCCTGGTGGCGGCTGCCTGCGGCGGGGGCGGCGAGGAGGCTACGCCCAGCCCGGCGGCTACCCCGGCTGCCACGGCGCAGGCCACACCCGCCGTCACGCCGCTGCCTACCCAGCAGCCGGGGGTGCCCGGCGTCACCGCTACCAAGATCACACTGGGCGCCTTCACCTCGCTCACGGGTCCAGCGGCCGCCTATGCGGTCCTTCCTAAGGCCTCCCAGGCCTACTTCGCCTACATCAACGCCCAAGGTGGCGTCTACGGTAAGCAGATCGAATACATCCTTTGCGACGACGCTTTTAACCCCACCCAATCCGTTCAATGCGCCAAGAAGCTGGTCGAGCAGGACAACATCTTTGCCGCGTTTTGCAACCTGGGTGGGCCCGGCAACCAGGCTGCCCTTCCCTATCTGGACGAGCAAGGGGTGCCCAGCATGTTCATCTGCGCCAACAACGCGGAGTTTGTCACCCCTCTCACCGGTACGAACTCCCTGCACTTCATGGGGGCCCCCACTTATCTAGTAGATGGCAAGGCGCTGGCGGACTACGTCCTGAAGAACCTCCCGGGGAAGAAGATAGGTTTCCTGGTGCAAACCACCGGTTTCGGCGCCGACGTTGAAAAGTCCGCCAAGGAGGCCTTAGGCAGCGGAGCTCAAGTAGTCGGCACGGAAAAGGCTGAGAGCAGCGCGGCCGACCTCAGCTCTCAGGTCCTCAACCTTAAGGGCGCCGGCGCCGAGGTCGTCATCGTGGCAGTGCTCCCGAACCAGGCCGCTAACGCTATCAAGGTGGCCGCCCAGAACGGCTGGAAGCCCGCCTGGCTCGTGGCCGAAGCCGGTACGGAGAAGCTCCTCGACCTCATCGGCGATCCCTCCATCTCCGACGGCATCATCCGCACGGCCGAGTTCCGCTCCTTCAACGACCTGAACGACGCCAACGTGAAGAAGTGGCACGACCTGATGGCCCAGTACGGCGAGGCGAACCTGCCGTTTGGCCAAGCCACCGCCTACGGCTGGTGCCGGGCGGAGATGATGGTGGAGGCGCTGAAGCTGGCCGGCCCCAACCTCACCCGGGAAGGGCTGGTTAAAGCCACCGAGAAGCTGGGCGCCAACAAGTGGGCCTGCTCCCTGTGGCTCCCCGGCCTCACCGCGGCTTTCAGTCCAACCAGCCACGAAGCCCTGGCCACCACCAAACTCCAGCAGGCCAAGGGCTCTGACTGGGTGGCATTGCCATAGCCCACGCCGCATCCCTGGGGGCTGGGGAACGTGGCCCCTCCCTCCCCAGCCCCCGGAGGACGCGGTGACCGACACATGACCATGGACTCAAACGCTTCGACAAGTTACGACTGGCGGCAACGCTACAGGGACAAGGTGGTTACACCCGAGGACGCCGCCTCCATGGTTAAGAGCGGGGACCTGGTACGCTTGCCCCTCGGCCTCGTGCCCGTTTCCGTCCTGAACGCCCTGGCAGAGCGCCGCCATGAGGTCAGCGGGGTGACGGTTATCCAGAGCGTGCCTCCCTGGACGTATCCATGGTTGGACGATCCTGAAAGCGGCCTCCACCTGGTTACGGAGTTCATCAGCGCCCCCGTCCGTCCCCACGCCAACGATGGCTCTGTCGCTTTCATGGTCTGCGACTACTCGCTGGCCTCGAAGGTGGCGGAACGCGGCCGGGCGGACAACTGGCACTCTGATGTGTTTATCGGCGCCCTTTCCCCTCCTGACGAAAAAGGCTTCATGAGCTTCGGGCACAGTCTGTGGTACAACAAGCGGCTGGCCCGCGCGGCCCGGCTGCGCATCGCAGAGGTCACCCCGGCTGCCATCCGCACCGGTGGCGACAACTTCGTGCACGTATCGGAGTTTCACTACCTGGTGGAACAGACGGACCGGCCCCCCAGCAGGCAGAGGGAGCCTGCCGGGATCACCCCTGCCCGGGAGCAGGTCATCCAGGCGATCGGCAACTACGTGGCCGACCTGGTGGACGATGGAGACTTTATACAGTTGGGCTCCGGTACGGTCTCTTCCTGCATGGGTTATTTCCTGGTGGGGAAGAGAGATCTGAACATCGATTCCGAGATCATACCGCCCAGCGCAGTGGAGTTAGTCAAGCTCGGGGTCGCTACCGGCAAGTACAACAAGCGCCACCCCGGCAAGGCCGTAGCCAGCCTGGTCTCGCGCGGGTCGGACTACGGCTTCGTCGATGGCAACCCTGTTTTCGAACTCTACGACATCGAGTACATAAACCACGTCCCGCGTATCGCCAGGAACAAGTGCCAGGTGGCCATCAACCAAGCGCTGAACATCGACCTGACGGGCCAGGTAGCCTCCGAGTCCTTCGGCCCCACCGTTTTCAGCGGGCCGGGTGGCCAGTTGGCCTGGACGATGGGCGCCATGTACAGCGAGGGTGGCCGGGCCATCCACGTCCTGCCCTCTACCAGCGAGGACGAAGCCCGCTCCCGCATCGTCCCCCAGTTGGAGCCAGGGACAGTGGTCACGGTGCCCCGGACCCTTATCGACTTCGTCGTGACGGAGCATGGCGTCGCCAACCTTCAGGGCAAGACGGAGGCTGAGCGGGCGAAAGCCCTCATCGCCATCGCCCACCCCAAGTTCCGCGATGAGCTGGCCGCCGCAGCGAGGCGAATGTTCCGATGATCTGGGGTCGCTGCTAGGCTGGAATCAGGCCGGGGGAGGAGCGGTGGAATTCAGGGATAGTCCTGAAGAGGCAGCCTTCCGGCAGGAGGTCCGCCAGTTCATCGCCGCCGCCGAGCCGCCACGGGCCGACCGCGAGATGAGCCCCGAAGAGGAACAGCGGTGGCGCGACAGACTAGCGGAGCGTGGATGGATAGCGCCCGCCTGGCCTAAGGAGTACGGCGGCGCCGGTATGACCGTCATGCAGCAGTTTATCTTCAACGAGGAGATGGCCCTGGCAAGAGCACCGCGCCCCGACCTCATCAGCGTGAGCATCGTAGGGCCGACCCTCATCGTCCATGGCACTGAGGAGCAGAAGCAGCGCCACCTCCCGGGCATCCTCCAGGGCAAAGTCCGCTGGTGTCAGGGCTACTCGGAACCTTGCGCAGGGTCCGACCTAAGCTCCCTTCAGACCCGGGCCGTCCGCGATGGCGGCTGGTACGTACTGAACGGGGAGAAGATATGGGTCTCAGAGGCGCACCGCTCCCAGTGGATGATCACCCTGGCCCGTACCAACCCTTCGGCACCAAAGCACCGGGGCATAACCTACTTCCTGGTGCCCATGGACTCGCCCGGCCTAATCGTGCGCCCGCTGGTCAATATGGCCCAGGAGCACCACTTTAACCAGGTAATCTTCGATAACGTGCGGGTGCCAGCCAGCAATGTGGTAGGCCAAGAAGACCAGGGATGGTACGTGGCCACCACGACGCTGGACTTTGAACGGTCCGGCATCGGCACTTCCGTCACCCTCCGGCTAATGGCGGAAGACCTGGTGCGCCGCGTGCAGGAGGATCCCTACCTACAGAGTCGCGTCCGGGCCTATCCGGTGCTGCGCTATCTGCTCGCGGACATCCTGATCGAGGCCACGGTCTCGCGATTGTTGTCCTACCAGGTCATCACTATCCAGGCCAAAGGACAGGTGCCCAACAAGGAGGCCTCCATCGCCAAGCTCTTCCTGTCAGAGGTGAGGCAGCGGATCACCGTAGCGGAGATCCGCATATATGGCCTTCGCGGCGCCCTGTTTCCTTCCGGGCCGGGCCTCTCCAAGCTGGATGCGGTGGCCCGGAACTACCTGGCTGGGGTGTCAGCGACCATCGCTGGTGGCACGTCCGAGATACAACGGAACATCATCGCTCAGCGGGGCCTAGGTTTGCCCCGGGGTTCGTAAAGGAGGTTTAGAGACACCGTGGATGTACTCCTCATCTGTCGGGAAGGCACAGAGGACTCAGTGGCGGGAAACGTAGCGTTAGCCAAGGCCTTACGAGAAAACGGCCAGGAGACGGCAGTGCTTTTCACCGGCGAAGCGCTGGCCGCCCTTAGCCGGGGCCCCTTCGCCTGGTCGCCCCTTTTCGCGAGCCGGGAGGCGCGCATCACCGTATCCAAGAACGCCCAGGCACAGGGGTTGCCTCTGGCGTCGGAGCGGGACCCCCGGTGGACGGACGTGCGACGGCTCCTCCGGGAGATGGCCAACGACGGCGTAGCCCTCCTCGCCTGTCCCATCTGGATGGACCTCTTGGGCCTCCAAGATGCGCCCCAGGGGCTGCGCCAGATCAGCCGCCAGGAGCTGGTGGAAATCCTCGGCTCGACGCGGGTAGTCATAGGAGGATACTAAGGTGGAGGGCTACTGGTCGCCCTGGCAGGCCGTCCCAGGCATGGAACTCACAGAGGTCATCTACGAAAAGAAATACCGCTCGCGGGGCGGGGGCGTCGCCCGCATCACGGGCAACCGGCCCCACCGGCTGAATGCCATGACCGGCAAGGGCTTCAGAGAGATCATTCGCTGCATCAGAGATGCCAACCTGGACCCGACCGTTGGCGTCATAGTCATCACCGGCTCGGAGGGAAACTTCGGGGCTGGAGGCGATATGGAGTGGGAGGCCAGCGGCGGCGTCCAGGACGTGTCGGAGATACCGGACTTCGATGGTGCCCTCAAGCAGAGCCTGAAGCCCACCATCGCGGCGGTCCGCGGGTACTGCATCGGCGGCCACAACCACCTGGCCTACCACTGCGACTTCACCATCGCCACGGAAGACGCCATCTTCGGCCAGAACGGGCCGCGGGTGGGCAGCCCAGCTCACGGGCCCATGGTGGCTGACAGTGCCTTCGCAGTGGGCATCAAACGTGCCAAGGAGATGTGGATGCTCTGCCGGCGATACACCGCCCAGGAGGCATTGCAGATGGGGCTCATCAACTGCATCGTTGCCCCCGGCCGCCTGGAAGAGGAGGTGGACCGTTGGTGCGACGAACTCTTGGACCTGGCGCCGACCTGCTTAGCCATAATCAAGCAGAGCTTCGAAGCGGTGGGCGCCTACCTGCAGGCCACAAGGGGGACTATCCTCAGCATGGTGGCTCCCGACTTCCACCAGCGGCCCGAGGTGAAGGAGGCCCAAGCTGCCTTCTTCGAGAAACGCAGCCCTCGTTTCTGGAGCACAGAGCGTTACTGACCTGAAATGGCCGGCCCTGGGAGTGCGAGCCAAGTCATCGGGCCTGGGGCGCCCGCTCCGGGCGTCTCCCTGCCCCTTCCCGTTAGGCAGGGGGAGTTCATCCTTCGTGTGTCCGGCCTCACCATCAGGTTTGGAGGTGTCCTGGCCCTGGACGGCGTTAGCTTCGACGTCCGCGAAGGGGAGATACTGGGCCTCATTGGGCCCAACGGAGCTGGGAAGACCAGCGTTTTCAACTGCATCACTGGGATATACAGGCCGGAGAGAGGCCAGGTGCTTTTCCAGGGGAAGGACGTACTTCAGCTCCGGCCTCACAACATCATAGCAATGGGAATCGCCCGAACGTTTCAGAACGTCGAGATCTTCCGCAGTATGACGGTCCTGGAGAACGTGCTGGTCGGTCTCCACACCCGCATCAAGGGAGGCTTTATGGCCGCCATCGCCAGTGCGGTGACTCACCCAGCCCCCGAAAGGTGGGCAGCCGGTGAGGCGCAACGGTGCCTAGAGATGATGGGGCTGGCGGGCGTGGCCGGCGATATGGCCGCGTCCAAGCCGCCGGCCGTCCAAAAAAGGATCGAGATCGCCCGGGCCCTGGCTGCCAAGCCGCAGCTCCTCCTACTGGATGAACCCGCCAGCGGGCTCACCCACGAGGAGGTGCGGGAGATGGTCGGCCTTGTGCGGCACATCCGCGACGGCCTAGGGGTTACCGTGCTTTTGGTGGAGCACCACATGGGCATGGTTATGGAGGTCTCGGACCGGGTAGTTGTCCTGGATTTCGGCCAGAAGATAGCCGAAGGCACGCCTGCGGAGGTCCGATCCAACCCGGCCGTCATACGGGCCTACTTGGGGGAACATCGTGCTGGTTCTTGAAGACGTGTGGGCGTACTACGGCGGTAACGTCGCGTTGCAGGGACTCTCCCTGGAGGTGCAGAGGGGCGAGATCGTCGCGCTTTTGGGGGCCAACGGCGCAGGCAAGAGCACAACCCTCCGGGCGATCGCCGGCCTTCTTCCCATCCGGCGGGGCCGGATCCTCTTCGAGGGCGAGCCCATGCCGGGCCAGCATCCTGCCGAGGCTGTCCGCAGGGGCATCGTCCTAGTGCCAGAGGGACGGCGCCTGTTCCTTGAGATGTCTGTGAAGGAGAACTTACTCCTGGGCGCCTACATCCGGCGCGACAAGGCAGCCATAGCCAGGGACTTGGATCGGGTCGCGAGCCTCTTCCCAGCTCTTCAGGGACGGTGGTCGCAGCCGGCTGGACTGCTGAGCGGCGGTGAGCAGCAGATGCTGGCCATGGGCCGGGCGCTTATGGGCAAGCCGCGGCTGCTCCTTCTGGACGAGCCGTCCAGCGGCCTGGCGCCTATCGTAACCGACGCCATCCTTTCCACCATCGCCCAGCTGGCGACAGAGGAGGGCCTGACAGTTCTCTTGGTGGAGCAGAACGCTGAGCTGGCCCTGGCCCTCGCCAACCGAGGCTACGTCTTGGCCGCCGGGCGCTTGGCCTTGGCAGCGGCTGCCGAAGAGCTGCGGCGGGACGAGTCTGTGCGCCGAGCGTACCTGGGGTATTGAAGATGCACCGGCTGCATATCCCCTCACGCCTGCGCCTCGCCCTCAGGGGCAGCGCCGTCTGGCTCGCCATAGTAGTAACGCCGCTCACCTTCCTCACCCTCGTGGTCTTGCCGGACGCTGGCTTCAACCAGTATGCGCAGCAGGTGGTGGCAGGGATGTCCACGGGCGCCTTGTATGGGATCGTGGCGCTGGCCATCGTGCTCATCTACCGTTCTACCCGCCTCCTGAACTTCGCCCAAGGCGAGATGGCCATGTTCAGCGCCTTTCTCGCCTGGTCATTCCACCAGCGCCTGCCCTTCTCCCTAGCCTTCGTCTTGGCCTTGGCCTCCGGTTTCGTGATGGGCGGCGCCCTGGAACGGCTGGTTGTCAGGCGTGTGGAACGGCGAGGGCACCTGAACGCCGTCATGGTCACCCTGGGGCTCTTCGTCGCCATCAACTCCCTGGCTCTCTGGCAGTGGGGAGCCGAGCCCAAGCGCTTGGACAGCCCCTTCGGCAACGGCGTAATGCGAGTGGGCCATGTCGCCATAGCTCACCATAACCTGGGCGTACTGGCTGTTTCCCTAGGCGTGGTCCTGGCCCTGTATCTCCTGTTCGAGCGCACGAAGCTGGGCCTGGCCATGCGCGCCACTGCTTTCGATCAGGAAGCCAGTGCTCTCATGGGCATCAGGGTAGAGCGGATGCTGACGCTGGGATGGGCCTTGGCCGCGGCAATGGGTGCCCTGGCTGGTATCCTGGTGGCCCCTGTCGTCTTCGTCTCCCCAAGCATGATGTCCTCCGTTCTCATCTACGCCTTTGCGGCGGCGGTGTTGGGCGGGCTGGACAGCCCAGGAGGCGCCGTCTTCGGCGGCCTGTTCTTGGGAGTGGTAGAGAACCTCAGCGGGACGTGGGACCCAATAGGATCGGAGCTCAAGATGGTGGCGGCCTTCGTCAGCATCGTCTTGGTGCTCTTAGTCAGGCCCACGGGGCTCTTCGGGCGGCACGTGCAGCCGAGGGTTTAGGCGATGTATACAGTACGGCCTCTCCGTATGCAGGCGGCGCTGGGCGCCGCCCTCCTTGCTATCTTGCTGCTACCCTGGTTGCCGCCGGTCAACACTGACTTCCAGATTCAACGCCTGGGCGCCGCGGCGGCGCTCATCACTATCGTAGTAGGCCTGAACGTCCTCACCGGCCTCAGTGGCCAGATCTCCCTTGGTCACAGCGGCCTGGCGCTGGCTGGCGCCTACACAGCAGCTGTCCTCCTCAACAAAGGGTTCGCCGGCCAGGACGTGCCCCCGGTCCTGGCCATCGCCGCCGCGGCGCTCGTTACTGGGCTCTTAGGATTTGCCCTAGGCATGCCTGCCCTCCGCCTCAGCGGCCCATATTTGGCCATAGCCACTCTCGTGCTGGCCATAGCCGCCCCTGTGATCATAAAGCACCACACCCTTGAACCCCTCACCGGGGGGACTATGGGCATGGTCCTGCGGCCGCCACACACCCCGGCCGCATTGGCCGACGCCGTCAGCGACGAGCGCTGGCGCTACTATCTCATCGCCGTTCCTGGATGGGCGCTGTGCTGCCTGGCATGGGGCCTCACCAACTCCAGGTTCGGGCGCGCCCTGCGGGCCATCCGTGATAGCGAGCTGGCAGCGCAGCAGATGGGGGTGGACATCGCCCTGTACAAGACGACTGCCTTCGCCATAAGCTCGGCCTACGCCGGCGTTGGGGGGGCTCTGTTGGTCTATGCCAACGTGGGGTTCGTTGGCCCCGACAGCTTCTCCCTTATCGACTCCATTGGGTATCTGACAGCCGTCGTCATCGGCGGGCCGGGCTCGGTCCTGGGCTCAGTATTTGGTGGGCTCTTCCTGGCATACCAAACCGAGATCGTTGGGTGGCTGGCCGATCCCAAGTGGTCCTTCAGTGTGCCCGGACTGGACCTGTTTTCGGTGCCTTCGCCCCTGGCTTATGCCCTCGGTCTGACCCTGGAAGGAAGGTGGCGCCCAGTGTCCAACCCATCGGACCTGCGCTGGTTCATCTATGGCGTAACGCTGATCCTGGTGGTGACGGTGATGCCCGAGGGGTTCGCCGGGGCCGTGCGCAGGATCTCGAGATTGCGGCCCGGCGATGCGCTGAAGGCCTTAGGCTGGCTGCAGGCGCATGTGTGGGAGGCCGGCAGTCAGCGCCTGGGAGCTATGAGCCCGGGGGAAAGGAGCGTGCGTAGTGTCAAGGACGACCTGGCGGAGTAAACCCGATGACCTGAGGATGGGGATTCAAACGACGCGCAGGTAGAAATCACGACCCCAAACCTTGTCAAATTCCTGTCTAAACGGCTAAGATTTTTTGTGTGACTACTTTCACGAGGGATGTGGAGATGACGACTCAAACCCGCCGGGCCCGCGCCCGCCAGAAGATGCTTACGGTAGCGGCAGAAATCTTCCGCACCAAAGGCTTTGAGCGCAGCACCATGGAGGAAGTCGCCCGGCAGCTCGGGATGCTGAAAGGCAGTCTCTACTACTACTTCGAATCCAAACAAGAGATCCTCGACAACATCCTCCTTATCCCCCGGGAGAAGCTCCTCCGCCGTCTGGAGCGCATCGCGGTCTCCCCAGCGCCGCCCCAGGAGAAGCTCCGCCGGGCTATCAAGACCTTCGTCTCCAGCTTCGATGTCGAATACCCAGCTATGTCCGTAGCGGTCTACGAACGGTTCAGCCCCGGCGAGGGCCAGGGCGAACAGGTGCGCCGCCTCCGTCGCCGCGTCCAGGAGATCTTCGAAGGGATCGTGCAAGATGGGGTAGACAGTGGCGTCTTCGAGACCGGCGACGTCAAGATGGCGACCTTCGCCATCGCCGGCATGTGCAACTGGCTGTCCACTTGGTACCAGAAGGACGGCCGGCTGACCAGCGACCGCATCGGCGACGTGTTCAGTGACTTGATCCTCGGGGGCCTCCTCAAGCGCGATGCCAAGGCACCGATACCCCAGGCGACTCCCGCTACCACCAAGGCTCCCAGTAGGCGGCGGGGCGCCGCCAAGTAATCGGTACGGTGACCAGAAGGCGTGGATGTACCCGCCTCCGGCCCTGTGATGGCCTGCGTGTGCTGGAGCTGGCCGAGGGGATAGCCGGACCGTACGCTGGAGCCCTGTTCGCGGGCCTGGGAGCCGAGGTGATCAAGGTTGAGCCAGCCGTTGGCGACCGCGCTCGGTACGTAGGCCCTTTTCCCCAAGACCAACCGCACCCAAACCGAAGCGGGACGTACATAGCTCTTAACGGGTGCAAGCGGGCTATGGCCCTCGACCTCGACGGAGAAGGCGCTCGTGAGACGCTACGGCGCCTCGCCCTGGATGCCCACGTCGTCATCCACGACCTCCTCTGGGATCAAGCGGCTGAGGCCGGCCTGGACAAGGCCGAGCTGCTGTCTCGCAGGCCAGACCTGGTATTGGTGTCCGTCACACCCTTCGGCCAGGACGGCCCGTATAGCCGGTACTTGGGGGAAGAGATCATTTACCAGGCCCTGTCGGGCTGCATGGACATCACCGGCGAGCCACAGAGGGCGCCCCTCCAGATAGGCGTGCCGCTGGCCCAGGTGGCGGCCGGGCTCCACGCCTTCCTGGCTGCCATGGCCAGTCTGCTGGGGCCATCGGGACGCGGGCGTGAGATCGATGTCTCCATCTTTGAATCCATGTGCTCCCTCACAGAACACTCGCCCTTCTTCTGGTCCTACCGAGGGAAGTTGTGGAAGAGGCGCGGGAACTGGGCCGGCGTGGCCGGTTGGGGTCTCTATCCATGCCGCGACGGCTACGTGGGGGTCGTTTCGGGCATCGGCGACGCCTGGCCCCGGTTCATCGCCATGCTGGGCCTCGATGACCCAGCCCTCATGCGCCAGAGCGCCCGCACCACCCACGCCGATGAGCTCCACGCCGCCATCTTCCGGTGGCTGGAAGGCATGGGCAAGGAAGAAGCCTACCGCCTGGCGCAGGAGCGGTACAGGCTTCCTTTCGCCTACCTCTGCGGTCCCCGAGAGGCCCTGACCTCGGCCCAACTGCGCTCCAGGCGCTTTTGGCGAGCCGTAAGGCAGCCCGATGTTGGCCAGCTCCGGCTCCCGGGCCCCCCTTTCCGGGTCGCCGGCTGGGCCTGGAACACAGGCGCCGCTCCTCGTTTGCCCCCTTTGGGCCGGAGAATCAACTGGCGGCGCCGGGCCGCCGTGCTGGCTGCGCCAGGGATCGTGCGGCAGACTTCGCTTCCGCTGGAGGGCGTACGGGTCTTGGATTTTGGCCAAGTCTGGGCAGGCCCCCACTGCGCGAAAGTGCTTGCCCAGTTGGGGGCCCAAGTCATCAAGATCGAATCGCCAAGGCGCCCGGACCTCCTCCGTGGTCCTACGCATCCCCATTCTCCTTCGGAGGGCTGCTACCCCGATGATGAGCCGGGACAGAGGCCCTTCGACCGGCACGCCTACTTCAACGATCGCAACCTGGGAAAGCTGGGCATCGCCTTGGACTCCGCGCACCCCGCTGGCCTCGAGGTGTTGCGAGACCTGGTGGCGGTGAGCGATGTCCTCATAGAGAACTTCTCCCCTGGCGTTATGGCGCGTATGGGGTTGGGCCAGCGCCAGGTAATGGCCCTGAACCCTCGTATCGTCTACCTTTCCATGCCTGCCAACGGCAACACCGGGCCGGAAGCCGCGTATTCCGGCTATGGGATCACGAACGACCTGATGAGCGGGATGGTGAAGGCGACGGGCTATCCGGGCGAGCCCCAGAACCTGGGGATCAATGCCAGTGATCCCATAGCCGGCCTGCACGGCGCCTCAGCGGTGCTAGCTGCCCTCTGGGTCCGCCGGAAGACGGGAAAGGGCGTCTTCATTGACCTTTCGCAACGGGAGTCGGCCCTGCGTGTCTGCTTTCCCCAGATCCTTGATTACCAGATGAACGGCCGGGACGCGGAACCGATGGGTAACCACCACCCGTCCTTTTCTCCCCACAACGCTTACCCTTGCCGCGGCGAGGATAAATGGATATGCATCGCCGTCCGGGATGATGAAGCCTGGCGGGCCTTGGTCCGGCTCATGGGCGAGCCGGGCCTGGCCAGCGACCCCCGATTCGCTAGCGCCGCTCAGCGAAAGCTCAACGAGGAATCCTTGGACGCCATCGTCTCCCGCTGGACACAAAGTTGGGAAGCCAGAGAGCTCATGGAGGCCCTTCAGGGTGCCGGGGTGCCGGCTGGGGCCGTGGCCAACGCTGCGGAGCTGATGGAGGACCCACACCTCTTGGCCCGCGGCTTCCTTCACGACGTTGACCACCCGGCGGCGGGCCGGCGGCGCCACCTAGGAGAGGGGTACCTCATGACCCCGCCCGGCTATAGGCCGACACCGCGACCGGCGCCGTGCTTCGGCGAACACAATGAAATGGTGCTCAAGGAGGTGCTGAACTACTCGCCACAACGGATACGCGCTCTGCTAGCATCGGGCGTCATAGCCGACGTGCCGGCAGACTTTTCGACAAACGCGGCAGCCACACGGAAGGAGGTTCACATATGAGTGTAGAAACTCGCTGGACGGACTGGGAACGCGTGCCCGGGTTCGAATCTGAGACCACCATCTACGAAAAGAGATACCGGGAGCGAGGCGGGGGCGTCGCCCGCTTCCTCTTCAACCGCCCGCAGCGGATGAATGCCTTCACCGAGGTAGAGCTGCGGGAGCTGAACCGCAGTATCCGGGACGCCAACCGCGACCCAAATATCGGCGTCCTCGTCATATCCAGCGTCGGCGACCACTTTGGCACCGGCGGCGACGTGGAGTGGGAGGCCAGAGGGGGGGTGCGCGGACAGATCCCCGACTTCAACGGCGCTCTCCGCAACAGCCTGAAGCCCACCATAGCCGTGGTGAAGGGCTACTGTATCGGCGGCCACAACCATATGGCCTACCACTGCGATTTCACTATCGCCTCCGAAGACGCCATCTTCGGCCAGAACGGACCCCGGGTGGGCAGCCCCGCCCACGGACGGGCCATCGCTCAGTTGGCCCATATAGTAGGATTGAAGCGCGCCAAAGAGATCTGGATGTTGTGCCGGCAGTACACGGCCCAGCAGGCGTTGGCCATGGGCCTGATCAACGAGGTGGTCCCCAGGGACAAGCTGGACGAAGCGGTCGACCGGTGGTGCGACGAGCTGCTGGACCTGGCGCCCACGTGCCTGGCCATCGTCAAGCAGAGTTTCGAGGCGGTGGGGGGCTACCTCTCCCAGGAGTCAGGCCGAGTGCTATCCCTAATCGCTCCCGACTTCCACGATAGGCCAGAGGTGCGAGAGGCACAGAGGGCTTTCTTCGAGAAACGCCGGCCAAACTTCTGGCCCCAAAAGACCACCGCCGCGTCCTGACGCCGCCGAGGCGACTCCACAGGACGCGCGGGGAGACCCGCCTGCGCGGCGCTTTACCGCGGGTGGGCGCGCTAGGCCGCTATGCCGTACAACCGCCGGGCAGCCTCTCTCAGCTCAGGCCGGAAGTCCGGATGGGCCACGGATATCATCTCCCCCACGCGCTGCCGCACCGTCTTCCCCCGGAGCGAGGCTATGCCTTGCTCTGTCACCACGTAGTCGACGAAGGTGCGGGGCACAGTAACCAATGCCCCCTCCGGCAGCAGCGGGACTATGCGGGTTCGCCGCTCGCCGCCCACCATGTGGCTGGAAGGAAGCACGCTGATGGACCTGCCGCCCCGGGAGTATTGCGCGGCGATCATGAACGCCGTTTGGCCGCCCACGCCCGTCCAGATTTGGGGACCGATGCTCTCGGAGGCCACCTGGCCGGTGAGGTCCACCATCAGCGCGTTATTGATGGCCACCAAATTGTCGTGCTGCACCAGCATGCGCACGTCGTTCACGTAGCCGAAGTCCCAGAGCTCGAAGGCCGGGTTGCCATCGATGAGGGCCATCTCCTCCGGAGGCATCGCCACCAAGGCGCTGCCGATGACCTTCTCCCGGTGCAGGGTCTTGTACTTTCCGGTGACCACCCCGTCCCGTACCAGCTCCGCCACGCCCCCCGTGATGATCTCCGTCTGGATCCCTAGATCGTGCTTGTCCCGAAGATAGAGGCCCATGGCCGACGAGACGGTGCCGATGCCGATCTGGACCGTGTCCCGGTCCCGCACTAGCTCTGTGGCTACCAGTGTGCAGATGACCTCCGTAATGTACGTCTCCTCCTCGCTGCGGGGCGGGATCGGGAGCGTCCCGGTGGCTTGTTCGGCCTCGCAGAGGCGGTCTATCTGCGAAATATGGACAAAGTTCTCCCCGCCCGTACGGATGAAGTCCTCGTGCACCTCGGCGATGACGGTCTTGCTCAACCGGCACAGATTCCTCGAGAACCACACACCGGGACCGAAGCTGCAGTAGCCGTTCTTATCAGGCGGGGACACGGCGACGAGATACACGTCTGGCCTCTGGATATAGCCCCAGGGCAACGGGTCGCCCTGCCACGTCGCCACCGGCAGGTACTCTACTAGTCCACGGTTGATGAGGTTCCGGTCGGCAGGCGTGGCGTACACTGTCATCACCTTGAAGGCTGGCTCCTCCCCGTCCTGAGCCCAGGGGAAGAGTCCCGCTGGGTGGTCCATGCGTAGCCCGCGCAGCTCTTGCCTGCGCTGGTAGAGGGCTCGGCAAAGAGTGAACGGGGTACACGTAAAGGGGGCTACCGAGACCTGGTGCTCTGGCCGGATGACAGACACCGCCTCCTCTGGGCTCATCAGCTTATCGCGTACCGCGTCTTTCCAGTTCATCCTTGCCTCCTTTCCTTAACTACAGGTGATGGGCAGTTGCGTCCACAAAGCCCCCCTCGATCAAGAACTTGACCAGCTCGTCGGCCAGATGTTCAGGAGGGCCCTGAAGCACCTTGGGCCCTTTCCTGTCGGCGCTGGGGTCGCCGCCCATGAGCTGTTGAAGCCGGTCCTCAACCGAGGAGGCGTCGCCCGCAGCTTGCGCCAGGGCCACGGCCGGCTTGGGAGGGCCGGTCTTGAGGATCCGGAGGGCAGGCGTGAGATCGGAAGCCGCCAGGCCAAGCTCCCCCGCTTCCCACTCCTCGATGTGCGCGGCCTCGGCCGTACGGCGCGCCCGCAGCGTCGGATAGCGGGGCCGGTTTGCCCCGGGCAAGACGGCGAACACAGCGGGCAGCGGGGCCCTATACGCGACCCGCGTGGCACCGTCCTCGAGACAGAACACCAGGGCATCCGTGGATTCGGTCCTGACGGAGATGACGCCACGCAACAGCTCCCAACCCAGCAGCTCGGCCATCTGCACAGGCACTTGTCCCGTGTTGCCGTCGGGGTTGGCCAGGCCACAAAGGATGGCAGAGAGCCGGAGACGCCTGGCCGCGGCCGCCAGCAGCCTTGCCGTCACGAGGCTATCGGGACATGCCGTCGCAGGCCCGGTGATCCTGTACACGCCGTCCAGGCCCAGGGTTAGCGCCTGCCGCAGGAAGCGCCCTGCCGGGGGCGGCCCTACGGTGATGCCGTAGGCACGGCTACCAGCTTGAGCGGTCTCTCTCATCCGGACGGCCTCCTCGACAGCGTTCAGGTCGGCCGCATTGAGCACCCGGTCCTCCCACCCAGGCGCAGGCTGCACCCCGCTCCAACTGCCTGGCAAGTACGGATCGAGGGCGGCGGAGATGCAGACGCCGATGTTGATGGGACCCGCTGCGCTAGCCGTTGAGCTACTGGTCTGGCCGGGGACTGAAGGGCCCTTCTCCTCTGTCCGGACGCTATCCATGGCCTCCAGCCTCCGGTAGCAGGCCGCCAGCACCGCCTGGGCATCACCGATGAGGGCGAGCCGGGCGAGCTTCACGAGAGGAGCATGGGGATCGGTGTTGATGACGACAATCTCCTCACTCCTACGCATCCCCACCAGGTGCTGGTTGGCCCCTGAGATGCCACAGGCGATGTACAAGCGCGGGGACACGGTTTTGCCGCTCGACCCCACCTGACGCGAAAGAGGAACCCACCCGTTGTCCACAGCCGGACGGGAAGCGGCCACCGCCCCGCCAAGCACTGTAGCCAGCCTCTCCATCAGGCGGAACGCCTCGGGGCCACCGGCGCCGCGGCCCCCCGCCACTATCACCTGCGCCTGCTCCAACTCCAGCTCCATAGGGGGCACCCGCTCGCGGGCCACCACCTGGGCGCGCCGCCTCGGTAGTTCTGATGGGAGGGGCAAGGGGACGACGGACGGAGGCGCCGCCGGGCGCCGCCCAGGTTGGGGCTGGCTCAGGAAAGTAAAGACCTGCGGCCCCTGTCCTGAAATGGACACGGTGCAGGAAGCGCGGCCACCGTAGACGTTGCGGGTGGCCTGGATAGTCCCGTCGCGCCCGGCTTCCAGGCGGAGGCAGGCCGGAGCGAGGCCTGTCCCCAGCCGCGCAGCCAGGCGGGCAGCCAGCTCCGCCTGAGAGGGCGCCGACGTGAAGATAAGCGCCAGCGGCCGCAAGTGGCGGACCGCGGACTCCAGAATGGCGGCTGCCGCTGCGGCGTCCTCCTGCGGGGGTGGCCCAGGGCTGGTAAACACCGTCCCGGCAGGCACGTCAGCAGCCAGCCTCTCAGCTTCGGGGCCGAGAAGGACGGCGGCGGTATCGCGCCCCAGCGCTCCGGCCAGGCGCCGAGCCTCGGCGGCCAGACCAGGTGTGGTTGGAGCGAGGGCGCCGCTCCTGACCTCTGGCACGAAGCAGACTGAGGGAGGTGGTTGCGTCATGGGCTCCTCGGCCGCAGGTTTGTGGTGTAATGCCTTACGACTAAAGAGGGGGAAAGCCCGATAGACAAGGCCGGAGGGGGGTGCCTAACCTTCACGTAAAGGATAACACCGGGCCGCACGGGATATGGGAGGCCTGCCCCGATGCTCGTTTCACCAAACATGCTACCAACCATCTGTTTGATTTCTTGACAAGCCGCTGGTCAACTGATAGTATACTGCCGTTCCTCAACCGGTTAGTCAAGACAAGGAGAGCCCGCAAGTGTCGGACCAGCTACGCCGGCTGTTCTCTCCCCTGAAGTTGGGCAATACAACCGTACCTAACCGCATACTCCAGACCTCCCACGCCAAGATCTTTGAGGATGTGGTCCGGGGGGCGGATCCCGACGGTTCATACGCCTTGCCCAGCGAGCGCAACGCCCTCTACCACGCCGAACGGGCCAAGGGCGGCGCGGGCCTCCTCATTACCGAGTACCAGATGGTGCACCCCACATCCACCGGTGGCATACCGTTCCTGGCCCATGCCTACCGAAAGGAGATCGTGCCCCGCTATCGGATGCTGGCCGACGCGGTGCACAGCCAAGGCACCGGCACCAAGATCTTCGGCCAGATCTGCCACGTGGGCATGCACACCAAAGGGGACCAGATAGACGTCTTGCACGAGGTCTGGGCCCCCTCCGCGGTCCCCGGCCTCAGCCGCGATGGCATCCCAAAGGTCATGGAGAAGCGCGACATACGGGAGGTCGTGGCATCCTTCGCCCGCTCAGCAGAAAACGTCCGGGAGGGCGGCCTAGATGGTGTGGAGATCCATGCCGCCCACAGCTACCTCCTGGGGCAGTTCCTGTCGCCCATCAGTAATAAGCGCACCGATGAGTACGGAGGCAGCTTGGAGAACCGCTGCCGTTTGGCGTTGGAGGTCATCGATGCCGTCAGGACCGCGGTCGGTCCAGACTATCCCGTCGGCATCCGCATGAGCGCTGACGAGTTCGCCCCTGGCGGGCTGGTGATCCAGGACACGGTGGAGATCGCCCGGATCTTCGCGGCCACGGGAAAACTGGACTGGATCGATGTCAGCGTCGGCGCTTACTGGAGCATGGCGCCCGTCATCGTTGCGCCCATGACCTTCCCCCCGGGCTTCGCCGTAGACCTGGCGGCGGCCATCAAACAGGCCGTCGACCTTCCTGTCTTTTGCGTTGGCCGCATCGTAGACCCCCTTCAGGCGGAGCGCATCTTAGAGGAGAACAAGGCAGATATGGTGGGGATGACCCGGGCGTTACTTTCGGACCCGGAGCTGCCCATAAAGGCCCGGGAGGGGCGCCTAGAGGACATCCGTCACTGCACCGGCTGCATGTACTGCGTGGCCCGGGAGCTCAACAACCAACCCATCGCCTGCATTCACAACCCGGCTGCCGGGCGTGAGAAGTGGCTAGGGATCGGCACGTTAAGGCGGGCGGAGCGCTCCAAGAGGGTCCTGGTCATAGGCGGCGGCCCCGCAGGGCTCAAGGCTGCAGAAGTTGCCGCCCGCCGCGGTCACCAGGTGACCTTGTGGGAACGCTCCAACGAGCTGGGAGGGCAGGTACGCCTGGCGGCCCGCGCACCCACCAGGGCCGATATCGAGGAGGTTGTGCGCTACCTCGCAGTCCAGTGCCAGAAGCTGGGGGTTGAGACACGGCTGGGAGCGGAAGCGACGGCGGAGCAGATCTCTCATGCCGGCGCCGACTCCGTCGTGGTAGCCACCGGCTGCCGCCCGAAGCGGACGTTCTTTTACCCTATGCGCCTAGAAGAGGCCCAGGTCCCCGGGGCCGACGGTCCAAACGTGCTTACGGCGTGGGACGTTCTGTCCGGCTCAACCGTCGGTCAGCGGGTCCTGGTCGTTGACCAAGACGGTGGTTGGCGAGCCGCCGGCACCGCCGAGTACCTGGCCGACCGCGGGCACCAGGTAACGCTAGTGACCTCCTACCCCACCGTTGCCTACGAGATCAGCGCCTTCGACCAGATGATCCTCATCCCGCGTCTCTTGAAGAAGATGCGGGTCATGAGCACCCAGGAGGTCCTTTCCGTCGATGGGGATGCCGTCCTCACCCGCCACATCTATAACCGGCAGGAGGAAAGGTTGGAGGGCATCGACACCGTGGTCTGGATCACAGGCCGCGAGGCAGCTGACGAGCTGTACTTTGCCCTCGAAGGCCGGGTGCCAGAGCTGTACCGGATCGGGGACTGCGTAGCGCCCCGCAGCATCGAGTACGCCATATGGGATGGCGAAATGGTGGGCAGGAAGCTATGAGCGCAAGCTGGCAAGAAGCGTATGCTTATAAGCTGGTCACCGCCCAGGAAGCCGTCAAGGTGGTTCGGGATGGCGACTTTGTGGTCTTCCCGCTAGGCGCCGGTGGCGAACCCACGGCTCTGGGGTTCGCCCTGGCGGCCCGCATGGGGGAGCTAAAGGACGTGACCATCTTCCATGCGGTGGCCAATGCGCCTTACCCCTGGCTCCAGGGCGATGGCTTCGAGGTGCGTTGCAGCTACTTCGGCCCCTTTGACCGCCGCTTTGGCCAGCAGCGCAAGGTGGACTACGTCCCCTGGTCCTACGGCACCGAGTACCGCCAGGCGGAGCGCAACCGGTGGGGGGCCTATACCAAGCCCGACGTCTTCCTGGTGAAGGTATCGCCTCCCGATGAGGAGGGATGGTGCTCCTTTGGCCATAGCGTCTGGTATTCGCCCACTAGCGCCAAGAACGCCCGGGACGTCATAGCCGAGGTGGACCCCTCCTTCATACGTCCCTGCGGCGATGAGGCGCGGATCCATGTCTCCCAGATCACCTACCTGGTAGAGGGCCAGCCTATCGACCTCTCCCGCGTTCAGTTTCCGCCCGTGCCTGAGGACGAAGCCCGGGCGGCCGAGGTAGTGGGCGCCTACGTTGCGGAACTAGTGGAGGACGGCGACACGGTCCAAGTGGGGACGGGGCTCGCTTCCCAGGCCGTGTTGCCCTTCCTGGGATCCAAGCATGAGCTCGGGGTCCACAGCGAGCTGATCTTCACCGAGATGGTCGAGCTCGTTCAGTCGGGGGTCATCACAGGCTCCCGCAAGACAGTGGACAGGGGCGTAGTCGTTGGAAGCTGCTTCGTCCTCTGGCCAGGGACGGAGCGGCAGCGGGCGGCCGCCGCGTTCATCGACGGCAACCCGCTGTTCCAGTTTAGAGACATCGGCTACATCACCAGCGTGCCAATACTCTCTGCCCAAGAGAACCTGATCTGCATCAACAGCGGGCTGGTGATGGACCTCACGGGGCAGTTGTGCATCGACTATCTGGGGCCCCAACCGTACTCCGGCACTGGCGGGGCCTTGGACTTTGCCGTAGGTGCCAACTTCGCCCCAGGTGGCCGCTGTGTGCACGCCTTGCTCTCCACCGCCCAGGGCGGCAAGGTTTCCCGCATCGTGCCTCAGTTGGAGGCCGGGTCGGTGGCCACTATCCCGCGCAACTATGTTGACTACGTGGTAACCGAGTACGGAGTCGCCAACCTGCAAGGCAAAGGGCTCCGCCAGCGCGCCCAGGAGCTCATCGCCATCGCCCATCCTGATTTCCGGGCGGAATTGAGACACGCCGCCCGCAAGCTGTTCTGGCCGTAAGGAGGTTCTTGTGAAGGCTATCGATATCCACCTGCACGCTGGATTCGGCGGTCCCACCGTCGAGGCCATGAAGGAGACCGCCGAGATCTACCGCAAGAACGGCGTGCTGGCCCTACCCATCGCCTGGGACGAGGAGACCCGCAGCGGCAGGCCCCCCATCTCTAACGACTATGTAAGGGACGTGGTGAAAGCCTACCCCGATGTGTTCCCCACCGGCTGGGCCTGCGTCGACCCCTGGAAAGGCAAGGCAGCCGTGCGGGAGATTGAGCGTGCCGTGAAAGACCTGGGGCTCATTGGGGTGAAGTTCCAGGCGGCAGCTCAGGCCTTCTACGCCAACGACCGGCGGTTCTACCCCATTTGGGAGACCTGTCAGGACCTGGGGTGCCCCGTCCTCTTCCATACGGGCACCACCGGATACGGCGTCGGCCAGCCGGGGGGCGCCGGCATCAAGCTAAAGTACACCAAGCCGATCCCCTACCTGGACGATGTAGCCGCTGACTTCCCGCGCCTGACCATCATCGGCGCCCACCCCTCGTGGCCCTGGCAGGACGAGATGCTGGCCATAGTAGTTCACAAGTCCAACGTGTTTATCGAGGTCTCGGGCTGGTCACCCAAGTACTTCCCCGAGTCTCTCAAGCGGGAGATCAACGGCCGCCTCCAGGACAGGGTGATGTTCGGGTCTGACCACCCCTTCATACATGTGGAGCGGTGGCTGGCCGACTTCGAGCAGGAGCGCTACAAGCCAGAGGTGGTGGAAAAGGTGCTATACAAGAACGCGCAGCGGATCCTGCGCATTCCTGTAGGCGCTGAGAGCAAGGCGGAGGCCTCATGAGCACCGACCTTCTAGAGGAACGCCGGGGCCGGGTCCTGGTCCTGACCATCAACCGCCCTGACAAGATGAACTCGTTGAGCCCGGAGATCATGCTCCTTCTGGGTGACCGCTTGAACGAGCTGGCCGGTTCGGACGAGGTGCGCTGCGTAGTGGTCACCGGCGCTGGGGGCAAGGCCTTCTCTTCAGGCTATGACATCGGCCGCATTCCGGGGCGCGGCGAGGGCCAAGAAGGGCCCCGGCGTAACCCCCTGGAGTACGGGCTGGAGGCCATCGCCAACTTCCCCTACCCCGTCGTTGCGGCCATCAGGGGCTTCGCGCTGGGGGCAGGGTTGCATCTGGCCTTGGCCTGTGATCTGCGGGTCGCAACGCCGGAGTCGACCTTCGGGATGCCTCCTGTGAAACTGGGCGTCGTCTACCCTCTCGAGGGATACGCCCTGTTCGTCCGAAGCCTGGGCGTGACGGCTGCCAAGGCCCTCTTCCTGACGGGACGCCGTTTCACATCCCAAGAAGCCCTCCACCTAGGCATACTCACCCATGTGGAACCCGGCAGCACCTTTGATGCTTATGTGGAGAACCTTGCCCGTGAGATAGCCGAAGAGAATGCCCCCTTGGCGGTCAAGGGGGCCAAGAGGATCCTGAACCGGCTCGCCCTCGGCCCGCCTTCGCCCGAGGACGAGGCTGAAGCCCGCCATTTGATGGCAGCCGCCTTCCAGAGCGCCGACGCGCTGGAGGCCCGCAAAGCCTTCGCGGAGAAGAGAAAACCGCAATTCAGCGGAAGGTAAGCCATGGAGACCGTCCTCGCAGGCGTCAGGATATTGGACTTCACCAGGGCGTTGGCGGGCCCATATGCCACCATGCTCCTGGCAGACCTGGGCGCCGAAGTGATCAAGATCGAGCCCCCCGGGTCCCGGGAAGAGTCCCACGACCGCTTCTCTTACAAGGGGATGCATTTCTACTTCCTGAGCGTCAACCGGAACAAGAAGAGCCTCGCCCTGGACATCGAGAAGCCCGAGGGACGCCAGATCCTCCACGACCTCGTAAGGGTATCGGACGTCGTCTTCGACAACTTCCGGCCTGGCGTCCCAGAGAGGCTGGGCATCGGCTACGAGCAGTTGTCCGCCATCAACCCTCGCATCATCTGCACCTCCATCACCGGCTTCGGGTCCGTCGGCCCCCTGCGGGACCGGCCCGCCTACGACCTCTGCGTCCAGGCTATGACGGGTGCCGTCTCCCTCACCGGAAACCCAGGCGACCGGCCGGTACGCAACGGCATAGCGGTGGCCGACCAGGGCGCCGCCTTCGTCGCCGTGGCAGGGACGCTGGCTGCCCTTTACCAACGCGAGAAGACCGGACGCGGCCAGCGCGTAGAGACCTCCCTGTTGGAGTCCACCATCTACCAGTTGGCCTACGAGATCGCGCTCTACACGATCTGTGGCATCGTGCTAAGGAATATCGGTTCGAGCCATATCGCCGCCTTGCCCTACGGCATCTACCAGACCCAGGACGGTTACATAGCGGTCGCGGCACCGTTCAAGTTCGATGCTCTTTGCTGTGCCTTGGAGCGGTATGATCTGGCCCAAGACGAGCGTTTCTCCTCCCAACGGAAGATCGTCGAAAACCGCCAGGCCCTGGAGCAGGAGTTGGAGGCGACCTTCCGTCAACGAAGCACCGAGGAATGGTTGGCTCGCTTGGACGAGGCCGACGTGCCCTGCTCCCCCATAAACGACATCGCCCAGGCAGTGGCATACCCGCAGGTGGAGGCCACCGAGATGATAGTGCCGGTTCCCCACGCCAAGGGGGACGAGATCCGCTTGGTCGGCAACCCTCTCCACTTCTCCGGCGCTGATCCCGCCACCCGCCGCACCTATCTGCCGCCTCCCCTGCTGGGGCAGCATACGGACGAGATACTCACCGGCCTTCTGGGCCACACGGGTGCAGAGGTCGAGGCGCTGCGAGAGGCACAGATAATCGGCTGAGGTGAAGTCATGATGACGAAGGAGGATCGCATCCGGGTTCTCATCGCTAAGCCAGGCCTTGACGGTCACGACCGTGGCGCCAAGGTCATCGCTATGGGCCTGCGTGACGCCGGCTTCGAGGTCATCTTCACGGGCATCCGCCAGACGCCGGAGGAGATCGCGGAGGCCGCCCTCCAGGAGGACGCCGATGTCGTCGGGCTGTCGTGCCTATCGGGCGCCCACAAGACCCTCTTCCCGCGGACGGTGGAGGAGCTGCGGAAGCGCGGCTGCGGCGATGTCCTGGTGATCGGCGGCGGCATAATCCCGCCGGAGGACGTGCCCTACCTACAGGAACGGGGGATCCAAAGGATCTTTCCGCCAGGCACCCTTATCAGCGACATCAGCGACTACATACGGGAACACGTAAGGAGGTCCAAGGAAGCCAACCTGCCCTAGGAAGGTGTGAAACATGTACGACCCGAGCGAAAAAGAAGAGATCCGGGCTAACCGCGAGAGATGGGAAGCGACGACCCTCAAGCGCAACCTGGAACGCCTGCAGTTACAAGAGCCTCCCACCAAGCTGTACACGCCTCTCGATGTGAAAGACGGGCGCTATATGGACAAGCTCGGGTTCCCTGGCGAGTATCCGTATACGCGGGGCCTCTACGCTGTCCCCATCTTCGCCACGCCCTACACGGCGGAGACGGAGCAAGTGGGACCCCGCGCCGGCGTGTATGCCGGTTACGGCACAGTGGAGGACACCCGTGACCTCTGGCGTAAGGAGCGGCGCCGCGGCGCCAACGTCGCCTTTGACCTGCCGACGCAGTGCGGATACGACTCTGACCACCCCATAGCCGAGGGGGAGGTGGGCCGCACCGGCATAGCCGTAGACACCCTCGACGACTTTGAGACGTTGTACGAGGCGTTCGACGGGGTGGTGACCCTAGACCGTATGGCCTCTAACTTCACCATCAACGCCCCGTGCAACATCATCCTCGCCATGTACTTTGTCCTGGCCGAGAAAAAAGGAGTGCCCTTGGACAAACTGCGGGGCACCCCCCAAAACGACATCCTCAAGGAGTTCGCCAGCCGCGGTACCTACATCTTCCCCCCGGACGCCTCCATGCGTATGGTGCGGGACACCATCACCTTTTGCCACAAGTACGCGCCGGAGATGAACGTTATCAGCATCTGCGGCTACCACATGCGGGAGGCCGGCGCCACCGAAGTGCAGGCGTCGGGCTTCTGTTTCGCCCACGCCATCTCCTACGTGCAACTAGGGATCGAGGCCGGTTTGGACGTCGACGAGTTTATCCCCAGGTTCACCTTCTTGGACTTCGGCGCCGGCATGGACTTCTGGCGGGAGATAGCCCGGGCGCGGGCTAACCGGCGCATCTGGGCCCGCATCATGAAAGAGCGGTTTGGCGCCAAGAACCCCCGTTCATGGATCATGCGAGGGGGTGACTCGGTCTTCGTTGGACCTAGTTGCTACACGCTCCAGCGCCCCCTCAACAACCTCGTGCGAGGCGTCCTTGGTGGAGTAGCGGGCTACCTGGCGACAGGCTACGGCACCGGCGGCGTGCCCTGGGACGAAGTCCTGGGCCTCGGCCACAGCCACGAAGCCCGGCAGCTCACCATCGACGCGACCCGTATCATGCGCTTTGAGGCCAAGCTGGGCCAGGTTCAGGACCCCTTGGCCGGATCCTACTTTGTCGAGGCTCTCACCGATGAGGTGGAGAGCGAGATCTGGGACGTCATCAACAAGGTGGACGACCTGGGCGGCGGAGTCGAGGCCATCAAGTCTGGCTACACTCAACGCGAGATCGCCCGTTCTGCCTACGAGATGCAACGCCAACTGGAGACTGGCGAGCGCGTCGTGGTGGGGGTGAACAAGTTCACGGGCGAGCGGGAGCTGGAGGTGGTGCCGCCACGACTGTCACACCCCTATGACCAGTCCCTTATAGAGACGGCAGAGGAGAGGCAGCTCGCCCGCCTGCGCCGCGTCAAGGAACAGCGCAGCCAGTCCGCCGTCGACGCCGCCCTCAAGGCCATTCGCGACGCGGCTCAGAAGGAAGACGAGAACCTGATTCCTTACTTCATGGACGCAGTCAGGGTGTACGCCACTATCGGGGAGATATGCGACGTCCTCAGGGACGTCTTCGGCGTCTACCGGTCCGGGGGGGTCGTCTGATGGACTTCCGCGATTCACCAGAAGAGGCCGCATTCCGCCAGGAGGTCCGGGACTTCCTGGACAAGGAGCTGCCGGCCACCTTTGGCAGAGGGCCCGAGGATGAAGAGGGCGCCCACGACGGGATCGACCGCTATGGCGCTTACCCCGAGTGGACGAAGAAGCTGGCCGCCAAGGGCTGGATCGCCCCGGCCTGGCCCAAGGAGTACGGCGGCGCCGGCCTGTCTGTGATCCAACAGTTCATCTTCAACGAAGAGATGGCCCGCGCCCGTGCGCCACGCCCTGGTGGGGTCGGCGTCAACTACGCCGGCCCCACGATCATTCTTCATGGCAGCGAGGAGCAGAAGAAGGAGCACCTCCCTGGGATCCTCTCCGGTGAGGTGCTCTGGTGCCAGGGCTTTTCGGAGCCAGGCGCCGGCTCTGACCTGGCCTCCCTGACAACGCGGGCCGTGCGCTATGGAGACGACTATATCGTTAACGGCCAGAAGATCTGGACCTCCGGCGCTCAGTTCGCCAGGCGCATGATCCTCCTGGCGCGCACGGACCCGGAGGCGCCCAAGCACAAGGGGATCTCCTACTTCCTGGTGGACATGAAGTCCCCTGGCATCACCGTCCGGCCCCTGGTGAATATGGCTGGAGTCCCAGGCTTTAACGAGGTCTTCTTCGAAGACGTGCGCGTGCCGCGGCGGGACCTGCTGGGGGAAGAGAACCGGGGCTGGTACTACGCCACCAGCACCCTAGACTTCGAGAGGTCCTCCATCGGCGCTGCCATGGCCCAGGCCAACGCCGTCGAGGACTTGGTCCGTCTGGCATCAGAGTGGGGCCGGAGCCGCCCTCTACCGCCCACGCTGCGGCTAGAGCTCGCCGAACGAGCCATCGAAACCCAGACCGCACGGCTGCTGTCCTTCAGGGTAGCCACGCTCCAGAACCGCGGCATCGTCCCCAACCACGAGGCGTCCTGCGCCAAGCTCTTCGCCACTGAGCTGAGCCAGCGCGTAGCTCTCACGGGGCTCAGGCTCTTGGGCCTCTACGGCCAGCTCGACCGGGGCGATCCCCGGGCGCCCGTGCGCGGCCGGCTGTTACGCGCCTACCTATGGTCCCCCGCCCTCACCATCGCCGGCGGCACTAGCGAGGTCCAGCGAGGCATCATCGCTATCCGGGGCCTGGGTTTGCCAAGGGGTTAGCCATGTCTCTTTCTGAGCAGCTCTCTAGGTTTGTCGCCGAGACGAGCTTCCGGGCGTTGCCAGCGGAGGCGGTAGCCCGGGCGAAAGGCGCAATTCTGGACACCATCGGGGTAACCCTGGCGGGGTGCCGTGAAGAGGCGGCCACGATCGTCGCCCTCCGCGCCCAAAAGAGTTCTGCCAGCGGAGAGGCTTCCGTCGTGGGCTGGCCCTTGCGGCTCTCGGCGGAAAGCGCCGCCCTCGTCAACGGCGTCTCTGCTCACGCCCTCGATTACGACGACGTCAGCTACTCCATGCGGGGCCACCCCAGCGCGCCCCTGCTGCCAGCGGTGCTGGCCGTGGGAGAGGTGGCCGGCGCCAGCGGCCGCGAGATGATCGCGGCCTTCGTGGCCGGGCTGGAAGTGGAGGCGAAGCTGGGGGCACTCCTGGGGGCGCGGCACTACGCCCTGGGCTGGCATGCCACGTCGACGTTGGGGTCTCTCGGCGCGGCCGCCGCCGGCGCGAAGCTCCTGGGGCTGGATGCGCCCCGGATAGGCGCAGCCCTGGGCGTCGCGTCTTCCATGGCCGGCGGGCTGCGGGCCAACTTCGGCACCATGACCAAACCACTGCATGCGGGCCTGGCTGCCCGCAGCGGCGTCGAAGCCGCCCTGCTGGCAGAGGCCGGGTTCACGGCCTCTGCCGATGCCATCGGCGGCGAGAGCGGTTTCCTCGCGGCCTTCTTGGCGCAACCGCCCGCCGAAGACGTCCGGCTGGACAATCTTGGTGATCCCTTCGAGATCGTCTCCCCGGGCCTCGCTCAAAAACTGTATCCATGCTGCTACGCCACGCACCGGGCGGTGGACGCCGCCCTGGAGCTAGCTCCCAGGATCGACGCGGGACGTATCGAGTCCATCGAGGTAACCGTGAGCCGTGGCTCCTTGATGCCCCTGATTACGGATCGCCTGCCGGATACTGGCCTCGAAGGCAAGTTCAGCCTCCAGTACGTCGTCGCCGCCGCCCTCGCGCAAGGCCGGTTAGGGATGCCGGCTTTCACCGACACGGCGGTCAGGCGCCAGCAGGTGATTGCGCTGGCCAAACAGGTAGACGTGCGGGAGGACCAACGGCCTGTCAGCAACCCACTGGACTCCTGGGCTGAAGTAGCCGTTCGCCTCCGCGATGGCCAGACATTGGCACGGCGGGTTGACGCTCCGAAAGGCGATCCCAGGCGCCCCCTGACATGGGATGAGATCGCCGATAAGTTCCGGGACTGCGCCATCCTCATCCTGGAGCCAGAAGAGGCGGCCCGGATAGCGGAGATCTGTGCCAACTTGGAGGAACTACAAAACGTGGGCGAGCTGACGGCCCGCCTAAGCAGAGTGAGGCAGCTTACCATATGATCCAGGAAAGAAAGAAGACGCCACCGTTCCCTAGTCCCGATGCGTTGCCGTATTGGGAAGGGGCGCGCAAGGGGCAACTGATGATCCCCTACTGCCCGGCTTGTCAGAGCCACTTTTTCTACCCGAGGCCGTTTTGCCCCCGGTGTTTCTCGTGGAAAGTGGAGTGGCGCCCATCCAGCGGGCGGGGCACCATATACACCTTCGCCATCCAGTACCAGCCGCTGAACCCGGAATGGGCTGAGGACGTTCCCTACGTAACGGCGGTTGTGGAGCTGGAAGAGGGCGTCCGGCTGTTTACGCTATTGGTGGACTGCGAGCCCAAGCCAGAGGCCCTTCGCTGCGGCATGCCCGTAGAGGTGACCTTCGAACCTCTGACGGAAGAGGTCACGATCCCGCGCTTCCGGCCCGTCAAGGAGGAACCATGACCCTGTACCGCAAAGCCGCCATCGCTGGCGTCGCCGAGGCCGACGAGATCGGGATCGTTCCCAATAAGTCGTCCTTGCAGCTCCAGGCCGAGGCTGCCCGCAACGCCTTGGACGACGCCGGTATCGACAAGTCGGAGGTCGACGCTATCTTCACCGCCGGCACGGGGGTCATGGACAGCGTATTATCGGCGGAGTACCTGGGCATAACGCCCCGCTATAGCGACTCTACCCAGGTAGGGGGGTCCTCCTTCGAGTTCCACGTTCAGCACGCGGCCGCCGCCATTAGCGCCGGCTTGTGCAACGTGGCCCTCATCGTACATGGACAGACAACCTACTCCGACAGGCAACGGGCAGGACGCCTGCCCCGGCGCTGGACCTACCTGAACCCCTGGTACCCAGCCTCTCAATACGAGGGGCCCCACGGCGCTGGGACAGCCCCCAGCGTCTACGCCATGGCTGCCATGCGGCACATGCACCAGTACGGCACCACCCAGGAGCAGTTGGCAGAGATCGCCGTGGCTACGCGCAAGTGGGCGCAGCTTAACCCTAAAGCGATGATGAGGGAGCCCCTATCCATCGAAGATGTACTGAACTCCCGCTACGTCGCTTACCCGCTGCATAAGTACGACTGCTGCTTAGTTACTGACGCTGGCGGTGCGGCGGTGATCGTCTCTCCGGAGCGGGCCCGCGACTGTCGTAAGCCGCCAGTGTGGCTTCTGGGCGCAGGAGAGGCCCATACTCACACCAGCATCTACGCCATGCCTGATCTCACCGAGACGCCCGCCAAGATCTCGGGCCCCATCGCTTTCGGCATGGCTGGGGTAAGGCCAGACGAGATAGATGTGGTGGAGGTCTACGACTCCTTCACCTATACCGTGCTGGTGGTCCTAGAAGACCTGGGCTTTTGCAAGAAGGGCGAGGGCGGCTCCTTCGTGCAGGGTCAGCGGACGGCGCCTGGCGGGGAGTTCCCCCTCAACACTAGCGGCGGCGGCCTCTCGTACACCCACCCCGGCATGTTCGGGATCTTCCTGATCATCGAGGCCGTGAGGCAGCTCCGCGGGGAATGCGGCCAGCGCCAGGTGCCCAACGCCCGTCTGGCCTGCGTCAACGGCACCGGGGGCGTCCTATCCTCCTGCGGCACTCTGATCCTCGGAAAGGACTAGGAGAAGAAGACATGTCCCCCGACTCCATACTTACCGACGAGATTCGCTCCTACATTGGCCGCACAGCCGATCCTGTAATACACGAGGTGGATGCCACCGGCATTCGCGCCTTCGCCCGGGCCGTCGGGTACACAGATCCGGTGTATTACGATCGGGATGAAGCTAGACGCCGCGGCTACCGCGACATACTTGCGCCTTTCGGTTACCTAGGCATCCCGGTCTACAACCCAGCGGCTCGCCCGGCCAATCCGCTCCGCCTCCCTGACCTGCCGGTGAAACGGCGGCTGAATGGCGGCACCGATCTGGTGTACTTCGGCAACGTCTGCGCCGGGGACGTCTTGATGGCTACACACCGCATCAAGGACATCCAGGAGCGGCCAGGTCGCAGCGGCCCTATGGTCTTCATAACGCTGGAAACGGAGTACAAGAACCAGGATGGCCGCCTGGTGGCCAAACAAGAGATGACCCTGATCAGATACTAACGATAAGGAGGTTTGACCCTTGGGTGTGCTGGATGGTCGAGTAGCAGCGGTCACAGGCGCAGGTCGAGGCATCGGCAGGGCCGTAGCCCTGGCCCTCGCCCGGGAGGGCGCTAGGGTGGTCGTCAACGACCCCGGCGTGGCGGTGGATGGCAGCGGCAGTGACCAGGCGCCGGCAGACGAGGTGGTTAGCGCCATCAAGGCTAGCGGAGGTGAGGCCGTGGCCAACTACGCCTCCGTGGCCACCATGGAGGGCGGCGCCTCCATCGTCAACGCGGCCGTCGAAAGTTTCGGACGCATCGACATCTTGGTGAACGTGGCGGGCATCTTACGCGACCGTATGATCTTCAACATGACGGAGGAGGAGTGGGACTCCGTTATCGCTGTGCACCTCAAAGGGCACTTCACCACCATCCGGGCCGCCGCGCCCATCATGCGTGACCAGGGCTATGGGCGGATCGTTAACTTTACTTCGATGGCCGGGCTACGCGGGACCTCTGGGCAAGCCAATTACGCGTCGGCCAAAGCAGGTATCACAGGTCTGACCCGGGCCGTTGCCCGGGATCTGGGCCGCTACGGCGTGACTTGCAACGCGGTGGCGCCAGCTGCCCTCACCCGCATGGTGGCCCAGGTGCCAGCGGAGGCACTGGAGAAGCGCGCCAAGGCTGGCATCGCTGCGCCACGCAGGATCGATGCGGCAGACCTGGCGCTGAGGACTCCAGAACACATTACCCCAATGGTGGTCTATCTCTGCTCCGAGGATGCCTGGGGCGTCAACGGGAACGTCTTCTTCGTCTCCGGCGGCGAAGTTTCCATCCTACACCAACCAATGCCGTGGCGCACGATAGTCAAGAACGGCATGTGGGAATTCTCCGAACTCGCCCGATATGTGCCGGAGCAGCTACTTAGGGACGTCCGCAACCCGGCGCCGCCCCAGCGCGAAGGGGAAGTGCCGGCTAAGGAGGCCAAGGCGGGCTAGCGGGGGTCGGCCCGCCGGGCCCCGCGCAGGGAAGGAGTCGAGACATGGGTCTACTAGATGACAAGGTCGCCATCGTTACGGCTGCGGCTGGGGCTGGGATCGGCCAGGCCGTAGCCCGGACCTTCGCCAGCGAGGGCGCCCAGGTCGTGGTCACCGATGCCCACGCCCGTCGCGCAACGGAGGTCGCGGCCCAGATGAGCGCGGAATTCGGCAGGGAGATCCCGGGCCTTGAGGTCGACGTGCGTAATGTGCAGCAGGTGCAGGCCATGGCTGAAACCGTGGCTCAACGCTTTGGGCACATCGATATCCTCTTCAACAACGCTGGCATTAACAAACTTTCGCCCGTCTGGAAGATGGACGATGAGACCTGGCGTCTTGTCATCGACGTCAACCTCACTGGCACCTTCAACTGTACCCGGGCCGTTCTCCCCTTCATGCTCCAGCAGAAGAGCGGGGTCATCATCAACATGTCATCGGGGGCAGGCTGGCTGGCCTCTCGCGATGGCGAAGCCCACTATTGCGCTGCCAAGGCCGGTGTCATGGCCTTTACCAGGGCCGTAGCGGCAGAGGTCGCTCGCGAGGGCATCCGCGTCAACGCTATCGCACCCGGGCTGATATACAACGAGTTCCTGGCTCGGATCTACCCGCCGGAGTTCTTCGAGAGAGCGAAACGGGGCATCCCTCTGGGACGAGTGGGCGAGCCTCAGGATATCGCCAACCTGGCCCTCTTCTTGGCTAGCGACCGCTCCAGCTACATCACCGGTGAGGTGGTGTCTATAAGCGGCGGCGCCATAATCCACGCCTAGGGACAAGCGCACATGCGCACAGGCATCATCGGGACGGGCACTACCTTCGCCGACCATTTGGCCATGGCGGCACTGGCGGAGGAGCTGGGTTTCGATGCCTTCTTTCTGCCCGAGCATCACCAAGAGCCCTACTGGCCATCGGCGCCCCTTATCACCCTGGCAGCCATAGCCGCCCGCACCAGCCGCATTCGCCTGGGGACGGCGGTGACGGTGATGGCCCTCCACAATCCGGTCCGCCTCGCCGAGGAAGCGGCGACGCTGGATCAGTTGAGCGGCGGCCGGGTCATCTTGGGCGTTGGCCTCGGCTACCAGCGGAAGGACTTCGCGGCCCTCGGCATCCCCCGGCAACACCGGCGCTCCCTCCTGGAGGAAGGGATCCAAGTCCTGCGGAGCGCTTGGAGCCAACGCCCCTTCACCTTCAGCGGCCGCCACTTCGGCTTTGAAAACGTAAGCGTCTTCCCAGAACCGTATCAGAGACCACACCCGCCCATCTGGCTCGGCGCCTGGACGCGGCAGGGCGTACGTCGGGCCGGACGTATCGCCGACGGTTGGATCACGGACCCGCTGCATGGGCTGGAGGCCGTGCGGACGTTAGCCGAGGAGTACCGCGAGGCCGCCCGCGAGGCGGGGCGCGAGCCCTGCGTCGTGCTGATGCGGCAGTTCGCCTTAGCCCGGGATCGCCAGGCCGCCACGGAGACCTTCGGCAGCGCCGTAGTCAACACATGGCGCTACTACTGGCGGAGCAAGAGCTTTAGCCGCGGCCTGGAGCCAGAATGGGAGCGGCTGGAAGGCCCCGAAGAGATCGACCTCGACATGGTCCTCCCCGGGAGGGTACCCTTCGGAGGGCCTGAGGAGTGCGCCTGCTCGTTCCAGGAATGGGCGGACGTCATACAGCCCGACTACCTCATCGCCACCCCGACACCCTGCCTCAGCGACCCCAGCGCTACGGCGATGGAGCTGCGGCTCCTAGCGGAGGAGGTTCTCCCCCGGATTTCGGCGAGGTAGGACCCAGGGGGCAGCATATCAACGGCCGGTGGGCGCCCCCGCGCAGCGATAGCTGGCTCGAACGCCCCAACCCCGCGGTCGGTGAGCGCATCAGCCGCTGCCCCGACTCCGGTCCCGAGGACGTGGCGGTCGCCGTGCAGGCGGCGTTGGACGCTCGCCAACGCTCCAACCGTTCCAGGGGCCCGGTCCAATTCACGGGCTGACGAGCCTTACCAGCGCTGGCCAACTGCAAGAAGGGATCTGTAATTCGAACCCCCCAGCGCGAATGTAGAATGGCTCCCCGGCCAGGGGGAAAATCCGAACTTCTCTCCAGTTCAGCCTCCTCGCCACCGCTGACCGCCGCAAGCGGCCGGCGCGGTGGCGGGCGATGGTTCAGACGTCATGACTCTTAATCGTTCGCTCCCACGCCTAGCGCGCCACAAGGAGATATCTCAATATGAGACGGAACTTCGGGCATTCTACAGCAGGTACTCCTTACTTATTTCAAGACGGCGTATGTTCGACTCGCAGCCGAACCCGGGGTACTCGGCCTCTTTCCACTGACGTAATTTTCCCTACTAGGCGGAGCCCGGCGTCCATATCCGCAGCCACGAGTTGGGCAATCTGTCGCGGGAGATATCCCATCACTGCCGACGCCAACTCAACTTTCACTGCGTTCCGGTCGACCGCATTGTCATAGTCCCGAACAAGTGCGACGGGCAGTCCAACCCGAGCGCTCAGCGCGACTTTTGCTCGATCCTCGTAACCGATTCCGCGCACCTCGACCTCGCGAGGAACGATCTCCCTCGCCTCACAGAATTCTCGGAGCAACGGGTTGATGCTCGACCGAGACAGGGCCCTACTGACGTCTTCCAGGACCGGGCTCGTTAGGCCAAAGTCATAATGCAGGCTGTCGGAATCAAGCTGCCCAAGCCACTCCAGGAAATCCGAGTAATTCGGCGTGTCTGTCTCGGCTAGATAGACCGAAGCAACTTCTATGGCGGTACGGCGAAATGGTATCCCTGCTGCCATTGCCCAACATGCTTGACCTGCCCCCGAAAACTGGACCAGTCATAAACGCAGTCCTGACGGCACCATCCGCTGCGTGAACTCTGCGCGAAACTCCTCCGGCGTCCGGTTGCCGAGCGAGCTGTGGGGCCGACGCCAATTGTAGTCGATCCGGTACTCCTCCACGATCCTACGCACGTGCGGGAGGCTCTGAAACCAGTGCTCGTTGAGGCATTCGTCGCGAAAGCGCCCGTTTAGGCTCTCGATGAAGCAGTTCTGGACCGGCTTGCCGGGTTCGATGAAGTCGAGGTGGACGCCGTGCGCATACGCCCACTGGTCGAGTGCCTTGCTGGTGAGCTCTGGGCCGTTATCGAGCCTGATGGTACGCGGGGCGGCACCCCGCGCTGCCACGAGGCGGTCCAGCACCCGCGCCACCTGCGCGCCGGACAGGGACGTGTCCACCTCGATGGCCAGCGCCTCGCGGGTAAAGGCGTCGACAACGGTGAGCATGCGGATCTTCCGCCCCCAGGAGAGCGCGTCGCTCACGAAGTCCAAGCTCCAACACTGGTTCGGCGCCGTGGGCGCCTGGGCGGGAGCGCGCCCGCGCGCCACCCGCTTCCGGGCCCGCTTCCGCACCGCCAGGCCGGCCGCTCGGTAGAGTCGGTGCACCCGTTTGTGATTCACCTGCCAGCCCTCCCGTCGCAGCAGCACGTGCAACCTCCGATACCCGAACCGCCGCCGCTGGGCGGCCAGTTCGCAGAGGCGGTCTCTGAGCGGCCCGTCATCCCGGCTGCTCTCCTGGTAGCGACAGCTCGACCGGCTGATGCCCACCAGCCCGCAGGCGCGGCGCTCGGAGTACGCCCGGGACGTCTCCAGGTGACGCACCGCCTGCCTGCGGGCGGCGGGCGTCAGAAGTTTTTTGCCAGCAGGTCCTTGAGCGCCGCATTGTCGAGCACCTGCTCCGCGAGCAGCTTCTTCAGCCGGCGGTTCTCCTCCTCGAGCGCGCGCAGGCGGCGGGCATCGCTCACGTCCAGCCCGCCGTACTTTCGCTTCCACTGGTACAGCGTCTCCGTCGCGATCCCCAGCCGGCGACAGAGCTCCTTGGCCGGCGCGCCCGCCTCATGCTCCTTCAGTGCCGCCACGATCTGTTCCTCCGTGAACCTGCTTCTCCGCATCCTGTCCTCCTTCAACTAGCCGGAGGACTGTCATTTTACGTGGTCCAGTTTTCGGGGGGCAGGTCAGTCAAGCACCCATGTTGTCTCTAAGTAGTCTCGTGTCCCTTCCGCCGTTCGGCCAGAATTCGGCAGGGGTGCGCTTCCAGCATCCTGCTGGCCCAGCCATTTAAGGCTCCGAAGACTCGACCGTGTCATCCAGCCCAAGCTCCCGCAACGCCGTCCTGGTCTCTTGTTGCTTCTGCTCGCTAACTCCGCCCTCAGGCTCGACCTCGAAAGTCACGTGAATTCGCAAAGTCGGCTCGGTCGCGAAGCGAGTAAGCACCCGCATGTAGAAGTTCGTCCACTTCTGCGGTGGCACATCGCCTTCCCAACGCAAGCGTGCCACCCGACCAGGCGCCTCGACAACGCCGGTGCCAGCCCTGCCCTGGGCAGCCTCCACCCCCACCGCTTCAGTGCCCGAAGGCTCACCTGCCGCATATTCCCCTCCGCCATCTCGCACAGCGCCTTCAGGCCCGGACTCCAACCGTTCTTTCAAAGCGATCGCTTGCTCCCGAGGAAGAAGGACTACCTGGTCTGAAAACTCTACGTTTGCTGGTCCGAAAGACGGCTCGTCAATGGCTGGTGGGCCTTCGAACTCTCCGGTTGACGTCTTCCCCGCATAACCGAACTTCCCCCGTGAAACACCCTCGGCGATGGTGTTCCGTAGCACACTGGGGTCGGGAAGCCGTGGGAATTGAGGTGAAGCGTAAAAGGTGTCCCGCACAGCCTTGGTGCTCCACTCCGC
>DAOUBD010000009.1:0-21817 GCA_034432935.1 Dehalococcoidia bacterium | reverse complement strand
GGTGGTGCGCAAGGGGCAGCGGGTGCGCAAGGGCGACCCCCTGGCCGATTCCTGCTCCACCGATGGCGGCGAGCTGGCCCTGGGCCAGAACCTGCTGGTGGCCTTCATGGCCTGGGAGGGCTACAACTTCGAGGACGCCATCATCATCTCCGAAAACGTGGCCCGAGACGATAAGTTCACCTCCATCCATGTGGAGAAGCACGAAGTGGAGGCGCGGGATACGAAGCTGGGCCCGGAAGAGATCACCCGGGATATCCCCAACGTGGGCGAGGAGAGCCTTCTCGACCTCGACGAGTACGGCGTTATCCGGGTGGGCGCCGAGGTCCAGTCAGGGGACATCCTGGTGGGCAAGATCACTCCCAAGGGCGAAACGGAGCTCACCGCCGAGGAGAAGCTGTTGCGCGCCATCTTCGGGGAGAAGGCCCGCGAGGTGAAGGACACATCGCTTCGCGTCCCCCACGGCGAGCGCGGCAAGGTCATCGAGACCAGGTTCTTCGCCAAGGCCGACAACGAGCCTGGCCGGGCGCCCCACGGGTCCCTGGCCCATATCTGCCGTTGGCCCCCGTACGCCCAGATCACCGATGAGCTACCCGCGGGCGTCCAGGCCATGGTCCGCATCGCCATCGCCCAGCGCCGCAAGATAGCCGAGGGCGACAAGATGGCGGGCCGCCACGGCAACAAGGGCGTCATCTCCCGCATATTGCCGGTGGAGGACATGCCCCATCTGGCCGACGGCACCCCCATCGATATCATCCTCAACCCCATCGGCGTCCCCAGCCGTATGAACATCGGCCAGGTGTTGGAGACTCACCTGGGCTGGGCCGCCCGCCGCATGGGCTTCCGCGCCATCTCCCCCGTCTTCGACGGCGGCAACCCGGAGACCATCGAGGACGCCCTCTGCCGGTCCTGGATCTGCGAACAGGCTGGCGCTCTGCTGGACGAGAACCACAGCAACGGCGCCTCCCCCAACGGCAACGGCCAGCACAACGGGATCGGCGAGCGGGTTGACGCGGAAAAGGCCTTCCGGTGGCTGAAGAGCAAGGGCTACGATGCCGAGGCCGTCTTCGATGACCGGCGGGTGGGGGAGGCCAAACGCGCCGGCCTGGAGCTCTGGCTCGAACAGCAAGGTGAGAAGAAGGTGCGGGGCAGGCCCATGCGGGAGTTGGAGGCCATGGCCGAACGCCACCTCCTGGAGCGGGGCGCTGCCGCCCCCATCTACGGCAAGCAGGTGCTGTACGACGGCCGCACCGGCGAGCCCTTTGACCAGCCCGTCACCGTGGGTTACATCTACATGCTGAAGCTGGTGCACCTGGTGGAGGATAAGATCCACGCCCGCTCTACCGGCCCCTACTCCCTCATCACGCAGCAGCCCCTGGGTGGCAAGGCACAGTTCGGCGGCCAGCGCTTCGGTGAGATGGAGGTCTGGGCCCTGGAAGCCTACGGTGCCGCCCACATCCTCCAGGAGCTTCTGACCGTCAAGTCCGACGATGTAGTGGGCCGCGTCAAGACCTACGAGGCCATCGTCAAGGGCGAAGACATCCAAGAGCCCGGCGTGCCGGAGTCCTTCAAGGTGCTGGTCAAGGAGCTCCAGAGCCTTGCCCTGTCCGTCGAAGTGCTCAACGAGGAGGAGTCTCCCGTTACCTTAGCGGAGACCTCTATGCAAGAGCTGCCAGAGCTGGGGATCGACCTCAGCGGCTTTGAGAAAGGGGAGGACCTAATTGGCCCTGGAAGTTAACGACTTCAACGCCATACGCATATCCCTGGCCTCTCCGGAGCAGGTAAGGTCCTGGTCTTATGGCGAGGTCACCAAGCCTGAGACCATCAACTACCGTACCTTGAAGCCGGAGAAGGACGGGCTGTTCTGCGAGAAAATCTTCGGCCCTACAAAGGACTTCGAGTGCTACTGCGGCAAGTACAAGCGAGTCCGCTACAAGGGCATCGTCTGCGACAAGTGCGGCGTGGAGGTCACCCGCTCCAAGGTCCGCCGTGAGCGGATGGGCCACATCGAGCTGGCCTCGCCGGTGGCCCACATCTGGTTCGTCAAGGGTACCCCCAGCCGCATCGGCCTCCTCCTGGACATCTCGCCCCGGAGCCTGGAGCGGGTCCTCTACTTCGCCCAGTTCATCGTCACATCGGTCGATGAAGACGTGCGCCAGCGGGCCATCGAAGCCCTCAAGGCCGAGATGGACCAGGCCCTGGACTCCGCCGAATCCGAGGCCGCCCAGAAGATCGCCGAGATCGAGAGCCGGACCAGCGAGGCCATCGCCGCACTGGAGGCCCGCCTCGCCGAAATACCCGTGGACGACTCGGACATCGAGCAGCGCATCGGTGACCTAGTATCCGCCGCAGAGGCCCTCCGCGCCGAGGCGGAGGCCCTGGGGGAGAAGAAGGCCCCCCGGAAGCTCGCCCTAGACGCCAAGTTCGTCCTCGCTACAAAGGGCGCGACCATCACCCCGGCCGACCTCCAGCGCCTGGACGCGGAGGTCGCCGCCCGCCTCGATGCCCTGGAGCAAGAGCGGACCGAGCGCCGGCGCCAGGCTGGCAGCGACATCCAGGCCCAGATCGCGGCCCTCCGCGACGCTGCGATGGCCGAGATGGAGCCTTTCCGCAAGAAGCTGGATGAGGAGCGGGAGGCCGTGCGCGCCCAGTACCTGAAGCGCATCGAGCTCCTGGAGGACCTCAAGGACCCCATCGTCCACGACCAGTGCACGCTCCTGGCCGAGCAGGACCTGCGGGAGATCAACGAGGCCTACCCGGGGCTCGTCAAGGCCGGCATGGGCGCGGAGGCGGTCCTCCAGATCCTGGAGCGCATCGATCTAGACGCCCTCTCCTTGAAGCTGAGGGCCGAGATCCAGAACTTCAGCGGCCAGCGGCGCAAGAAGGCCACCAAGCGTCTCCGGGTGGTAGAAGCCTTGCGCAAGAGCGGCAACAAGCCCGCCTGGATGATCCTCAGCGTCTTGCCCGTCCTGCCGCCCGATCTTCGCCCCATGGTCCAGCTCGACGGTGGCCGCTTCGCCACCAGCGATCTCAACGACCTCTACCGCCGGGTCATCAACCGGAACAACCGTCTGAAGAGGCTTCTGGAGTTGGGGGCGCCGGAGATCATCATCCGGAACGAGAAGCGCATGCTCCAGGAGGCCGTCGACAGCCTCATCGATAACGGCCGCCGCGGCCGCGCAGTCTCCACGGCCGGGAACCACAAGCTCAAGAGCCTCTCGGACATGCTCAAGGGCAAGCAGGGCCGCTTCCGCCAGAACCTCTTGGGCAAGCGGGTGGACTACTCCGGCCGGTCCGTCATCGTCGTCGGCCCGGAGCTCAAGCTGCACCAGTGCGGCCTTCCTAAGCGCATGGCCCTGGAGCTGTTCAAGCCCTTCGTCATGCACGGTCTCGTGGCCCGGGGGCTGGCCCACAACATAAAGTCGGCCAAGCGCATCGTGGAACGGGCCCGTCCCGAGGTGTGGGACATCCTTGACGAAATCATCAAGCAGCGGCCCGTGCTGCTGAACCGCGCGCCCACGCTGCACCGCCTGGGCATCCAGGCCTTTGAGCCCGTCCTCATCGACGGGAGCGCTATCCAGATCCACCCGTTGGTCTGCACCGCCTTCAACGCGGACTTCGATGGCGACCAGATGGCCGTCCACGTGCCCCTGTCCAGGGCAGCCGTGGCCGAGGCGCGCCAAGTCATGCTGTCCACTCAGAACCTCCTCTATCCTTCCAATGGCGAGCCGGTGGTGGCCCCCACGCTGGACATCGTCCTGGGCTGCTATTACCTCACCGAGATGAAGCCTGGCGCCAAGGGCTCCTTCGATCCGGGGCCGCCGCCCCGCGGCATCTACAGCAGCTTCGACGAGGCCAAGCTGGCCCACGCCTCCGGCCACCTCGACCTCCACGCCCCTATCCGGGTTCGCGACGCCAAGACGGGCAATCAGCTCATCGAAACCACCGTCGGGCGCATCATCTTCAACGAGGTTGTACCCGAAGAGCTGGGCTTCCGAAACCAGCTCATGGACAAGAAGGCCATCAAGGACCTCGTGGCCGAGTGCAGCCGCCAACTGGACAACGAACGCACCGCCGAGATGGTGGACCGGATGAAGAACATCGGCTTCCGCTACGCCACCCAGTCCGGCATCTCCATCGCTATGAATGACCTCCGCGTCCCGGAGGAGAAGGAAGACCTCCTCCGCCAGGCCGACGAGCGTATCAGGGAGATCAACGAGCAGTTCGAGTTCGGTCTTATCACCGAAGAGGAGCGCTACAACCAGGCCGTGGCCATCTGGAGGGAGACGACGGATGCCGTGCAGCGGGTCATCCAGCAGCGTCTCACCGAATATGGCGGCGTCTACACGATGGCCGTCAGCGGTGCCAAGGGTAACATCTCTCAGATCTCCCAGATGGCCGGCATGCGGGGGCTCATGAGCGACCCGGCAGGCCGCATCATCGACTTGCCCATTCGCTCATCCTTCCGCGAGGGCCTGAGCGTGCTGGAGTACTTCATCTCTACCCACGGCGCGCGCAAGGGCCTGGCCGACACCGCCCTCCGCACTGCCGACAGCGGCTACCTCACCCGCCGCCTCATCGACGTCAGCCAAGACGTCATCATCGTGGAGGACGACTGCGGCACCACCGCCGGCATCTGGATCGGCGAACCCTCGGAGAAGGGCCTCTTCGAGTCCCTTAGCGAGCGCATTGTGGGGCGCTACGCTGCCGCCGACATCGCCGACCCTAACACCGGCGAGATCATCGTCGAACGGCTTTCCGAGATCACTGAAGAGGCGGCAGCCCGCATCGAGGCCGCTGGCATCGACAAGGTCTACGTCCGTTCACCCCTCACCTGCCAGACCAAGCGCGGCCTCTGTGTCCTCTGCTATGGCCGGGACTTGGCCCTGGGCCGTCCTGTCCACCACGGCCTCGCTGTCGGCATCATCGCCGCCCAGAGCATCGGCGAGCCAGGCACCCAGCTCACCATGCGCACCTTCCACACCGGCGGCGTCGCCGGCATCGACATCACCTCGGGACTCCCCCGCGTCGAGGAGCTCTTCGAGGCCCGTGTGCCCAAGGGCGCGGGCGTAATCGCCGAGATAGACGGCACCGTCGAGATCCTGCGGGACGGCGAACACCGGACCGTCAAGATCGTCAGCGCCGAACTGTACCGCGACGAGTATCCACTCCCCAAGGGGAGCGAGCTCTTGGTCAAGGACGGCCAGGAGGTCGCCCAGGGCACGGTCCTGGCCCGCGTGCCTGCACCGGACGCGGAGGGGGCAGACTCCACCCAGGCGCTGGCCCCTGCCGGCGAGATCATCGCCCGCACCGCCGGCCAGGTCTCCCTGGACAAGGACCGCATCACCGTCCTCTTCGAGGAGCGAGAGGAGCGCGCGTACCCCATTCCAGCAACAGCCCGCCTGCGCGTCCGCGATGGCGACTACGTCCACGCCGGATTCCCGCTCACGGAGGGCCCGCTGAACCCCCAAGACATCCTGCGCATTCAGGGGCCGGAGGCTGTGCAGATATACCTGGTGGAGGAGGTGCAGAAGGTCTACCGCTCTCAGGGTGTGACCATCAACGACAAGCACATCGAGGTCATCGTGCGCCAGATGCTCCGCCGGGTGAAGGTGGACCACTCGGGCGACACCGATCTGCTGCCTGGCGAGCTGGTAGACCGCTTCCGCTTCGAGGAGGCCAATGCCCGCGTGCTGGCCGAGGGTGGCGAGCCTGCCACCGCTCAGCCCGTCCTCTTGGGCGTCACCAAGGCCTCCCTCAACACCGAAAGCTTCTTGGCCGCAGCCTCCTTCCAAGAGACCACCCGCGTCCTGACCGAGGCCGCCGTCAGGGGCGAAGTCGACCACCTCCTGGGCCTCAAGGAGAACGTCATCATCGGCAAGCTCATCCCGGCCCGCGCCCCTATCGTCGTCGAGCAACCGCCGCGCGTCACTGAGATCATGCTCCCCCCTGGCCTTCGCGGTGAGACCGAGGAGGACCTGGAGTTCGAGGAGGAGGAAGAAGAGGAAGAGTTCGAGGAGGAAGAGGAGGGCGACTGGGGCGCCGATGAGGAGCTCGAGGACGAAGCCTCCTTCGAGGCTGAAGCCCCCGGCATGGACGAGATGGAGGAGCCTCCGGTCGCGGGTCAGCCGTTCGAGGACGCTCTGGACGGAGAAAAGTAGCCGGTATAGCCATGACCGCCGAGCGCAGAAGGGCCCTGGGCAGACCGCCAGGGCCCTTCTGCTATCATCGCAGGCGCCAGGAGCCTGTGGCAGGAGGGTAGCTAATGGCCACCAAAGGAACAGGGACCGCCCCCGGTGATGACGCTCTGGCTACGGCCCTAGCTCAGTTCGATGCTGCCGCCGACGCTTTGAACCTGGATGACGGCCTGCGGCAGGTCCTGCGTCACTGCAAGCGGGAGCTCTCTGTGAACTTCCCAGTGCAGATGGATGATGGCAGCATACAGGTTTTCCAGGGGTATCGTGTCCAGCACAACGTGGCCCGCGGGCCGGCCAAGGGCGGCATCCGCTACCACCCGGGCGTCTCGCTGGACGAGGTGCGGGCTTTGGCGATGTGGATGACCTGGAAGTGCGCCATCGCCAACCTCCCCTACGGGGGCGCCAAGGGCGGCGTCGTCGTCAACCCCAAACAGCTCTCCCCGGCAGAACTAGAGAACCTGACGCGCCGCTACGCCACCGAGATCAGCATCATCATCGGCCCAGAGGAAGACATACCGGCTCCTGACATGGGCACTGACGGCCGCATCATGGCCTGGATCATGGATACGATAAGCATGCACCGTGGCCACACCACTGCGGGCGTCGTCACCGGCAAGCCTGTGAGCGTGGGGGGCACTCTTGGCCGCGTCGAGGCCACGGGCCGTGGCCTCCAGTACATCGTGTTAGAGGTGGCCAAAGATTGGGGCGTGGATTTGCAAGGAGCGACGGTAGCGGTGCAGGGCTTCGGAAACGTAGGCGCCGTGGCGGCCAAGCTCTTGGCCAAACACGGCGCCAGGGTGGTGGCCGTCAGCGACTCCTCGGGCGGCGTCTATAGCGGCGCCGGCCTCGATTTGCAGCGGCTGGCCCGCCTCAAGGAAGAGGGGGGCCGCCTGGCCAGCTACCCCGGCGCCGACCAGATCAGCAACGAGGAACTCCTCTCCCTCAAGGTCGACTTTCTGCTCCCATGCGCCATGGAAGACCAGATCACCGGCGCCAACGCCGGCGCCGTCCGCGCCCGCTTCGTCATCGAGGGCGCCAACGGGCCCACGACGCCCGACGCTGACGCCATCCTTCGCGACAACGGCGTCGTTGTCGTTCCGGACATCGTCGCCAACGCCGGAGGCGTCATCGTCTCCTACTTCGAGTGGGTGCAAGACCTCCAGGCCTTCTTTTGGGAGGAACATGAGGTCAACGAACGATTGCAGCGGATCATCACCCGCGCCTACCGCGACGTCGCTCGGCTGGCCCGGGAGCAGAACGCCAGCCTGCGGGAGGCCGCCATGCGCTTGGGCGTCAGCCGGGTGGTGGAGGCAACCCAGATGCGCGGCATCTACCCATAGCTGCGCCCCTACACCGCGGCCCCTGGCCCATGCTAGACTCGCCTAGCGTAAGACCCTGCTACCCACCATGGAGGCGCCATGATACCCGAAGGCTGGCTGAGACCTGGCGGCACACTGCTGGAGTTCAGCGCTGACTGGACCCCCATCTTCGCCGACCCTGACCGGCGCTACACCTGCCTGAAGGAGATCGTCTCGTGGCGGCCCTGCGGCTCCGGCGCTGAGATCGAGGCCAACACCGAGGGGGCGAGCCGGGCCCGGATACGGATCTCCTTCGTGACCCCCCACGTCTTCCGTCTGCAAGCGTGGCTGGAAGAAGAACCCCCGGAGTCCTCCCCCATGCTCGTGGAGGGCGCCCGCCGGCAGCATCCGGCGGCCCTGTCCGAGGAGCCACCGGCCCTTGTGTTGGATTCCGGCGCGCTACGGGTGCGCGCCGACCGCCGGCAGTGGGCCCTCGCGGTGGAGGACGCTTCCGGAAGGCCAATCTTCCAGCAGAGGTGGGACGATCGTCAGCTCCTCGGCGCCGTCACCCTCCCCACCGGCTTCTCCCAACGCGCCGGCGAGCCCCCGCGCTTCCACGAGACCTTCTCCCTGGAGCCCGGCGAGCACCTCTACGGCCTCGGGGCCCAGTTCGGCGCTCTGGACAAACGCGGCCAGCGCATCGTCTCCTGGAGCCGCGATCCCCGGGGCGCCGCCACCTCGACGGTCTCCTACATCAACATACCGCTCCTTCTGAGCAGCCGGGGCTTCGGCCTCTTCATCCACCAACACTCCAAGATCATCTATGAACTTGGCAGCCCAGCCGTGCAATCGGTCTCTTTCCTGACCGGCGACCCATATCTGGACTACTTCTTCATCCATGGCCCCAGCCTGCGCCAGGTCATCGAGCGGTACACGGAGCTGACGGGGCGGCCCCGGGTGCCCCCTCTGTGGTCTTTCGGCGCCTGGTACTCCCGCTGCATGTATCACAGCCGCCAGCAGGTAGAGGAGATCGCCTCGCGCCTGCGGGAGCTCCGTATTCCGGCGGATGTCCTCCACCTTGACCCCCTCTGGCTTAAGGCCCGCAAGGGCAAGACCCTTGACGGGTGTGACTTCGTGTGGGACGAGGAGGCGTTTCCAGCCCCCGACGGCTTTCTCGCCTGGCTCGAGGAGCGCGGTTTTCGCCTTAGCCTTTGGGAGAACCCGTACGTCTACCGCGACACGCCCATGTTTCGGGAGGGCCAGGAGAGGGGCTATTTCGCCCGCTCTTCGCAAGGCGGCCTGTCGGCGCCCCTGGAAAACCCGAAGGAGACGGTTCTGCCAGACTTCACCAACCCGGAAGTGGCCCGCTGGTGGCAGGAGAAGCACCTGCCCTACCTGCGCATGGGTGTCGCGGCCTTCAAGACAGACTACGGGGAGGGCGTCCCTCCCGACGCCCTCTTCTCGGATGGCCGTAACGGCCAGCAGGTCCACAATCTCTACCCCCTCCTGTACAACCAGGCGGTCTACGAGGCCATGGAGAAGGCTGGCGCCCAGCCGATGCTCTTCGCCCGCTCCGGCTACGCCGGCTCCCAGCGCTATCCCATCAACTGGACCGGCGATGCCCCCTGCACCTGGGGCGGCCTGGCCGCTACCCTGCGGGCTGGGCTTAGCCTGAGCATGTCCGGCATCGCCATGTGGAGCCACGACATCGGCGGGTTCTGGAACCCCCGAAACATGGAGCCCCCGGAACCCGAACTCTACATCCGCTGGGCCCAGTTCGGCCTCCTCTCGTCCCACGCCCGGTTCCACGGGATCAAGGGCCGCGAGCCCTGGTACTACGGGGACAAGGCCATCGAGGTAGTGCGGCGCTTCTCCAACCTGCGCTACCGGCTCTTGCCCTACATCTACTCCCTGGCCCACGAGGCCGCTGCCAGCGGAATGCCGGTCGTCCGCCCCCTCGTGCTGGAGTACCAGGACGACCCGGCCGTCTCTGGCATCGACTACGAGTACCTCTTGGGTCCGTCCCTCCTCTGCGTGCCCGTCCTCGCCCCTGGAGGCCAGTGCGCCGTCTATCTTCCTGAAGGGCTCTGGTACGACTGGTGGACAGGGGAGGAGCACCTTGGCCCCAAGCACATGCGCCTCACGGTGCCCATCGATATCCTCCCCATCTTTGTGCGAGATGGCGCCATATTGCCCATGGCGCCCGAGATGGAGCACACGGGCCAGAAGGCGTGGGACCCACTGACCCTGGAGGTGCGGGCCAGCTCCTCGGCCGAAACAAGCTGCTGGACGCCAGACCAGCGCCTTACAGCTCGTTTCAGCGAGAGCGATGGGCGGTTCAGCCTCGAGGTGGATGGCCCAGAGCAGGGCTATGAGGTGCGTCTTTTGGGGAAGAGCATCCAGGACGCCAGGGTCTCCGCCGGAGCGGCCCTACTCTCCTTGTTCCAGGAAGACGGAGCGGCGGTGGCCCGAATCGAGGGCGCCGGCTCGTGGCGCATGGAGGGGGCGGTGCGACCGGTGTGACCCTGGTCTGCGGCATCGACCTTGGGTCCCTGCGCACGCCGGCCCACGTGGCCTGGCTCCTCGAAGACCTTTCCTTCAGCCTGGGCTCTTACCGGCCCTCGCGGGAGCGTCCGTTGCCGGAGCCACCTGCTGGAGCCGGGGTCCCCGCCTGCTACGCCATCGATGGCCCACAGGGGCTCCCCCGCCGCGGGGCGCTGATCCGGCAGGCCGACCTAGCGGCCGGCACGCCCACGAGGCGCCTGCCGGCAACGCGCCAGGATCTCGAGTCATGGCGCCTCTATCGCGGCCTTATCGAAGCTGGCATCGAGGTCTTCTGGAGCGTATACGAACGAGGCCTCGGCCGGATTCCCGGCCTGGAAGCTGGCCCACTCCGCCCTCTGGTCTGCGAGACCTACCCCCGGTACCTCTTGCGCCGCCTTTGGCCCGGCATGGAGATACCCTCCAAGAGGCGCCAGCCTATGTGGTACGGGGAGGCCGTCTGCCGCCAACTGCGCAGCCTGGGCTACCGCTGCCATGGCATCATCCCCCCAACGCCAGATCAGGCAGATGCCATGCTCTGCGCCCTGGCAGCCCGCGCCTGCGCGCAAGGGGAAGGCGCGAACTGCCTCTTCTTGGGGGAAGCGCCGACGGTAGATCTGGAGGCGCAGGTCTTAAGGGAGGGCTATATCGTGGTGCCAGCCAGGGCAGAGATCTAGGAGAACCCGAACTCGCTCTCCCCGCCGGGGATGAACTTGCGCCAGCTCGCCTGGGACTCCAGGTAGGGGTAGAAGCTGCGCAGGAAGCTATAGGCCGGCTTGACCGGCGGCCGCGACAGTTGCATGTGGGCCTCCTGGGGCGTCCTGCCGGCCTTGCGGTGGTTGCATGCCTTGCAGGCGGCCACGACGTTCTCCCAGGTATGGGCCCCGCCGCGGTGCCGCGGCACAACGTGGTCCAGGGTGAGCTCTTTCGTCTGTTTGCCGCAGTACTGGCAGGTAAACCGGTCGCGGAGGAAGACGTCCCTGCGGGTGAGCCGCCCTTGGGGGCGAGGCCGGCGGATCAGGTAGATGAGGCGGATGACGGAAGGGATTTCGAAGGTCAGGCTGGGCGTGTGAAGATACCCGCGGCCGTTTTCGATGATCTCGGCCTTGCCGCGGTCAAGCAGAACGAAGGCGCGCCGGACGTTGCATACGTTCAGCGGCTCGTAGTTCTGGTTCAGCACCAATACTGGCAGGCCTGGCCCCACGTAGCGTCACCACCGGTTGCCATAGTATCAGACCCCCTGTCCCTCCGCAATCCCGGCTTACTGGCGCCCGTGATTCTCATGGCCACAGTCGACCAACCGGCGGCCAGGTTGTTGCACAACTTCTGGCCGTTGTGGCGGCCTGCCGGCGTCAGCAGGGCGAACTTCGTCATATCCCAGGCGGCGCCAGAAATTCGTCCACCCGGTGCCTGAAGTCCGCCGGCAAGAGGCGAAGCAAGAAAGAGATATCGTCCAAGAAGAACCGCCCGAGGGCGGAATCGTCCACTGCGCTGTCCAGATGCAGCGACGGATACCCAGCAAAGATGATCAAGAGCGCCTGCACGAAGATGATCCCCTTAAAGAAGCCGAAGACAGCACCGCCCAGATGATCCCACCAGCCCAACATCAGAAGGGCGGCCCCTCTCTTGAGCACGTAGGCCGACACCTGCCCGAACAGGTACACCGCGCCGAAGAGCACCAGAAAGGCGATGGCTCGGGCGGCCTCTTCGTCGTTCAAGAAGACCAACACGTCTTTGGCCAAGTCGTCGTAGAGCACGCCGGCGATGACCACGCCCGCCAGCACCGCTACCAATGTGATCACCTCCCGGATGAGGCCGGCCGAGTATGCGGCAATCACGAATCCTAGGATGACAAGGATGATGACGATGTCCAGCCAGTTCACGGCGCCCCCTCTTCGGGCCTGGCCCCCCGCGCCGGCGACACCCGCCAACGGGCGATCACCCCTCGCTCCATCCAGATGATCGCGGCCAGGAACAGGGCGCCGAAGTAGTAGCCGCCCGCTACGTCACTTGGCCAATGGTCGCCCACGTACACCCTCTCCAAGCCCGTCACCACGATCACCCACGCGCATAGTGCCTGGATGGCGGTCCGGAGGCGTCCCGCCGGCACGTAGACGGAGGCCAGAAAGAAGACAAAGCCGTAGAGCGCCATCGCCCCCTCTGCGTGGCCGCTGGGAAACGAGAAGGAGGAAGGCTGATGCGACGATATCTCTACCAGGCTGCCGCTGGGCCTGGGCCGTTCCACGATGTCCTTCACCACGGCATTGGCCAGCCTTCCGGCCATAGTGGCCAGGACCAACAGCCCTTGCCACCTGCCGATGTAGACTGCGGCGGCCAAGGCCGCCGCCATCCATATGGCCGGCAGGAAGGGCAGGTCTCCCACCGCCTCCGTCCAGCGCAGCACATGGTAGAAGGCCCCCGAGTCCACCTCTTGCAGACGGTGGGTCAGCCAGAGGTCGGCCGGAAACGTATCGTGCGCGGCGGCAAAGGCTGCCATCACAACGAAGCCAGCCGTTGCAGCAGCCCAGAGCACGGCGGGCACGCCGGGGTGAAGGCGCATCTCTGGCCCATTATGGCCGTCGGCGCTGGCCCTAGGCAATTGCTCGGCTCCTGTGCTGGCCCTCGTTTACGCCGTAAGGGGCCCGGTGCTAGCATGGGTTCACCTGTAATATCTCCTGAGGGAGGGCACAATCGACGAGTCCAAGCTGAGAGATCTTCTGGAGGATCTTCGCCAGGGCCGCCTCTCAGTGGAGGAAGGCGTGGCCCGCCTGCGTAGCCTCCCCTTCGAGGACCTGGGCTTTGCGGCCATCGATCACCACAGGTTGCTGCGGAAGGGTTTCCCGGAGGTGGTCTTGGGAGAAGGCAAGACGCCGGAGCAGGTGGCAGCCATCGCCGAGAGGCTCGCCGCCGGCAGCGATCGCCTGCTGGTAACCAGGGCCGGGCCCGATGCGTTTCGTCGGGTCAAGCAACGCTTGCCCGACGCCGTATACCACGCCGCGGCCCGCGCCATAACCCTGGAACGGAAGCCGGGACCCAAGCGCCCGGGCGTCGTCGTCTGCTGCGCGGGCACCTCAGACCTCCCGGTGGCCGAGGAGGCCGCCGTGACGGCGGAGATCATGGGCAGCTCCGTGGAACGCCTCAGCGACGTCGGGGTGGCGGGCATCCACCGTCTGCTGGACCGGATGGAGGCCCTACGTTCCGCCAACGTTGTCGTAGCCGTGGCGGGAATGGAGGGCGCGCTTCCCAGCGTAGTGGCCGGGCTAGTGGCGGCCCCGGTGATCGCCGTGCCCACCTCCGTTGGTTACGGCGCCAGCTTTGGGGGCCTGGCGCCCCTTCTGGCCATGCTCAACTCCTGCGCCGCCGGGGTGGCCGTGGTCAACATCGATAACGGCTTCGGGGCGGGCTACCTGGCCGCCGTCATCAACCGCCAGGCCTGGGAAGGGAGGACGGAGTGAGGGCGGCCGTTCTCCTGGCGGCTCTTTTGGCCCTGGCTTTGGCCGCGGCCTGCGGCGGGTCCGGCGGCACTCCTGTGCGGCAAGCGCTTCCCCTCATGGTCTTGCAGAGGGAGGATGTGCCGGAGGGGATGCAGCCGCTCGGCAGCTCCTTCTCCAACAACGAAGAGGCCGCCGGCGGCCTAGGCGGCGGCCCTGGCAAGGCACAACTCGATCAGTGGGGCCGCATCCTGGGCTACAAGGAGGACTACCAGCGCACAGAGCCATCCCAGGATTCCGCTGTCGTCCATATCGTCACCTCCGTCAGCCTCTACAAGGATGCGGACGGCGCCAAGGCGTCCTTCGAGGACCGGGTGCAGGCGGCCCGCAGCGCCAACTGGGCGGACACCTACTCCAACCTGCTGAAGCTTTCCCAGCGGGAGATCACCCGTGACCTGGGGGTGGACGGGCTCTTCTGGCTACGCTTCACGGGGTTCCAGGAGGCCCACCCCGGCGAGTTCACCCTCCTGGCAGATGACTGGGTGGTCTTCCGCTGGGGACGCGCCTGGGGCTTTCTGGAGATCACGTCGACCGGAGCGCCGGGCGTCGATGATCGCGAACTCTTACTGGGGACGGTCGAGGCCCTTGTCCGCAAACAGGTCGCTAACACCAAGGCCACCCTGGAGGGCGGCATCGCCGACTGAGCGCGATGGCCCGCATAGCCTATCTCGACTGCTTCTCCGGCGTCAGCGGCGATATGATTCTGGGAGCCATGCTGGACGCCGGCCTGGACCCGGCGGCTCTCCGTGCCGAACTGGCTAAGCTCCCCCTCTCCGGTTACTCACTGGAGGTCCGCAGGGTCAGGCGGGCCGGCCTGGCAGCGACGCAGGCCGTGGTCTCCGTTAGCGACGGGCAGCCCGCCCGTACCATTGCCGATATCCTCGCTCTGATCGACGCCTCCTCACTGCCCGATGCGGACAAGGAGCGCGGCGCCGCCGTCTTCCGGCGCCTGGCTGAGGCCGAGGCTGCCGTTCACGGGGAGCCCGCCAACCAGGTGCGCCTGCACGAGGTTGGGGCCGCGGACGCCTTGGTGGACGTTATGGGCGCGTTGGCCGGCCTGCGTCTTCTCGGCGTGGACGCCCTGTTCGCCTCGCCCCTGCCGCTGGCCAGCGGCGAGGTGGCCAGCCAGCATGGGGCCATCCCGCTTCCGGCCCCTGCCACCCTGGAGCTCCTGGCCCGGGCCCGGGCCCCGGTGCGTCCCGCGGCCGGCAGTGAGGAGCTGGTGACGCCTACCGGCGCGGCCATAGTGACCGCCCTCGCGGCCTTCGAGCTGCCTGAGATGACGCTGGAGCGGGTGGGATACGGCGCCGGCTCCCGGGACCCCGAGGGCCGGGCCAACGTCCTTCGCCTTTGGTTGGGCCAAGCAGAACAGCCGGACGGCACGCAGGCAGCCGTGCTCCTGGAGACGAATATCGATGACATGACCGGGGAGTGCCTGGCCTACGCCGTGGAGAGCCTCCTGGCAGCGGGCGCCCTCGACGCCTGGCTGACGCCCGTGCAGATGAAGAAGGGCCGGCCGGGGGTGATCGTTTCCGCCATCTGCCGGGAGGAACAGGAGGCAGCCTTGGCCCACGTCCTCCTCAGGGAGACATCCACCCTCGGCGTCCGCGTCCGCCGATTGCACCGCTGGGAGGCCCCCCGCGAGGTGATAGAGTTCGTCTCCAGCCTCGGCCCGGCGGCCGTAAAGGTGAAACGCCTTCCGGGGGAAGAACCGCAGGTCGTCCCTGAGTACGAGGCCTGCGCCCGCCTGGCCAGGGATCTGGGTATTCCCCTGACGCAGGTGTACGGGATCTTACAGGCCGAAGCAGCGGCGCGCCTGGCGGCCCGGGGAGGCTAACCGCCAGGCGCAGCTTCCGGACGGGCCGCCAGACGGGGGTCTCAACCAACGGCACCATCGTCCGGGCGGGAGGGGGCGGGAGATAGCGTGTATTTCAGAAGGTGGCTCTGCTCCTGTTCTTGCCCAATCTCTCACACTGTGAGGCGGGCCAGTATCTTCTATCACCTTGGCTAATTTGTCAACCCCTTTGTGCCACTTTCCTTGGCTGCACGGCCCCAGAAGAGCCCGGCCCGCTATGCCGTGGCCAAACCGCGCGTCGGCGGTACCACGAACTCGTCGTCGCACATCACGTACCCAAAGTCCGCCGCCAGGCGCTCGATGGCGTCCTGCACGCGAGGATCCTTGAGGGCGTCCTCGGCATCGATGCAGGAGCAACAGTCCGCCGTCAGGACCAGGAGCTCGGGGTCGGCGTAGGCGGTGCAGGAGCGCACCCCGGGCACCCTTTGAGCGATCGCGGCGGCAGCCCGGGCGACCTCCAGCGCGCGGTGCGCCTCCTCGGAGGAGAGGCTCCGGTGCGTCGAGAACCTTAGGATGCGCAGCACGCTGACGCTCCTTGCTCGCCGGTGGGCGCCAACAAGGTTATCAATGCTGGTACAACACATTTTCTATCATTCTGCAAGCTTGTCAAGGGGTTCCGGCCGTCTTTTTTTGGCAGCCTTCACCGCAGGGCCCCCCTTGTGCTAGTCTTGCCCAAGGTAGGCTATGGCCAATCAAGCGCTCCAGTTCGGCATCAACCTCTTTCCCCACCAGTGGGAGGAGGTCTCCCGCATGGAGGATCTCGGCTACGATTCCGTGTGGACCAGCGAACACATCTTCTTCTACTTCCCCACTTTCGACGCCCTGACCTCGCTGGCGGCCATGGCGGCCCGCACCAGGCGGGTGCGTCTCGGCACGGCGGTTATGCTCTTGCCGCTGCGGCCGGCTGCCCTGGCCGCCAAGGAAGTGGCTTCCGTGGACATCATCTCCGGGGGCCGGGTGATCCTCGGCGTGGGGGTCGGCGGCGAGTATCCCAAGGAGTTCGAAGCCGTGGGCGTCCCGGTGAAGGAGAGGGGACGCCGCACCGACGAAGCGATCCAGGTCATGAGGTTGCTCTACAGCCAGGACAACGTCTCCTTCCACGGCCGCTACACCACTCTTAACGGCGTCACTCTCCAGCCCAAGCCCAAGCAGCCCGGCGGCCCGCCGATCTGGGTCGCCGGACGCTCCGAGGCGGCGATGCGCCGCGCGGGCCGCCTCGGCGACGGCTACATCCCATATCTCTTCTCTCCGGAACGCCTGCGGGACGGCGCCGCCAAGGTCCGGGAGTACGCCGAACGGGCCGGACGCGACCCCAGCGCCATCACCATCGGCATATACCAGTTCATCTGTCTCGCCGATACCTACGATGAGGCAAAACGCATCGCCGCGGCTGACCTCTCGATGCGCTATAACCAGCCCTTTGAAAACATCGTTGACCGATACGTCGTCATGGGGAACGCCGGCGATTGTGCGCGCCGCCTGGCCGACTTCGCCGAGGCGGGGGCCAGGCACTTCATCCTCGTGCCCATCGGGCCCCGCCCGGGCGACTTCCTGGCCCACGCCGAGGAGTACGTGCGGGACGTAGTCCCCAAGCTGCGCCCGGGCTGAGGCAAAGAGAATTGCGGGAGCGCCCCGCGGTCTGAAGAGCGCCCCCGCAATCCCGCGTGGAAGGGGGTATGCCGTGCTACCGCGCTCGCACGGGCCTTCGCGTGCTGCGCCGCACCCCGAGTGTCGCCAGACTATGCCTGTGGGGCGGCCAGGCGTGCCCATTGGCTGCCTGCCGGCCCATCTCCCGCAGCACCGTAACGTACAGGCTGGCCAGCGCCCGCAGCTCCCTGGCCAGTGGCGGGCCCGAGGCTTTTCGCATCGCTGCCTCCCTCTTGGCAGTGGAAGGCCGCACCCCGTGACACATCCTACGCCTTCCCCATAAGCCGTCAATCCCCCCTCAGATAGCCGGGGCCGGAAAAATTGTTCTGCTTATCGAAACGTCTGAAGGGGCGCGCTATAATGCCTCTATCATGTACAAGCTCATCGCCCTCGACCTCGACGGTACCCTCCTCGACGCCAGCCTCCAGCTCCCCCAGGCTAACGCTGAGGCCCTTCAGATGGCCATGGACAGGGGGATACGGGTCGTCATCGCCACCTCCCGCTGGTACGGCCTCGCTCTGCGCACCGCCCACCGCCTCGGCATCGATACCCCCATCATCTGTAGCAACGGCGCCCTGGTGCGCACCCCCGGCGGCCACGACCTCCTGCATCTTCCACTAGATGATTCCATCGCCCGCGAGGTCACCACTCTGGGCGACGATAACGGCTGGGAGATGTTCACCACCATCGGCGACGCCACCTACATGCAGCCGCGCCCCAACGTGATCCCGGATAAGTTGCCCGCAGGCTTAAAGGTGGCGCAGCGCCAGTCGGAGCACATCGGCGAGGCCCCGGTCATCTGCGTCCTTGTCTTCGGCCGCGCCGCCACCAGCGAGCTGGAGGCGCGATATGCCGGCCGCGACGACCCCCGCGGCCGTTTCTCCTTCAACCGGCCTGACGACCTTCCGCCCTACGTCGTTCTTACCCACCCCGAGGCCGACAAGGCCCGGGCCCTGGACGTGGTCTGCCGCCACCTCGGTATCGCACCCGACGAGACCATCGCCATGGGTGATTCGGAATCCGATCTTGAGATGCTGCGCTTCGCGGGGCTTGGCATCGCCATGCGCAACGCCCCGGACGTCGTCAAGCGCGCCGCCCTGCACATCGCCCCCGCCAACACCGATCACGGCGTCGCCTGGGCCGTCCACCGGTTCCTGCTGTAGGCTGTCCGCCCGCGGGCCAGCGCCGTTTCGAGCCTTTGGCCTGCGGCGCCATTCCTGGGTCCGGCCGGCTGAGCGGCTCAGCGAAGGGGGGAGGTCAGCCAGCGCCAGATGGCCTTGACGGCGTCGATGGAGGTGAAGCTGTCCAGCCATCGCGCGTAGTGCAGCGCGTACTCCTGGAACTCCTTGACCACCAGCAACCCAGCCAGGGCCAGCGCCACCTCCTTGCGCGAGTACCGGAACCTGATCCTGAAATGCTCTATGCCAGCCACGGATAGGAACCAGAACTCGAAGACGTTGGGGAAGAGGAGGAGCAGATCCCGCTCCCCCGTCGCTTCGAACACCGCGAAGCCCGCCAGCCTATAGGCGTACAGAACGGCGGCGATCCGCCCCGGGGTGCCGGGCCAGCGCCGGAGCGCCGTCGCCAAGAAGGTCGCCATGTACGCCTGGTCCAGCCACTTATCGAAGGCCTGGTAGTTGCGCACGCCGCCCAGGTGCAGCAGGTCCATAAGAAAGAGATCGCTCAAGTCCGCGAGAAGTGCGATGAGGCCGCCCGCCAGCGGCCAGCGCAGTACTGGCAGCGCGCCCAGGGTCCTGACCGCTGCGATGATCCACATCTCGGTGGTCATGCCCGTATCCTAGCAGGGGGAGCTTGCAGGCGCGTCCGGCACCCCCGCTCATGCTGCGGCTCTCGAAGCATGAGCTAAACACTCCGCTCATCCTTCGACGGTGCTCAGGATAAGCGGGAAGGGGCGCTTTGGCGTGTTCCACCCGCTCATGCTGAGGCCCTCGGAGCATCTGCCCGCAGACAAGGCCGCTCATGCTGCGGCTCTCGAAGCATGAGCCAAACACTCCGCTCATCCTTCGACGGTGCTCAGGATAAGCGGGAAGAGGCGCTTTGGCGTGTTCCACCCGCTCATGCTGCGGCCCTCGGAGCATCTGCCCGCAGACAAGGCCGCTGATGCTGAGGCTCTCGAAGCATCGGCCCGCGGACAAGGCCGCTCATGCTGCGGCTCTCGAAGCATGAGCCGCCGCGCCTCCCGCCAAGAGCGGCGAGGGCCGGCCCTTGACGCCCAGCGCCGATTACGGTTACTGTGCGGTCGAACCAGGCGCGGGGAAGGAGAACCGGTTGGCCGTCGCTAAGATCGGCGACGCTAATATCGAGTACTACGTCGAGGGGTCTGGGCCTCCGCTGCTAATGATAATGGGCTTCGCCGGCATGGCGACGGCCTGGGGTGAGCCCTTCTTGTCCCTTCTGCGGCAGGCCTTCACCACCATCCGCTTCTCTAACCGCGGTACGGGGCTGAGCGAGATGCCCCCTGGGCCGCCGCTCACCATGCAGGTCATGGCCGGCGACGCTGCGGGGTTGCTGGACCACCTGGGCATCCCCAAGGCCCATGTGCTGGGAATATCGATGGGCGGCATGATCGCCCAGGAGCTGGCGCTGGCTTCCCCGCAGCGCGTGCGCGGCCTCGTCCTAGGTTGCACCAACTGCGGCCCTCTGCACAGCGTGCCCGCCGATGCCGAGGTCTTAAGCAAGATGGGGCAACTGGCTACCCTCATACAACGGCCTGCCATCGAGCAGGTCCAGGAGTTCTGGAAGCTGGCTGTTACTCCCCACTTCATCGAGACCGGCGCCGAGTTCCTGGCCGCCATCGCCAGTGAGGGGCTGAAGACGCCACCCACCCTTGCGGCCCTGGCCCAGCAGTTCGCTGCCATCCAGTCCTTCGACTCCTACGAGCGCCTGCCCAGCATCGGCGCTCCCACCCTCATCATCCACGGCGACCAAGACCTCCTGGTTCCCGTGCCCAACGCCAACATATTGGCTGAACGCATCCCTGGCTCCCAGGTGCATATCGTCGAGGGCGCCGGCCACATGTTCTTCTGGGAGAAGCCGGAGGAGAGCGCGGCCGCCATCGTCACCTTCCTGGCAAGCCTTGACCACCAAGGTGGATGATGGCCGGCGAGAGCAGGCAGGAGCCAGCGATGCGGTTCCGCGGCAAGGCAGTTATCGTCACCGGGGCCGCCTCCGGCATCGGCCGGGCCACCGCCCTGGCCTTTGCCCGGGAGGGCGCCCGGGTGGCCTGCGCCGACATCAACGCCGAAGGCGCTGAGGACACCGCCCGGGCCATCGCGGCAGCCGGCGGCGAGGCCATCGCGGTCCGCGCCGACGTAGCCTCGGAGGCAGATGTGCGGGAGATGGTGGCGGAGGCGGTCCGGCGCTGGGACGCCCTCGACATCCTGTTCAACAACGCTGGCGTCGGCCTCGGGGCGCCCGTCACCAGCATGACACTGGCCCAATGGCAGCGGGTTCTGGACGTGAACCTCACGGGCGTCTTTTTGGGCTGCAAGTACGCCATACCGGAGATGCTGAAGCGTGGCGGCGGCGCGATAATCAACACGGCCTCAGATGCCGGCCTTCGCGGCTCCCCCTACCTCTCGGCTTACTGCGCTTCCAAGGCGGGCGTTGTGCTTCTTACGAAATCGCTGGCCGTGGAATGGGCGGCCCAGGGCATCCGCATCAACTGTGTCTGCCCCGGCCTGGTGCGGACCCCCATCGTCGAGCCCTATCTCAGGCAGATGCAGGAACTGACGGGGGCGGCACCCGGCGAGACGTGGGAGAGGCTCGCCCGTAGCCACCCCATCGGTCGCGTGGGTGAGCCCGAAGACGTGGCGCGGGCCGTGTTGTTTTTGGCCTCAGAGGAAGCCGCCTTCATCACGGGTGTAGCCCTGCCCGTGGACGGCGGCATGGAGGCAGGCCCGCCGCCGCGGCCCTAGGATCACAACCAAGGAGGTACGAGATGCCGATGCGCTTCAAGGACAAGGTAGTGATCATCACCGGGGCGGCTTCTGGCATCGGCCATGCCACCGCCCTCGCCTTCGGCAAGAAGGGGGCTAAGGTCCTCTGCGCCGACATCAACGGCGAAGGTGCCGAGGCGACGGCCAAACAGATCTGCCGGCGCAAAGGGACCGCGGCGGCTATCACGGTGAACGTCGCCCAGGAAGAGGACGTGAAGGCCATGGTGGAGGAGGCAGTCAACCGTTGGGGCCGGGTGGACGTCCTCTTCAACAACGCTGGCATCGAGTTTGGCATCCCGGCCACTGAGACCCCCGCCAGCCAGTGGGACCGCCTCATGGCCATCAACCTGCGGGGCGCGTTCCTGGGCGCCAAGTACGCCATACCTGAGATGGTGAAGGCCGGCGGCGGCGCCATCGTCAACTGCTCCTCGGGGGCCGGCCTCACAGGCATCCCCTGGCTTACGGCTTACTGCGCCGCCAGCGGGGGCATCGTCCTCCTCACCAAAGCGCTGGCCCTGGAGTGGGCGCGCAAGAACATCCGCGTCAACTGTGTTTGCCCAGGGGTCATCCGCACCCCGATGATCCGCCGCGGCATCATCCAGGGGATGGCTGCCTTGGGCCGCGGGTCGGAAGAGGAGCTATGGCGCCAACTGGGCGCGGGACACCCCATGGGCAGGGTGGGACGGCCGGACGAGGTGGCCAGGGCCGTCATGTTTCTGGCCTCGGACGACGCCTCCTTTATCACCGGCGTGGCGTTGCCCGTCGATGGCGGCTGGGCGGCCGGCGTCCGCCCGATCCTGGTGCCGCCGGAACACTGAGGCGCGACGGCGCC
>DAOUBD010000008.1:0-2289 GCA_034432935.1 Dehalococcoidia bacterium | reverse complement strand
GGCAAGGGCGGCCACGAAGCCCAGAACGTACAGAAGAGACGGTATGGCGGGCCTCCTCATGCCGCCCTCCGTGACCACCTGAGGACAAGGACGGCCGCAGTGGCCAGGCCGGCTCCTGCGGCCAGAACACCGGCCAGGATGGCCCACTCAGGCGCGCTGCCACCATCCCCGGCAGAATTGTCGCCGGGCGGTCCGCCAAACACAAAGGTTGGCGAGTGAGTTGGCGCGAGGGTGGCGCTAGCCGTCGGCTGGGCAGGGGGCTGCGTGGGGGCGCCCGTCGCCTGGGTTCCGGGCTCGCCGGCGTTGGGAGTGGCCGTTGCGGCCACGGTGGGTGCCAGGATGACGGCGGCGGGAGGGTTAGGCGTCGGCGGCGGCTCAACGCAGCGGCGGTCCACGGCCACCTGGCCGGAAACGATGGGCCCGTCGAAGATGCCATTGCCGTCGGCATCATCGATGTGGACCCCGCTGCCGCCCGTCAGCGTCGGCCCCAAGTCGAGCACCGTGTCGCCGTTGACATCGCCCCTGTAGATGGCGGCGGGGCTGACGCCCTTGGCCTTGGCCCGTAATGTGATTCGCGCCAGCACGCCGGACCCGCTCTCCGCCGTATCGCCCATCCCGAGGTCAGCAGCCCCAAGGCGGTAGAGACCGTCATCGTTGGGCACTGGGTCCGAGAAGTCGAACACGTTGCTATTAGCCCTCTGAGCCAGGAAGAGCCTGACGTCCTTTCCTATGACTTCCAAGATCGATGGGTCGTACGCGAAGTATACCTCCCAAGCAGCCAGGCCGCTAACGTCAGCTACGCGTATCTCAAGCTGGAAGCTTTCGCCGCTGTCCACCTCCGTGCAGTCCTCAACGGAGAGGGAGGCAGGGGACAGCGCGGCGATGGCTGCGCTTCCCGAGAGACCGAAGGCAGCGATGGCCGCCGCAAGCAGGGCAAAGCCGGCTGTCCCACGGCTCACTGGCTCCGCCCTAATACCAGCCCGCTCCTGGGTGGCGTCACAACGATGGGTTGGACCCGGCCCGCCGCAAACGGAAGAAGGCGACGCCGCCGATGCCGGCCGCTGCCACGATGCCCGCAGCTATCGCCAGGAAGACCCACCAGGCCAGACCGCCGCTGCTATTGGCCAGGCTGGCTGGCGTGACGCCCTCGCCGCCAGGGCAGGGCTGGTCCACGGCGATCTGCCCGTCCAGGAAGGGCCCGTCGAAGAAGCTGTCGCCGTTGGAGTCGCCGATTCGGCCCCCATCGACGTTGGTAAAGGTAGGGCCTATGGTGCCCACGTCCACCCGGATGGGAGCGAGGCTGATGGTTGTCAGGCCGGAGCCCATAGCCTCGAGGGTGAGGCGGGCCAGGACGCCGGAGCCGTCGACCCCTGCTGGCGGGTCAGAGATATTGGCGCCACCAACTCGGTACGGCGCAACATCATCCGGGACAGACTCGGAGATATCGAAGACATTCCCCTCTGCCGCCGTGGCCAGAAACTGTTGCACGTCCCGATCCACGACGTTGACGACATTGGCATCGAAGCTCATGTAGGTTTCCCAGGCCGAGAGGCCGGTCATGTTCTCAGCCACCAAGTCGATCTGGAACCTATCGCCCTTGCGCACCTCGAGGCAAACGTTGCGGGTGCCCAGAGACGCCGGTTGGTTTCCCGTAGGGTCCACGTCGATGCCGATAGACGGGCCACCCTGCGCCCCCGCGCTGCGGCCTCCGCCAAACGCTAGGACCAGGCCGGCGATGGCAAAGAGTAGGAAGCTAGCCAGAGTGACTAGCCAAGCAGATCGTCCCAAACCACTCATCTTCCGCGTTCTCCCCCACCCCCTCGGGATTGAGCGCTTCCGGTGGTCGGCCCGGAGCCGCCTCCACGGTGAGGCGGCGTACCCTGATAATAGCATCTGTACTGGCAGCTTGACCACTACTGAACATAGAAAGATCACTGACGTTAAACCGAAAATTAACCTATGGCCCAGGGCAAGCCTTGTTGAAAATCAGGGCTCCACCCAGCATCGGCGCGCGTGTGTTCACCACGGCACCCATGTCAATGATGTTGGTGTAGGGAGATATCACCCTTTCCGGGGACAGGTCCCATCGCGGGGAATATCCGGGATCGCCCGGCGAAGTGTCCAGACGCCGGACAGGCCCCAGGAAGCTGCCGAGATCCATCACGTCAACCCTGTTGAGGCTTATGCCAGTGCTCACGAAATCGGCGGGCCATCCATCCGGGCCGCAACCCTGAGAGGGCACAGTGCCCACGTGCCACTCCGTCGCGTCGACGAAACCGTCGCCATCGC
>DAOUBD010000007.1:0-14350 GCA_034432935.1 Dehalococcoidia bacterium | reverse complement strand
GCCACAGGGGCGGCGTTGAACGCAGATAGGTGCCGCTGATAGAATGGGCGCGGCCACCAAAGAAATACCGATAACTGCGCGCGTCCCCGCGACACGGGCAGCCCAGCTTCTGTGGAGGTGACGATGGCCCAAGCACAGAGTACAGTGAACCCTCCCCACAGACTCGGGTTTTTGGCCACTCTGCGTGCCGACGCCTGGTGGATCGAGCCCGCTCTGACGGCGGTAAGCCTGCTGGTCTTTTTCGGTTGGCTGGGTGTCAGCATCTTCTTGGACAAGTGGGATTTCGAAGCCGGGCCATACCTTTCCCCCGTCTTCGAACCCAAACTCTTCGGGGCCAACGACAGCATCTTCATCTCCCCCGCCCTCATAGTGCTCCTCGGGCCGGTGCCTTTCCGGGCCACCTGCTACTACTACCGCAGGGCCTACTACCGGTCGTGGTTCCTATCGCCCCCGGCCTGCGCCGTCGGAGACGCGGGCCGCAGGTACAACGGCGAGACAGTGGTGCCCTTCTGGTTCAACAACCTGCACCGGTTTGCCATGTACGCCGCCCTGATCTTCGTCCCCATCCTCTGGTGGGGCGCCATCCGCAGCTTCTACTACAAGGGCGACATCGGGATTGGCCTTGGCTCGGTGATCCTGGTGGTGAACGCCTACCTCCTCATGATGTACACCTTCTCTTGCCACTCCCTGCGGCACTGGATAGGGGGTGGGCTGGACTGCTTTAGCTGTAGCAGATTCCGCCAGACCCGGAAGCGGCTGTGGGATTACGTTTCGCGATGGAACCTGAGCCACCGGGCCTTCGCTTGGACCAGTCTGATCTTCATAGTCTTTACGGATGTCTACATCCGCTTGGTGGCCAACGGGACGATAACCGATCCTAACACCTGGAAAGGGTTCTAACGGAGTGCTAATGTGAGGGAGTTCGAGAGGCACGAATACGATGTGGTGGTGGTGGGGGCAGGGGGCGCAGGCCTGCGCGCCGCCATCGAGGCCTCGGCTATGGGGGCCAAGACGGCCTTGGTCTGCAAGTCCCTCCTGGGCAAGGCCCACACCGTGATGGCCGAGGGTGGCATCGCCGCCGCCCTGGGGAACATTTACCCCGAGGACAACTGGCAGGTGCACTTCCGCGACACCATGCGCGGCGGAAAGATGATGAATAACTGGCGCATGGCCCAGCTCCACGCCCAGGAGGCGCCCGACCGGGTTCGGGAGCTAGAGGAGTGGGGCGCCCTCTTCGATCGTACCCCCGACGGCCGCATCTCTCAGCGGCCCTTTGGCGGGCATCGCTACGACCGGCTAGTGCACGTCGGTGACCGTACAGGGCTGGAGATGATCCGGACGCTCCAGCAGCACGCGGTGCACAAGGGCATCGATGTGTTCATGGAGTGCACCATCTCACGCCTCCTGAAGGACGGCAACCGCATCGCCGGCGCCGTGGGTTACTGGCGTGAAAGCGGCAACCTCATAGTCTTCAACTCCAAGGCGGTCGTCCTGGCCACCGGCGGCATCGGCAAGGCCTACAAGATCACGTCCAACTCCTGGGAGTACACCGGCGACGGGCACTCGCTGGCCTACTGGGCAGGGGCGGACCTTATCGATATGGAGTTCGTCCAGTTCCACCCAACCGGCATGGTCTGGCCGCCTAGCGTGCGCGGCATTCTGGTGACGGAGGGCGTCCGCGGCGAGGGCGGCACGTTGAAGAACTCCCTGGGGGAGCGCTTCATGTTCCGCTACATACCGGAGTTCTTCAAGGCTGAGACGGCGGACACGGAGGAAGAGGCGGACCGCTGGTTCGAGGATAAGAAGAACAACCGCCGCACGCCGGACCTCTTGCCCCGGGACGAGGTGGCAAGGGCCATTAACGCTGAGATCAAGGCAGGCCGCGGCAGCCCCCACGGGGGCGTTTTCCTGGACATAGCCAGCCGCAGGCCGGCGGAATACATCAAGCGGGCGCTCCCCAGCATGTACCACCAGTTCAAACAGCTGGCAGATGTAGACATAACGAAGGAGCCGATGGAGGTAGGCCCCACGGCCCACTACATGATGGGTGGCGTGCGCGTGGATGCGGATACCGCGGCTTCCACCGTGCCGGGCCTCTTCGCCGCCGGCGAGTGCGCGGGAGGCATGCACGGGGCCAACCGTCTGGGCGGGAACTCCCTCTCGGACCTGTTGGTGTTCGGCCGGCGGGCCGGCGCGGGGGCTGCCGAATACGCCAAGGGCGTGCAGATGCCATCCCTGAACACGGCCGAGGTGGAGGCCGTGGCAGCCGATATGATGGGGCACTTCGAGCGGGATGGCGGCGAGAACCCCTACGCCCTCCAACGCGAGCTTCAGGAGACGATGCAGAACCTGGTGGGCATCATCCGGACACAGCGGGAGCTCGAGCAGGCCCTGGAGAAGATCCAGGAGTTGAAACGCCGGGCCAAGCAGACGGGCGTGGAAGGCAACCGGCAGTATAACCCCGGTTGGCACCTGGCCATGGACCTTCGGTCCTTGCTCTTCGTTTCGGAGGCCATAACCCTGGCGGCGCTGGAGCGAAGGGAGAGCCGCGGGGCCCACACCCGGGAGGACTACCCCAGCGCTGACCCCGAATATGGCAAGTTCAACGTCGTGATCCGCATGGGGCCCGATGGCGAGCCTCAGGTCGCCAAGGAGCCACTGCCCCAGATGCCGCCGGACCTGGCGGCGTTGTTCGAGGAGAAGAAGTAGATGGCACAGTACACGATGCGCGTTTTCCGGGGCGACCGGAACGGCGGCGAGTTCAAGGATTACACCGTCGAGGTGGAAGAGGGCCAGGTGGTGCTGGACGTAGTCCACACCATCCAGGCCACCCAGGCCCACGACCTGGCGGTGCGCTGGAACTGCAAGGCCGGCAAGTGCGGCTCTTGCAGCGCCGAGGTGAACGGCAAGCCCCGGCTCATGTGCATGACCCGCATGAGCCTTTTTGAGCCCGGCCAGGTCATCACCATCGCTCCCATGAAGACCTTCCCCATTATCAAGGACCTGGTGACAGACGTCTCCTTCAACTTTGGCGTGGCCAAGCAGATCCCCGCCTTCAAGCCCGGCGCGGCCCCCGCCAGCGACGGCTTTTACCGCATGCAGCAGATGGATGTCGACAGGGGGCAAGAGTTCCGCAAGTGCATCGAGTGCTTCCTGTGCCAGAACGTCTGCCACGTTATCCGAGACCATCCCGAGAACAAGGAGCGCTTCTTCGGCCCCAGGTTCCTCATGCGCCTTGCGGAGCTGGAGATGCATCCCCTGGACGCCGGCGACCGCCTGGACCTTGCCCGCCGCCAGGCAGGCGTGGGCCTGTGCAACATAACCAAGTGTTGCACGGAGGTCTGCCCGGAGGACATTCACATCACGGACAACGCCATCATCCCCCTGAAGGAGCGGGTGGCCGACCGCTACTACGATCCGGTGCGCTGGTTCCTGGGCAAGCTGACGGGGAACAAGAGCAGTTAGCGGCCCTCCCGGCCGATGCAGCTAAACCTGCGCTGGGGCGGCTAGGCCCTCTGGAAGCGGACCAGGCCGTCTTCCTCGTGTCGCCTGAGGCGGCCCTCTTGGGCCAGGTAAATCAGGTGCGAAAGGGCCTCGCCGATAGCTGCGCGCTTCATCCAGGGCGGAAAGCTATCGTAGCTGCCCGTAGTCCAGCGCACCCGCTGCGCCACCTCGAGGGCGGTCACCGACTCGTGGTGGCCGACCACGGCCAGCATGTCCTCTAGGCGGGCCTGGTGGTGGCCCAGGAGCTGACGGATGCGGCCCTGGAAGTCCTCTATATCCCACTCGTGGGCCGGCAGCATGCGGTCGATGGTCAGGCTCGCGACGTGTTGCAAACTGGCCAGGAAGTCGGCAAGGGGGTTGGGCCGCTGTTGCGGGTGGAGGCTGACGTTGGGTGTGATGGTGGGGAGCACATGGTCGCCCGAGAGGAGCAGCCGGTGGTTAGGCTCGTAGAGGCAGATATGGCCTGGGGAGTGCCCCGGCGTCCAGATCACCTCGAAGGCGAAATCGCCGACTCGCAGCATCTCCCCGCCCTTGACGGGGTGGTCGGGGTGGAGTTCGGCCACGAGAAAGCGCAGCGCCATGGACGCCCGCTCCAGGTCGGTGCGGTCGCCTGGCGGCACGCCGTGGCGGGCGAACCAGGCTTCCAGCTGATTGAGAACGTGCTCCGGCTCCTGATAGCGGGTGCGCAGGAAGGGGATCTCGAGCTCGTGAAGCCAGACGGAGCAGCCGCTCTCGGCCTGAATCCTGCCCCCCAAGCCGCAGTGGTCGGGGTGGGCGTGGGTCAGCACTAGCGTCTGGATGTCCCGCACGCTGGCGCCAACCTCGGCAAGCTGTTCCTCCAGGGCCTCGTAGGCGTCTTGGGTGTTCCAACCGCAGTCCACCAGCAGGGTATCGCCCCGGCTAGTTATGAAGTAGGGCAGTACGTAGGGCAGACCTCGGGTTACCCTTGGGTGCGCCTCGAGTTCGAGGCGCTGCGCGTACGCCTCCCGCCGGTGGTATTCGGGGAAAGGGGTGACGGTCTGGTAGATGCCCTCGCGTATGCGTTTCACGGCGCTCTCCGGCTTCTATTCTCAAGCATACGCTAGATTAAGGGAAGCCGCAGCGGTCTGAAGCCGGAGCGAGGGTCGGGGCAACGTTACCGACGGTGGAGTTCCCCTATCTCGCCAAGACCTCCGGTTGGCGCCACTGGGCCTTTCCCTGCTCCAATAGGTCGCCGCCGTAGATGTCGTTGCAGACGACGACGGGGAAGTTCTCCACCTCCATAACGCGGATGGCTTCCGTTCCCAGATCTTCGTAGGCTACCACCTGCACGGACTTGATCTGCTTGGACAGGAGGGCCCCGGCGCCGCCTACGGCCAGGAAGTACACCGCCCTGTACTTCTGGAGGGCCTCCCGCACCGCTGGGCCGCGGCCCCCCTTGCCGATGCAGCCCTTGAGTCCGGCCTCCAGCAGGGTGGGGGTGAAGCCGTCCATGCGCACCGAGGTGGTGGGGCCGGCGGAGCCTATGACAGCGCCGGGTTTCGCCGGCGTGGGTCCTACGTAGTAGATTACCTGGCCGCGGATGTCCACCGGCAGCGGTTCGCCCTTCTTTATCGCCTCCACCATCCGGCGGTGGGCGGCGTCCCGCGCGGAGTACAGCCTGCCGGTGAGGTAGACGTAGTCGCCCGCCCGCAGCTTGGCGATGACGTCATCGGTCAAGGGGAGATTGATGTGATACTCGGCCATAATAGCCCTCCCATCTTCTTTCGGCTTGGCAGCGGTTCACAGGACGGCCTCCTTGAGGCGCGCTGAGTGACACTGGAGGTTGACGGCCACGGGCAGGGACGCGATGTGGGTGGGGTAGGTCTCGATGTGCACGGCCAGGGCCGTAGTGCGCCCGCCGACAGCTTGCGGGCCGATGCCCAGGGCGTTGACCTTCTCCAGGAGCTCTGCCTCGAACTCGGCCTGCTCTGGGTCCGGGTTGATGGTGCCCAGCTTGCGGGTCAAGGCGTGCTTGGCCATGAACATAGCGTGTTCCGCAGTGCCGCCCACGCCCAGACCAACGATGATAGGTGGGCAGGGGTTGCCGCCGGCCTCCTCCACCGCCTTCAGCACGAACTCCGTTATCCCCTGTTTGCCCGCGCCCGGGAGCATCACTGTGAAGCGGCTCATGTTCTCGCAACCGCCGCCCTTGGGCATGAGGAGGATGCGCAGCCCGTCGCCCGGCACGACCTCCGTGTGGATGACGGGGGGCGTGTTGTTTTTGGTGTTCACCCTGGCGCTGAAGGGCTTGTCTACGATGGAGGCCCGCAGATAACCCTCCGTGTAGCCCGCGCCGACGCCAGCTATCAGCGCGTCGCGTAGAGGGCCTCCCGTGATGTGCACCTCCTGGCCGATCTCGAGCATAAGGACGGCCGTTCCTGTGTCCTGGCACAAGGGGAGCATCTCCTCGCGCGCCAGATCGGCGTTGCGCAATATCTGGTCCAACACCTTCTGGGCCAGGGGCGACTCCTCCTTCTCGCGGGCCTTGCGGAGGGCGGCCACGACGTCCTCTGGCAAGAGACAGGTGGCGTCGAAGCACAGCCTCCTCACAGCATCGCGGATCTGGTCTACGTGTATCTCTCTCATGATGGTCTCCTGGCTGGATGAGGCCCTGGGTCACTTGGCGGCTATGAGGCCGATGAGCTCTTTGGTAGCGTTGGCCGCCTTGCGGATGCCCTCGATCTCGGAGTCCCAAAGGGGAGGCTCGTAGACGGCTTCGATTCCGCCGGCGCCCAGCTTGACCGGCAGGCCGACGAAGGCGTCCTTTATGCCGTACTGGCCGGAGGCTAGAGTGGCGCAAGGGAGAACGCGCTTCTTGTCCAAGAGGATGGATTCCACCATCTCCACCGTGGCCGCGGCCGGGGCGTAGAAGGCGGAGCCGGTCTTGAGGAGGGAGACGATCTCCGCGCCACCGTTGCGGGCGCGCTGGACCACCGCCTCGATGCGTTCCTGGGGGAGCAGCGCCGTCAGGGGCACGCCCCCCACGTAGGCGGTGCTGACGATGGGCACCATTGTGGCCTCGGTGTGCCCGCCCAACACCTGCGCGTGGACGTCTTGCACTGAGGACTGGGTCTCCCAGGCGATGAAGGTGCGATAGCGGGCGCTGTCCAACATGCCGCCCTGGCCCACGATCTTGCTGGCGGGCAGCCCCGTGGCGTCCAGGGCGACGTGGCACATGGCGTCCATGGGGTTGGCGAAGATGATGAAGGTGGCGTTGGGAGAGGCCTTGGCGGCGTTCTTCGCTACGTCCCGAACGATGCCGGCGTTGATGTTCAACAACTCTTCGCGAGTCATGCCCGGCTTCCGGGGCACGCCGGAGGTGATGACCACCACGTCAGAGCCAGCGGTGTCGGCCCAGTCGTTGGTGCCGGTGATGCGGGCGTTGAAGCCGATGTGGGGGGCCGACTCGGCGAGGTCCAAAGCCTTGCCTTGGGGCAGACCCTCCACGATGTCGTGCAGGACCACGTCGATGTAGCCGGTCTCGGCCAGCCGCTGGGCCATGGTGCCGCCGGTCATCCCGGCCCCTACTACTGTCACTTTAGCTCGCATGGGTTCCTCCTTCTCCACTAGATCCCTAAGGTTCTGTCTTCCCCCGGTTAGGCTTGCCGCCCGCCGAGGCGCGCCCACTTCGCCTCCAGGTCCGGGTCACGTAGTGTTTCCATGAGGTAGTCTGTGAACTCTGAGCCCTTGGCGCCAGTGGGGCGGCCTGTGATCACCAGCTTCTTCTCCAGGTTGCCACAGATGTCCAGGGCCATCTCTAGATTGCGGGCCCGGTCTGCCATGCCGATGTGGTTCAGCAGCATGGCGCTGGCCCGGATCATGCTGCTGGGGTCGGCGTACTCCGTGCGCCCCTCTTCCACCATGCGAGGCGCGCTGCCATGGATGGCCTCGAACATGGCGTAGCGCCTGCCGATGTTGGCGCTGCCCGCCGTGCCCACGCCGCCCTGGAACTCGGCCGCCTCGTCGGTCAGGATGTCGCCGTAAAGGTTGGGCAGGACGACGACGCGGAAGTCCGTGCGCCGCTTGGGGTCCACCAGCTTGGCGGTCATGATGTCGATGTACCAGTCGTCCCAGCGCACGCCGGGATAGTCCTTGGCCACCTGGCGGGCAACGTCGAGGAACTTCCCGTCGGTGGTCTTGATGACGTTGGCCTTGGTCACTACGGTCACCTTGTTGATGCCGTTGCGCTGGGCATAATCGAAGGCTAGGCGGATGATGCGCTCGCTGCCCTGGGTGGTGGCCACGGTAAAGTCCACCGCTAGGTCCTCGGTGACGTGGATGCCTTTGCTGCCCAGAACGTAAGCGCCTTCGGTGTTCTCCCGGAAGAAGATCCAGTCGATGCCCTGGTCTGGGACGCGGACAGGGCGCACGTTGGCGAAGAGGTCTAGCTCCCGGCGCATGGCCACGTTGGCGGACTCGATGTTGGGCCAGGGGTCGCCGGCCCTGGGCGTAGTGGTGGGGCCTTTGAGGATCACGTGGCACTTCTTGAGTTCGGCCAGCACGTCGTCCGGTATGGCCTTGCCGGCCCGGGCGCGATTCTCGATGGTAAGGCCCTCGATGGTACGCAGCTGCACCTTGCCGCTGGCCAACTCTGGTGCGAGCAAGAACTCCAAGACCCGGCGGGCCTGGCCGCTGATGTAGGGGCCTATGCCGTCGCCCCCGCAGATGCCAATGATGATGGGGCGTAGCGCGTTGTAGTCGGTCCAAGCCACGTCCTGCTTCATCCGCTCCACGCGGGCTAACTGCTCTTCCAAGACACGGGCGAAATGTTCTTTGGCACGTTCGATGGCGGCGCTTGCGGTCACTGTGGTCATGCTTTCAACCTTTCTTCAAAGGGACACGCAGTTGCCCAGAGAGGCGCAAAGAATGACGGCGTTGTCTGGGTGTGTCGCTGGCGTGGCGGATTCCGGACGGTGCCTGACATGCAGCGGTTCCAGATCATGTGACCCGCCCATGTTGGCGACCCTATCATATGCAGACGTCGCGGCTGAGTCTAGGGCCGCTCCGGCGTGACGGCCGGCCAACCCTAGCCTCCGGCGAGAAGCCGCCGCAGTATGTATGGCAGGATGCCGCCGTGGCGATACTGCTCCGCTTCCAACGGGGTATCGATGCGGGAGCGGGCCCGGAAGGATGTTTCGCTACCGTCTTCGCGCCGAACGTGCACCGTTACCTCTTGTTGCGGCGCGATGCCCTGGGCGAGGCCACGGATGGAGTAGGTCTCCCGGCCCGTGAGGCCCAGGGAGCCTCTGCCCTGGCCGGGCAGGAACTGTAGCGGCAGAACGCCCATGCCCACCAGGTTGCTGCGGTGGATGCGTTCATAGCTCTCGGCGATGACGGCGCGCACCCCCAGCAAAGCCACTCCCTTGGCCGCCCAGTCCCGCGAGCTGCCGGAGCCGTACTCCTTGCCGGCGATTACGATGAGGGGCACGCCCTCGTCCCGGTAACGCATGGCTGCATCGTAGACGGACATCTCTTCGCCTCCCGGCAAATGCACCGTCCAGCCGCCCTCCCGCCCTGGCACCAGCTCGTTGCGGAGGCGGATGTTGGCGAAGGTGCCCCGCATCATGACCTCGTGGTTGCCGCGGCGGGAGCCGTAGCTGTTGAAGTCGCGGGGCTGGACTCCGCGCTCGATCAGGTAGCGCCCGGCCGGGCTGTCCTTGGCGATGGACCCGGCTGGCGAGATGTGGTCCGTCGTAACGGAGTCCCCTACCATGACCAGGACGCGGGCCCCCTCGATGTCCCTTGTGGGGCTGGGCTCCGGCGGGAGCCCTTGGACGAAGGGCGGTTCCCGCAGGTAGGTGGAGGCAGGGTCCCATTCGTAGAGAGCGCCCTCGGGCGCGCGCAGGGATGCCCAGCGCTCGTCGCCCTCGAAGATGCGGGCGTAGGCCTCCTGGAACACTTCCGGGGCTACGGCCTGCTGGGTGGCGGCTGCCAGCTCCGCGGCGGAGGGCCAGATCTGCCGCAGGTAGACAGGTTGGCCGTCCCTGCCGCGCCCCAGCGGCTCCGATTCCAGGTCGATGTCCACGGTGCCGGCCAGGGCGTAGGCGACGACGAGGGGCGGCGAGGCCAGGAAGGCGGCGCGCACCTGGGGGTGGATGCGCCCCTCGAAGTTGCGGTTGCCGCTGAGGACGGCGGCGACGACGAGGCTGTGTTCGTCGACGGCCTTGGCTACGGGCTCGGGCAGCGGGCCGCTGTTGCCGATGCAGGTGGTGCAGCCGAAGCCGACGAGGCCGAAGCCGATGGTTTCCAGGGCGGGTAGCAGCTCGGCGCGGCGCAGGTAGTCGATGACCGCGCGGGAGCCGGGGGCCAGGCTGGTCTTCACGTAGGGCGGGGGCGTCAGGCCACGCTCGACGGCCTTGCGGGCTACCAGACCGGCCGCCAGCATGACCGAGGGGTTGGAGGTGTTGGTACAGCTGGTGATGGCCGCGATGGCCACCGAGCCGTGGGTCATCTCCGCGCCGCCGTTCAGGGCCACTGGGACCCCAGCCGGCCGTTCCTCACCGGGGAACTGGTCTGGGTAAGAGGCACGCAGGACGCGCCGGGTGGCAGCCACCGGTAGGCGGTCTTGGGGCCGCTTGGGCCCGGCCAGGCTGGCCTCCACTGTACTGAGGTTCAGGTGTAACACCTCACTGAACTGCGGCGCCGGTTGGCCTTCCTCCCGGAAGAGACCTTGGGCCCGGGCGTAACGCTCCACCAGGTCCACCAGCGCGGGATCCCGGCCCGTGAGCCGCAGGTAGCGTAACGTTTCGTGATCGATGGGGAAGTAGGCAGCCGTGGCCCCATACTCTGGGCACATGTTGGCGATGGTGGCCCGGTCAGGCAGGGGCAGGGCATCCAGACCGGGCCCAAAGTACTCGACGAACTTGCCGACGACGCCGTGGCGCCGCAGCATCTCCGTCACCGTGAGGACGAGATCAGTGGCGGTCACGCCTTCCCGCAGAGCCCCGTCTAGGCGCACGCCGATGACTTCCGGCGCCAGCAAGGGAAGGGGCTGGTTCAGCATCGCCGCCTCGGCCTCGATGCCGCCGACGCCCCAGCCCAGCACGCCCAGCCCGTTGATCATCGTCGTGTGGGAGTCAGTGCCCACCACGGTGTCGGGGAAAGCGATGGTCGTGCCCTCGATCTTGGCGGTAGACACGACGGTGGCCAGACGTTCGAGGTTCACCTGGTGTACGATTCCAGCGCCGGGCGGGACGACGCGGAAGTTGCGAAACGACTTTTGGGCCCAGCGCAGGAAGGCGTAGCGCTCGCTATTGCGCTCGTACTCGCGGTCGGCGTTGATGCGAAAGGCATCAGGGACCGCGAAGGCGTCCACCTGGACGGAGTGATCAATGACTAGGTCGACGGTTAGCTGCGGGTTGACTCGCGTGGGGTCTCCCCCCTGCCGGTGAGCCTCGGAGCGCAGCGCCGCCAGGTCGGCCACGACGGGGATGCCGGTGAAGTCCTGTAGGAGCACCCGGGCGGGCAGGAAGGGGAGCTCCTGCGGCGCTGGCGTATCGGGCTGCCAGGCGGCCAGGGCCCGCACGTCGTCCTCGGTGACGGTCTGGCCGTCGCATCGGCGCAGCAGGTTTTCGAGGAGGATACGGATGGAGAAGGGGAGGCGTTCCACGTGGCCAACGCCCTGGGCGCTGAGACGATGCAGGCCGAAGTAATGGACGGGGCCGCCGCCGGTCTCCAGAACGGTCAGGGCGCCGAAGGGGTCGGGCAGGTCTTTCAATTTGGTCTTACCTCCCTGCTGCACGCCGGGCCGCCAGGCGGGACGGCTGCCTGCCGGGCGGCCCGGCCTCTCCTTCTAAGGTACTGCTGTGCCTGGACGTGCCTAGGCGAAGCGCTTCAGGTACGTTTCCAGGTCGAACTGCTGGACCTGGGCCTCGAACTCGCGGGCAGTGCGGTCGAAGACGGGGCGTTCCTCCTCGTAGAAGACGCCGAGGTGGACCTTCTCTTCGGTTACGGCCATATCCATGGCGGCCTGGAGGTCATGCCGGTCCCACCCATCGGGCAGGTCTACTACGTGCTCGTCATAGTAGTCGTAAGTGTTGAAGAACTCGGCGCAGGGGCTTTGCACGTGGATGAAGGAGAAGCCCTTATGCCTGATGCCTTCGGCGATCAGTTGAGCCAGCTCGTTGGGCTTGGCGGAGTAGCCGCGGGCCACGAAGGTGGCGCCCGCCGCCAAGGCCATGATGACCGGGCGTACGGGCTTGGTTATTACGCCGTAGGGTGTGGTCTTGGTCTTGTGGCCCAGGAAGGTGGTGGGGGAAGCCTGGGCCTTGGTGAGCCCATAGATCTGGTTGTCCATCATGATGACCGTGATATCGATGTTGCGGGCGGCAGCGTGGGGAAAGTGCCCAGCGCCGATGGCCATCAGGTCACCGTCGCCCGCCATCACCAAGACCGTGAGGGCCGGGTTGGATAGCTTGACGCCGGTGGCCACCGGTATCGCCCGGCCGTGTACGCTGTGGAACCCGTAGGTACTTAGGAAATAGGGACTGCGGCTGGAGCAGCCGATGCCAGAGACTACCACCACATCCTTTCGGGGCAAGTGGAGCTGGGCCAGAGCCTTGGTGGTAGCGCTGAGGACTCCGAAATCTCCGCATCCGGGGCACCATACGGGCTTAGCGCCGCTCTTGTACTCCTTTGGCGTGAGGATCTGGATGTCCGGTGTGCGGACAGCGGCGCTATCAGGCGTAGGCATGGCTGAGCACCTCCTCGATCTTGGCGAAGATCTCGCCAGGGGTGAAAGGCAGGCCGCCGATCTTGTTCATCTTGATGGGTAGCACCCCGAGGCTAGCAGTGAGGTGGTGTGCGAACTGCCCCTGGTAGTTGCACTCTGGGACCAAGATGCGCTTGCAAGAGGCGATGAACTCCCGCAAGCGGTTTTCGGGGAGGGGGTTGAGGCAGCGCGGGTGCATTGCGGCGACCTTGTACCCCTTCTCGCGGGCCCGGTCCACAGCCTCGCGAATGGAGCCCTGGGTGGCTCCCCAACCTATGATGCCCAGATCTGCCTCGTCATCGCCGTAGCGGGGGGCGTAGGCCTCGTTGTCGATATGGCGGCGCACCTCCTCTAGCTTGCGGAACCGTTTGGCGGTCATCTGTTCGTGAATGGCCGCGGAGAGGTGCGGCAGCCCCTCCTCGTTGTGCTCCAGGCCGGGGGAGACGTAGGGGTAGGGGTCAAGGCCAGGGATGGCCATGGGCGAGATGCCTGTCTCCGTCATGCTGTAGCGATGATAGCCTTCCGGGCCGATGCCGTTAGGGCGCAGACGCTCCATCACCGGAAAGCCGGTGGCGTCCACCTTCTCGACAGTCTCCGTCCGGTGCGAAAGGGACTGGTCTGAGAGGATGATCACGGGCATCTGGAAGTGCTCCGCCAGGCCAAAAGCCAGGACGGTGACGCGGAAGCAGTTTTGCACGCTGGCGGGGGCTAGCACGATGCGGGGGAAGTCGCCGTGGCCGCCGTAGAGGGCGTGGAAGAGGTCGCTCTGCTCCAACTTCGTGGGCATGCCGGTGCTGGGGCCGGAGCGTTGGGAGTCGACGATGACGATGGGGATCTCGGCCATCGAGGCCAGGCCCAAGAGCTCCGTCATGAGGGAGAGCCCGGGGCCAGAGGTGGCTGTCATCGCCCTGGTGCCCGCATACGAGGCCCCGATGACGGAGGCCAGGGCCGCCATTTCGTCCTCGGCCTGAAGGCAGACGCCGCCGTAGCGGGGGAGCTGGGTCGCCATCGTCTCCAGGATGTCGGAGGCGGGAGTGATGGGGTAGCCAGCGAAGTAGCGGCAGCCGGCGTGTAGGGCCCCCGCTGCGATGGCATCATTTCCGGACATGACCATTCGGGAGATGTGGTCGGCGGTGCCGAGCCAGAACTTATCGCGCTTCTGGATCTTCTTGGTGTATTCGTAACCGTAGTGGAGGGCCTCTAGGTTCTTCTCCACCAGCTCGGCCCGGCGCTTGTAGCGGGTGCGAACCATCTCCTCCAGGGGGCCAGGGGCCAGGCCGAAGAGGCCAGCCATGACACCGAGGATGAGGACGTTGGTGCCCCGGACGAAGTCCAACTCCTGGCGGGCGATCTTCTGGAAGGGGATGCCGTACTCAGTGAAGCCGTCGTGCTCCGGCTGTACGAGGTCGGAGTCATAGATCAGCACACCGCCGGGATTGAGGTCGTCCTTGTGGAGCCGATACGCCTCTTGATCGAAGGCGATAAGGATATCGCATCCATCTCCCAGGGAATAGACCGGCCGGTTGGAGATGCGTACCTGGAACCAGGCGTGGCCTCCCTTGATCTCGGCAGGGTAGGTGCGGAAGGTGAAGGTACGGAATCCGGTCCTCGCCGCTGCCAAGGTGAAGTTCTCGCCGGTGCTGATGACGCCGCCGATGGCGGTGTCGCCCCCGATGCGGATTACGAAATCGTCTCTAGGCACGCCACACCCCCTTGAATAACTCACCCTCTGCGCATCCCGTCCCTATGGGGTGCGCTGCTGGCGCGCGGGTTGCTCCAGCCCTAGGCATGGAAGAGAGGCCCTCGCGGCCTCCTCGAGTGGGACAACATGGTTTTGGAAAGCCTGTGATTATTTTAACATGAGACCGCGCGGAGGAGCCATACGTTACAGTGGCCTGTAGGCGGATTTGATGTTGTATAATGGGCGCGATCCCGGTCCAGCAACTGCATCTACCCTTTTTCAAGGAGTGCACCCATGGCGATCAAGGCGTACGTCCTCGTAGTCACCGACCCAGGCAAGACCAAGCACGTCCACTCCGAGCTGGCCAAGATCCCTAGCATCGTGGAGATGCACGAGGTGATGGGCCCCTACGATATCGTAGTGGAGATCGAGGT
>DAOUBD010000006.1:0-17078 GCA_034432935.1 Dehalococcoidia bacterium | reverse complement strand
TAGATGCGGAAGAGATCCTGGGGGTCGACGCTGTAGCGGTAGGGACTGGCCTCCGCGTTCTTCGCCCGGAAGACCTTGACGGCACGGCCCCCTTGGCCGGCGATGATGCCGCAACACTCGTTGGGGGCGTCCTCCCGGGCGTGGGCGATCATCTCTTCGATGAAGGACTTCGGTAGTTCCAGCATGCGGCTCCTCACCTGCCCACCGGCGCGACGATGCTGGCCTCGATGAAGACGCCGGTGCCCGGCTCCCAGTCGAAGCGCCCGCTGACGCGGACCAGGCTCTCGGCGAAGGCGCTCAGGCTCCCGCCGCTGTAGCGCACCAGCACCCCTTGGCCGTCGGCGGCCAGCATGTAGCCGCCCGTCGTGGAGTCGAACTTCAGGGTCCCCTCGGCGGTGACTTCGTGACCCCGGTAGCGCTCCGGAACCATCAGGAGGTCGTGCACGGTGGTTTCCGTAGCGCCTGCGGTGTAGCCGCCGCCGTGCTGCAAGATCACGCTGGTGGAGAGCACGAAGAGGGCCAGGACGGCGATGACGGCGTACAGGATCGCGCGTCCCATCAGGGCCTCCTCCGTCCGCGCCGTACTGCCCCGCCTACCACCAGATCTTCCCTTGCACCTCTTCGTGGGGCTGTCCCCAGTCCTTGGTCCACAGGGTGGTGGAGAGATACTTCCACCCGCCATCGGCGAGCAGGGCCACCACGTTTCCCCGTTCCAGCCGCTCGGCTGCCTTGACGGCGACGCGCATGACGGCGCCGGCCGAGATCCCGGCGAAGATCGCCTCTCGCTCCATCAGCTCCTTGGTCATAGCGAAGGAGGTGCGGGAGTCTACCACCACGCGCCCGTCCAGCACGGATTCGTCCAGCACCGGCGGTATGAACCCCTCTTCCAGGGCGCGCAGCCCCTGGACGAGGTCGCCAGGGTGAGGCACGGCGGCGATGACCTTGACGCTGGGGTTGTGCTCCTTGAGGTAGCGGCCGACGCCCGTCAGGGTACCGCCGGTGCCCAGCCCGGCGACGAAGACGTCCACCTGCCCCAGGTCCCGCAGGATCTCCGGGCCCGTGGTCTCGTAGTGGGCCCGGGGGTTGTTCTCGTTGCCGTACTGGTAGGGCATGTAGTAACGGTCTGGCTCTTCGGCTACCATGCGCTGGGCCATGAAGATAGCGTCGTTGGTGCTGCGGGCGTCCTTCGCGTATACCACCTCGGCGCCGAAGGCGCGCAGTAGCTGCTCCCGCTCCGGCGTGACGATATCGGGCAGGACGCAGAGGAGCCGGTAGCCCTTGGCCCTGGCCACCATGGCGAGGCTGATGCCGGTGTTGCCGCTGGTGGGCTCCAGGATCGTCTTCTCCGGCGTTAGCTCCCCGCTCTCCTCAGCGGCCTTGATCATGTAGAGGGCGATGCGGTCCTTCAGGCTGCCGGTGGGGTTGGCGCCCTCCAGCTTGGCGTAGATCTGGACGCTGGGCTTGGGGGAGAAGTGGTTGAGGCGCACCAGCGGGGTGTTGCCGATGGCATCCAGGATGGAGGCGTACAACATTGGCCCAGCCGCCGCCCCTTAGCCGCCCGCCAGGGCCGGCAGCACGGAGATAACGTCGCCGTCCTTCAAAGGGGTGTCCAGTTTGTCCAGAAAGCGGATGTCCTCATCGTTGAGGTAGATGTTGACGAAGCGGTGGATCTCGCCGTCGGCCATCACGGTATCGCGGAAGCCGGGGTAGCGCCTCTCGATGTCCTCCAAGAGCTCCCGCACCGTGGCGCCGTTGCCGGTGATGGAGCGCTGGCCGCCCAGCAGCTTCTGTAGGTTTGCCGTTACCTTTACCTCTATCGCCATCGTTATCTCCTATGCGCCGTCGTGGCCGCCTGGGAAGGGGGCCCCGCAGAAGCCCTCGTAGTCGATGAGCGCCGTCACCGTGGGGTCATCGCCGCAGAGGGGGCACTTGGGATCGCGGCGCAGCTTGACGATCCGGAACTCCATGGACAGGGCGTCGAACAGGAGGAGGCGGCTCACCAGCGGCTCACCGATCTCCAAGATCAGTTTGATCACCTCGATGGCCTGAATGGAGCCCATGACGCCGGTCAAGGCCCCCAGGACTCCGGCCTCCGCGCAGTTGGGCACGAGGCCCGGCGGAGGCGGCGCCGGGAACAGGCAGCGATAGCAGCCCTTGCCCGGCACGAAGACCGTGGCCTGGCCATCGAAGAGGAGGATGCTGCCGTCCACCAAGGGCTTGCCGGCAAAGTAGCAGGCATCGTTCACCAGGTAGCGCGTCGTGAAGTTGTCCGCCCCGTTCACCACGATGTCATAGTTGGGGATGATATCCATGGCGTTGTCAGAGGTGAGGGGCACGTTGTGGGTGATGACCTCCACGTCTGGGTTGTAGGCATGGAGCGTTTCCTTAGCCGAGACCACCTTGGGCCGCCCGACGTCCTCGTTTTGGTGCAGCACCTGGCGCTGGAGGTTCGAGAGGTCCACGACGTCGAAGTCCACGATGCCGATGGTGCCGATGCCGGCCAGGGCCAGATAGAGGGCGGCCGGGCCGCCCAGGCCCCCGGCGCCCACGATTAGCACCTTGGACTCCATGAGCTTGCGCTGGCCGGCGGGGCCCACCTGGGGCATGATGATGTGCCGCGAGTAGCGGTTCACTTGCTCCGGCGTGAGCACCCGCACCTGGCCGCCGGCTATAGCAGGGATCACCGCCATCTCGTCGCCGTCATGCACAGGGGTCTGCTTGCCCTGGAGGGAGTGGATCTCCTGGTTGTTGACGTAGATGTTGACGTGGCCGGGGATCTCGTTGGCCTCATCGAAGATCATATGGCGCAGCCCTGGGAACTGCCGGCCCAGGCTGTCCAGCACCTCGCCGACGGTGCCGCCCTCGGCCTTCACGTAGGTCTGGTTGCCCGTCAGCTTCCGGAACGGCGTCGGTATGTAGACTGTCACCGGCATAGGGGCCCTCCTCCCAACCTGCAACTCACGCCTCCATCGTCAGGTATCGCTCTCCGGTGTCGGGCAGGACTGTAACGACCCGTTTGCCCTCGCCCAGGCGGCGGGCGATCTTCAGGGAGGCCACCACGTTGGCTCCCGAAGAGATGCCCACAAGCAGCCCCTCCTCCCGGTTCAGGCGGCGCGACATCTCGATGGACTCCTCATCTCCCACAGACATAACTTCATCGTAGACATCCCGGTTCAGTACACCCGGAGCGAACCCGGCGCCGATGCCCTGGATGGCGGTGATGCCGGCGCGGCCGCCCTGGAGCACCGGCGAACGGGCCGGCTCCACGGCGACGACCAGGACCTCCGGGTTGCGCTCCTTCAGCACCTCTCCCACGCCGGTGATGGTGCCGCCGGTGCCGACGCCGGCCACGAAGGCGTCGATGCGGCCGCCCGTGGCCTCCAGGATCTCCTGGGCCGTCGTCCGCCGGTGGGCCTCGGGATTGGCCGGGTTCTCGAACTGCTGGGGCATGAAGTAGTCCGGGTGCGTGTTGACGAGCTCCTGGGCGGCGTACACCGCGCCGGTCATGCCTTCGATAGCGGGGGTCAGGACCACCTTGGCCCCGTAGCGCGCCAGAAGGTCGCGCCGCGCCAGGCTCATATCCTCCGGCATCGTCACGATCAGGTTGTATCCCTTGACGGCGGCTACCATGGCCAGGCCGATCCCGGTGTTGCCGCTGGTGGGCTCGACGATGGTCCCGCCGGGCTTGAGCCGCCCGTCCCGCTCGGCCGCCTCGATCATGCTGAGGGCGATGCGGTCCTTGATGCTGCCGGCGGGGTTCAGGGACTCCACCTTGGCGACCACCTCCGCCCACCCCGGCTGCACGACGCGGTTCAGGCGCACCATAGGGGTGCGCCCCACCAGGTCTAGCACCGTATCCGCGATCTTATCTGCTCTGCTCATCTTTCTCCTAGATAACGTAGCGGGCCCCCCCGGGCTGGACCACCCGGTCCCGCTCAGCCAGGTCGCCGATAGTGGTGTTCTCCAACACACCTAGGATAGCCTCCCGCACCGCCTGCCACATCTCCCTCTGGGCGCAGCCGCCGCTCCTGGAGCAGGAGCTCCCCTCGTCGAGGCAGTCGATGGGCATGATGGAGCCCTCCAGCGCTTCGATCACCTCGCTAACCCTTATCTGGCCTGGGTCCCGTACCAAGGCGTGACCTCCCTGAGGCCCGCGGACGCTGCGGATGAAGCCGGCGCGGCGCAGGGTTGTCAGAAGTTGCTCTAGGTAGGACTCCGGGATGTTCTGCCGGGCGGCGATCTCGCTGCTCTGGGTCGGGCGGGGGTCGCCGTAATGGTGAGACAGCTCGATAAGAGCCCTGATCCCGTAGTCGCCTTTGGTCGATATCTTCATCGTCTTAACAAGGGGAAGGATAGGGAAGAAGAAAGTGGAGTAAGTTCCTCAACAATCGTAGCACAAGCCAAGGGGCCTCTGTCCACATCCTCACGCCAGGAACAACACCAGGGGCACCAAGAAGATGGCGCCCAGGAACAGGGCGAACCCCCTCTTGCTGTGGGTGACCCTCCGTGCCACGAAGAGGATGGCTTCGGAGTACGGCCGGTAGAAGAGGAAGAGGACTGTTAGGGATACCACGGCCCCTACGCCCATCTGGGTGAAGACGATGGTGGAGGCCCTGGGGGCCTGGAGGAGGACGGCCGCCACCAGGGTGTCTACCCAGGTGGAGATGTTGGCGCCCATCACGTAGGGGATGATGTTCTCCCTGCGTACGTAGCCCTTAAGGGACAGAGGAATCAGCAGGGTGAGGGAGATGGACACCGAAAGGGTTACGGCAGTGACGGCCAGGCCCACGGCGAACATGGGCAGGGGATGATGGAGCCACTCCCGGATGCGGTCCACACGCAGGCTTGGTTGCTCCAGGTTGGGCAGGGCTCGGTCGAAGATGGCGAAGGCGGCTAGGAGGATGCCGATGCCGCCCGCGAACAAGGCCAGGGCGGGCAGGTGCTGGTTGGCCCGCTCCGCAATGGGGTCGAACACCAGATCGATGGCAGAGGTGATCCCGGGCAGCGTCTTCACCTGAACGGAGTCGAACCAGCCCGATTTCAGGGCCATGATGCCGATGGGGAGCACCGGCAGCCAGAGGGTGAAGGCCGTGAGGAGGGCCACTGCGCCGATGAACAGGCCATCGGCGGAGCGCCGGCGGAAGGCGTATTGGAGGAACCCCACGAAGAGAACGATGAACGATGCGCCGAGGCGGGAGCCGTTGAGCATGGCGAAGGCCTCGATGTCAGAGACAGTTTGGCTGGCGAAGAGGCTGAGGGAGATGGCCGCTACCGGCGATCCGCTCATGACACCGTAGGCCCCCAGCCAGCCGAAACCCAGCAGGTTCAGAGGGCCGTGGGCAGAAGCCGTCTTCAGGATGGGCTTGATGCCGCCGGCGCCTTCTTTTAGCAGTTGGAGGGCCAGGATGAAGAGGAAGACTCCGGCGGCGCTGTAGGCCAGTCGCAGGCCAGCGCCATACCAGGCGGCCGCCCTGCTGCCGTGGGCCGCCAGAGAAGCAGCGGCATCGTGATGCAAGATCCGTGGCCCCACGGCTTCCCGGCTGGCGGTTCCGGCGCCGTCAGATGGCATGGTGAGGAGTGATCCTTTCCTGCATCGCTTCGATGAGCACCTGGGCCACCTCAGGCCGCGAGAACTCCGGCGGCGGCATGATGCCCCCTTTCAGCATCTCCCGCACCTGGGTGCCAGAAAGGCTGACCCGGGCCTCCGGGTCATGGGGGCAGGTCTTGGCGCTGGCCATGGCGTCGCACTTGCGGCAGAAGAAGGTGTTGTCGAACATCAGGGGCGTTATGCCCAGCTCGGCTGGGGTGAACTCGTCGAAGATGCGCTGGGCGTCGAAGGTGCCGTAGTAGGAGCCGACGCCGGCGTGGTCACGCCCCACGATGAAGTGGGTGCAGCCGAAGTTCTTGCGCACCAGGGCGTGGAAGACGGCCTCTCGCGGGCCGGCGTAGCGCATCGCTGCCGGGTTGACGGCCAGCACCACCCGCTCCGGCGGGTAGTAGTTCCGCAAGAGCACCTCGTAGCAGCGCATACGCACGTCCGCCGGTATGTCGTCGGACTTGGTGTCGCCCACCAGGGGATGCAGCAGGAGCCCGTCGACGATCTCCATGGCGCATTTCTGGATATACTCGTGGGCCCGGTGCACAGGGTTGCGCGTTTGGAAACCGACGACGGTGCGCCAGCCGCGGGCCGCGAACTCGGCGCGGGTCTGGGCAGGTGTCAGGCGGTACTGAAGGAAGTCGCCGTGGGCCGGGGTGGCTAGGGCGCGCACGGGACCGCCGAGGAGGGTGTCGCCCTGGGCGTAGAGGGCGGCCACGCCGGGGTGCGCCTCGTCCTCCGTGCGGTAGACGAGGCGGGCCTCCAGCCGCTTGTCGTACCGGAACTTCTCGCGCACGTCCATGATCGCCAAGATGACGCCATCCTCGTCCGTGAGGGCCACGCGTTGGCCCTCGCGCAACGCGGCGGCCGTTTCGTCCCGCACCGGGAGGGTGATGGGCATCGGCCACACGACCCCGGAGGAGAGGCGCATCTCCGTCACCACGCTCTCGTAGTCAGCCCGGGTCATGAAGCCATCCAGGGGGCTGTAGCCTCCGGTCGCCAGCAGCTCGAGGTCGGAGAGGGAGCGGCTGGAGAGCTGAATGGCGGGTAGCGCCTGGGCCTCCTGGCGGAGGCTGGCTGCCTCGTCGGCGGGGACTAGAAGATCCACCAGCCGGCCGCCATGGGGCTGGCTGGTGGTGAAGGTCTGTGGCTGGGCCGTCGTCATCACGTTCTCCCTGGGTCTGCTGTTAGAGCAGGGTCACGGGCCGCCGGACCCGTGACCCTGCCAGGCGTTCGGGTTCTGGGCTGTGGGCCTAGTGGTGGAGGCCGCACTCCTTGTACTCAGGGTTCTCCCACCACCAGCGCCCGGCCCTGATGTCCTCGCCGGGCTTCACGGCGCGGGTGCAGGGGGCGCAGCCGATGCTGGGGAATCCCATGTCGTGTAGCTTGTTGTAGGGCACCTTGTTGGCCCGGATGTAGGCCCAAACGTCGTCGTTGGACCAGTCCACCAGCGGGTTGACCTTGAGGATGCCGTTCCCTTCGTCCCACTCGAAGGCCTGAGTATCGGTCCGGGTCACGGACTGCTCCCGGCGCAGCCCCGTCATCCAGGCCTTGGCGTCGGCCAGCGCCCGCTTCAGTGGCTCCACCTTGCGGATGGCGCAGCACTCGCGCCGGTTCTCCACGCTATCGCGGAAGGAGAAGAACCCCTTCTCCCGCACCAGTTGCTGCACGGCTTCGTACTTGGGGAACATCGTCTCGATGGCGATTTCGGGGTACTTCATGCGGACGCTCTCCATGACCTCGTACGTCTCAGGGTTGAGGCGTCCGGTGTCCAGGGTGAAGACCCGGATGCTGGGCGCCAGCTTGGCGATCATGTCGTGCAGCGCCACGTCTTCAGCGCCAAAGCTGTTGGCGAACTTGATGTCCGGGCCCAGCGTCTCTCCCGCCCAACGCACGATCTCCTCCGGCGCCTTGCCCCGGAAGCGTTCGTTCAGCTCCTGGACCTCATCCTTCGTGAACCTGGGCCTTACCGCCTCTTTCACTAGCGTCACCTCCTGCTTGGTTTACGTGCTGGCCTCTAGACGGAGCATTCGCCCTCACCGCGGATCACGGTGAACAGCTCTTCCTTGCCCCAATCCATGTACATCTCGATGTCCTGGTGCACAGGGCCGACCTCTTTGAACTCGTCCAACAGAGGATCGAAGCTCTTGGGCCCGACCCGGTCCACGAAGTCTATGAAGCGCTCGCCCTCCTGGCGGTTGGCGAGGTAGTGGTCGACGATCTTGCGCAGGGCCTGAGGAACCCGCTTGGAGGGGACGCGGGCCACACGCACGCCGTATTTGCCACCGCCTATGTAGTTGCCACCGCCCAAGAAGATGTCGAAGCAAGGGATGGTGGCGTTGTTAGCGCTGAAGGAAGATCCCTGGAGCCCGATGGCCCCAAGGTGGTGCTGGCCGCACCCGTTGGGGCAGCCGCTGGCCTTGATGTAGATCTCCTGCACCAGCGGGTCGTCGATGCCCCAGGAGCGGACGGCCTCGCGGATGGCGGCGCCAACGCCCTGTGAGGAGGTGATGCCCAGCTTGCAGGAGTCCGTGCCGGGGCAGGACACCACATCGCTGATGAGGCCGGCATCGGGCTCGCCCAGGCCGATCTCCTTGAGGGCGGCGTGGAGGGCGGGCAGCGACTGCTGATGAACCCAGCGCAGCACCAGGTTCTGGTTTTGCTGCGTCCGGGCGGTGCCGCCGCTGAAGCGGCGCATGATCTGGGCCAGGCCCCGGAACTGCTCCGGCGTCAGGTTGCCCAGGGGCACGGTGACGGTGACGGCCACGAAGCCCTCCTGCCGCTGGGGGCGCACGTTGGTCTGCACCCAGCGGTCGAACCCCTCGCCCGGCGCCACGCCGTCGGGCGCCTCGCCGGGCGTCGGCCCTTCAGGCGCCAGCTGGGTTAGGGCCTCCATGTCCAGGGGCTCCAGGGCCCACGGCTGGGCCAGCTCCTCTTCCACCTGCCTGCGAAACTCCTCGATGCCCAGCTTCTGGACCAGGAACTTGACCCGGGCCTTGTTCATGTTCTTGCGCAAGAACATGGGCAGGCCGCCTTCTTTGTCGAAGACCTTGATGATCGCCTCCGCCACGCGGATGTAACGGCCGTCGTCCGCCGTCACGAAGTCGTAGATAACGTCGGCCTGGCGGGGCATGGTGGAAGTGCCGCCGCCAACTACGATCTGGAAGCCGCGCACCTCACGCCCGTTCTCGCGACGTATCTTGGCCACGAAGCCAAGGTCGTGGAAAGGGGTGCCGGCGCAGTCGGTGTCGCAGGAGGAGAAGGCGGTCTTCCATTTGCGGGGCATGTTCTGGCAGATGGGGTTGCGCAGCATGTTGCGGCCGTAGGCTGCCAGGTAAGGCGTGGCGTCGAAGGTCTCGTTGGGGCAGACGCCGGCGTAGGCGCACCCGGTGATGTTGCGGACGGTGTGGCCGCAGGCCTCCCGGGTGGTGAGGCCGACGCCTGCCAGCATGCGCATCACCTCGGTGGCGTGGTCCAGGTTTACGAAGTGGAACTGGATGTTCTCGCGGGTGGTGATATGGCCGCGCCGCAGGGCGGAGAACCGCTCCGCGATCTCGGCCATCACCTCCATCTGCTCCGCGTTTATGCCGCCGTAGGGGAGCTTGACGCGGATCATCTGCTGGTCCATCTGCCGCTGGCCGTAGACGCCCATGCGCAGGCGGAAGGGTGTGAACTCGGCCTCCGTGGCCTCGGGGTCGGCCCGGAAGCGCCGGGCCTCGATCTCGAAGTTCTCGATCTCCTCGTCCAGGGTCACGAAGACGTGCCCTGGCTTCAGGTCGCGGGGCACCTTGGGGTGGGCCTTAAGTGTAGGTGGTCTCTCTTGAGTGGTCATGACGCACCGCCGTTCTAGGCCGATGTCGACTTTGTTTGTCCAGTAACTCGGAATTATACGGGCCTGAGGAGGCGCTGTCAAGCGGTTGGGGATGGCAAGATGGGCGAACGGCGCGGTAGCCAGTGGGGGGGCAGATCGCAAGCACGTTAGTGGGCACAGGGGCTAGCGCGGTACTGGCGGCAGCCATAGGCGGGCTCCGGCCATGTGATGGAGCAGGAAGCCGGCGCCGACAGAGGCACGTCTCTCTCTCTCTCTCTCTCTCTCTGGCTGGTCAAGGTCGTCCTTGACAAATGATTTCAGCGGGCTATTCTAGGGGTGCGGAGGCGAAGATGGGTGCTCGCAGCGCTCTCTTTTTGTTGACTGCCGCTGGCATGGCCCTCCGGGCGGGGGCGCGCTCCACGCAGGCTTACCACTATACGTTTTTTTTCAGAGGCTGCTAACAGCTGGGACCCGTCACAAACGATGGTCCAGTGGGCCTGGATTTCCGAGGGCAGGGCCCTGAAATGGTGCTCGAACTTCAATAATAACGACAAGCAGGCTCTCCAGCAAGCCATCAACGACTGGGTAGCCGCGTTTACCTCTTCCTTCGGCAGCGAGATCGCCGAAGGCAGCCCGTGCGATCTTGAGTTTAGGTATACTTGGAGCTACTCCTGTCTTGCCGGGACCTGGGGATGTTATCAACGTACGGAGTTGCCTGACCTGGTACGCGGAGGCAAGTATTTGAAGGGCGGCGTCATAGAGTTCAATGCGGCCCAGTCTTGGAACTTCGACAGGTATCGCGCCGTCGCCGCGCACGAGCTGGGCCATGTATTCAATCTGTGGGAGCAGTACGACGAAAGCACCTTCGGCTGCTATTCCGGTACAAACAGCATCATGGACACGAACATTCCGGGACTGCAGTGGTGCGACTCGGTGCTTGGGCCAACCTCCTGGGACGCGACCATGGCCAACTGGGTGCACGGCTTGCGCCCAGCCGACCAGCCTTCCGCTGTCGGCGAGGTTGGCCGGCTGAGGTGGTGGTTCGGGGACGTAAACGAAGCTGAGAACCACGTGGCGGTGCACATCAGGAAGTACGACGGCTCAACATACGGCCGGTTGGTAGAAGGGTGGCAGCACATCGCGGGCATCGCTCCCGGTGATAGCAATTACTGGACGGTGGTCAGCGATAGCTGGTACCTGGGCCAGGACAACCGGCCCGGCTACTACCGCGCCTGCTTCGCCCCCTGGAACGCGGTGGTGAACAACTATCCCTACTACAACTGCACCGGCTGGCAAAGTGTTCGCTGATCGAGGTGGGCCATGGATAAGGGGAGACTGATCGCTGGCGGGCTGGCGGTGCTGGTGGCCGCCGCCGGCGTCATCGCGGCCGCCCTGGCCCAGGCCGGGGGCGAGTCGGCACTGGTCGCGCTTCCGGGCCGGACCCCGGCGCCAGCGCTGAAACCGGCGCCGGACTCGACGCCGCTCCCCTGGCCGCCGCCCGGCTGGGAGGTGAGGCCGCTCCCGGATGGCGGCTTCTTCCTGCAACGGCCACCCGATACGCCTATCGATGCGTTGCCGGAGCCGCCGGCGGTGGATTCCCTGGGCAACCCCGTACGATGGGGGTGGGAACTGGAAGACCTTACCGACTGGGAGCGGCAAGACGTTTCCAGCGGCCGGTTCATCCTGCGGCCGGCGCCGCCGCCTCCCCCAGGGGTGCCCACGTCTCCTCCCTGGGATGGCCAGGGCACGCCGCCGCCGGGGTGGGAGAAGCATCACATCAACAGCGAAACCGGGAGCTTCTCGTTGGCCCCGGTCCCTGCCTGCGGCCCTCGTCGCCTGATCGATATCCTGGGATGCGCCCCAAAAGAGGCGACCATGACGGGTAAGTCCTACCATTGTGAGGGGCCCTGCCCAGAGGAAATAGAGGACGATTTTTGGACGATCCAACTGGGGGATTCCATTGTCGAGTTGAGGCTGCGGTATACTAAGGACGCCGCGGAGCCCGGCCTGGTGGACGTAACTGTCCTGAAGTGGCAGGTGGCTCCGGAGCACGAGGAAGCCTTCAAGCGGTTACACGACGTTCTTTTCGGGCCGTGACCCGCCGCCAGTGGCGCTAGAGGCGTCCCCCCGCTACGGCAGGCACGATGCTGACCTCGTCCCCCGGCTTCAGCGGCGTCTGCATGCCCTGCTGGAAGCGCACGTCCTCCCCGTTGACGTAGATGTTGACGAACCGGCGCAGCTCGCCCCTTTCGTCCAAGAGGCGTTCCTTCAGGCCGGGGTACTCGGAGTCCAGGGCGGCGATGCAGGCCGCCAGCGTGCCGCCGTCCCCCATGACGACGTCTTGATCCCGCGTTAGCTTCCGCAGTGGCGTCGGTATCCTCACTGTTACGCTCATCTCTACCTCGCGCTACGATGTTCTGCTTCTAGCCTTCCACTATGTCGCCGGGCACGGGGTCCACTCGCACCCCCTGCTCCTGCACCCAGGCGATGCCCCGCTCGATCTCCGGCAGGTCGCCCTCCAGCTCCAGGACTACCCAGCCGCGGTCTTCGGTGACGTCGGCCCGCCGGATGTTGGTGACGACATCGAACTGGCGTCCGAGCTTCCAGATGATGGGCTCCTTGATGAGGTGGGGAGCGAAGGTGAACTTGACCCGTTGCTTAGCCATTGTCCCGTCCTAACTGCGCCGGCTGGCCGGCAGGGCCCCGTGCCGTTCCAGGAGCGCCTCTTCGAAGGATGCGATGGTGGGCCGGATCCTGAGGGCTGGGGTGAGGGCCGGCGCCACGGCCTCTTGAGTCTTCAGGCCAGCCCCGGTGATGAAGGCCACCACCAGCTCGTCGGCTCCCACCTGGCCCTGCTGCACGAGCCTCCGCAACCCGGCGATCACCACGCCCCCGGCCGTCTCGGCGAATATCCCCTCCGTTTCGGCGAGGAGCCTGATGCCCTCTATGACCTCATCGTCGCTGACAGCGGCCGCCGAGCCGCCGGACTGGGCCATGACCTTCAGGGCGTTGTAGCCGTCGGCGGGGTTGCCGATGGCCAGGGACTTGGCGATGGTGTCGGGTTTTTGGGGCCGGATGTCGAAGCTCTGGCGCTGCCACGCCTCGACGATGGGTGAGCAGCCCAGGGCTTGGGCGCCGCTCATGCGGGTTCCCGTCCACTCCACGAGGCCGAGCCAGGCCATCTCCTTGATGCCTTTGTATATCTTAGTGAAGAGGGAGCCGCTGGCCAACGGCACGATGCAGTGGTCAGGAGCCCGCCAACCCAACTGCTCGCACACCTCGTACCCCAGCGTCTTGCTGCCCTCGGCGTAGTAGGGCCGCACGTTGATGTTGACGAAGGCCCACGGGTACTTATCGCTGAGCTCGCTGCACAGCCGGTTCACCTCGTCGTAACTGCCCTCGACGGCCACCAGGGTGGGGCCGTAGACCGCCGATCCGATGACCTTCCCTAACTCCAGGTCGGCCGGGATGAAGACGCAGGCGCGCATGCCGGCGCGGGCGGCGTGGGCGGAGACGCTGTTGGCCAGGTTGCCGGTGCTGGCGCAGGCCAGCGTGTCGAACTCGAACTCCCTGGCCACGCTACAGGCCACGGAGACCACCCGGTCTTTGAAGGACCAGGTGGGGTTCAGGCAGTCGTTCTTGATGTACAGCCGGTTCAGGCCCAGCATCCGCCCCAGGTTCCCCGCCCTGACCAGCGGCGTGAACCCGGTGCCGATATCCACCGCCGTCTCCGCCCGGCAGGGCAGAAGATCGGCGTAGCGCCACATGGTGGGCGGCCCCCGCTCGATGCGCTCGCGGCTTATGACCCGGGCCAGGCCCTCGTAGTCGTAGAAGACCTCGAGGGGGCCGAAGCAGAACTCGCAGACGTGGACGGGCTCCAGGGGGTAGACCCGCCCGCACTCCTTGCATCTGAGGTTTTTGGCGAAAGACACGATGGCTCCTCCGGCGCTAGATCAGCGTTAACGGTGCTAGTGGGCCTCCCATCCCCGTTGCGCCGGGGTGGAGGCCCGCGCCATCGCCATCCGTGTCCTTCGGTACCTCATCGTTACGTTAAAAGAAAAACCCCTTCCGTCCGGCGAGAAGAGGCTTCAAAGCTGCCTTATCGATCCCGCCTCGGGCGGGCCGGCGTTGGCACCGTATCCGCGCCGCGGACCGGTTGCCGGGCTTCACAGGGCCGTGCCCTCCACCTCTCTGGATAAGGTCTTATAAGGTTTTCGATGGGATGCTAGCACAAGCAGAACGGGCGTGTCAACGAAGCCTGGGCCGGGGGCCGGGCGCTACAATAGGGGCGTGACGGGGCGACGCCAGTTTGCAGAAAGTCCGCGCCGCATAGCCCTCGACCGCAGGGTCTGCGTGGTCCGCGAAGGCCGCATCGACCTGCGGCCGGAGCGCTCTGCCATCGTGGGGCCCATTATCGGGCTGACGGTGGGCGTCGGACTGTTCGTCGCCGTGGGCCTCCTGGCCAACCGTCTCCCCGCCTTGCTCCTCTTCGCCATGCTCTTGCCCGGGCTCATCATCGCCCCGTTTTCGGCTATGGGGCTCGTTTACTCCCTGGTGGGGGCCTCTGTCGTTATAGAGGCGGCTAAACAGTCGGTACGCTTCCAGCAGGGGCTCCTGGGGCTCGGCCTGGGCACCGCCGAGCTGGTACCCTTCTGGAAGATAGACCGCTTCGAGTTGGAGGACTTCGAGGACGTAGACGAAGCTGGCGGGCCCTCGGGCATCCGGGGCTGGGACATCGTGCTGGTGAAGACCAGCGGCAAGCGCCTCTGGGTGGCCCAGGTGCTGACGGCCAGCGCCCCGGACCTCATAGACGAAGGTTTCAGCCGTGCGCTGGAGGCCGCCGAGGCGATGGCCGGGCTGACGGGGCGCCCGTTGGTCGTCACCGCCGCCGTGGAGAAGGCGCCGGAACCCGGGGCTGAGGCAGCGGCCGCAGAGAGGGGCGCCTCCGGTGAGACAGAGGTCGCGCAGAAGTAGGGCAGCGCCTTGCTGGGCTAGGCGGCCCCATGTTAGAATGTCGGTGCGAGGCGAGGGTTAGTTCAGCTTTCTCTGTGATAGAGTCCTTCTCTTCCCAGCCGGCAGGTCCTGCCCACCTGGCAGGGGATGCTTGTGCATAGCCCGAACTGGCGCGAAAAGTGCGGCGTTTTCGGCGTGTACGCGCCAGGGGAAGACGTAGCCCGTATCACCTTCTACGGCATCTACGCGCTCCAGCACCGGGGCCAGGAGAGCGCTGGCATCGCCACTGCTGATGGCCAGCAGGTGCACCTCCGCACCGGCATGGGCCTGGTCTCCCAGGTGTTCGACGAGAGTGACCTGGGGCACCTGAAGGGCCATATCGCCATCGGCCACACCCGCTACTCGACTACGGGCTCCTGCCGCCAGGAGAACGCCCAACCCATTTACATAGAGGGCGACCACGGTCCCGTGGCCCTGGGCCACAACGGGAACCTGATCAACGCCGAGCAGCTCCGCTACCATCTAGAGGACCAAGGGGTCCAGTTCACGGGCTCCACCGATACGGAGGTGGCCGCCCGCATGCTGGCCTCGGCCCCAGGAGCCGACTGGCTGGAGCGCTGCGCCAACGTCATGAAGGCCGTGGCCGGGGCCTATTGCTTCGTGGCCCTGACGCCAAACTGCCTCATCGCCATGCGCGACCCCTTTGGCATCCGCCCCCTCTGCTTGGGGCGCCTTAACGGCGGCTGGGTCATCGCCTCCGAGACCTGCGCCTTGGACCACCTAGGGGCCCAGTTCGTGCGGGAGATCGAGCCCGGCGAGGCGGTGATCGTCGACCGCGAGGGGATGCGTTCCGTCCAGGCCGTGCCCAAACGCCGGGATGCCCTCTGCGTCTTCGAGTTCATCTACTTCGCCCGGCCGGATAGCACCATCCGCCAGAAGCTCCTCTATCCCGTGCGCATGAACATGGGGCGGGAGCTGGCCCGCCAGGCGCCGGTGGAGGCCGATATCGTCATCGGCGTGCCGGACTCGGCGACGGCTGCTGCCATCGGCTACTCCCACGAGTCGGGCATCCCCTACGCTGAGGCCCTGGTCAAGAACCGCTACGTCGGCCGCACCTTCATCCAGCCTCACCAGCGGCTACGGGACCAGGGCGTCTATCTGAAGTTCAACCCCCTCCGCCAGGTCATCGAGGGGAAACGCCTGGTGGTGGTGGATGATTCTATCGTCCGGGGGACGACGACCCCGAAGGTGGTGGAGATGCTGCGCAGGGCGGGCGCCAAAGAGGTCCACATGCGCATCTGCGCTCCCCCTATCCGGCACCCCTGCCACTTCGGGATCGACATGGCCACCCAGTGGGAGCTCATCGCCTCCCGCCAGTCCATCGAGGGGATCCGCCGGCACATCGGCGCCGACAGCCTGGCCTACCTGACCCTGGAGGGCCTGATGCGGGCCATCGGCCAGCCCGAGAGCAGCTTCTGTACCGCCTGCTTCACCGGCCGCTATCCCATGCCCGTCCAGCTCCAGATGGACAAGCTGGTCTTCGAGCGGGCCGGCCGCAGCGGCCGCCGCGAGCCCGTGGCCGCCGTCTGGTCCTGGGAAGAGGACCGGCGCTAGGCGGCCTCGCGGCCAAGCCCCCCAGCCAAGCCCCGCCCACCGGCGCCCTTGTGCTATCCTCTGTATCGCCCATGAGCGCCGAGTCCCGCCCGCCGGAGGAGGGCGCAGCGCCCTCCAGCTACGCCCAGGCCGGCGTCGATATCGACGCCGCCGAGGCCCTCGTCTCCCGCTACGCCGAGATCGCCAGGACGGCCGGCCGCCCCGAGGTGTTGGCGGGCGTCGGCCCCTTCGCCGGGCTCTTCCGTCTGGCCGGCTACCGCGATCCCGTCCTGGTGGCCAGCACCGACAGCGTGGGCACCAAGGTCAAGCTGGCGGGCCTCCTGGGCCGCTACGCCAGCACCGGCCACGATCTGGTGAACCATTGCGTCAACGATATCCTCACCGCCGGGGCAGAGCCCCTTTTCTTTCTGGACTACATCGGCAACTGCGGCCTCAGCGATGAGGCCAAGGCGGAGCTGGTGCGGGGCTGCGCCGAGGCCTGCCGCGATGCCGGCTGCGCCCTCTTGGGGGGCGAGACGGCGGACATGCCGGGCACCTACGCCCCGGGCGATTACGATCTGGTGGGCTTCATCGTGGGCGCCGTCGAGAGGGAGGCCGTCATCGACGGCTCCCGCATCCGCGAGGGGGACGTTCTCATCGGCCTGCCCTCCAGCGGCCTCCACACCAACGGCTACTCCTTGGTGCGCAGGCTCTTCGGCGTGGGCGTGGGCGAGGACCCGGCGGCCGAGAGGGAGCGGCTGGAGCGCTACTATCCGGAGCTGGGGGAGACGCTGGGGGAGGCTCTTTTGCGGCCCCACCGGTGCTATCTGGCGGACATCCGGCCCCTGCTGGGTGCGAACTCGCCGCTCCGGGGGATCGCCCACATCACGGGCGGCGGGATTCCGGGCAACGTGCCGCGCATCCTGCCGCCGGGTCTAGCCGCCCGCATCGGCCGCGGGTCCTGGGAGGCGCCGCCCATCTTTCGCCTGGTGCAGGGCGTTGGCGGCATCGAGGACGATGAGATGTACCGCACCTTCAACATGGGGATCGGCCTGGTGCTGGCGGTAGGGCCGGAGGATGCGGAGGGCGTGCGCCAGCGCCTGCCCGGCGCCTTCATCTGCGGGC
>DAOUBD010000005.1:0-78217 GCA_034432935.1 Dehalococcoidia bacterium | reverse complement strand
CTGGTCACCAAGCTCTTCCAGTACCGTTTCTCCGATGGCTCCGGCCTGGCCGGCCACTCCTTTGGCAACCTCTTCATCGTCGCCATGTCCGGCGTCACCGGGAACTTCGAGGACGCCATCCGCCAGACCAGCCGAGTGCTGGCCGTGCGTGGCCAGATCATCCCGTCCACAACAGAGGACGTCACCCTCTGCGCCCGGACGGAAGACTCGCGCACCATCCGCGGGGAGTCGCGCATCGGGCCGGAGGTGTTGAGCGCCGGGGGAGTCCGCATCCGGGAGGTATACCTCGTCCCTGAGAACCCTCCGGCGCATCCGGAGGCCGTGCGGGCCATCCTGGAAGCCGACATGGTGGTACTAGGCCCCGGCAGTCTGTATACGAGCGTCCTGCCCAACCTCCTAGTGGAGGGCATCAAGCGCAGCCTCCTCGCCTCCCCAGCTATCAAGGTTTACGTATGTAACGTCGCCACCCAGCACGGGGAGACAGACGGCTTTACCGTGGCTGACCACGTCAACGCCATCGAGGCCCACGTGGGCAAGGGCTTCCTGAACTTCGTCTTGGCTAACAATAACCTGGCGGAGCCGATACCCCGGGCCGAGCACTCGCGCCCCGTACGGCTGGACGGCGCCGTCAACAATGGGATACGATTGGTGCTAGCCGACGTCGTCAGCGAAGAGAACCGGTACCACCACGACTCCCGCAAGCTCGCCGACGCCGTCATGCGTATCTACTACGAGCGGGACCAGGCCGCCGTACCCGGAGAGAGGGAGGACGACCTGGTTACGGCCCTGGATCAATAGAACGGAACATTTTGGGAAAGAACAGCTAGATGAGCCTTCAAGATTCGTTGGCAGTGGCGTCCATCCTGGTGTCTGCCGCCCTCATCGCTGTCATCCTTCTCCAGGTGCGGGGCGAGGGCGTGGGCGGGCTCCAGAGCGGGTCCTTCGTGCGTACCCGGCGCGGCCTGGAGAAGACCCTGTTCCAGCTCACCATCTTCCTGAGCATCCTTTTCTTGGGCATATCGGCCCTCGCCGTCTACGTCCGCTAACTGACCCTCTCCACGCTTCGAAACCATGAATACGGTACGCCCTGCGCCGGCGCACCCAAGACACGGGCCCGGATGGCCGCTCCTGGCCGTCCTCGGCGGGGGCGTTACGCTGGTGATCGCCGCCTGGCTGGTAATCGGCGGGCCCCTATCGAGCTCCGGCGGGCAGCGGCCCCGCCCCTACATCGAGGCCATAGTCGGGGAGCCCTCGCGGGCTAGCCCCCTCTTCGCCTACCTCAACGACGCCGACCGGGATATCGTCAGCCTCGTGTTCTCTGGCCTCACGCGGCTGGGGCCCGACGGCGAAGTGCTGCCGGACCTGGCAGAGTCCTGGGAGATAAGTGAGGATGGCACCAGCATCACGTTCCACCTGCGGTCAGGGGTGACCTGGCACACGGGCGTCCCATTCACATCTGCCGACGTCGTCTTCACCTATGGGCTCTTGGCTGACCCGAAGCTAGGCGGCAACCCGGACGAGGCCCCTTTGTGGCGTCAGGTCTCGTGCACCGCCCCAGATGATCTGACGGTCACATGCCGGCTGCCGGAGCCTTATTCGCCGTTCATGAGCTACACGACCACCGGCATCGTCCCCAAACACCTCCTAGAGAGTGAAGACGTGGCCAACCTCCGGGACAGCTCATTCAACCGCGCCCCCATCGGCACCGGCCCTTACCGGGCGATTCAGTTCGACAACTCTCAAGTGGTGTTGAAAGCGAACCCCAAGTACCACCTCGGCCAGCCTGGCATCCCGGAGATCCGCCTGCGCTTTTACCCAGACTACCCCTCAGCCACCGCCGGCGTCGTACGCGGGGAAGCCGACGGCATCATTGTGGACCCCGGCTTCAGCCAGACGGATTTCGATACGCTGGCAAACGCTCGCGGCCTGAAAGCCTACAGCGCGAACCGGAGCGCCTCGACCATCCTCTACCTTAACAACGGCGCGCCCCCCCTTGGCGAAAAGGCCGTGCGGGAGGCGATCGCCCGGGCCATCAACATCGACGACATCATAGGGGGCGTCCTCGGAGGCCGGGCCACCAGGGCAAGCTCCCCTATCCCGCCAGGCACATGGGCCTACAACCCCGATGTCAAGCCGGCGCAGCAGAGCTTGAGCAAGGCCCGCGAGCTCCTTGATCAAGCAGGCTGGACCCTGCCCGAGGGAAAGGAGATCCGGGAGAAGGATGGCACGGAGCTGCGCATAACGCTGATGACGGACCAGAACGCTTCGCGCGGGGCCCTGGCCGAAGCGATAGCGCGGCAGCTAGCCAGCGCCGGCATCGGGGTCACCGTCGTCCGCCAGGACTCCACAAGCCTCGTGCGAGACTACCTGATTCCCCGCCAGTACCAGGCGGCGGTCTTCGGCTGGGACCCAGGGCCGGACCCGGACCCGTACCCGGCCTGGCACAGCTCCCAGGCCACCGGCAACGGGCGGAACCTAGCGGGCTTCGGGGACGAGCAGACCGACGCTATCCTGGAGAAGGCGCGGCGCACCTGGAACCTGGACGAGCGCCAGCGCCTGTATTACACGTTTCAGTCCCTCTTTCAACAGGACCTGCCCAGCATCCCCCTCTATTACCCCGTCTATACGTACTTCGTATCCGATAAAGTCAAGGGCATCCAGCTCGGCACGCTGTTCGGCGTCAGCTCTCGCTTCCGCAACGTGTACGAGTGGAGCCTGGCGGGCGCTGGAGGGCCTAGGCCGTAGCCAGGTGAAGAGCATAGTCACCCTCCTAAGCGATTTCGGGACTTCAGACCCCTACGTTGGCGTCCTCAAGGGGGTCATCCTCTCCATCAACCCCGATGCTGTTGTCATCGACATCTCCCACGAGGTGACGCCCCAGAACATCGAAGAAGGGGCGTTTCTGCTGGCCTCGGCCTTGCCGTACTTCCCGCGCGGCACCATCCACCTAGCAGTGGTGGACCCGGGGGTCGGGACGCAGCGGCGCGCCCTGGCGCTGGTGACCCCAGAGACAACCATCGTCGGGCCGGACAACGGACTGTTGTCCGCCGTGCTGCCCGACGAAGCCCGGGTGAGGGCGCGCCCCGGCCCCACGCGGGCGCCCCTGCCGCCGGGGTTCGCCGCCTATGAGCTGGCCGATCCCAAATACCACCGGCGCCCTGTCAGCGCCACCTTCCACGGCCGCGACGTCTTCGCCCCCGTGGCAGCCCACCTTTCGCTGGGCTTGGACCCCAAGGCGCTAGGCCCTGCCGCTCGCGATATGCTGGTCTTGCCTCCCTTCCGGGCCGTGGTTCACGCCGACGGCTCCTTGGCGGGGCGCATCCTCCATATCGACCACTTCGGCAACCTCATCACCAGCGTCCGCGCAGAGCAGATCCGGTCTTCCCGGGTTACGGTGCAGGTGCTGGGGCACACGGTCCATGGCCTCGCCTCTACGTACGCCCACAGCGAGGGACTGACGGCCCTCATCGGCAGCAGCGGGTTCCTGGAGATCGCCCGTAGCGGCGCCAGCGCCGCCCGCGAGCTCGGGGCCATGCCCGGTGACCCTATCACCGTCCGGGAGGCTTAGGGAAGGACAACGATAGGCACCTGAAGGACGCCCTTGGGCACCCCCTCGGCCGTCGTCTCCTGGTAGATCCAGAGGCAGATGGGGGTGGGTTCCGTGATGCCGGAGAGCACAACGTCCGCGGCGAAGGGGCGCGTGTATTCGGTGATCTCGATGCCCGCCGGCACCACGCGGTGGGCACGGGGCTGAGGCGGCAGGTCCAACACCTGCAGGACCGTTTGCTTGGCGTCGACCACGGCCAGGGCGACACCCCTCTCATCCTTCCCGATGGTGGAGCCCCAGCCGCGGACATGTATCGGCAACTTGACGCGGGCCTCCGGCTTCGGCTCTTCCACCTGGAGGAGCTTGGGCGAGGCCGGGTCGGGGTTGGCGCCGCAGACAGCCAAGGGCGTGGGCGACGGCGTTGGTGTCGGCGTCGCCGTCTTTCTGGGCAACGGCGTTGGCTGGGGCGTGGGGCTGGGTAATAGCACCACGATGCCATCCCGGCTACCGGCGTTGCCGGTGCCCGATGGCTGCCCATCGCCGCCGCCCCTACAGGCCGCGACAAGCGCCGTAATGGCCAAGACAAGGCCCACTAGGCGCGTGCGAGGCAGCCTCACCATGGATTCCACCTGCCTTAACTATACCTGAGAACGCTTGGTAGGGCTTCGCGTCCCGCACCCCAGCATGCTAGAATCGCGCGAGAGCCGCCATGGCCATCGTCTTCTTGGGCACCCCTGCTTTCGCCGTGCCATCCCTTCGCCGCCTGGGGGACGACGGGTACGAAATTAGCGCTGTCATCACCCAGCCGGATCGTCCAGCCGGTCGCGGCCGGGCCCCACGGCCGCCCGCCGTGAAGACCGCTGCGCTGGAGCTAGGCCTTCCGGTCTGGCAGCCCGCCACCTTGCGTGACCCGGAAGCGGTGGCTCGGCTACGGCAGCTTGCGCCGGAGGTCATCGTGGCCGTCGCCTACGGGCAGATCCTCCGGCAAGAGGTGCTCGATATCCCTTCCCGCGGCGTCCTTAACGTCCATCCGTCGCTGCTGCCCCGATGGCGGGGCGCCTCTCCCGTTGCGGCGGCTATCCTAGCCGGCGACGAGCGCACCGGCGTCACGATAATCCTGATGGACGCGGGTATGGACACGGGGCCCATCCTCTCTCAGCGGGAGGTGCCCATCGGCCCCGCCGACACCACTGGCTCCCTGACGGACATCTTGGCGGAGGCGGGCGCAAGTCTCCTGGGGGAGACGTTGCCGCGCTGGCTCGCGGGCCAGATCGAGCCAAGGCCGCAAGATGAAGCCAGGGCCACCAGATGCCCGCTGCTGCGCAAGGAGGACGGCGCCCTGGACTGGCACCTGGCCGCCGTGGACCTGTGGCGGCGGGTGAGGGCCTACAACCCCTGGCCGGGCGCCTTTACCTACGCCAATGGCGAGATGCTGCACATCTGGCAGGCCTGGCCGGTGGAGAGCCGCCGGCAGGAGACGCCGGGAACGGTGGTGCCCTTCACGGACAGCGAGCGGGCCCAGCTGCCGCCTGCGGCCCCCGCCAGCGCCTTCGGCGTCGTGACCGGCCACGGGGTGCTTGCCGTATTGGAGGGGCAACGTCCGGGCCGCCGGCCGCTGCCGGCTGACGAGCTCCTGCGCGGGATGCCCTGGCTCATCGGGCGCCGCCTATCCCAGACGCCCGGCAGAGCAGGCACGGATTGACGCGAGCCCGGAGGCGCGGAGGCTACTCGCCGCCTTCTTCGCCCTTGGCCTCTTCCGCAGCCGCGGCCGCCGCTTCCTCCTCGGCCTCCGCCTCCTCCGCCCGCTCCACGGCTGGCGGAGCGACCTTGGCAACGACCAGCTCCGGCTCCGTAAGGATCGTCACCCCCGGGGGCGGCCTGACGTCCGAGACGTGGACCGCCTGGTCGAACTCCTCCAAGCCGGTGACGTCCACTTCGATGTAGGAAGGCACGTCGGTGGGGAGAGCCTCCACCGTCACGTGGTCCACGCCGTGCACCAGGATGCCGCCCAACCTCTCCACGGCTCCGGGCACGCCGGTCAGGTGGATGGGAACCTCAAGACGCACCTTCTCCTCCAGGGAGATCTGGAGGAAGTCCACGTGCAGAATGGCGTCGGAGACAGGGTTGCGCTGGACATCCCGGATGAAGGTGGGGCGCGGTTCGCCGCCATCGACGCGCAGGTAAACGATGTCGTTGCGGCCAGCGTCCCGCAGCACGTGGCGCAGGTCGTCCGACGGCACCTGGATGGCAAAGGAGGGGACGTTGTGGCCGTAGATGTTGGCCGGCACCAGCCCCTGGCGCCTTAGTTGGCTAACCTTCTTGCCCAGGACCAGGCGTGGACTGGCCCGCAGTTCGATCTTGGCTGCTTTCACCATGGCGGTCTCCTTTTGGGGTCACTGTCCAGGTTAGCCCACGCCCTCCCCGGCCGTCAACGAAAGGCGCCGGCCGGGCAATGCTCCCTCGGCTGACCCTTTGCCCTCGCTGGCAGCGGCTTTCGGCGACCCTGGCCTGGAAGCGCCTGCGGCCGATATCATTAGCCAACTAGAAGGGAGGCCGCCTGTGCCCCGTCTCGAATACAAATGGATCGTCGGCATCGTCTTCGTCTTCGGTGTGTTCATGGACCTGCTGGACATGACCATCGTCAACGTAGCCATCCCCACCCTGGCGCGGGACCTGAAGGTGGATTCGCGCCAGGGAGCGACCGTTATCCAGTGGGTCGTCACCGGGTATCTGCTAAGTCTGGCCGTGTTCATTCCCGTGAGCGGTTGGCTGGGCGACCGGTTTGGGACCAAACGCGTCTTCATGTTCGCCCTCTTCCTCTTCACGTCTGCCTCGATGCTCTGCGGCCTGGCCTGGAACATCGAGTCCCTCATCGCCTTCCGGGTGCTCCAGGGCGTAGGCGGCGGCATGCTGACCCCCGTGGGCACAGCGATGCTCTTCCGCGCATTTCCGCCCCATGAGAGGGCAAAAGGCGCCGCAGTTCTCGTTATCCCGATGGTGGTGGCCCCCGCCAGCGGGCCCATCGTCGGAGGCTACCTGGTGGAATACCAGGACTGGCGCTGGATCTTCATGATCAACGTGCCGGTAGGAGTGCTGGGCCTCGTCTTCGCTGGGCTGTTCCTTCGGGAAGAGCGGCAGCCGGCGCCGGGCCGCATCGACATCCCCGGCTTCCTGCTGGCTTCGGCCGGGCTGGCCTTCGTCATCTACGCCCTGGCGGAGGCAGGCAACCGTGGTTTTGGAGACTCGCGGGTGGTCCTTTTCGGCGTGTCGGGCATCGCCCTGCTGGCAGCCTTCGCCCTTTTGGAGCTGCGGGTCGCTGACCCGATGATCGACGTCCGCCTCTTCAAGAACAAGCTTTTCACGGCGTCCAACGTCGTACAGGTGGTGGGCCAGGGGGGCTTGATGGGCGCCCTTTTCCTGGTGCCTATCCTGCTGCAGGCAGAGATGGGGCTGACCGCCCTGGAGTCTGGCCTGGCCACCTTCCCCCAAGCCCTGGGCGTCGTCAGCATGATGCAGGTGGCCAGCCGGGCATACGGACGCATCGGCCCCCGCCGGCTGATGATGTTGGGCCTACTCGGCGCGTCGCTGACCACGCTGGCGTTCGTGCTGGTGGATCTGGAGACCAGCGCCTGGTGGATCCGGCTGATCATGTTCCTGCGGGGCTGGGCCTTCGCCCTGGTTCTGGTGTCGCTCCAGACGGCGACCTTCGCCACCATTTCGCCAAAGGACATGGGGCGCGCCAGCGCGGCCTACAACGCCCTGCGGCAGGTGGCCGCCAGCCTTGGCGTGGCCATCGCCGCAACGGTCCTCACCAACCGGCTTTCGGCCAACGGCGCCGTCCTGGGCAACCCCGGTACCCGCGATGGAGCCATCACTGCCTTCCACGAGTCCTTCGCGGTAGCGGCGGGCCTAACACTCCTGGGCATCTTGGCGGCGCTGTTGGTGAGCGATCAGGAAGCTGCCGTGTCCATGCGCAGCGGCGCCGTGACACCCAGCGAGGAGGCGCCCGTTATCGCCCAGTAGGCTGGCAGGCAGCCCAGCCAGCCGATGACACCCAGCAGCCTTGTCGCTAACGTTTGCCTCCAGAATCGGGGAAATTTCTGCCTAAAGGGTCTTGACACACACACAATGTTGCCCAGAGATATCGCTTGCGCTGTGAGATAGGGCGGCGAAAGCGCAATGTCACGGTACCTCCCCACAGTGGTCATCCTGGCCCTGGCGGTGGCCCGCAAACCTGAACATGTTTGCCCACGAGATGGGTCATGCCCTCGGGCTCGCCCACCACGCCACGACGGCGCTGTCAGTGATGTACCCGTGGCCCAACCCCTACGCCTCGGGGCCAAACGATCCCATCGACATCGGCAAGAACCCGCCCTGCTACTATACGGCCTACTGGGGTATCCGCTGCATATATAATTACAGTGGGAACTGAAGGGGGCCGAGGCCATGAGAAGAAGGGTTTGGCTCGCGGGCATAGGGGCGATCCTGGCAGGCGGCATCCTGGCCTTCGGCGTCCTCCGGTGGGCCGGCGCCCACAACCCTCATCCCTCGCCGGCAGCGGACATCTGCGACGGCCTGACGGACCAGGAGTGCGACGCCGCCATCCAGGCCGCCAGCGATGCCTTCTTCTCCAAACTCGCCCAGTGGAGAACCCAGTTCAGCTCCCCGCCCTACAACCTGCGGCCCCTGCCTCGCTACCCCGGCAACTCCCTTTATGATCCGCCACAGCCTACTCTCAGCGCGGCCTTGGACCGCGCCGACCTGGTGGTGCTGGCCACGGCGTCTGCCGTCCGCTTCGATTCCGATGCTGCGCTCGGAGCCCGTGTCACGCTGAAGATCGAGAGGACCCTCAAGGGCTCCACCAGCCCCACCCTCGAGATCCCGATGGGGGGCGGGCCCGAACCGGCAGGCACCTGGGAGGAGGTCATACTGGGCTATGAGGAGAACGCGCCCCTCCTGCTGCCCGGCGACCGCGCCGTCCTCTTCCTGGAGTACGACGAGCGCACCAAATCATACGGGGTGCAGAGCTTCAGCGGGGAATATCTCGTGGATGCGGCCGGCAAAGTGCAGGCGCTGGAGATGAACCCCTTCGCGGCCGAGGTCAACGGCAAGACCGTGGACCAGTTCGCCGCCGCCATCCAGACGGCGTTGGCCCAGTAGGGCCAGCGCCAGACGGCCCAGCCAGCCGATGACACGCAGCAGCCTTGTCGCCAACGTTTGCCTCCAGAATCGGGGAAATTTCTGCCTAAAGGGTCTTGACACACACACACACAGACTATTACGTATGGTGCCGCGGTATTTCCCTACAGGGCTCATTCTGGCGATGGTAATAGGGTCCCTGATGCTGGCGAGCAACGGCACAAGGTTGGCCGCGTATGCCTGCAATCCGGGCCGCACAGACGACTATCCCGCGAACTGGGGTGCCGGGTGGGGCCGGTCTCCGGGGGGCACCGTCGGCGGAGTCTACGGACGGATTCTCAACTATCCGCCCTACGCTCCTCGGGGTTACCCGAGATACTCATCGGCCTGGGTGATGATTAGCAGGCCAGCCGACATGAAGTGGGCGCAGATCGGCTGGATTGTCTTCGACAGTGACAAGTCTCCGCCGGACAGGCGCACATTTGCGCAGTACCACGATTACCTCGGCCGTCTTCGTACGAGATACAAGACCCCGGCCGAGCCGCTCTGGGCGAGCACCACCTATACGGTCCTGTACAACAATACTCCGGGTTCTTTCACTTTCTACGTAAATGGAACGCAGGTGTTTGCCCCCGCCGATGCAGGTTGGATCCCCACAATTGGCGATAACGCCGACGAAATAAACACTAGGTACAACCAGTTTCCTGGAGACTTGAACAGCCCAGTACAGTTTGATGATGTCCATATCTGGTATGGCAGCGCTTGGCGCCCCTTCGCCGGCCAGAACTACAGTGACGACTGGTCGCAGTTCTACGCCATCCTGGGAGGCGACACCAGCGCCATAGTCGAGGATGCGCGATGCACGTATCCCAATTAGCGGCGTTTCGCGCCGCGGGGCGACACAGTGGCGCGGCGATCATCTCGCTGGCAGCCTTAGCTGTCTTATCGCTGTTCCTTCTCACCGCCCAGGGCGGGCAGCCAAGAGAGGCGCTGGTCCTTCAAGGCGTCTCGCCCGATGACCTGGCCGGGGACGGGGTAGCCCTCTTCGTGCCCGGGCCCGCCGAGAAGCCGAAGTTCTCCGAAGCCAACGCCCGCGCCTACGCTGAGAGTCAGTTCGGCGGCGGCCAGGCCATCCGGCAGATTGCCCTCGCCACGATGGTCACCACAGCGGATTCCACCCTGCCCAGAGAGCGTCTCGTGTGGGTCGTGAGCTATGACCCATCGGCATGGGAAGACCCGCTGCCGCACACGCCGCTGTTGTCTCCACCCGCCTACCGGGCTAAGTACGCGCTGATGTTCATCGACGCCGCCACGGGCAACGAGCTGCTGACCACCACCCTTAGCGAACCAAAGTAGGGCCGGCGCCGTGACAGCCAGCGAGGAGGCGCCGGTTATCGCCCAGTAGGCTGGCGCTCCGCGGGCTCTCGGGCTTCCTCGGCCCCACACGGCCGCTCCTGGCCCGAGTACCAGGCGCCGGCCCACTCCGAGAGGGCGCGGACTACGGCCTCCAGGGCCCGGCCCTTCTCCGTCAGGGTGTACTCGATCCGCACGGGGGTTTCGGGGTATACGGTGCGGCAAACGATGCCCTCCGCCTCCAGCTCCCTCAGCCGTTCCGCCAGCATGCGGTCGCTGAGGCCGGGCACAGCATGGGCCAGATCGCTGAACCGCCGCACCCCGTGCAAGAGCGCCCGCAGGATGGCGCCCGTCCAGCGGCGGCCGATCAGCTCGACGGCCCTGTGGTAATAGGGGCAGAAGGCTCCTTCGCCGTGCACGTCCTTCTCTTCCACGCCTCCATCTTACATCAAGTAAGCTTCTTGACGTTGGCACTAACCTCGGTATAGTCTCTTATCAGCAGTTAGTGCAAAGGAAGGAGGACCCGATGACCACTACGCCAGCGGCGACCAGCACCTGGACGGTGGACACAGCCCATTCCATCGTGGAATTCGCCGTGAAGCACATGATGCTCACGACGGTGAAGGGGCGCTTCCGCGACTTCCAGGCCACCATCCAAATCGACGAGGCCCAGCCGGAGAACTCCTCCGTCACCGCCACCATCAACGTCGGGAGTATCGACACCAACGTGCCCGACCGGGACGCCCACCTGCGCTCCGATGACTTCCTGAACGCCGAGAAGTTCCCCACCATCACCTTTCGCAGCACCAAGGTGGAACACGTGGAGGGCGACCGCTGGCGGGTCACCGGCGATCTGACCATCCGCGACGTCACCCGGCCTGTGGTGCTGGACACCGAGTTCGAAGGGCGCATCACGGACCCCTGGGGCAACGATCGCGCCGCCTTCAGCGCCGAGACCAGCATCAGCCGAAAGGACTTCAACGTCCGCTGGAACCAGATGCTGGAGACGGGCGGGGTAGTCGTGGGCGATAACGTCAAGATCAGCCTTCACATCGAGGCCGTGCGTAACAAATGAGCCCCCGGGCGCATCATCTTTGCCCGGAGGGGTGAAGCATGATACGTCTCAAGGCTTGTCCGCGCTGTCTTGGCGATATGATGATCGAGAAGATGCTCGGGGAGGCTGATGCCGTCTGCTTGCAATGCGGATACCGGCAGACCCTTCCCCGCCCCTCGGTTATCGCCAAGATCCGGCAGTTGACGGTCACCGGCAAACGCTAGGGGCCTGAGGGAACTGACATTCGAAGGGGCGCTGAACCTGGCGCCCCTTCTTGCTCATCCCGAAGCTGGCCTTGCCCGTTGCGCCGTGATCTCGGGCTCCTCCCAGAAGCTCTCCATCACCTGAAGGCCAGAAGGCGGCGCCAGGCCTGCGAACCGGAAACTGGTGTAGACCAGCCCGTACCCCAGGACCAGGAGCAGCGCCGGCGACACCAGCAGCACCTGCTCCGCGCCGAACCGGGAGGCCGCTGCGCCCAGGGTAAGCAGCGGGACGACCGAGGCGCCGCTGCGCACGACCCCCTGCATGGCGAAGACCCTCCCTTGGTACCCGATGGGCACCCGCCGGTTGATGTACACCTGCACCGAGATCGCCGTTAGCGAAACGCCGAAGGCCAGCGGCATCGCCAGGAACGCGGCCGTCCGCAACTCCGGAGCCAGCCGGAGGCCCACAGCCTCCAGCAGGCGAATAGGGTTGACGGCGTCGGCCACCCTTCCTACATCTGTCACCACCCCTAATAGGAAGAGACACGACGCCGCCACCAACAATCCGAACAGGGCCGCCACCCGCTCGCCACGGAACTGCATGATCGTGGGGGCCAGGACGAGCGCTACGACAACGCCGGCCGCGGAGGGCGCGAAGACGTAGGCCGTGTCCGCTGGGTCTGCGCCCAGCACTTGTCTGACGTAGCTGGGGGCCAGGGTCTGAAGCACCTGGTTGACGGTGGCCGCCAGCACCGCGACGACGATCATGGTGCCCACAGCCGGGTGCCGGACCAGCCAGCGCACAGCCGGCCGGAGGCGCGCCCGGGGAGGGGGAAGATGGATCGGCCCCCTCCTCTCGCCCACGGGCAGATCGAACACGCGGCTGGCCGCCAGCAAGAGGAGCCCGCCCGCCACGTAGAACACCACATCGAGGCCCCAGGCCCGGACAATCACCGGGGCCAGCACCGCTGTGCCAGCCCCGGTCCCGGCCGCTGCCGCCAAGTTGATCATCGAGGCGGCCGAGGCCAGCTCCGCCTCCGTGGCCACCAGGGGCAGGACGGAGGACTCCGTCGGCCCGGACACCTGCCCCAGGGCGTTGACCAGGAACACCAGAAGGAGCACCGTCGATAGCTCCGTCCCCAACACGGCCGGTATCGACAGGCAGGCGATGGCCTGGAGCCCATAGGCCCCGGCCAGGGCGGCCCGCTTGGGCAGGGCATCGGCCACAGCGCCGCCGTATAGGCCGAAGACGGCCGGCGGTACCAGAGCCGCGACGCCCACCAGCGCGACTTCCAGAGCGGACCCGCCGCCCCGGGCGACGGCCACCAGCGCGCCGAAGGATAGGGACTGCTGCGCTGCATCTGACAGGAACCGGGACGCCAGCAGGTGTTGGAGCCGCAAGTCCCTGGCGACGGCAGGCTCCGGGAGGAACAGCCAGAGAAGCCGGAAAACGTTGGCCTGGGCGACGTCCAGGATCTGGTCCACCTGGTGTCCGGCGTTCATCACCGTGCGGCGTCCCGCCCGGCTAACTCGCCGGGGCACCTCAGACATGTTGCCCTTCATAATGCGAGTATAGACCCCAGCCTCACTTGAGCCGCTGCACCCTTGACCCTGCCCTTAGCGTGTGCTCAGATTGACCCGACACGAAGCGCCTTGTGAGGCAGGGAGGAGAGCCCATGAAAGCCTGCGTGAAGCCCGCCAACGGCAAAGTCGAGGTCGTAGACCTGCCGGTGCCCAAAGCTGGCCCGGGAGAGATAGTGGTCAAAATGACCATGGCTACCATCTGCGGCAGCGACATGCACTTCCTGGACGAGTTCGCCAACGAGATGCTGGGCTTCGCCTTTCCCGGCTGCCTGACCCCCAAGGGGCTTCCCATGGGACACGAGGGTGTGGGCATCGTCCACGAAGTCGGCCCCGGGGTCACGCGCTTCAAGCCCGGCGACCGCGTTGTCGGCTCCTGCATGCCGGGCTGCGGCACCTGCCATGAGTGCATGAGGGTGGATGTAAGCAGTTGCACGGGCGGCGGCCGGGTGATGTTCGGCTGCCAGGCGGAGTACTACGTAATCCCATGGGCGGAGGTCAACGCCGCCAAGGTGCCGGAAGGCGTCAGCGACGAGCATGCCGTGTTGGTTACGGACATCATGTCTACCGGCTTCGGCGCCATCGAGCGGGGCGGCGCTGGCATCGGGGACTCGGTGGCCATCTTCGCGCAGGGGCCCGTCGGCCTCTGCGCCACGGCCGGTGCCAGGGCCAGGGGCTGCGGCCTCATCATCGCCGTCGACGCCTTGCCGGAGCGTCTGGAGATGGCCAAGCGTTTTGGGGCCAACGTCACCATCAACCCCAAGGAGAAGGACCCCGTAACCGAGATCATGGCCCTGACCGACGGCGCCGGCGTCGACGTTGCCGTCGAGGCCGTCGGGACCCAGGCCACCTTCGAGGCCTGTACCCGCGTCGTACGGAAGGGCGGCACGGTGTCCTCCGTTGGCGTCTATGGCCTGACTCCGGCCCTATCGATGCCCACCCTGGCGCCCTCCTTCCTGCACAGGCAGATAGTCACCACCCTTTGCCCATCCGGCCATGACCGGCTGGAGCACCTAATGAACATCATCCGCTATGGGAACGTAGACCTGAGCCCCCTCTTCACCCACCGCCTGAAGTTGGAGGAGATCGCCAAGGGCTACGAACTCTTCCGCAGCAAGGCGGAAGGGGTCCTCAAGATCGCGATAACCCCATAGGGCGCCACGCCCGCTGCTGGCGGGCCAGCGGTCGCGGGACCGGGGCTCCCGCTACACACTGAAGATGTGCACAGCCGTGGCGGCCGCCTCGCCGCGCACCATGCCGCCGCCATTGTGGGTCATCCCCACCTTGGCGCCGGGCACCTGGCGGTCGCCTGCCTCGCCGCGCAACTGGAGCCAGATCTCGAAGGCCTGGGCGACGCCGGTGGCGCCGACGGGGTGGCCCTTGGCGATGAGCCCGCCGCTGGTGTTCACAGGCAGGGTCCCTCCCAGCTCCGTGATCCCCTCCTCGATGAGCCTGCCGCCTTCGCCCTCCGGGCACAGGCCAAGCTCCTCATACAGCATGAGCTCCGCCGGCGCCGAGGCGTCGTGCAGCTCGATGACGTTGACGTCCCGCGGTGTCATGCCGGCCATGTCGAAGGCCCTCTGGGCCGCCCGGGCGCTGATCTTTCCATCCGCCGCCGGGTTATCGGAGCCTGAGACGAGGGCCGAGCCGCGGATCCAGACCGGCTTGCTGGTGAACTGCCGGGCCTTCTCCGCACACGCCAGCACTGCGGCTGCCGCGCCATCGCCGATGGGAGCGCACATGAGGCGGGTCAGCGGCTCCGCCACCAGGGGGGAAGCCAGGATATCCTCGAGAGTGTAGCGCTCGCGGTACTGGGCGTGGGGATTCAAGCTGCCGTTGAAGTGGTTCTTCACGGCGATGCGGGCGAACTGCTCCTTTGTCGTCCCATAGCGCGCCATGTGGGCGCGGGCGCCGGCGGCGTACAGGTCCATAAAGAGGCTGCGGGACTTTCCAGCGCCGCTCTCCGCTCCCGCCGCCTGCTCCGATGGCGGCTTGACCTGCTGCATGATGAGCCGCAGTTGCTCCACGTCGACGCCAGCGCTGAAGGCCGCCATGGACTTGGCCTTGTCCTCGATGTACATCTTCTCGACGCCCAAGACCAGGGCCACGTCATACATGCCAGAGGCGACGTACAGCCAGCCCAACTGAAGGGCCGTTGATGAGCTGGCACAGGCGTTCTCAGTGTTGACCATGGGGATCTTGTCGATCCCCATCTCCCGCAGGATCACCTCGGCGCGGATGCACTCTTGGCCGGTGATGATCCCCGCGGCAGCGTTGCCTACGATGGCCACCTCCAGGGCCCGCTTGTCCATTCCGGCGGCGGCGAGCGCCTGCTCAACAGCCTCCCGGCTCAGGTCCTTGAGCCCCCGGTCCGGGTACTTCCCGAAACGGGTCATGGCTGCCCCGACGATAGCTACATCCCTCATCCGTCTCTCCTTCCAGTGGCCCGGCGAAACCAGATCGCGCCCTCCTATTGTATCCGCCGCCCCGGCGGCGGGCATCAGGCGCAACATCCCTTCCCGCTCGCCCTGAGGCACTCGAAGGGCGAGCGGAGCCTAAGGCCACGACGGCTCATGCTTCGAGAGCCTCAGCATGAGCGGGGGCTTACGGGGGCCTTGGCATGAGCCGGCCAGCCGCCGCGCGCCTGCAGGTGCTATCATTAGCGCTGTGACCGCCGAACCATCTGCCCAAGACAAGCTGCGGCGCCTGCGCACCCTCCTAGGCGAGATGCCATCGGCCATCGTGGCCTTCTCTGGGGGCAGCGATTCCGCCTTTCTGGCATCCGTCGCCCAAGAGGTGCTGGGGCAGCGTTCCCTGGCCATCACCGGCGTCTCGCCATCGGTCCCAGAGCGGGAAGTCCAAGAGGCTCGGGATCTAGCGCGCCGCATCGGCATCCCCCACGAGGTCATCGAGACCCCGGAGATGGACAATCCCGAGTACGTGAAGAACGGCCCGGACCGCTGTTACCACTGCAAGGATGGCCTGTACGGGCTGCTTGGCCGTATCGCCCGCCAGAGGGGCTACGCCTGTGTGTTGGACGGCTGCAACCTGGACGATGCGGGGGACTACCGGCCGGGGCGGCGCGCAGCGGAGAAGCACAACGTCCGCAGCCCGCTGCTAGAGGCAGGCCTAACCAAGAGCGAAATCCGGGAACTCTCGCGGCAGCGGGGCCTGCCGACGTGGGACAAGCCGGCCATGGCCTGCCTCGCCTCTCGCATCCCCTACGGGACCCCCGTGACGGTGGAGAGCCTCGACCGGATCGGCCGGGCCGAGGAGTACCTGCGCTCCCTCGGTGTGCGGCAGGTGAGGGTCAGGCACCACGTCCTTCCCGCCGGCGACGCCGTGGCCCGCATCGAAGTCGACGATGACGGAGCTGGCGTCGTCATGTCCAGGCGACGCGAGGTGGCCGAGCGTCTCAAGGAGATCGGCTACCTTTATGTCACCCTGGACCTAGCGGGCTACCGTACCGGGTCCCTCAACGAGGCGCTCCGGCGCGCCACCCGGTGAGCCGGCGTTTCGTCTTCTTGGCCCTGGCCCTGGCTCTGGCCGCCCTCACAGCGGCCTGCGGCAGCGGGTTGCCGGCTGTCCAGATTGCAGTTCAGGCCAACCCTTCAGACCTGCCACCTGACCAAGATCCTCAGGGCGTTTTGGAGCAGGCCGCCCGCGTTATCAACGATCGCTTGGTCTCCTACGGAGCCTCCGAGATCGGCGTCGAAGTGCAGTCCAGCGATGGGATTTCGGTGAGGGTTCGGGGCGTGGACCAGGCGGTGGTTGAGCGCCTGGCGACGGAGGTGGCGATGCTGGAGTTCCGCCGCCCCGTTATCGATGCCAACGGCTACATCGTCTGCCGGACAGCTGAGGGCGACCTCTTCGGCGTGCCTCCCCAGTTGGTCAACCCCGACCCGGCCAGCCGGCAGTTGGCCCGCTGCTTCGGCGGGACGTACCCGGGCCAGGCGGAGTGGCAGCCCGCAGCCATCGACGACGACGGGGTGCCGCGGGCCCTGACCCCGGACCTCATCCAGCCAAGCGGCTGGAGCGTGCGAGAGGACCCGTCGGTATCGCTGGTCGTGCGCTTTGGCGACGATGGCAGCCGTATTCTGGAGGCGCTGACGAGGGCCCTTACCGGCTACCCCTTCGGGGTCTTCCTTGACGGTAGGCTCATTGCGGCGCCTCGCATCATGCGGGCCATCACCAACGGCAGCGCCGTCATCAGCGGCATCGGTCTAGAGGAGGCCCGAATCCTGGCGGCCGAACTGAACTCCGGGCCCCTGCCCATAAGACTAGCACCCGCCGCCTCGCCGGCCCCTTAGGGCCGGCGGGCTACTGCACCTTCAGCGTGGCCTCCAGGCCAGCCTCCTTCTGATCGCCCTTCACGCTATAGATGTCATAGTCGCCGGTGGCTATCCGGCCCCTCAAGCGCGCTGTCTGCCCCGGCTTGATGGGCCCGGTGTTCCCCTGAATGGGCCCTGATATCACGATGGTGTGCTCAGTGGAGCCCAGGTTGTTGATGATGAGCTCTAGGGGGCCCTGATTCACCAAGGGCGCGCCCAAGGTAACGGCCTGGTCGCTGACATCGATGGTGATACAGGGGATCTTGGTCTCGGCCGCCTCTTGTCCGGCGGACTCGCCGCTTTCGCTCTGCTCTCCTGACTCGCCCACCTCGCACAGCTTCACACCCGGTGGCTGGCCGGGCGCGGAGCCGGAGTTCTCGCTGGCCTGCTGCCCTCCCGCAGCTCCGCCGTTCGCAGCCCTAGAGGCGCCCGGGCTGCCGTTGGAGCCACCGCTGGAACAGGCTGCCGCGGTCAGCAGGATAGCAGCGCTTAGCGCCAGAACGACCCACCACTTGCTCAATGCCTCTCTCCTTTCTGCTTTCCTGCCCTTCACCACGGGCTAGTTGCCTTTTTGGAACTGGGTGTCACTCAAGCGGCTGATGGTCACCTTCGGGCCGTATACGATCTCGCCGCCGTAGTAGCCGGTGAGCACCACCAGCGCCACTACCACCAAGCCAAAGCCGAGATACGCTCGCTTCCAGGCTGCCGACCGTCCCCAGAGGGCCAGCCGTATGATCAGCCACATAGCCGTTGCGGCCATGAGGAGCAGCGCCAGGTTCTGGTGGACGTCCACCTTGCTGCCGGAAAAGAACCCCCGGAGGCCCCCGCTAGTGTGGAAACCGATGCCCACCTCGCCGGCCTCGGGGGTGACGAACCCCGTCACCACAGCGGCCGCCGTACCTAAGACCCCAACGGCGAGACAGGCCAGGCCGGCCCGGTGCAGCCAGTCCCGCCGGAGGGCCCAGCCGGCGGCATCGAAGACAAAGCTGCCCAAGAGGAGCACGATGGGAAAGTGCACCAGCATAGGGTGGAGCTCTAGCCGCGGGTCGAACGTCACAAGAAACAGACTCACTTTGGCCCTCGCAAGAGAACCCGCCCCTGCCGCCCTTGATTCACTGGATCACCTCCCGCTGGGCAGCATGTTAGCGAGCACAGATTGGGAAAGGATTGGAATCCGGTGCGCTCCGGAACACCGTATCGCCCCGCTCCCGGCGGCGCCCGGGGCCTCGGGGCGAGGTCGCTAGCCGGACACGCCCGCCAAGGGGAGATACCTACCGGTCGTCTTGTCCAGGGCTACAGGATGGAAACGGCCGGCTCGCAGCTCGGCCAGCAGGTCATCGGGGTCCCGTAACTCCTTCTCGAACATCGTAGCGTAACGGCCGATCTCGAGGGGCATATGGGCGTCGCTGCCGCCCGTCATGGGGAGCCCAAGGTGCCGCGCCACCTCCTGGGCCAGCCGGTTCTCGCGTTCGATGCAACCCCCGTTCAGCACCTCGATGGCGTCGGCCAGCGTGAAGACTGGGTGCTCCGCCAGCTCATCGATGGCTACGGGCTGGGCGTCGCGGCGATGGCCAAAGAGGATGCTGGAGGGCCCGGGGTAGTAGCGGAACGGATGGCACAAAACCATGAAGGCCCCATACTCGTCACAGGCGGCCCGGAGGTCCCGCGCTCGCCGGATGTCGCGCACCTCCGAGGGCAGCCCGAAGACGCCGATGTGGCCCATGTCTGTAGACCACTCGCGAGCGTTGATGAGAAGTAGCCCCGTCTCCTCGCGGAGCCGCTGGATCTCATCGGGCCGCCACTGGTTGACGTGCTCCGTGAGGGCCAGGCCCCGCAGGCCGGCGCCGTTGGCGGCCTCGGCCAGACGCTTCGGCGAGATGTCGCTGTCCATGGAGCCCACCATCGTATGGACATGCATGTCGATTATCGTGCCCATAGGCCTTCTTTCGTGCTTTTGCGCGCTGGGGTTGCCCGCAGGATACCATAACCTTCACGTTAACGGAACGCTGAGGCCTGCGGCCCCATGCTTCGAGAGCCTCAGCATGAGCGGGGGTCTGTTTGCCATAGCGTGCTTCTTCCCGCTCGCTCTGAGGCACTCGAAGGGCGAGCGGCGCTGCCTGCGGCCCCATGCTTCGAGAACCTCAGCATGAGCGGATCGCACCTGCCTACCGCTGACCGCGAGATACCGGAGGGCAGGTTTCACGCGGACCGCGGGCGTCCTGCCGCCGCTCGCTTCGACTGCTGTCGCACGGGCACCTGCCGGCGGGCCGCATCTGTCGTACACTCTTGCTGTGATCCTGGGCGTTGACACCGGCGGCACGTTTACGGACTTCTATCTCGTATTGGGAGACGGCACAGCCGCCGTCTACAAGTGCCCATCGACGCCGGGCGACCCGGCCCGTGCCGTTCTGGAAGGGCTCTCCAGGATGCTCCGGGAGGCCCGGCGCGCCCTTCGCGCCCCGCAGATCGAGGTCGTCCACGGATCCACCGTGGCCACCAACGCCATAATCGAGCGGCGGGGCGCCCGCACCGCCCTCATCACCACCGAGGGGTTCCGGGACGTCCTGGCCATAGGCCGTCAGACCCGGCCCCGGCTGTACGACCTCGCCCCGCGGCGCGAGCCGCCGCTCGTACCCGAGGAGCTACGCCTGGAGGCAAGCGAGCGCCTGGACCGGCGCGGAGAAGCCCTACGCCCGTTGGACCCGGCGGAGGTGGAGCGACTGTTGGAGCGTGTGCTGGACGCCGGCGCGGAGTCCTTGGCGGTCTGCTTTCTCTTCTCCTTCCTCAACCCTACCCACGAACGCATGGTGGCCGAGGCTGCCCGGCGAAGGGGACTTTCGGTCTCCGCCTCCTACGAGGTGCTGCCGGAACACCGCGAGTATGAGCGGGCCAGCACTACGGTGGCTAACGCCTACGTAGCGCCGGTGATGGCCCGCTACCTCTCGCACCTCGCCGATGGGCTACGGCGCCGCGGCATCCGCCGCCTGCGGGTGATGGCCTCCAACGGCGGCAGTATGAGCGCCCAAGAGGCGGCTCGCCTGGCCGTTCGCACGGTCCTTTCCGGACCGGCCGGGGGCGTGGCCGGGGCCTACGCTCTAGCCCGCCAGGCTGGCTATGAGAACGTCATCACCCTCGATATGGGCGGCACGTCCACAGACGTCGGCCTCTGCCCAGGGCGCCTTCTCGAACGGGAGGAGGCGCTGGTGGGAGGACTGCCCCTCCGCGGCCCGGCGCTGGACGTGGTGAGCGTGGGCGCGGGCGGCGGTTCGATCGCCTCTATCGACGCTGGAGGCGCCCTGCGGGTGGGTCCGGAAAGCGCCGGAGCCGACCCTGGCCCCGCCTGCTACGGCAAGGGCCTCGATGCCACCGTAACGGACGCTCACGTCCTCCTGGGCCGCATCCAACCGGAGCACTTCCTGGGCGGGCGCATGCCGTTGCTCCCCCAGGCCTCGGAGCAGGCCCTGCGCCGCCTAGCCGGGCCGTTCGGGGGGGACCCGCGGCGGGCAGCAGCGGCGGTCTTGAAGGTGGCCAACGCCAACATGGAGCGTGCCTTGCGTATGGTCTCGGTAGAGCGGGGCCACGATCCACGCCTCTTCACCCTGGTAGCCTTCGGCGGTGCTGGCCCCCTGCACGCCTGCGAGTTGGCAGAGGCCTTGGGCATCCCGCAGGTCATCGTTCCGCCGCACCCCGGCGTGCTCTCGGCCCTCGGCATGGCAGCGGCGCCCATCGTCAAGGACCTGCGGGCGGCCGTCCACCTGCGGCTCGACGCACCGCGCGACGAGGGGGAGATCGCTCAGTTGGCGCGGCTACGTTCGGCCCTTCTAGCCCGCGGCCGGTCAGAGCTGGAAAGGGAAGGCTTCGAGACGGAGGGGCTTTCGGCCCAACCGATCCTGGAGATGCGCTACGCCGGGCAGTCCTATGAACTCCCGGTGCCTGCCGATTCCCTGGCCCCCACGTCGTTCCTGCCAGCCTTCCACGCCGCCCATCGGGAGCGCTATGGCCACGCTGATCCGGAGCGGCCCGTCGAGGTGGTGGACCTGCGGCTGCGGCTGGTGTTGCCCGGTCCCGCCCTGCCATCCTCCCCTGCCCCCGCCCGCCGTCTGTCTGCCCGCGTGGCGCCGGCGGCCCGCCGGGACGTTTGGTTCGACAGGAGGCCCGTCCTTACGCCCATCTACCCCCGAGATTCGCTACCGGCGGGCGCCGAAGTGGGCGGACCGGCCATCGTCGTGCAGATGGACTCCACGACGGTCATCCCGCCAGGGTGGCGCGGAACAGTCGACCCGCGGGGCAACCTCGTACTTAGCCGAGGCGCCTATGCCTAAATGGGACCCCGCCGAGCTCAGCATCGCCGCGGCGCTCTTCTCCTCCGTGGCCGAGGAGATGGGGGTGACCCTGGGCCGCACGGCGCATTCGCCTAACATCAAGGAGCGGCACGACTACTCGTGCGCCGTCTTCGACCCCGCCGGGCGCCTGGTGGCCCAGGCCGCCCACATCCCGGTGCACCTTGGGGCGATGCCTGCCGCCGTCCAGGCCGCCCTCCCCCTCGCGCCCTTCGCGCCGGGCGACACCGTGATCCTGAACGACCCCTATCTTGGGGGCACCCATCTGCCGGACATCACTATGGTCTCGCCGGTCTTCTCGGGCAAAAGTCTGGTGGGCTTCGTGGCGTCGAGAGCCCACCACGCCGATGTTGGCGGCATGAGTCCCGGTTCGATGCCCCTCGCGGAAGAACTCCTCCAGGAGGGGTTGGTCATCCCGCCCGTCAAGCTCTACGAGCGCGGGAGGCTGAACCGGGCGGTCCTGGAGCTTATGTTGCGCAACATGCGGGCCCCCTGGGAAAGGCAGGGTGATCTGGACGCCCAACTGGCCGCCCAGCATACGGGCGTGCGGCGCCTGGGGGAGATCGTCCGGCGCATCGGCCCTACCCGCTGGCGCCGCCTCAGCGCCGACCTCATGGACTACGCCGAGCGCATGATGCGGGCAGCCCTGCAGACGATCCCAGACGGCGAGTACCGCTTCGAGGACTTCCTCGACGACGATGGCGTCGCTGCCGAGCCGGTGCCCATCCGGGTGCGCATCGTAGCCCGGGATGGCACGCTGCACTGCGACTTCGATGGCTCCGCCCCTGAGCGACCGTCCTCCGTTAACGCCGTCGCCTCCGTCACCCGCTCGGCGGTGTACTACGCCGCCCGCTGCCTGTTGGAGGCCGCCCGGGGCGGCGAGCTGGTGCCGGCCAACGAGGGGTGCTTCCGGCCCATCACCATCGCGCTGCCGCCAGCCAGCGTCGTGAACGCCAGCCCGCCCCGGGCGGTGGCTGGCGGGAACGTCGAGACGTCTCAACGCATCGTCGATTGCGTCCTTGGGGCCCTGGCCCAGGCGCTGCCGGGCCTGATCCCTGCCGCCAGCGCAGGTACCATGAACAACGTCGCCATGGGCGGACGCGACCCGGCAAGCGGGACCGTCTACGCCTATTACGAGACAGTGGGCGGCGGCGCCGGCGGGAGCCCCACGGCGCCCGGGCTGGACGCCGTCCAGACGCACATGACCAACACCATGAACACCCCCATCGAGGCCTTGGAGATGGCCTACCCCCTGCGCATCGTCGAGTACGGCATCCGCCGCGGTTCCGGGGGTCAGGGGCGCCACAAGGGCGGCGACGGCATCGTACGCACATGGGAGTTTCTGGCCCCGGCCACTGTGACCCTCCTCACGGAGCGCCGTCGCCTCGCGCCCTGGGGCCTGGCCGGCGGCGGCCCTGGCGCCCCCGGACGGAACACCCTGAGGAGGGCAGGCGCCGATGGGCTGGAGATGCTCCCTTCCAAGGTCCAACTGAAGGTGCAGCCCGGAGACCGCCTGACGCTGGAGACTCCCGGCGGCGGCGCATGGGGACATCCGTAAAGGGGTCTCCCAACCTGCACACCCCGCTCATGCTGAGGTTCTCGAAGCATGAGCCGCATACTCCGCTCGCCCTTCGAGTGCCTCAGGACGAGCGGGAAGGGGTGCTTCGGCGTCTTGGACCCGCTCATGCTGAGGTTCTCGAAGCATGAGCCGTACACCCCGCTCGCCCTTCGACAGGGCTCAGGGCGAGCGGGAAGACGCGCGGTACCGCGAGCACACCCCCGCTCATGCTGAGGCTCTCGAAGCATGAGATACGCGCAATCCGCCTAGGCCAAGGACGCCCGAACGCAATGGCCCTGTTCTGGGACGACCGGCCAGGCTAACCTTAAGCCGTGAAGAACATCGACGCCGAGTTCGAAGTGGCCTGGTCGCGCTTCCTGGCGTTGCAGCGCCTCACCCTCGTGCCCGACACGCTGGAGTCGCCCTCGGCCCACGGCGGCCAGGAGTACGCCGCCTTTCTGATCCGCATCGATGACCCTGGGGCCAGGGCCTACCTGCGCCCCCTCGCCGCTCGCCTGGCTTCCTTGCCCGGCATCGAACCGTACTCAGAGGACTACTGGCACGTCACGGTAAAGGGCTTGGGGTTTCTGGCAGAGGGACCAGGTGGCCCTGACGCCGTCTGCCAAGCGGATCTGGAGCGCATCTCTCAGTCCGCCGCTAGCCTGTTCAGTTGCCAGCCCCCTTTCACCGTCCGTCTGGGCCGGGTGAACTGCTTCCCGGAGGTCGCCTTCGTGGAGGTGCTGGATGGGCTGCCGGTGCGAGAGATGAACATCCGCCTCTTGGAGGAGATACCCGGACTCCCCCGTCAGCCTTTCGATGGCCCCGATTTCCTGCCGCACATCAGCATCGCCCGCTTTGCTTCCGGCGAGGCTCTAGCCCAGTTGAAGACGGTGGTAGCCGAGCTGCGGGACAGGGCGCTAACAGGGCCAACGTTTCAAGTAGGCCGCGTCGACTTGGTGGCGGCCCGGATCTCCGTGGGCACGCCCCACCTACGCGTCGTGCGCTCCTACGAGCTGGGGGGCAGGAGTCGCCGTCGCCTCGTGCCCCGCTAGGCGAGGCAGCGGGGCATCCTGCCTCCGTTATAGGCCACCATCTCTGCTACCACCCCTGGCAGGGGCAGAGGCGTGCCGAGAGGCTCCCCTCGCAGTTCGCTGTAGGCCCTGTGCAGATTGCCTACCAGGCGCTCGCTGTCCAGCAGGGAGGCGAATCGGCCGAGGTCTGTCTGACGGGCCACCTCCAGGGGCGGCAGGCCAGCCTCGAACCCTCGCCTCGCAACGTCCTGCACGAAGCGCAGGTAGTCTGCCACGGCAGTGATGACCTCCGGACCGCAGACGGGGCCGTGGCCCGGTACGATGGTCTCGATGTCCAGGGCCTGGAGACGCTCCAGGGCCTTCAGCCAACCGGCGATGGAGCCCATCATGGCGAAGGGCGTGCCTTGGTGGAAGATGATGTCGCCGGCGTAGAGGACCCTTCGCTCCGGAACCCAGGCCACGATATCGTTAGTGGTGTGCGCCGGCCCGACGAAAATCAGCTCGACCCTCAGGTCATCGATGTACACGTTCAGCCGGTCCTCGAAGGTTACGAAGGGGGGCGCCACCCGAATCTCTCCCCACTCCACGCCGGGGAACAGGCCCGTGGTGGTGGTTCCGGCCGCCAACACCTCCGCCCGGCAACGCTCGTGTCCGATGATGGTGGCCACAGGCAGGAAAAGCCAGTTGCCGTGAGTGTGGTCCCCGTGGTGATGGGTGTTCACCAGGGTCCGCAAGGGCCGGTCTCCTGCCGTGCGACGGATAGCCTCCTGGAACCAGCGCGAGCGCCGCTCGGTGAAGCAGGTGTCGATGACCAGGACGCCATCGCTGCCCACGATGAAGCCGGTGTTGTTCAGCCCCCAGGAGCCGTCGAGTTGGACGTAGGCGAAGAGGCCAGGGCTCACCTCTTCCACCTTCGGCGGGGGCACGTCCGCGTGCTCTTCGACATGTGCAGTGCTCATATCAGACCTCCCGTCCTGGGCCTAGCGCCCTTACAACTTCACGAACCGGTTGCGCAACACGCCGAGGCCTTCCACCTCCAGCTCGATGACGTCGCCAGGCTTGGGGAAACGCCGCAGCTCCAGGCCACAGCCTGTGCCAACGGTGCCGGAACCTATGACATCGCCCACGTGCAGGGTCTCGCCCTGGGAGATGTAGCTGACGATGGTGGCGAAGTCGTGGTACATGGCGCTGGTCAAGCCCCGGCTCCACTCCTCGCCGTTGACCCGGGCGGTCATCACATGCCCGTCCCGGGGGTCCCACTCGTCTGCCGTCACCAGATAGGGGCCAAGGATGTTCCCGCCGTCCATATCCTTGCCCTTGGCCGGCCCCAGCATACAGGACATCTCCTTCATCTGGATGTCCCGGGCCGAGACATCGTTGAAGACCATATAACCGGCGATGTAGTTCCAGGCCTCCTCCTTTGGGATATCGACCCCCTCCCGCCCGATGACGGCGGCGAATTCGAGCTCGTAGTCCAGGACATTGGTATAAGATGGCCAGACCACGTCGTCGCCGCTGGCAGCCACCGTATCCGGGTTGCCCTTGTAGTAGATGGGGATCTCGTACCAGGCGGGCGGGATCGGCCGGTCCGGCATCGAGTTCTTGACGTGCTCCTCGAAGGCCAAACAGTCGCGAATGGAGTTGGGGCGGGGCAAAGGCGCCAGGAGGCGCACCTCACCAGGGTCGAAGACGATGCGCTCGCCCTCCGGCCCGGAGGTCGATGGGTCATCGGCCCGGTCCCCCAGGTGGGCCAAGGCCTCATCGGCCGCCTGGCGCGCCCACCGGCCATTGGCCAGGAAAGCGATCATGTCGGGCGGCATCAGCGCGTCGGCCAATTCGTAGGCCGCGGGATGGCCTTCCCGCTCCGTGAGAGCGAGGGCGTAAGCGAAATTGAGGTCCACGATGCGCCCCCGAGGCGTCACGGCGCCGATGCGCTCCATGGCGCCGAAGCGGCTGCCAGCCCGGAAGGTACATAGCTTCATGGCTCACCTCCTGCCACTAGTCTGGGCGTAGATTAGCACGGTTCAGGCGCCGGTTCCTCATGGGCCCCGGCTCCCCTATACTGGCCGGTGATGGGTAGTAGCGCCAGCGCCCCGGAAATCCTGACGGAAGCCATCCGCCAGTTCAACCAGTGGCGGTTCTACGACTGCCACGAGACGCTGGAGGACATCTGGCGGGAGAGCGGGGGCAAGGCGCCCGGCGCCCCAGCGGCGGCCGGCTTCTACCAGGGGTTGATCAAGCTGGCCGCTGGGTTCCACCACCTGTTGCGCGGCAACCACGCGGGCGCCGTATCCCTCCTCGGCAGCGGGATCGATCTCCTCGCTCCCCACAGGCCATCTTGCCAGGGCATCGACGTGCAGCGCCTGGTGCAGGAGGCCGGGGCATGCCTGGCCCGGGTCCGGGAGCTGGGACCCCAGCGCCCCACAGAGCTTGACCGGGCCCTGATCCCGCGCATCCACCTTGCATCCCGGGGCCCGGCTACCGTCGGGCCCGCCGCTGAGTTCGCGCAAGGAGACACAGATGGCGGCGGTTGACCTGAGGGAAGGGTTCGTGAAGGCCAACGGCATAAGGCTGCACTACGTCGAGTGGGGGAACGACGCGGCGCCCCCGCTGGTGATGGCCCATGCCAACGGATTCTTGGCCCGCCTTTGGGAGCCGGTTGCCCTGCGCCTGGCAGACGGCTACCGGGTCATCGCCTACGATCTGCGCGGCCAGGGCGATAGCGATAAGCCACCCAACGGCTACCACTGGCGGTCTCTGGTGGAAGACCTGCGGGGACTGCTGGACGCCTTCGCTCTCCGCGGCGTCCCCCTGATCGGCCACTCCTCGGGAGGAGCAGCCGCCGCTTGCCTGGCGGCGGAGCGGCCCGAGTACGCGTCCGCCCTGTGCCTCATCGAACCCATCATCCAGCCGCCGGAGTTCGCCGCTTCCCCTGGCCCCAGGGAGGCGATGGCCGCGGCTGCCCGCAAGCGGCGCCAGGTCTGGGACAGCCCCCACGCCCTCGTGGAAACCTATCGCCGCCGGCCGACCTTTGCCCGCTGGCGAGAGGACGTCCTGCGGCTCTACGCCGAGCACGGTCTCTTCCGGCGCGAAGACGGCCACTATCAGTTAAAGTGCTCCGGCGAGGTAGAGGCCCAGGTCTTCGAAAACAGCGCCTCGTTGGACATCTGGAGCCTCGTACCGGCCATCCGTTGCCCCACGCTGGTCATGCGGGGAGAGGCCACCGACCCTTTCATGTCGTCTATGTTCCAGCGGGTGGCCGAACGCATCCCGGGAGCCCTCCTGGTCACCATCCCCAACGCAGGGCATCTGGCGCCGATGGAGGAGCCCGAGACGGTAGCGGAGGAGATCTGGCGCTTCTTGCAAACCATCCGGCAAGACGGTTTGGCCGGGGAGGCCAGCCGCCGTGGCTGAGGTGGCGGTTAGGGTGAAGCTGCTGCGGCCCGGCGCCCGCATGCCCCAGAAGGCCACCGAGGGCTCCACCGGCTTCGACCTGTACGCCTGTCTGGAGTCGCCGTCGCTGGAGATAGGCCAGCAGCCGGTGCGCGTCCCCACCGGCATCTCCGTGGAGGCGCCGAAGGGCTACGACCTCCAGGTGCGGCCGCGTTCCGGTCTATCAGCCCAGGGAGTGATGGTCACCTTCGGGACCATCGATAGCGACTACCGAGGCGAGCTCCTGGTGACGATGTACGTGCTTCCTTATCGGGGCCCTCACATCGTGCATCACGGCGACCGCATCGCCCAACTCGTCGTTAGCCGTATCGCCGAGGCGGAACTGGAGGAGGCCGATCAGCTCAGCGCCACGTTGCGCGATTCCGGCGGCCACGGGTCTACCGGCCGGTAGGCGCCCCGCGGGCTCATGCATCTCCTCTCCCGCCCGGCCTGAGCCTGTCGAAGGGCGAGCGGGTGGCCTGGGCCGCTCATGCTTCGAGAACCTCAGCATGAGCGGGTCTTTACGGGGCCCCAGCATGGGCGGGGCAGATCCGACACCCGGGGATAGCCGTATCTCGCGGCGGTTTCGCTTGACACCCTTACGTTAACGTGATAGCCTAGTTGCGGCGGAGTAAGTGTACAGAAGACACTAACTCCCTAGAGAGGCGCCCCATGGTAACCAGGACAGAGACAGAACCCATCACCTTAGTCACCGAGGAGGCCCTCCTCAACGAGGCCAACGAGTGCGTCATCGACCGTCCCATCGAGACGCGGCCGCTGGCCGAGGAGCGCGCCTTCGCCTTCTGGCAGAAGGACATCCCACAAACCTACTGGCACCTGGACGGCGCCGCCCTCAAGGCCCGCATCGCTGAAGCCCGCCGCAAACTGGGCACCCGCTGCGTCGTGCTGGGCCATCACTACCAGCGGGAGGACATCATCCAGTTTGCCGACTTCCGGGGCGACTCCTTCAACCTCTCCCGCTGGGCGGCGGAGCGGCCGGAGGCGGAGTTTATCGTCTTCTGTGGGGTCCACTTCATGGCCGAATCGGCCGACATACTGTCGGCGCCACACCAGAAAGTGATCCTGCCCAACATGTCCGCCGGGTGCTCCATGGCCGACATGGCGGACCCCGAGGATGTCTACGCCTGCTGGGAGGAGCTGAACGAGGCCGGGATCGAGGGCATCGTCCCCATCACCTACATGAATTCGGCCGCTGCCCTCAAGGCCTTCTGCGGCAAGAACGGCGGCATCGTCTGCACCTCTTCCAACGCCACCAAGGTCTACGAATGGGCCTTCCAGCGGGGCGAAAAGCTCCTCTTCTTCCCAGACCAGCACCTCGGCCGTAACACCGGCCTCAAACACGGCATCCCCCTGGAAGAGATGGTGGTCTGGGACTACACCCTCCCCTATGGGTCCCTAGGCGGGAACACCCGCGAGCGGTTGGAGCGGGCCAGGGTCATCCTCTGGAAGGGCCACTGCTCGGTCCACATGCGGTTTACCGTCCAGCAGATAGAGAAGGCGCGCCGCGAGCACCCCGGCATCACGGTTATAGTGCACCCTGAGTGCCGCATGGAGGTCGTGCAGGCGGCGGACCTCGACGGCTCAACGGAGTTCATCGCCAAGACGATAACCAACGCTCCGCCCGGCTCCAAGTTCGCGGTGGGCACCGAGATCAACCTAGTCTCCCGCCTGGCCCGCGAGAACCCGGACAAGCTGGTCTTCTGCCTGGATCCGGTGGTCTGCCCCTGCGCCACGATGTACCGGATCCACCCGGCATACCTGGCCTGGGTGCTCGACGAGCTGGTCGAAGGCCGCATCGTGAACCAGGTAAAGGTTGACGAAGAGACGGCCAGATACGCTCGCATCGCCTTGGAGCGGATGCTGGCGGTGCGGTAGGCGGAGATGGAAGCGAGCAGGCGCCCCAGCCCTCGGGCTGGGGCTTTCTCGTCCTAGGGGGTGAGCTGTGTACCCCGATTACGATTACATCATCGTCGGCTCAGGCATCGCCGGCCTCTACGCCGCCTTGCTGGCGCGGGAGCACGGCTCCGTCCTGGTGCTGACTAAGGGGAGTATCGACGACTGCAACACGCGCTGGGCGCAGGGGGGTATAGCTGCGCCCATCGGCCCCGGCGATTCGCCGGAGATCCACCTGCGCGATACGGTGGAGGCCGGCGCGGGCCTGGTAGACCTGGAGGCGGCCCGCGTCCTGGTCAACGAGGCCGCCGACCGTATACGCGATCTCGTCCACTTCGGCGTGCCCTTCGACACCGTTCACGGGGAGATCGCCCTGGCCCGCGAGGGCGCCCACTCGCTGCCGCGAGTCCTCCATGCCGGCGGCGATTCCACTGGCCAGTACATCGAGCTCACCCTCTCCTCCGTCGCCCGCCAGGAGGGGATCACGGTCCTGGAGTACACCATCGCAACGGAGCTCCTGCGGGGCGAGGGCGATGACGCTGTTGGCATCCGGGCCCTGGACACCCGGACCGGCGAACGGCGGGCCTACACCTGCCGCCACCTGGTCCTGGCCACAGGCGGGGCCGGCCAGCTATACCGAGTCTCCACCAACCCACAGGTGGCCACCGGCGACGGCATCGCTCTGGCCTACCGCGCTGGGGCGGAGGTGATGGATATGGAGTTCTTCCAGTTCCACCCCACCGCCCTGCGCCTGCCCGGCGTGCAACCCTTCCTCATCTCGGAGGCGGTGCGGGGGGAAGGCGGGATCTTGCGCGACATCAACGGCGAACGATTCATGCCCTCCTACCACCCCAAGGCAGAGCTGGCCCCCAGGGACATTGTGGCCAGGGCCATCCTGGACCGCATGCGCAAAACGGGCGCCGACTACGTGCTCCTAGATGTCACCCACTTGGACCCCAACCTGGTGATGGCCCGCTTCCCCCAGATCTACCGCTTCTGCAAGGACGCGGGCCTGGACATCACCCGCCAGCCGATTCCGGTGTCGCCCGCCGCCCACTACACCATGGGCGGCATCCGGACCAACACCTGGGGCGAGACCACCGTTCGAGGGCTCTATGCCTGCGGTGAGTGCGCCTGCACCGGCGTGCACGGCGCCAACCGGCTCGCTTCCAACTCCCTTCTGGAGACGGTGGTCTTTGCCAAACGCGTGGTGCGGCGCACGCAAGAGGCGCCCGGCGGCAAGACCCCGGAGACCCAGGACGCCACCGACCTGAGCGATCCCTTGGAGGCGGCAGGAGAGATGGCCAGCCAGGTGGCGGGCCCGCCGGGCCGCGAGGATATACAAGAGCTGATGTGGCGCGACGTAGGGATCGTGCGGGACGCAGCGTCCCTCTCCCGGGCCAAGGCCACGCTGGCAGCCTGGCAAGCCGTCCTCCCCGAGCCAAGAGACCGACCCTCGCAGGAAGTGGCCGACCTCCTGACATGCGCCCGGCTGGTCGCGGAGGCCGCGCTCATGCGGCGGGAATCGCGCGGCGCCCACTATCGCAGCGACTTTCCGGAGCCGCGAGAGGAATGGCACCGGCACATCGTCTTCCGGCGCCGTCTCTAAACACCCCGGGGCTACGGTTCTCCTGTGGATTTGTGGAGGGTGTGGAAAAAGCGGTTGACCCCCTTCAGTACGCCGGCCGACAATGGCCTCAGCTTCCCGACCGGGCAGGCGCGACGGAGGAAGGGACTCGAGGGAGCGGATGGGCGACCAGACGCCCAGTCGAGACCTAGAACTCCCCAAGCGCCCGCCTAATCCCCGGGAAGCTTTTCTTTCTCCCGGGTTATCATGGCGGGCGGGCTGGACGAAACCCCTAGCGCCGCCGATCCCCTTGACCCCTTCGCCCTTTGGCCGGACAATCCCAAGAGGAGGGCCCCACCATGGAACGCCAGGGAGAGCGGCGCAGCATCGACCGCTCCCTTATCCACACCGTCAGCCAGGACAGGGAGGTGTTGCTCGATGAGACCCACCTGCGCCGGCTGGCGGAAAGCGCCCTCATGGAGGACCGCGCCTGGCAGGATATCACCTCCGATGCCCTGGTGCCCGAGGACCAAGAGGGCCGCGGGGTCATCGTAGCCAAGGCGCCCGGCGTCATCGCCGGACTGCCCTTAGCCCGGGCCACCTTTGCAGCCGCCGACCCCAGGCTCCGCTGGTCAGCACCGGTGGAGGACGGCCAGGTTGTGACCGAGGGCCAGCACGTCGCTATGGTGGAGGGGTGCTTAGCCTCCATCTTGCGAGCTGAGCGAGTGGCCCTCAACTTCCTCTGCCACCTCAGCGGCATCGCCACCGCCACGGCGGCTGTCGTGCGCGAACTGAGGGGCACCAAGTGCCGTCTCCGAGATACCCGCAAGACGATCCCTGGGCTGCGCTCCCTCCAGAAGTACGCTGTGCGCATGGGCGGCGGCCTTAACCACCGGATGAGCCTGGCCGACGGCATACTAGTGAAGGACAACCACCTGGCTGCCCTGCGGGCCCGTGGGTTGTACATCGAGGACGCCGTGCGACTGTTGCGCCGGGCCCAACCCAACATGCGGATCGAGGTAGAGGTCACCACGGTGGAGGAGGCCCAGCGGGCGGCCAAGGCCGGCGCGAACGAACTTCTCTTGGACAACATGACGCCCTCCCAGATGCGAGAGGTGGTAGTCCTCATGGGGCGGCTGGAGCACCGGCCCGCCCTCGAGGCATCGGGGGGGATCACCCTCGCCAACGCCCGGACGGTAGCGGAGACGGGCGTGGACTACATTTCGATGGGGGCCGTCACCCACTCGGCTAAGGCGCTGGACCTGAGCTTGGAGGTAGAGCCCCTATAGGAGCGAGGCGCGGACCATCGGCCTACCCAGCCGTTACTGCCTACGGGGCCGCTGGAGTTCGCGGCTGTCCAGCACGATGGTTACGGGGCCATCGTTCACCAGTTCCACCTCCATCATGGCGCCGAAACGGCCCGTCTGCACCGCCACTCCGGCCTCCCGCATGGCTCGCGCGAAGGCCTCCACCAGGGGCTCCGCCAGCTCCGGCTGGGCCGCTTGGGCGAAGCTGGGTCGGCGGCCCCGGCGGACATCAGCCAAGAGGGTGAACTGGCTCACCACGAGGGCCTCGCCACCTACATCCTGCAAAGACAGGCTGAACCTGCCCTCGGCGTCAGGGAACACCCGCAGGCCAGCGCACTTCTCCGCCAAACGTAACGCTTCGGCCTCGGCGTCCCCAGTCTCGACCCCTACCAGGAGAAGAAGCCCCCGGCCGATGGAGGCCAGGGTGTCGCCCCCGGCTCGCACCGAAGCCCGGCTGACCCGCTGTAGCACGACGCGCATGTCTGGATCATGCCCCTCTCCGGCTCTAGGGGGAAGGGGTCAGGGGAGAAACGGAAAACCGCCCCTGGCAGGGGCGGCGTTGGTGGCAGAAAAGGGGCTGTTACTCCGCAGTAATCGCCCCGGACTTAGCGTCGGAGCCGTTGGCGCTTTCGTGTCCGTGGCCGTCCTCGGACCCGCCGGAGCGGGAGCCGTTGCCGCCGCTCCAAGACTTACGGTTATCGGTGCTGTAAAAGCCAGAGCCCTTGAAGATCACGGCGGGCACACTGAGGAGACGGCGGGCCTCGGCGCCGCAATCCGGGCACGTCTGGACGGACGGCGCGTCAAAGCCCTCAGTCTTCTCGTACTCGTGACCGCCATTGCACCGGTACTCGTAGACAGGCAACGCCATCGACCTCCTGCACCTGGGTGTAATAAAGACCGCCCGTGCGGGCAGCCCTCGCCTCAAATATAGCAGAGGCTAAGATAGAGCCGCAAGGCGCAGGCGGCGGCGCCAGGCCGGGTCGGGCAGAGCGCCGGCGCCACGCTGGCCGCCTTGTGGCCACGAGGGCGCTCCTGATATACTACGCGGTTGGACACTGCGAAGGGAGACTCTATTTGCCTGCACCGATATCTATGAAAGCCCTGCTGGAAGCAGGTGTGCATTTTGGGCACCAGACCAGGCGCTGGAACCCCAAGATGCGCAAGTTCATCTTCTCTGAGCGCAACGGCATCCATATCATCGATCTTCAGCAGACCGTCGAACGCCTGGAGGCGGCCTGCAACTTCGTGCGCGACGTGGTGGCCAACGGCGGCACCGTCCTCTTTGTGGGCACCAAGCGCCAGGCCCAGGACACCATCGAGTCCGAGGCCAAACGGTGCGGGATGCCCTACGTCACCACCCGTTGGCTGGGGGGCACCCTCACCAACTTCAACACCATTCAGGGGCGCATCGACTATCTGGTGCGCCTCGAGGACGCCAAGGCCAGGGGCGAACTGGACCACCTCAGCAAGAAGGACCGTCTCCAGAAGGAAGAGGAGATCCAACGGCTCAACCGCTACCTGGGCGGGATCAAGGAGATGACCTCGCTGCCCGCGGCGGTCTTCATCATCGACACCACGAAGGAGGACATCGCCGTCGCCGAGGCAGTGCGCATGGGCATCCCCATCATCGCCCTGGTGGACACCAACTGCGACCCTGACGTCATCGACTACCCCATCCCATCCAACGATGATGCCATCAGGGCCATAAAGCTCATCACCGCCCGCATCGCCGACTCCGTCCTGGAGGGGCTGACGGCCCGGGAGTACGCCCAGCAGGCCGCCCTGGAGGCCGAGGAGGTGGAGGTCAGCGCCTACACCGAGACTGGGTACCTGGCCACCCCCGATGAGCCGTTCCCCAGCGAGGCGGAGCCGGAGCCCGAAGCAGCCTCTCAAGAAGAAACCGAGCCCGGCAGCGCCGCCGGCTGATTCCTGGAGCTTTGTATCATGGCGATATCCGCTTCTACTGTTAAGGAACTGCGCGATCTGACAGGCGCCGGCATGCTGGACTGCAAGAAAGCCTTGGAGGACAGCAACGGCGACATCGAGAAGGCCAAGGCCATCTTGCGGGAGAAGGGCTTTGCCCTGGCCGCCAAGCGGGCCGAGAGGGTGACCGCCGAGGGCCTCGTCCACGCCTATCTCCACCACAACGGCCGGCTGGGCGCCCTGGTGGAGGTGAACTGCGAGTCCGACTTTGTGGCCCGCACGGACGACTTCAAGACCCTGGTGCAGCAGATCGCCCTCCAGGTGGCCGGCGCGGCGCCCCTCTTCGTTTCCCGCGACGAGATGCCACCCGACAGCACTGACGACCCAAAGCAGGTCTGCCTTATGGAGCAGCCCCTTCTTCAGGACGAGTCCCGCACCGTCGAGGACCTGGTCCGGGAAGTCATAGCCAAGACAGGCGAGAACATCCGCATCCGCCGCTTCGCCCGGTTCGAACTGGGCCGCTAAGGTTCCGGTGAGGCCGGCATGAGCGCTGATCCTCCCTACAAACGGATCCTCCTCAAGCTCAGTGGCGAGGCGCTACAGGGGGACCTACCCTACGGTATCGACCCGGCCACCCTGGACAACATCGCCCAACAGATAAAGAAGGTCCAGGAGCAGGGCACCCAGGTGGCCATCGTGGTGGGTGGCGGCAACATCTTCCGGGGCGCCACAGCCTCGGCGGCCGGGATGGACCGGGCTACAGGGGACTACGCCGGCATGCTGGCCACAATCATCAACGCCCTCGCCCTCCAGGACGCGCTCGAGCGCCACGGCATCACCGTGCGAACCCAGTCGGCCATCACTGTCACAGCCCTGGCCGAGCCCTACATCCGCCGACGGGCCATCCGCCACCTGGAGAAGGGCCGGGTGGTCATCTTTGCCGCCGGAACCGGCAATCCGTACATGACGACGGACACAGCAGCCGCCCTGAGGGCCATCGAGATCGACGCCGATGTCCTGCTTATGGCCAAGAAGAACGTCGATGGCGTCTACGAGAACGACCCCTTCAAGGACCCCAGCGCCCGCAAGTTCCGCACCCTGTCGTACCTAGACGCCCTCAACCGCCGGGTGGCCGTCATGGACTCCACCGCCCTCTCCCTGTGTATGGAGAACCACTTGCCGGTGGTGGTGTTCGACCTCCGCATACCTCACTCCATCGAGCGGGTCGCTGCGGGGGCCCATGCCGGCACCAGGGTGGGCGACCTGGAGACCGTGCTGGAGGAGGCGCCGGTAGCCCGCCGCAGCCGCTGAGGCAGGAGCAGAAGCCATGGAACAGCAGCAGCTTAGCGAGGCCAAGGCCCGCATGCATAAGGCCGTCGAGGCCCTAGTCCACGAGCTGGCCGCTGTCCGCACGGGCCGGGCCAGCCCTGGCATCGTCGAGCACCTGCGGGTGGACTACTATGGGACGCCCACCCCCCTCAACCAACTGGCCACTATCACCGCCCCCGACGCCCGCCTGCTAGTCATCCAGCCCTACGACCGCACCAGCATCGGGGCCATCGAGAAGGCCATCCTCAAGTCGGACCTGGGGCTAACCCCCAACAACGACGGCACCGTGATACGTCTGTCCATCCCGCCCCTTACGGAGGAAAGGCGGCGGGAGCTGGTGCGCCACGTGCGCAAACGGGTGGAGGAAGCACGGGTGGCGGTGCGCAACATCCGCCGGGATGTGCACGAGCACCTGCGCCGCCTGGAACATGATCACGAGATCTCCCAAGACGAGCTCCATCGCGCAGAGGCCGAGCTCCAGAAGCTGACGGACGAGCAGATCAAGGAGATCGATAAGATCGGCGAGGAGAAGGAGAAGGAACTCCTTACAGTCTAAACGCGGCGCGCCACCCATGCCCCGCCTGCAACGTTATACTTGTGAACAAAGATGGCCACAGCAATCTCCTTTAGCCGGAAGCGAAGGGCATCCCATGCCCCGCCCCTTCCGATATCGCCGATACCAGACCACGTCGCCATCATCATGGACGGCAACGGACGCTGGGCGCGTGCCCGGGGCCGGCCCCGCCTCTTCGGCCACCGGGCCGGCACGGAGAACATCCGCCGGGTCATCCAGCGCTTCGCCGACTACGGCATCCCCTGCCTGACCCTCTACGCCTTCTCCACCGAGAACTGGGAGCGCCCCGACTATGAGGTCCGGGGCTTAATGCGCCTCCTCTCGTTATTTCTCAGGCGCGAGCTGGAGAACCTGCACCGCGAGGGGATACGTCTCGTCCACCTGGGCGACCTCTCGCCCCTGAAGCCGAAGCTCCAGCAGCAGGTGCGAGAGGCCATCGAGCTGACCAAGGACAACCAGCGCATGACCCTGGCTCTGGCCTGGAACTACGGTGGCCGCGCTGAGATAGTCGAGGCGGTGCGCCGTATCGTCCGCGATGGCGTCCCGGCCGAACGGATCGACGAGGCGTTGGTGGCCTCGTACCTCTCCACCGCTGGCCTGCCGGACCCGGACCTGGTTATCCGCACCGCCGGCGAAATGCGCATCTCCAACTTCCTCCTGTGGCAGGGAGCTTACGCGGAGTTCTACTTCACGCCTGTGTACTGGCCGGACTTCGACATCCCGGACGTTGACGAGGCCCTCTTGGCCTACAGCCGGCGGGCCCGGAGGTTCGGCGGCCTCTTGCCGGGCGAGGTGGACGGGCCGCCATGCGACCCAGACGGCCGCCAGAACGGCAGCCGCCGAGCGCCCTCTAACGGCCTCCACGGCCGTGCGGGCTAGCCCCGCATGCTCGCCCAGCGGCTTCTGACAACGGTCCTGGGCGTGCCCATCATCGTGGCCCTGATCCTCCTTGGGGGCGCCCTCTATACCGCTGCCGTCGCTGTCATCCTGGTGTTGGCCGTGCTCGAGTTCTACGCCGTGACCGACCCCGTTTCCCGGCCCCTCACGTCGCCCGGCATGCAGCGGCCCGCCCCCCCTTTGTATCGCCAGCGCGCCCCGGCGCTACTGGGCGCCGGCGCCGTGCTGGGCCTCGCCGTGGCCGCTGATCGGGGCGCCGACGAATGGGCCGGGGCCTTCGCCGCCGCCGTGGGGCTGATCTTCCTCTACCAAGTCGCCCAGGCGCAGCCCCTCACCGGACTCCGCGACTGGCTGTGGGCGGTCAGCGGCCTGGCCTACGTCGGCTACTTGGGGTCGCACCTGGTCTTCCTGCGGGCTTTGGATGACGATGGGCGCTGGGCCCTACTGGCGGTGTTCAGCACCTTCGGGGCCGATACGGCAGCTTATCTGGTGGGGAGGGCCGTGGGCCGCGTGCGCATCGCGCCGGCCATCAGCCCCGGCAAGACGCTGGAGGGAACCGCCGCCGGCCTCATCGGCGGCTTCGCCTCCGTCATCGCCCTCAACCAGGTTACCGGCCTGGATGCCGCCTGGCGGCACATCGTCCCTCTGGGCATTCTGCTGCCCATTACGGCCGTCCTGGGAGACCTGGCGGAGTCCCTCATAAAGCGCGGCGCCGGCGTAAAAGACACCAGCGACCTCATCCCTGGACACGGCGGCTTCCTGGACCGCATCGATGCCGTCCTCTTCACGGCCCCTTTGGTATACTATTTTGTGATATGGGCCGTCCGCTAGCGCCCGTGCTCATCCGCTGGCCTTCCCCAAAGCGGCTCTCCCCCGCACAAGGAAAGCAAAGGGCTTGCCTCGCCAGGCCGCGCCTTGGCCCTTGGAGCCCGCGCCGATGACGGGCCTGGCCATCCTGGGCTCCACGGGTTCCATCGGCCGCCAGACGCTGGACGTGGTGCGTTCGCTGCCCGATCGGTTCCGGGTGGTGGCCCTGGCGGCGGGCGACAACGTCACCCTCCTCGAAGAGCAGGCCCGCGAGTTCCGTCCGGCCTTCGTGTACGCCAGCCGGGAGGGACAGTACCTTCGGCAGAGGGCGGCGGCTGGCCACCTGCCATCCCGCTGGGCGGAGATGGAAGAGATGGCGACGCACCCCTCGGTGGACATCGTCGTGGTGGCCACTGCGGGGGCCGCCGGGATCGGCCCAACGCTGGCCGCCGTGCGGGCGGGGAAGAACGTGGCCATAGCTAACAAAGAGGTGCTGGTGGTGGCGGGCCACATCGTCACCGCCGAGGCGCGGAGGGCCAAGGCCGAGATCAGGCCCATCGATTCCGAGCATTCAGCCATCTGGCAGTGCCTCTGGGGTGAAGACCCGGCCTGCGTCGAGCGCATCGTCCTCACGGCCTCGGGCGGGCCCTTCCGGGACCTGCGTCCGGAAGAGCTGGCCAGGGTCACGGCGGAAGAGGCGCTGCGCCACCCCAACTGGCAGATGGGCCGAAAGATCACCGTGGACAGCGCCACCCTCTTGAACAAGGGCCTGGAGTGCATCGAGGCCCGCTGGCTCTTCGATGTCCCCCTGGAGCGCATCGACGTCCTCCTCCACCGGGAGAGCATCGTCCACTCGTTGGTGGAGTTCCGCGACGGCTCCGTGAAGGCGCAACTGGGGGTGCCGGATATGCGTCTACCTATTCAGTGCGCGCTGACCTATCCGGAGAGGCTGCCGGGGGCGGCGGTGCCACGGCTCGAATTGGAGATGATAGGAACCCTGAACTTCGGCATGCCAGACACCAAACGCTTCCCCTGCCTGCGCCTGGCCCTGGAGGCCGGCCGCCAGGGGGGCACCTACCCGGCGGTCCTGGCGGCCGCCGATGAGGTGGCGGTGCAGCACTTCCTGGCAGGACACATCCCCTTCCCGGATATAGCCCACCTCATCGATGACGCCCTCAGCAACCATCGCAGCACCCCGAACCCATCGCTGGACCAGGTGCTGGCGGCCGATGCCTGGGCCAGGGAGTGGGCCGAGGACTGGGTGCGAGCAAAGGCGTGAGGCCGCTATGGCGGGTGTGATTTACTCCGTCTTGCCCTTCCTGGCCATGCTGGTGGGCCTCATCGTCTTCCACGAGCTGGGCCATTACATCACCGCCAAGCTGTTCAAGGTGAAGGTGCTGGAAGCGGGGCTCGGGTATCCGCCTCGCATCTGGGGCTTCAACTGGAAAGGCACCCTCTACTCCATCAACTGGCTGCCCCTGGGCGGCTTCGTGAGGCTCCTGGGGGAAGAAGACCCGTCCGACCCTCAGAGCCTGGCGGCCCAGGCGGCCTGGAAGCGTCTCATCGTCTTGGGCGCGGGGTCCGGCATGAACTTCATCCTGCCGGTGATCCTTTTCGCCATCGCCTTCATGATCCCGCGTCAGGTGCCCGTGGGACCGGCTGTCATCGAGGCCGTGGCCCAGGGTTCGCCGGCGGCGGAGGCCGGCCTGCAACCCGGAGACACCATCCTGGCCCTGAACGGGGAGTCCGTGAAGAACACGCAAGAGGTGGGGCGCCTTATCCGCCTGAACATGGGGGAGACCGTCAAATTCACCGTGAAACGCCAGGTCCTGGGCAGCGGCGGACAGACGCAGGTCCTGGAGGTCCCGGTCAAAGCCCGCTGGGCGCCGCCTTCGGGGCAGGGCCCCACGGGGATTATCATCGCCAACAAGTACCCCCAGTTCCACGATACTGAGAGCTACCCGCTCTGGAAGGCCCTGCCCAAGGGGTGGACAGCCACCTGGGACTCCCTGATCCTGGCTCGAAACCAGATCGTGGCCATGTTCCACGGCGGTTCTGGGCCGGATGTAGCCGGCCCCGTCGGCATCGCCCAGGCCACCGGCGAGGTGGTTCAGGAGTCAGGCTGGCAGACCTTGCTGGACTTCGCAGCCCTCCTCTCCATCAACCTGGCCATCATCAACATCCTCCCGCTGCCCATGCTGGACGGCGGGCGAATCGCCTTCGTGCTCATAGAGATCGCCCGGGGCGGCAAGCGCATCGCGCCAGAGAAGGAGGCCATCGTCCACCTCATCGGCCTGGCTATCATCATCACCATGGCCGTTGTCGTCACCTACTTCGATATCATCCGCATCATCAGCGGCCGGAGCCTATTCGAATGACGGAGGGAACCACGCCCCTGGCGCCCCGCAGGCCCTCACGGCCCGTCTTCGTGGGCGGCGTACAGGTGGGAGGCGGCGCACCCATCGTGGTGCAAACGATGACCAACACCGATACCGCCGACGCCAAGGCCACCGTCGAGCAGATCGCCCGCCTGGCAGACGCTGGCGCCGAGATCGTGCGGGTGGCCGTGCCGGACCGCCAAGCGGCGGAGGCGCTGCCGGAGATCGTGCGCCGGACTCCGGTGCCCATCATAGCGGACATCCACTTCGACCATCGCCTGGCCCTGGCCTCCATCCAAGCCGGCGTCCACGGCCTGAGGCTGAACCCGGGCAACATCCGGGATCCTGGGAAGGTGCGGCAGGTGGTGAGGGCGGCCAAGGAGCGGGGCATCCCCATCCGGGTGGGCGTCAACGAGGGCTCTCTGCCGCCCTTGCCGCCCCTGGCCGAGGGCGAGATGCCTCCCAGCAAGGCCCGGCGGATGGTGGACGCCGCCCTCTGGGAGATCGGCATATTGGAGGAGATGGGCTTCGAGGACATCAAGGTCTCCCTTAAGGCCTTCGATGTCCCCACCATGGTCGCCGCCTACCGGGAGATCGCCCGCCGGGTGCCGTATCCCCTGCACCTGGGCGTCACCGAAGCCGGGACGCCCGGCGCCGGCAGCGTGCGTTCGGCTGTAGGCATCGGCATCCTCCTGGCGGAGGGCATCGGCGATACCATCCGCGTGTCGCTGGCGGCGGACCCCGTCGAGGAGCTGCCCGTCTGCTGGGAGATCCTGAAGTCGCTCAACCTGCGCCAGCGCGGCCCCACCATCGTGGCCTGCCCCACTTGCGGCCGCATCGAAGTGGACCTGATCCCCCTGGCCAAACAGGTGGAGGCGCACTTCCAGGCCCTGGGCGAACCCATCACCGTGGCCGTCATGGGCTGCGTCGTCAACGGGCCGGGCGAATCGAGGGATGCCGATGTCGGGCTGGCGGCCGGGAAGGGCCGGGGCGCCATCTTCCGCAAGGGGCAAGTGGTGAGGGTCGTGCCGGAGGCGGAGTTCCTCAGCGCTTTGCTGGAGGAAGGGCAGAGGGTGATAGCCGAGAGGCGCGGCCTGGGCCAGCTAGCGGAGGGCAGCGCCAGCGAGATCATCGCACTGGCCCCTGCGCCATCCCCCCAGCGGCCCGGGCGAGCGGCCCGGCGCAGCTAGCCAACCGCTGGCCCTTCCGAGCCGCTTGGTACGTCTCCGAGTGCGATTTCAAACGTTTCTTGCCCCGTGCAACCGACAATGTCCTCGTATCGCCTTTCTCTGCCACTGACAGCACTTGACACACACACAGTATAGCCATGCGGCGGGTTCTCGCGTGGCACGGCGCAGTTTCGACAGCAAGCGCCTTAATATGGTTATTGGTATTCAGCCCAGGCCCGGCTGAGGCGGGGCACGCGATGGGTTACGGCACGTGCTGGAAGGCAGGCACCCCGAGGCTCTGCCGGAGTAACTGGGTTCTGGACCAATGGTTGCCTGTCCGGCTGATCGACGAGTTCTCGGACCAACGCGCGTGGTGGTGGGATGCGTTCAATAATGCGATGTGGGCGCGGAATGACGCGGACGGCCCGCAAATGCTGCACTGGGCCCCGCAGACCAACGACACCTGGGTTTACGTCAGGGATCAAGCCTCCACGCCGGGGTGGGCCATAACCAGTAACTGCAACACGGCCGGAGTCTGCTTCAGCTACATGGTCGCGATCAACATATGGTACTCTAACATAGATATCGACAGGGGGATTTTCCGCTTTACTTCGACCAACAGCAATGGCTGTTTGCGCGCGAGTACGGCCACGCTCTTGGTCTCGCCCACCATGACAACCCAACGGCGCTGATGTACTGGGCAGTAACAACCCCGCCCCGAGTTGGGCCTCAGGCCGTGGACATAGGCGTCTGGGATTGCCCAAGCTCAGCTACACTATTCTGGGGCATCCGCTGTATCTACCGCTGGCCTTACTGAAGGAGGCAGGCATCATGAGGCTTACGCGTCTCCGAACGGCAGGGGCCATAGTCAGCGTGCTGGCCGGCCTGGCCCTGGCGGCTGGGGTCTACGCCATCGCCTCTGGCGGCCAGAGCGGCGAGCCGAAGGCCCAAGACCCCTGCCAGGGCCTCTCCAGCGCCGAGTGCCAGACCCTCATCGCGAGCTCCCAGAAGGAGTTCGAGTCCAGGCTCTCCCAGTGGCTGGCCCAGTTCAACTCTCCGGACGCCGGCCTCAGCTCCCTGCCCAGGGTCCCCCTCAGCGCGGACTACCCGCCGCCCTACCCGACCCTGGCCGAGGCCGCGCAGGCTGCTGACGCTATCGTGGTGGGCACCGCCCAGGGGGTGTCCTTCGAGCCCCAGTGGCAGGCTTCCGTCACCATCTCAGTCCAGCAGGTCCTCAAAGGCGCCCCTCCCGCTACCATAACCTTGCGCCAGGGCGGCGGCCCCCAACCATATCTCGACTGGACCAGCGCCGTTCTCGCCGTGGCGGACGCTGACCCCCTCCTCCTCCCGGGCGACCGCGCCCTCCTCTTCCTCAAGGCCGGCGCCGTCACCGGGACCTACGAAGCGCAGCCCTGGACCGGACACTACCGGATTGGCGACGGCGGGAAGGTGTCTGCCCTGCCGCAGAATCCCTTCGCGAGCGCCGTCGAAGGCCTGAGCCTGGACGCCTTGGCGGCCAAGGTCCAGGCCGCCGTCAGCCAGCCGTAGGTTGCCCCAGGCCGCCCGGCTGGGCCGCCGGGGACGCCGCCTGCCGTGGGGGCAAGCCCGCCAGGGAGCGCATGGCGTTCTCCAGCAAGACCGTGGCCTCGGCCACGGAGGCCGCTCCAGCAAGGGAGACGGGCCTGCCTATCCGGGCCACCGCCGGCCCCGGCCGCGGCTGCCGCGAGCCCTTGGGGAGGATCTCCCGCAAACCTTCCATGTAGATGGGGACCACCGGCACCCCAGCCTCCATGGCCATGATGGCCGGCCCCGCCTTGAAGCGGCCGATCTGCCCCGTCTTGGACCGGCCACCCTCAGGAAAGATAAGGATGGACCAGCCCCGCTCCAAGAGCGACAGCGGGTACTCCAACTGCTTGACCCCGCCGCCGCGGTGCACCGGGAAGGTGTTGAGGAAGAGGGAGTAGCGCCACGCCAACTTGCGGCGCGAGGCGTAGAACTTATCGGCCGCCGCAGCGATGGCCAGACGGCTGCTGATACGTCCTGGCAGCGCGCTGAGCACCACGGGAGTGTCCAGATGCGAGCTGTGATTGGCGATGATGACGGCGGGGCCCTTCAGGCCCTCCAGGTTCTCCCGCCCCTCTACGGTCAGCGGACGGCAGAAGCGGCGCACGTACTGGGTGGCGGCCACGTAGCGGAACACGCGGCGAATGGCCCGCGCCCAAAGGGCCGTCTGCCAGCGGTGGGGCTCCGTTCGATAGGGCTGAAGGCGCAGCAGGTGGGCGAATCTGTCCATGGACAGGACGGGGAAGACCTCCAGGCGCATAGTACCCAGCGCGCTGATCTCGGCCGCCGCCTTGGCCACCGTCACGTTGTCCGGCGCCTCTATGAAGGTGATGAAGTCGTAGTCTCCCAGGGTGGCGTACTGCCTAGTGATCTTGACCCCCAGGCTGCGCACCTGGGCCGCCACCTCGGCCAGACGGTTGGGGTTGTTGCGAAGGGATTTCTGGCCGGCCGGCGTCAGCCTCGTGAAGACGATGTAACCCGCCACGGCGCGCCTCAGGCCGATGCGTGCCCCTTGAGCATCTGGGTGAAGGTGTCGACGGGGATCGCCGCCAGGGTCGTCAACTGCACGGTGCCCCGGGCGCCCAGCTCCACCGAGACGCGGGCGATGGTTTCGTTGTCCGGCGCCTCGATGATGTTCACGAAGTCGTAGCCGCCCAGGACGGCGTACTGCTGCACTACGCGGGCCCCCATGGCCTCGATCTCCCGGTTTACCTCCTGGAGGCGCTCTGGGCGCTCCTTCAGCGTCTTGCGCCCCTCGTCGGTCAGGGTGCTGAGCATGATGTACGTGGCCATGGGCTACCTCCTTTGGGCCTAGGCCGGACGGCAGTCACTCCCCCTCCGCCGGCCGGCGCTCCAGCCTTCTCGCACCATCTTACATCGTGCCCGCAGCACGTCAAGGGCCGCGGCCCACGGGGCGCATGCCCAGGGGAGCGCCGCCCAGCATCTCCAAGGCGAAGGGCTGGGCCTAGGGCAACGAGTGGGGCGACAGCCTGCGCAAAGCGTCCAGCACAGCCCGCACCTGCGCGGCCACAGGACGGGCAGCGTCCACCGTGATGAGACGCTCCGCTGGCACCTCGCTCGGCCTCTGGAAGCGCCGCTTCTGCCGCACGTAGACGCTCCAGCCCGCATCCGAAGGGTCCGCCCCCTCCCGAAGCCGCTTCTCGATGCGGCGCCGGACCAGGGCATCCTCCGCCCGCAGGTAGACGCAGGCGAACTCAGCGCCCAGCTCCTCCGCCAGCCGCCGCGCCTGGCGCCGGTGCGTCCGCCGCAGGTACGTGGCGTCGAGAATGGCCGGCCGGCCAGCGTCCAGGGCGCGCCGCGCGGCATCCAGCAGGGCAGCGTAGGTGCGCTCCGTGAACTCCGGGCCGTAGATTCCGCGGCCGAAGGGCTCCTCCCGCCTCTGCGTTGGCTCCAGGCCGGCCAAGCGCTTGCGTACGACGTCGGACGAGATCACCTCTGCGCCGATCTTCTGGCCCAGGGCCCGGGCCAGCGTGGACTTGCCGGTGGCAGAGAGGCCGCAGGTGATGAGCAAGAGGGGAGGAGCGTGAGCCCGCGCGTACTGGCAGGCCAGATCGAAATAGCGCTTGGCCGCAGCCCGGGCGCGGCGCTTCTCCGCGGCCGGCACCTCCGCCTGCGCCAGAAGGAAGCCCTCCACCTTGCCGCGGACCGCCGCCCGGTAACACTTGAAGAAATCGATTACCTCCAGGAGCCCGGCATCGCCCGAGGTTCGCACGTATTCATCTACGAACGCCCTGGCCAGCTCTGGGTGGCCCCGGTAGTCCAGATCCATAGCCAGAAAGCCGACGTCGCCCGCCACGTCCGTGTAGCGAAAGCGGCGGTTGAACTCTATGCAATCGTAGATGCAGAGGCCGTCCACGAAGCAGACGCTGTCGGAGCGCAGGTCCCCGTGGCAATCGCGCACCCGGCCGCCGTCCGCGCGGGCCGCCAGGAAGGCCCCCTTGCGCGCGAAGAAGCGCCGGCCAAACGCCCGCAGGGCGGCGTCCTGCTCCGGCGAGATCGTCTGGCCGATGAAGGGCTGCCACTGGCGGAAGTTCTCTTCCCAAGCGTAGCGGATCCCCTTCAGGCCGGTGGCCGCTATTCGGGCGTTCGTCTCGGCCCGGCCGTGGAAATCAGCAAGCACGCGGGCCAGATTGCGGACCATCTCTTCCGTCACCTTGCCTTCGGCCAACAGACGGTCCATCATGCGCTCGGCCGGAAGGCGCCGCATCTGTACGGCGTACTCTATCGTTCTGCCGGAACCGCCCATCCTCACACGCCCAGCCTCCTCCCGTACGGCCACGACGCCCAGGTAGGTCCCCGAGCAAAGGCGGGAGTTCAGCGATACCTCCTGCTGGCAGTAGAAACGGCGTTTGGCAAGGGTGGAGTAGTCCAGGAAGCCGAAGTTCACCGCCTTCTTCACCTTATAGGCGTACTCCCCAGCCAAAAGGACGAAAGAGATGTGAGTCTGGCGGAGCTCCACGCGCTGCACCGGGTGGAGGTAGGCATCAGGGCGCAAGAGCGCCCGGACCACGGCTGGCAGATCGGCGGCAGGCACGGCTATAGGGTGCATCAGTCTGGATCAAGAGGCAACCGCAGCGGGCGAGCCAGACGGTGGCGCTCAACGGCCGTTCCTGTACAATGTTCTCACGCCGCACGTTGGGCGATCCTGATCAACTCCGAGGTACCAGTACGTGGAGAAACAGCGAGACTATTACTCCGTGCTGCAAGTGAGCCGCTCGGCCAGCCAGGCGGAGATCGAGCGGGCGTACGAGCGGCTGGCGCGCCTTTACGATCCCGCCACGAGCCGCAAACCCAAGGCGCGGCAGCGCTGGGAGGAGCTTCAGGCAGCCTACGCCGTCCTCAAGGACCCGAAACGCCGGGCAGAGTACGACCGGCGCCGCTCCCGCCGCAAACCGGGCGCCGCCGTCGAGGCGCAGGAGTCGGCGTTCTCCGACTTCCTAGCGCGGCCCGAGTTCTTGGGCGGCATCGGCCTCGGCATAGCCGTCCTCATCATCATCGCCGTCATAGTGGCATCCCTCACCGGCGGTGGCGGCGGCCAGAACGCCGTCAGCCAGCCCACGGTCAGCGCCAGCGTCGCCCCGGCCAGCCCCACGCCGACGCTGCCGGCCCAGACGCCGGGAGTGGCGCCGGCCAACCCGCCAGAGGTCACGGGCGAAGCCGTCACCACCCCCTCTGGCCTCCAGTACATCGATATCCAGCCCGGCACGGGCGACCCGCCATCGCCGGGCGACACCGTCGTGGTCAACTACACGGGTTGGCTCCAGTCCGACGGCACGAAGTTCGATAGCTCGGTGGAGCGCGCCGCCCCCTTCAGCTTCGTCCTGGGAACCGGAAGCGTAATCAAGGGCTGGGACGAGGGCCTAGCGACGATGCAGAAGGGTGGCAAGCGCCGCCTCATCATCCCGCCCGAGCTAGGCTACGGGGTTACCGGCTCGCCGCCCAAGATACCGCCCAACGCCACGTTGATCTTTGACGTCGAATTAGTCGATATCTTCAGGAAGGCCACACCGGTACCAACGGCCAGTGCTCCCTCGCAGCCTCCAGCCAGCCCATCGCCGTGACGAGCCACAAGGACTACTACGCCGTCCTGGGGGTTGGACCCCAGGCCACCCGTGAGCAGATCGCCCAGGCCTACGAGCGCCTAGCCCGGCGATACCAGCCGGACCCTGACAAGGCGCCGAGGGACCCGGCGATGATGCGCGAGATCAACGAGGCCTTCGATACGCTCGACGACCCGCGCCGGAGGGCAGCGTACGACCAGGCGCGGGCCCTGGCCCTGGCGCAGGCGCGGGAGAGGCGGGCGGCCCGCTGGGCCCGCATCCCATCCTGGCTGCCGTGGCTCCTGATGGCCGGCGGACTAGCATCGGCGGTAGGCGGCGCCCTGGTCCTGGCAGCCGCCCTGCGGGGCAGCGACGAGTTCTCCGGGGCCGTCACGACTCCCAGCGGCCTGAAGTACGTGGACGTCGTGACGGGCGATGGCCCAGCCCCCCAGGAGGGCCAGGTGGTGGTCGTGCATTACGTGGGCAAGGTCAAAGGGGGCGATGTCTTCGACAGCACCGTCGCCCGGGGGCGCCCCTTCGGCTTCCGATTGGGCAGCGGCCAGGTCATCAAAGGCTGGGAGGAGGGTGTGGCCACTATGAGGGTCGGCGGCCGGCGCAAGCTCCTCATACCACCCAGCCTGGGGTATGGTGAGCAGGGCTCGCCGCCGGCCATCCCCCCCAACGCCACACTGGTGATGGATGTGCAGTTGGTGGACGTGCGTGAGCCAGCGCCAGAGTCGCCCCCGCCCGTGAGCGGCACGCCCGTTACCACCCCTAGCGGCCTCCAGTACATCGATATCCAGGAGGGCACGGGGCCCGCCCCGCAGCCAGGACAGAAGGTGACGGTGGAGTATACCGGTTGGCTCGCCGGCAGCCAGACCAAATTCGATTCTTCCATCGACAGGGCCAGCCCGCTCTCGTTCCTCTTGAGCCGGGGCCAGGTGATCGCCGGCTGGGACGAGGGCGTCGCCTCCATGAAGGTGGGCGGCAAGCGGCGGCTTATCATACCGCCGGAGCTGGCGTACGGGGCCTCTGGCAGCCCTCCGGCGATCCCTCCGAACGCTACGCTCATTTTCGACGTGGAGCTTCTTGGAGCGGAGTAGCGGCGGGCGCCGGCGTCCCGGCATCGCAGGCGCTATACTAGTCGGAAGGGGACGCACCACCAACCTGGCAGCAGAGAGAGAGAGGAGAGCCACAATGGATAGGCTTAGGAGCAACGGCGAGGGCATCGACTATAGCAGCTTTGAGTCCGCCATAGGACTCAACTGGTACCTCATCGACCCCAACCTGCGGGACATAGCGGACCGGTACATCGGGGCCGAAGACAGAGAGTGGGCCGAGGAGACGCTGGTGCGCTGGGGCGAACTCTGTGGCGGGCCCCTGGCGCGCCGGGCGGAGGTGATCGACCGCAACCCGCCGCGCCTGGAGCGCTACGACGCCTGGGGCAACGAGGTCTGCACCATCGTTCACCACCCTGACGCCATCGAGAGCAAGCGCGACATATGGAACGAAGGGCCCCAGGGGCTATCGGCGCGCCGGGGCAAGCCCATCCCCACAGTACTAGGCTCGGCCTTCACTTACCTTCTCAGTCAATGCGACACCGGCATGGTGTGCGCTACGGGGATGACTAGCGGCGTCGAGCTCCTGGTCTCGCGCTGGGGCTCGCCGGAGATCAAGGAGAGGGTGCTGCCACACCTCCAATCGCCCACCTTCGACGGCTCCTGGGATGGAGCCATGTTCATGACGGAGATCCGCGGCGGTTCTGATCTCGGCACCAGCGAGACGGTGGCCCGCCGGGACGGCGACCGCTGGTTGCTCAACGGGTCCAAGTGGTTCTGCTCCAACGTTGACGCCAAGGCCATCGCCACCCTGGCGCGCCCCGAGGGGGCCGAGGCGGGAGTGCGGGGCCTGGCCCTCTTCCTGGTGCCCGCGGAGCGCGCCGACGGCACCCGCAACGGCATCCGCATCAAGCGGCTGAAGGACAAGCTGGGGACGCGCTCGGTGCCCACGGCCGAGGTCGATTTCATCGATGCAGAGGCCTACATCCTGAGCAACCCTAACCGCGACGCCGGCTCCGAGGCACGGGGCCTCAACCGCATGATGAGCATGGTGAACGGGTCGCGCCTGGGGGTGGCCACCATGGGGCTGGGCATCATGCGGCGCTCCTTCCTGGAAGCCGCCATCTACGCGGCCCACCGCACGGCCTTCGGCCGGCGCCTGGATGAGCTGCCGATGGTTCAGGAGACGCTGGTTCAGATGGTGGTGGCCTTGGAGGGCGCCTCCGCCATGGTCTTCGAGGCCGCCTCCCTAGCCGGGGCCACCGGAGACGAAAAGGGCCGCCGCCTCTACCGCATCCTGGTGCCCCTGGCCAAGTTCCGGGGCGCCCGCGGCGGCCTGGAGCTGGCCAGCCAGGCCGTGGAAATCCTCGGCGGCAACGGCTACGTCGAGACCTGGCCCACGGCCCGCCAACTGCGGGACGCCCAATGCCACACCATCTGGGAGGGCACCGAGAACATCATCTGCCTGGACGTCCTGCGCTCCATGGCCAAGGAGAACGCCCACGACGCCCTCCTGGACCGCGTAGACCGGGCGCTCGCAGGCGTCGAGCACCCGGCGCTGGCCCAACTCAAGGACGCTGTGCTCCAGGCCCGGCGCGATGCCCAAGAGATGATCCTCTTCCTGGCTAGAGCAGACGCCGACCTGCGGCAGCTCCACGCCCGGCGCGTGACATCCTTCCTCTCGGACCTCACGCAGGCGTCGCTCCTCTTGGAAGCCGCCCAGGAGGAGATGCGGAAGACAGGCTCAGCCCGCAAGGCCGCCGTCGCCCGCTTCTTCATTCGGGACCGGCTCCTGGCAGCCCGCAGCGGCCCCATGCGGGCCATCAGCGATGACCGTTCCGTGCTGGACCTCTTCGCCCCCATCACCCGCTATCAGCCGCTGCCGCCAGAGGCCCTGCCCGCCTCGGTATGACAACACGCGCCAGAGGATCGATGACGCGGTGTATCTGGATAGCAGCGACCGGCGCCTCATAAACCTGCTCCAGAGGGGCATACCCCTCACGCCGCGCCCGTATCTGGAGGCCGCCCGCGCCGTCGGGACGACCGAGGAAGATGTGATACGCCGCCTGCGCCGCCTGCTGGACGAAGGGGGCCTGACACGCCTGGGCGCCATCCTCAACGCGCCCCAGTTGGGGGGAGAGCGCACCCTGGCCGCCGTGGCCGCACCCCCCGAACGGCTGGACGAGGTCATCGCCGCCATCAACCGCCACCCGGAGATCTCTCACAACTACGAGCGCACCCACCACTACAACCTGTGGTTCGTCGTATCCTCGGAAGACCCACAGGCGGTGCAGCGCGTCATCAGCGAGATCGAGAGGGAGACTGGCCTCGAGGTCCTCAACCTCCCGACCCTGGAGGAATACCGCGTCGAGTTCTACTACGAGCTGCCGGACGCTGACGAGAACGGCGCTACGGGACACCAGGGATGACGGAACAGGGGGAAGGCGTGGGTACGGAGGCTGCCATCAGCCCGTTGGAGCGACAGCTCCTCCTTATCGTCCAGGAGGGGATACCCCTGGTCCCCGAGCCCTGGAAGGAGATCGCTGAACAACTGGGTACTGGCGAGGGGGAGGTCCTGGCGATGCTGCGCTCTCTCCTGGATCGCCGCATCATCAAGCGCCTGGCGGCGGTGCCCAACCACTATGCCCTGGGCGTCAGGTATAACGGCATGGCCGTGTGGGACGTGCCCGACGAGCGGGTATCAGAGGTTGGAGCGAGGTTGGGGCAACGGACGGAGATCACCCACTGTTACCGGCGGCCACGCCGGCCTGGCTGGCCCTACAACTTGTTCGCCATGGTCCACGGCATGTCCCAGGAGGAGGTGCTGCACAAGGTCCAGGAGATCAACCGCGAGGCCGGCCTGGAAGGCCTTCCCCACGATGTCCTGTTCAGCACCCGCATCCTCAAGAAGCAGGGCACCCGCATCCGGTCTGCGCCAACGCCGCCCTGACGCTGGCTTGCCGCCCTTTGGAGGCGCTCATATACTGGTAGCCGTCACGGGACGGACCTGATGCGCCCTCAGTTCCTTGCGAGAGGGATGGCCTTGTAGCGCTCCTAGCCCCTGGAGGTAGTATTCCGATGAGCACCGAGGGAAACTCCGAGCCGGCCTTCGAACTCGAAGAGCTCCTCCGCCGTCTGGAGGACTCCAGGGACGCCCTCATGGAGGCGCTGGAGGTCTGCGACCCCGCGGTCTATGACCGGGCGGCGGCGAACGGCGACTCCGTGCGCAGCATTCTGGAACGCACCTCCGATGAGGTCAACTTCTACTACGGGCGCCTGGCGGCCCGGGCCCTGAAGCTGCCCCAGCCCCCGTGCTTGGAGAAGGCGGACTTCCTCTCCTTGCGAGAGGCCAAGATATCGCTGCAAGTTGCCCACCGGCGCTTCACTAACCTGCTGCACGACCTCGTCCCCGCCGACCTGGAGCGCACCGCTACAGCGGAGGATGGCACCACCTACACGCTTCGCCAGATATTGGCGATGGCGGCGGCCCAATACCGGCTCCGCGCCCAGCAGCTTCAGCGCATCGCCTCGGAGGCTGCCCGGGCCCGCTAGCACCAACGCCTCGGGAGATGGGAGAGACCCTCCGCCCTGTGCGCATCGCCCACGCCTATGGCAACAACCCGGGGCTCCTTAGGCGCGCCCTGGCCGCTGACATTGACGTCATCGAGGCCGACATCTGGTATCGCGCTGGGGACATCTGGGTGCGGCACGAGCGCCGGCTGGGCTTCCTGCCGCTGCTGATGGACAAGCAGATGGCCGGGCACCGTTTGCTCCCCCTCAGCCTGGCGCTGTGGCGGGGCTACTACCTGAGGCCGGAATTCCCGCCCTTGAAGCTGGCCGGCCTCCTGCGGGCCACGGCGGGCAAGAAACGGCTGTTACTGGACGTGAAGGGCCACTATAACGGGCGGCAGACCGCCGCTTTCGCCAGCACGCTTGCCGCCCGCATCACGGAGTATGGGGCTCAGACGTGGGTGGCCGTCTGCGGACAGGTATACGGCGTGTTGGACCGTGTGCGAGAGGTGGCGCCACGCCTCGAGGTCCGCTACTCAGTCGAGCACCGGAGCCAATGGGCGATAGTCAGGCGCATGATCGAGGGCAACAGGGCCACAAGAGGGCTCTGCATGCACCATCGCTTGGCCACGGAGAAGAGGCTTCGCTTCCTGGCGGAGCGGCGCATCGGCGCCTACTGTTGGACGGTTGACGACCTCGACGAGGCCCGGCGTCTCCTAGAGCTGGGGGCCGAAGGGATCATCAGCAACGACCTGAGGCTCCTGGCCAAGCTCCCGTCGCCGTCGCCTTAGCCACCGCGGGCGCCTTCCCGGCGCCGCGGTATGAGGTGCACCGCCGTCGCCTTGAAGGATGCCACCACAGACGCGCCAGGGGCCAAGGCCAGCTCGCCAGCTGATTGTCTCGTGACCAGGGCCACCAGCGGAAAACCCGCGTCCAGCTCCACCCGGACGAGGGGTCCGGCGGGCAGGGCCCGGCGCACCACCGCCGGCAAGCGGTTGCGGGCGCTGCTGTGAGCTACGCCCTCCGCCGGCGCTTCCAACACCACATCCTCAGGCCGCAAGCAGACCAGGACGCCGGACCCGGGCCCGCTGGCTGCCGGCGCCTCCACTGTTCTGCCGCAGACGTCCACCAGCGCCAGCCCCTGGCTGACCTCCCGCACCTGCCCCGAGACGATGGTCTCGACACCCACGAAAGCCGCCACCTCGGCGTCCGCCGGGGCGGCGAAAACGTCCGAGGGCGTCCCGCACTGCCTGACGCGGCCGCCCATGAGCACCGCCACCCTGTCCCCCAGGCGCAGCGCCTCGTTGCGGTCGTGGGTCACGAACACGGTGGTCGTCCCGCGCTCCGCCAGCACCTGGTCCAGGTCGTCCATCAGGAGACCGCGGGTGGGCGCGTCCAGGGCCGCGAAGGGCTCGTCCAGGAGCAACACCTCCGGCTCCAGCGCCAGGGCCCGGGCCAGGCTTACCCGCTGCGCCTCGCCACCGGAGAGCGACCGCACAGACCGGCCGGCCAGGTGGGCCACACCGAAGCGCTCCAGCCAGAGCGCCGCCCGCCGCTCCTGCTCACCCCGCGGCACCCCCCGCATCGCCAGCCCGCAGCAGACGTTGTATCCGACTGTTCCCCCCAGCAACAAAGGCTCCTGGAAAACCATCGCCATCCGCCGGCGGAGCCCCAGCGAACCCGGCCTGGCCGGCTGGCCATCGAACAGCACCTGCCCTTGGCCTGGGCGTTGCAGCAGTGCCATGACTTGCAAGAGGGTGCTCTTGCCGGCCCCGTTGGGACCCACCACAGCCAAAACCTCGCCTGGAAAGACGTCCAGGGAATCCACCTCGAGGATGCTGCGCCCGCTCCAGGACACCCGCACGCCCCTCAGACCCAAACGAGGCGCCATCAAGGACGGGGCCTCCGTTGCTGCACCAGGGTGAAGGAGAGGATCACGAGAAAGATGACCGCCAGGAGGATGAACGATAGCGCCATCGCCGTCTCCAGATGCCCCTGCGACACCTCCAGGACGGCAGCCGATGTCAGGGTGCGAGTCTCCCCCTTTATGTTGCCGCCTACCATGATGGTGGCCCCTACCTCTGAGATGGCGGCCCCGAAGCCGGCGATAACGGCGGCCATGAGAGACTGGCGCGCCTCTCTAAACAGAAGCCAGGCCGCCTGCCAGCGGGACGCCCCCAGGGCGAGGACTTGCAACCGCAGGCGCGGGTGCAGGCTCTGAAGGGCGGCGACGGCCAGGGCCGTGACCACAGGCGTGGCGATGATGGCCTGGGCGATGATGATGGCCCAGCGGGTGTACAGGAGGTGCAGCTGTCCGAAGGGCCCCGTCCGCCATAACATCACCGCGACGAAGAGGCCCACGACCACCGGGGGCAGGGCCATGCCTGTATTCAGCACCCCTATCGCTGCCGTGCGCCCCGGCGGCGACGAGAAGGCGAGGAGCGACGCTAGCCCCAGGCCCACCACCACGGCGATGCCCGTGGCCGCTCCCGAGACGAGGAGCGACGTGAAGGTCACCTCGTAAACGTAACCGTTGCCGGTAAAGACGAGGCGGACGGCCTCCTTGACGCCATCCCAGATAAGGTCCATGGCACGCTTCAGAGACCATCAAACCATCAAGACCGGGCCTCCGGCAAACGGGCCGGCCTTCCAACGCCGCCCGAACAGGTCGGAGCGACTAGAGGCGACGGACAAGCCGCACGACCAGCACCGCCAGCAGGCTAACGGCCGCGCCTAACGCCAGCAGCCGGACGCCGGGGCCACCGGCCAGGAGGCCACCAGGGCCCTCGCGCCCCGACGGCTGCATCTTGGCCGCATCCGGCAGGCTGGCCACGGGCCCGGCTGCCACCTGCGGCGCCTGTGGGGCGAGTTCGTCCCGCACGCCGCCCTCCGCCTCCAGGTAATGGAACTTGCGGAGGGGGATCTCCTTCATGAAGGCGGCGACCACTGCCGCAGCAGCCATGATGAAGACGGAGGCGAAGAAAGCCTCCGTGATGGCCGAAGATAGCGACACCTTGACGGCGTTGATCGTCTGGTCGAATATCGCCTGGCCCTGGGCCCCGAAGCCCTGGAACGCCTGCTGCACCCTGCCGTAAGCCTCGGCGTTCAGCAGGAACTGAGGGTCGTTCAAGGCCTTGCTGAGCTGTGGCTGCTCCTGCACGACGGCAGGCACGTTGGCCCGCAGGCCATCGTGGTACTGCGCCTGGATGAGGGAAAACATTACGGCAACCCCCATGGTGCCGCCTACGGAGCGCAGGAACTGGATGCTGGATGTCGATATCCCCATGTACCTGTAGGGCACAGCGTTCTGCACGGCTAGCATGAAGATGGGTATCGAGGTACCGAATCCAGCCCCCAGGATCACCATGCCCATCGTCGCGTCCCGGCTCGTGGAGTGCACATCCAACCGCGAAAGCACAACGAAGCCGGCCACGATCACTGCCATGCCAAGGACGCCCAGTATTCTGTAGCGTCCGGAGCGCGACATGATCTGACCTGCGATGGCGCTGGATATCGCCATGGCGATCATCATGGGCATGGTGACGATGCCCGAGTTGGTGGCCGATTTGCCGATCACGCCTTGTACGAAAAGCGGGATGTAGAATAGGCTGCCGAACATCCCAAACCCGCTGATCAACGTCACCAGGGCCGAGACGGCAAAAACCCGGTTGCGGAAGAACGACATGGGCAGCACGGGATCCGACGTCCGCAGCTCCGCCCAGGTGAACAACACCAGCCCCAAGGCCGCCCACGCCAAGAATCCGATCACCTGCGGCGAGATCCAGGGATACCGGCTGCCCGCCCACGACAGGGCAAGAAGGAGCGGCACCACCGTGGCCACTAGACAGAGGATGCCCCGATAGTCGAGTTGCGGCCGCGTCGCAGGGCGGATATTCGGCATCCCCAGGAGGAGCACCAGCAGCGCCAGCGAGCCCAAAGGCAGGTTCACGTAGAACACCCAGCGCCAGTGCACGTGGTCCGTCAGGGTGCCGCCGAGCAGCGGCCCGATGACGCTGGCGGAGGCGAAGGTGCCGGACATCAGGCCGGCCCAGCGGCCACGCTCCGCCGGGGGGAAGACGTCCCCCACGATGGCGAAGGCGATGCCCATGATCATCCCGGCGCCCAGCCCCTGGACGACACGAAAGGCGATGAGCTGTTCTACGTTCTGGGACGAGCCAGCCAGCGCCGACCCACCGATGAGTACGGCAATCCCCAGCATGTAAAAGGGTTTTCGCCCGTAGAGGTCCGTCAGCTTGCCGACTACCGGCACTGTGGTCGTGGAGGCCAACATGAAGCCGGTACCCACCCAACTGAACAGACCGAAGCCTCCGAGGTCTGCGATGATCCGTGGCATGGAGGTGCCGACCACCGTCTGGTCCATCGCCGCCGTGAAGAGGCCAAGGAGGGTCCCGGCCATGACCACCACCTTGGTGCGGGTGCCCATGTCCGAGATGGGAGCTATCGTTTGACTGCCGGCGGCCATCCTACGCCCTCGTCTCCTGGCGCAAGCACCCGGCCTCTTCCTGCTCCAGCGCCTCTTGCGCCGCCGTCAGGTCGCGCAACGCCTCCACAATCCGGCGGACCTGATCATCGTTCAGCCGGGCGAACACCCTGTCCATCCTGGCCCGCCCCGTCCGTTCCATCTCCTCCACCGCCTGCCGCCCGTACTCCGAGAGGTAGTGGCGCACCAGCCGCCGGTCGTCGCCGTCCTCCTGCCGCCGCACCAGCCGGTGCCTCACCAGACGATCCATGATCCGGGTTAGCGTGGGAGGAGTTACCCCAAGGCGCTCCGCCAGCGCCCGCGCCGAGAGACCGTCCTCCATGCGCAGGATGAAAAGCACCCGCAGTTGCGTTAGCGTTAGGCCGAGCCCCACCCAGGCCTCCAGGCGTGACGGGTCGGACCGGACGACGAGACGTCCAAAGAGCTGGAAGGCTTCGTTACGCAGCTCTGCGTCCTGGGACATTGATTGCACTCATTACAACTATTGCGTCGATGCTAACATCTTACCACCCCTCTCGGCCCCAGCGCCAGCGGCCGGTGATACCATAATGGGCGATGGCCGCTGAGTTTGAACCCCCTGGCGAAAACGCCGTGCTGAAGGAACGCATCATCCAGCGCATCCGGGCTGAGGATGGAATCCCCTTCCGAGAGTTCATGGCCATGGCCCTTTACGAGCCGGGCCTGGGCTACTACTGCGCCCGCCGCGAGAAGATGGGCCGCCAGGGCGACTATCTGACGAGTCCAGAGGTCGGGCCCCTCTTCGGCGCCATGCTCGGCCGTCAGCTCCTAGGCATGTGGACGGCCCTGGATCGTCCGGCCCGCTTTCAGGCAGTGGAGGCCGGCGCAGGCACGGGCGCCCTCTGTCTGGACATCCTGCGCTGGGCCAGGCGGGCTGCCCCCGGCTTCGCAGATGCCCTCACCTACACCATCGTGGAGGCCAGCCCCGCCCTCCGGGAACGCCAGAAGGAGACGCTGGAAACCGCCGGACTCGGCCCCTACGTCCGCTGGCAAGACAGCGTGCCCTCGGACGTTGACGGCTGCATCTTCAGCAACGAGCTGCTGGACTCTATGCCAGTGCACCGGGTAGCCGCCAGGGGCGGTCGCCTCTACGAGATATTTGTCACCTGGGACGGCTCCAGCTTCCAGGAAGAGCTGCGGGAGCCTTCGACCCCCGAGATCGAAGCCTACTTCCAAGGGCTGGGACTCCGGCCCCAGGATGGCTGCTGCGTCGAGGTTAACCTGGACGCGGTCCGCTGGGTGCGCCAGGCGGCGGCGGCCTTACGCCGCGGCTTCCTCCTCACCATGGACTATGGCTACGTGGCGCCAGAGCTGTATGCGCCCTGGCGCAAGAGCGGCACCCTGATGTGCTTCTACCGCCACAACCCTTCGACAGACCCCTACGTCCGCCTGGGGCGCCAGGATATCACCGCCCACGTGGACTTCACCAGTATCCGCAGGGCCGGCGAGGAAGCGGGCCTCAGCACCCTAGGCCTCCTCACCCAGTGCGAGTTCCTGCTCCACCTGGGTATTCGTGAGGCCATGGCTCCGCCCGGAGAAGACGACGCCGGCCTGGAGGGCTATTACGCCCGCAGGCGGCAGGCGTTGGAGCTCATAGACCCCGCTGGCCTAGGCCGCATCAAGGTTCTCATCCAATACAGGGGCCTGGAGGAAGCGCGGGTGATAGGGCTCTGGCCGCCTAGGGCGCGTACGGCTACAATGGGCACACCGGACGGCGGTCTGCCTGGCTAGACTCGAGGACCCTCTGTGCGCAACTTCGAATACTTCGCCCCGGGCTCCCTGAAGGAGGCCATCGAACTCCTCTCGGACCCAGCGTCAGCGGCGCGGCCGCTGGCGGGCGGCACGGATCTGGTGCCACAGATGAAGGAGGGTTCCACCCGGTTTCCCATCCCCTCGCGTCTGGTGAGCCTGCACCGTATCCCCGATCTCCGGGGCATCGAGGTTGATGGCGGCCTCCGTGTCGGTGCTACTACCCCCATGTGGGAGATCGCCCATACCGAGAGCGTCAGCCGCGGCTACGCAGCCCTGGCAGAGGGCGCCTCCCTGGTCGGCTCGATACAGACGATGCACATGGCGACGGTGGGCGGCAACCTATGCAACGCCGCCCCCTCAGCGGACACGGCGCCGCCCCTATTGGCGTTGGACGCCGAGGCCGTAATCGCTGGCCCTACGGGTACACGGAGGCTGCCCTTACAGGAGTTCTTCAAAGGGCCCGGCCTCACGGCCCTCCAGCACGGCGAGATCCTGCTAGAGCTGCGCATTCCGCCGCTGCCGCCGGGCACCGGCACGGCCTACCGGCGCCAGACCCCGCGGGCCCGAATGGACATCGCCGTGGCCGGCGTCGCCATCGCCCTCACGGTAGAAGGCACGCGCATCGCCCGCGCACGGGTGGCCCTCGGCGCCGTGGGCCCGGTGCCGATGCGGGCCCATGGGGCCGAGGCGGCACTGGAGGGCCAGAAGGCCTCGGACGAGACCTTCGCTCGGGCGGCCGCCACGGCCGCCGGCGAGTGCGCCCCCATAGATGACCAGCGCGGTTCCGCCACCTATCGCCGCCACCTCGTCCGGGTGCTCACGGAGCGCCTGCTGCGGGAGTCGTTGGCCAGGGCCTCAGCGAGGAGTTAGGAATGGCCAGATACCCTATCAGCATCACCCTCAACAGCCAGCCCCGCGAGCTGCTGGTGGAACCACGCTGGAGCTTGCTGGAGACCCTGCGGGACCACCTCGGCCTTACCGGGCCGAAAGAGGGCTGCGGGACGGGCGACTGCGGAGCATGCACAGTGCTGCTGGACGGGCGCCCTATCACCTCGTGCCTCGTGCTGGCGCCCCAGGCTGACGGCTGCTCCGTCACCACCGTCGAGGGCATGGCCGCTGGAGGCGCCCTCCACCCCGTGCAGCGGGCCTTCGTCGATGCCGGCGCCGTGCAATGCGGCTTCTGCACCCCGGGGATGATCGTGATGGCGGGGTGGCTTCTGCAGCAGAAGCCGTCTCCATCGGTGGACGACGTTCGGGAGGCGCTAGCCGGCAACCTGTGCCGCTGCACCGGCTACGCCAAAATCTACGAGGCCATAGTCCAGGCGGCATGGAATAAGCTCGATTAGGCGTCAGCCCTAGAAGGAGACCGCTATGGCGCAAGCTACCGCGAGCCGGCAACAGGACCAGCCTGCCCGGCATCGGGCGATAGGCCAACGGGTGCCCCGGGAGGATGCCGTGGGCAAGGTCACGGGGCGCACGGTCTACGCGGGAGACATGAAGCTGCCCGGGATGCTCCATGCTAAAGTACTGGGCAGCCCCTATGCCCACGCTCGCATCAAGGCCATCGACCTCTCGCGGGCCCGCGCCAAGCCTGGTGTGTTCGCCGTCCTGGCCGCGGGCGATCTCCCACCCTGTAAGGTGAACCCGTCCAACCGGCGAGGGATCATCTTCGCTCAAGATGAGGTGCTATTCTGCGGCCAACCCGTGGCGGCGGTGCTGGCCGAGGATCCTCACGTGGCCGAGGAAGCGCTGGACCTCATACAAGTGGAGTACGAGCCGCTGCCGGCCGTGCTGGACCCCCTAGCAGCCATGGAGGAAGGAGCGCCTTTGGTGCGTTCTCCCCTCAGCCAGATCGACCGCTCTGAGGAGCGAGGCCACGTCACGGTGGAAGCGGCCGAAGAGGAGCAGGGGGGCAAGCCCACCAACATCGCGTCGCAGCTGTCCTTCCGCCGCGGAGATGTCGAGGCCGGCTTCGCCGAGGCCGATTGTGTCGTGGAGGGCGTGTGGACGTCCAGCATGGTGCACCAGGCCTACATTGAGACCCACTCCACGGTGGCAGACTACAGCCCCAACGGGGAGCTCTCGGTCTGGACTAGCACGCAGGCCCCCTTCTACGTGCGGGACGAGCTGGCCCAGACACTCGGGGTTCCCGAGAACCGCATCCGGGTCACCGCCACGGAGGTCGGCGGGGGGTTCGGCGGCAAGATCTTTCTGACGGAGCTCATGACCGCTGCCCTGGCCATGGCCGTGCAGCGGCCCGTGAAGTACGTTATGGGGCGGCGCGAGGACATGGTGGCAGGCACGCCAGCCCCCTTCGCCCGGGTCGAGCTGAAGACTGGGATGAAGCGTGACGGCACCCTCGTGGCCCTCAAGGCCCGCCTGATCTACGACTCCGGAGCGTTTCCCGGCGCGCCCATGCTGCCGGGATGCATCGCCGTCGGTGGCTACTACCGTTGCCCCAACCTGGAGATCCAAGGCTACGAGGTCTTGACCAACAAGGTGAGCGTGGGGGCTCTGCGAGCACCCGGAGCCCACAACGCCACCTTTGCCATCGAAAGCCATATGGATATGATGGCCAAAGAGCTGGGCCTGGACCCCCTGGAGGTACGGCTCAAGAACGCCGTCGCGGCGGGCGATCCCCTTCCCACAGGCCAGGCCTACCCTGCCATCGGCCTGCGGGAGTGCTTGGAGGCCATCGCCCAGAGCAGCGTCTGGCGCCGCCGCGCCAGCACCCGGCAAGAGGAAGGAGCGAAGCGGCGCGGCGTGGGCCTGGCCGTCGGCGGCTGGATGGGCGGCCTCCAGCCGGCCAGCGCCATCGTCTGCCTCAACAGCGACGGCACCATCAACATTACGGTGGGCTCCTCGGACATCACCGGCACCAACACCTCCTTTCGCCAGATCGCGGCCGAGGTCTTGGGCGTCCCCCTGTCCATGGTCTCCGTCACCTCGGGCGACACGAAGACGGCGCCCTACGCTGGGATGAGCGCCGGCAGCAAGACCACCTACACCGTCGGCCGGGCCGTCAAGGAGGCCGCGGAGGACGCCAAGCGCCAGCTCCTGGCCCTGGCCAGAGACAGGCTGTCGGCGGCGGAGGACGAGCTAGAGATGAGGGATGGCGAGATCAGGGTGAAGGGCGACCCCCAGCGATCGGTCAGCTTCCAGAAGCTGGGGCGTCTGAGCACCAACTTCGGCGCACCCTACCCCGCCGTCGTCGGGCGGGCGGCGGTGGCCACGCGGAAGTGGGCCCCGGGCTTCGCCGCGCAGGCCGCGGAGGTGGAGGTCGACACCGAGACAGGCCAGGTCAGGGTCTTGGGTCTGGCCGTGGCCCAGGACGCCGGATTCGCCATCAACCCTCTCTCCGTAGAGGGACAGATCCAGGGTGGCGCCAGCCAGGGCCTGGGCATCGCCCTCTGGGAAGAGCTCCTCTTCGACGGCAGCGGCCGCCTGGTCAACGGCGACCTCTTGGACTATCGTCTGCCGACGCCAGCCGATGTGCCACCCATAGAAGCCATCATCGTGGAGGTGCCGTCAGAGGAGGGGCCCTACGGCGCGCGCATCGTGGGCGAGCCCTCCATCGTCGCCACCCCCGCTGCCGTAGCCAACGCCGTCGCCGATGCCTGTGGCGCCCGCGTCCATGAGCTCCCCCTGACGCCGGAGCGCGTATTGCGGGCTCTCGGTAATATATAGTCACCCTATGATCGGAGGTTTAGCCGCCAGTGAAGCCTAGCAAGGAGCAGATAAGAGAGTTCTACAGTAGCGCCCTAAAGCGCTGCCTGGACGGCTTCGGCCGCCTCGACGATGCCGACTGGAAGAAGAAGGTGGACAAGTGGACGGCCAAGGAGCACCTGGCCAACACCGTCGGCGCCCAGGAGGACCAGGCGCTGCCGCTCACCCGCCAGGCCATCGCCGGAGAGCCGGCCAGCATCCCCGGCTTCGAGAAGCGGGAGGACGCAACGGCCTTTCACGAGGCCTGCGTGGCCAGGCGGCGCGACCTCCCCGTGTCCGAGCTCCTGGCGCGCATGAAGGCCGCCTTCGAGGAGCACCTCCAGATGCTGGAAGGACTCAGCGAAGCCGACCTGGACCGCCCGGCCAACAGCCCCGGCTGGGACCGTGCGGGCACCATCCGCGATCTCTTCCACGCCAGCTACCTGTTCCTCCCATCGCAGTACCAGCAGATCCGCAAAGTCGCCAAGAAGAAGCTGCCCCACTGGATAGAGGCAAGCACCCCTGAGCAGGTTCATTACCACCTGGACCGCGTCTTCCATTACATGCCCCTGATCTACTGGAGCAGCCGCGGCGCAGACCAGAACACCACCTACCTGTTCACGATGGAGGGCCCCGGCGGCGGTCAGTGGACCGTCTATACCCACGATGGCCGCGCCGATTCTGCCGACGGCGCACCCGAGAAGTTCGACCTAGAGCTGAAAACCAAGCCCGAGATCTGGATGGACCTCTCGACGGGCGACCTGAACCCCGTGTTCGCCATCACCATGCGCAAGGTGCACCTGGCGGGCAACGTGGCCTTGGCCATGAAGTTGGACTCCCTGTTCTCCGTGGAGTGAGGGGCGGCCGTGGCAGGAGTGGCCGCCGTCCTGCTGGCCGGCGGCGAGTCAACCCGTATGGGAACCCCCAAGCCCTTGCTGGAATGGGGCGGGCAGACCTTGATCGAGTACCAGCTAGCCCAGCTGGCGGAGATTCCAGCGTCGCCGATCGTCGTCGTCCTGGGCCACCGCGCGCACGAGGTGCTACCCTACGTCCACCGGGCCGGCGCCCAGGCCATCGTGAACGAACTGTACGCCGAGGGCCGGGCCTCGTCCGTCCGTGTGGGCGCCGCCGCCCTGCCCGATAACACGCAGGCGATCGTCATCCTGAACGTGGACCAACCGCGGCCGGCTTCGGTCAGCAAGCGCCTGGTGGAGGTGCACTTTCGGCGGCGCAGCCTGATCACGCTGCCAGTGCACCAGGGCGAGCGGGGCCACCCCCTCATCGTGGACGGCTCGCTGCTGCCGGAGCTGCGGCAGGTGCGGGAGGAGACCCAGGGCCTGCGAGCCGTTATCCAGCGGCACGAGCGCCGGATTACCGAAATAGAGTTCCCCTCTGCCCTGGTGCTACTGGACATGAACCGGCCAGAGGAGTATGAGAAAGCCAGGGCCAGTTACTTCGAGCAGGTGAAATCATGAGCGACATGGGCATGTACGAGATCCTCTCTCACGTCTCCATGCCGGAGTGCAGCATACGCATCATACGTATGCTGGAGACGGAGCACGTGGCGCCCCACTACCATGAGAAGTGCGCCCAGATCTACACAGTGCTGGAGCACGAGGTGGAGGCCACCGTAGGCGACCACACCCTGCGCCTTCGCCCTTACGAGACCGTGCGCATCGAGCAGGGGACGGTGCACAGCGTGCGCGCCGTCAAGGGCGAGGCGCTGGTCATGAGCCTATCCATCCCACCCCTGGACCGGGACGACCAGCACGTAGTGGAGGGCTGATGGCATCCCGGCACTTGACGTGCACGTAAGAGTCGTGGTACATCTCAGTCGCGCCTGTGTTAGCGCGAGAAGGAGGTTCGCCCTTGACCCAAGAGACCGTCACCGAGAAGAAGATCAAACCTTTGGTGCCCTTTCTGCGCATACCGGACAACTACCCCAATGAGCCCGCCTATCTCTGGGGGTCCCGCTGCAAAGAGTGCGGGGCCACCTTCCTGGGAGAGCGCCTCGCCTGCGGCAAGTGCGGCTCGCTAGGGCCCTTCGAGGAGCTCCGGTTCAGCGATGAAGGGGAGATCTACGTCTTCTCCGTCGTACACCAGACGGTGCCAGGGCTGGAGGCGCCCTACGTTGCGGCCATCATCGACCTGCCCGAGGGCGTCTCCGTGCGGGGGAACGTCTACGGCCTCGACCCCCTGAAGCCCAGCACCGATTGGTTCGGCAAGAAGGTGAAGATGTTCACGGAGAAGGTGGCGACAGACCGTGAAGGCAACGATGTCATCGCCGCCAAGTTCCGGGTGGTATGACCGGGAAGGACGTCACCAGCAGAAGGCCAGCGGGCGCCGGGCCCGCAGGCTGGGCACGGCACAGAAGTAAGGAGTGAGGACGATGCGAGATGTAGCCATAGTCGGCGCCAACATGATCAAGTTCGGGCGGTATCCCGACAAGGATGTCATTACCCTGGCGGCGGAAGCGGCCATCGGCGCCATGAAGGACGCCGGCGTCACCATCAAGGACATAGAGATCGTCGTCAGCGGCAACCTTTACCAGTCCAACGCGACGGTGGGCCAGCGGATCATGAAGGAGATCGGCGCCACAGGCGTGCCGGTCATCAACGTATCCAACGCCTGCGCCACTGGGTCCACGGCCCTCCGTGAGGCCTGGATGGCCGTGGCTTCCGGCGCCTACGACATCGCCATGGCCATCGGCAGCGAGCAGATGGGGAAGATGGGCCTCTTGGGTGTAGGCAGCGGTGGCGACCGCGCCTACAGCACTGAGGGCGTCATGGGCACCGGGCTGATGCCGGGCGTCTTCGGGCAGGCCGGGGTCGAGCATATGCGCAAGTACGGGACGACCGTCGAGCAGTTCGCCAAGGTGGCCGTCAAGAACCACGAGCACGGCGTCCTCAACCCCTACGCCCAATACCAGAAGGAGACGCCCCTAGAGGAGGTGCTGAACGCCCGGCCCATCGCCTGGCCCAACACCCTCTACATGTGCTGCCCCACGGGCGATGGCGCCGCCGCCGTCGTCATCATGTCGGCAGAGAAGGCGCGCCAGTACACCAGCAAACCCGTCTGGATCGCCGCCTCCGTCATCACCTCGGACCCCTGGCAGGAACGCAACCCCGTCATGTACGACATCAACACCGTCACCCGCATCGCCGCCAAAGAGGCCTACGAGAAGGCGGGCATCGGCCCGGAGGACCTGAGCATGGTGGAGCTTCACGACTGCTTCGCCACAGCCGAGCTCCTGCACTACGAGAACTTGGGCCTGTGCGGCGAAGGCGAGGCCGGCAAGCTGATCGACGAGCGGGCGACCTGGAACGGCGGCAAGATCCCCGTCAACGTCAGCGGAGGACTCCTCTCCAAGGGGCACCCCTTGGGCGCCACCGGCATCGCCAACGTCGTCGAGATCGTCTGGCACCTGCGGGGCGAGGCCGGCGCTCGACAGGTAAAGGACGCCAAGGCGGGGCTGGCCCACGTCATCGGTCTGGGCTCCGCCTGCACCATCCATATCCTGAAGAAGTAGTCGCTGCTGACGCCAGCAGCGCGTAGACTAGCGAAGGGCTGACCCGCCGCTGGGCGGGCCGGCCCTTCGCCCGAAGAGGGCCCTTCATGGAGCTGACCTTTCTTGGTTCGAGCAACGCCTTCGCCTCCGAAGGACGGTACTGGAGCTCTTTCATAGCCGATGGCAAGTACCTGTTCGATGCTCCGCCCACGCTGTTGCCCCACCTCAAGCGGCTGAAGGTGCCCCTCACAGACCTCCAGGTCGTCTTTCTCACCCACTTTCATGCCGACCACTTCGCCGGCCTCCCCTTCCTCATGCTGGAGCACGTCTATCTGACCCAGCGGCGGGACGACCTCTTCATCGTCGGGCCCCCGGGCGTGGAAAAACGGATGGAGGAGTTTGCCAACCAGTGCTACGAGAACATCACCCGGGACGCCGGATACCAGCGGCGCTACATCGAGGCAACGCCCGGCCGGCATCAGAAGGCGGGGCCTCTCACCTTCCGGGCCCTGCCCATGAACCATAAGGCCCACGGGACCCAGGCTATGGGCTACCGGGTGGAGATCGGAGACAAGGTCCTCGCCTACACCGGCGACACCATGTTCTGCGAGGAGATTATCGAGCTGGCCGATGGCGCCGACGTGCTGGTTATGGACTGCACCTACACCTCGGGAAGCGGCCCCGAACACATGGGCCTGGAAGATGCCAAGGTCATCCGCAAACGGCTCTCCCGCCAGACAACCATCATCCTTACGCACCTGAACGGGGCGCCGGTCACCAGCGACCTGGAGAACACACTAGTCGCCCAGGACTTCGCGACGTTCAGCTTCCGTTGACGCACTGACGGCGGATTAGCGGTGGACACTGTTGCCATCCTCGGCGCCGGCAGCATGGGCACGGCCCTGGCCCAGGTAGCTGCCGCCAACGGCCACAGGGTCCGGGCCTGGAGCATCGAGGCTGAGGTCCTAGAAGAGATCGCCCGCCAGCGCACCAACAGCCGCTATACCGGAGCTCTGCGCCTGCACCCCAACATCCGGCCCGAGAGCGACCTGGCCGAGGCCGTCGGCGGCGCTTCCTTGGTGGTGATCGCCGTTCCCTCTCAGGCCGTGGCAGCCGTGGCCCAGAAGTTGGCTCCCTACCTGGTTCCGCAGCAGACCGTACTCAATGCGGCGAAGGGGTTGGAGCGCGGCACCCTGCGGCGCATGAGCCAGGTGCTGTGCGAGGAGCTGGGACCGCCCTTCAGCGAGGCCGTCGCCAGCCTCGGCGGCCCGGCCATCGCCATCGAGATGGCCCAGGGACAGCCGACGGCCGTTGTCGTAGGCGCGGTAACAGAGCACGCCGCGGCCCTTGCCCGGGCGATCTTCCAGGGCGAGAGCTGCCGAGTGGAGACCACCAGCGACCTCGCTGGCGTCGAGCTCTGCGGAGCCACGAAGAACGTCTACGCTATAGCCCTGGGCATCTGCGACGGGCTGGGCTATGGGGCCAACAGCAAGGCCTCTCTGGCCACCCTTGCCATTGCCGAGATGGCCTCCCTCTGCCAGGCCCTCGGCGGCCGCGGCGAGACGGCCTATGGCTTGGCCGGCCTAGGCGACCTCCTCGCCACCGGCTACAGCCCTCACAGCCGCAACCGCACCCTGGGGGAGATGCTGGCCAAGGGCGCGGACTGGCGGGAGTTCCTGCGTACCCATCCGGTGGAAGGGGTGGCGGCAGCAGACGCCCTCCGCCAACTCGCCACAAACCGGAGCCTGAACGCGCCTTTTCTCGATGCGTTGAACGCGGTGCTAGCTGAACAGATGCCGCCAGCCAGAATGCTGCGGCTCCTCCTCCGCGCGGCCGGCCAGTAGCGGCCCCGCGTGGCCCTAGGTGGGTTTCCCTTCGATCTCCTCCAACGCCTCGTCCAGCACGTGCCACACCAGGGTGGCGCACTTGACGCGCACCGGAAACTTGCGGACGCCGGCCATCGCCTCGAGGTCGCCCAGCTCCTCGGGGTCCACATCGCCGGAACCCCGCATCATGGCCGTGAAGGACTGGATGATCCGGAAGACCTCATCCAGGTCTTTGCCTAGGACCGCTTCGGCCATCATGGAGGCGGAGGCCTGGCTGATGGAGCAACCGGAGCCGCTGTAGGCCACATCCACCACCTTTCCCCCCTTCACCATCAGGTCGATGGTCACCTCGTCGCCGCAAAGGGGGTTAAAGCCCTCCCGAGTCACCGTAGGCGCTGGCAGGCGGCCTCGATGGCGCGGGTGCCGGTAGTGATCCAGGATGATATCACGGTAGAGCTCGTCCAGCTCTACCTCTTGGCGGCGGTATTCATCCTCAGCGGGCGTCATTGGCGAAGAACTTGCGGGCCGAGCGCAGGGCGTCCACCAGAACGTCCACCTCTTCGGGCGTGTTGTATATGTAGAAGCTGGCGCGGGCGGTCCCGGCGATGCCCAGGGCCCGCATCAGGGGCTGGGTGCAGTGGTGCCCGGCGCGGATAGCGATGCCGTGCCGGTCCAGGACCGTTCCCACGTCGTGGGGATGCAGATCGCCGAGGTTGAAGGAGATGACGCCACCCCTATCGCGGGCGTCTGGCGGGCCGTATATCGTTATGTCATCCAGAGTGCGCAGGCGGGCGAGGGCGTACTCCGTCAGTTCCACCTCATGCGCCCTCACGTTCTCCATGCCCAACGCCTCAAGGTAGTCGATAGCCGCTCCGAAGGCGATGACGTCGCCGATGTTGGGAGTGCCGGCCTCGAACTTCCAGGGCAGATCGTTCCAGGTAGCGCCTTCGAAAGTTACGCGGCGGATCATCTCGCCGCCGCCCAGGAAGGGCTCCATCCCCTCCAGCAGCTCCCGGCGGCCGTATAGCACGCCGACGCCCGTGGGCCCCAGCATCTTATGGGCCGAGAAGGCGTAGAAGTCGCAACCGATGGCCTGCACGTCTACCGGCAAGTGGGGTGCCGCCTGGGCGCCATCCACCAAGATGACAGAGCCGTTGCGCCGCGCTTCGGCAGCGACCCGCTCTACCGGGTTGATGGTACCCAAGGAGTTGGAGACGTGGGGCAACGCCACCAGGCGGGTCCGGGCGTCCAGCAGGCCCTCCAAGCCGTCCAGCGCCAGGGTCTGCGTCTCCGTCAGACCGATGTAGCGGATCCTGGCCCCTTTCTCCGCCGCCAGCCGCTGCCAGGGGATAAGGTTGGAGTGGTGCTCCATCTGGGTAAGGAGGATCTCGTCCCCTTCTCGCAGGTTGGCCCTCCCCCAGGTGTAGGCCACCAGGTTGATGGACTCCGTGGTGTTCCGGGTGAATATGACGCATTCGGGAGATGGAGCGTTGATGAAGGCCGCCACCTTGGCACGGGTCTCCTCGTAGGCGTTGGTGGCCTCTTCGCCCAGGCAGTGAACAGCGCGGTGAATGTTGGCGTTATAGCTCTCGTAGTAGCGGACCAGGGCATCGATGACCTGGCGCGGCTTCTGAGAGGTCGCCGCGTTGTCCAGGTAGACCAGCGGGCGGCCGTATACGAGGCGCGACAGGATGGGGAAGTCCTCCCGGATCCGGGCTGAATCCAGGGGGCGGCTGGCCCCGCCGGCCGAACGCGCCTCTACGGCGGACATCACGCAGCCTCCCAGAAGGTGGCCCCCCTAAGGGCCCTCTTCACCCGCTGTTCCAAATCATGCCTCAGGCTGCGCAGCCCCACGGACTCCAGGATCTCGCTGGCAAAGCCCTTGATGAGGAGGGCGCTGGCCGTCTCCAGATCCAGGCCCCGGCTGCGCAGGTAGAAGAGGGCGTCCTCCGCTATGGCGCCCGCCGTGGCCCCGTGTCCGCACTTCACATCATCGGCGTAGATCTCGAGGCTCGGCTTGCTGTCCACCTCCGCATCGGGCGAGAGGATCAGGTTCTTGTCCGCCTGGTGAGCGTCGACCTTGACGGCGCCGGGGCGCACGAGGACGATGCCCCCGAAGATGGCCTGGGATTTTCCGTCCAGAATACCCTTGTAGTACAACCGGCTAGCCGTATGGGGCGCGGCGTGGTCGATGTTGATGTAGTTGTCGATGTGCTCGCGGCCCTTTGTGATGTAGAGGCCGTGCAACTGGCAGGAGCCGCCCGGGGCCGCCAGCACCACCCGGAGGTCATTCCGGGCCAGCGCAGCGCCCCTCTGGAACGCTGTGGACGAGAACCTGCTGTCTTTGCCCTGCCATACCCGGGTCACCCCTACATGGTAGGCAGCATCGCTCTCTAGGAGCACCCGGTAGTGCTCCACCTCGGCGCCCTCGCCTACAACGATCTCCGTGACCGAGTCCGTGAAATAGCGGGCGCCCCGCCCTAGCCCGACGTAGGTCTCTATGAGCGTCAGCCGGCTGTTCTCTCCGGCGACGATGAGGGTGCGGGGATAGGAGGCGAGGGCGGCTTGGCTGTCCTGGGAGGCGAAGACCAGGTTTAGGGGCGCCGGGGCTTCGAGGCCCCCCGGCACGTGCACGAGGGCGCCACCCGCGAAGAGGGCGGTGTTTAGCGCCGAGAAGCCATCTTCTTCGAAGGCGGCGTATCGGCCAAGATAGGCCTGGGCCAGGGCGCTATGGCTCTCCCCAAGGCCGCCCAGATCCGCCACCAGGATGCCAGACCCCTCTGGCGGCGCCGCTTTCAACCTGCCGTTGACGAAGACGGCCGAGGCCCAGGATTCATCCCACGGCGCCGCGCGGCGCAGGCGCTGGTGATCCAGGGCGGCGGCTCCGTCCCGGTGGAACTCGGTGCGCGCGATCGGCGCGATGTTGGTGTACTTCCAGGGCTCGTTGCCCTTACGGGCGGTGGGCAATCCGATGCGCTGGAAGGCCTCGATGGCCCTGAGCCGCAGGTCCCTGAGCCAGCCCGGCTCGCGGGCTGCCACGCCCTCCCAGCGGTGGTAGTCCTCTAGAAAGTGGCGGTAGGCGGCAGGCGCTTCTGTCATGGCCCGGCCTCTCACACGCCCGCGCCAGCAGCCTCGCGCAGCCAGTCGTAGCCGCGGGCCTCCAGCTCGTGGGCCAGCTCGCTGCCTCCCGAGCGTACTATACGCCCGTCGATGAGGACGTGGACGAAGTCTGGTGTGATGTAGTTCAGTATCCGCTGGTAGTGGGTGACCAAGAGGATCGCCTTGTCCGGCCCGCGAAAGCGGTTGACGCCCTCGGCCACCACCTTCAGAGCATCGATGTCCAAGCCAGAGTCCGTCTCGTCCAATACGGCCAGCTTGGGGTCCAGCATGGCCAGCTGCAGTATCTCGTTGCGCTTCTTCTCGCCGCCGGAGAAGCCTTCGTTAACGGAACGCTTGAGGAGATCGGCGGCGAGCTCTACCTGCCGCGCCTTCTCCTCGAAGAGCTTGTTGAACTCCCGGACGCTAAGCTTGGGCAGCCCGCGGTGCTCGCGCACGGCGTCCAGGGCAGCCCGCAGGAATTCCCGGGTGCGGACGCCCGGCAGTTCGACCGGATACTGGAAGGCGAGGAAGATGCCCTCGAGCGCCCGCTGGTCGGCCGGCATGGCCAAGAGGTCCTTGCCCTCGAAGAGCACGCTGCCTGCCGTCACGGTGTAGTCGGGCCGGCCGGCAAGGACGCTGGCAAAGGTGCTCTTGCCGCTGCCGTTGGGGCCCATGATGGCGTGCACCTCCCCTACGTCCACCGTCAGGTCGAGGCCCTTCAGGATCTCGACGTCGCCGGCGCCGGCGTGCAGCCCCCGGACCTCTAGCAGGGGTGGGCGGTGATTGTTGCGCTTTGCCGTCATATCAACCTACGGTTCCTTCCAGACTCACCTTCAGTAGCTGGGACGCCTCCATGGCGAACTCGAAGGGGAGCTCCTGGAAGACGCCCCGGCAGAAGCCGCTGATGATCATGTGCTGGGCGTTCTCCTCTGAGATGCCCCGCTGCATGCAGTAGAAGAGCTGCTCGTCGCTTATGCGAGAAGTGGTGGCCTCGTGTTCGATGCGAGCTGTGGGGTTCTTGACCTCGAGGTAGGGAACGGTATGGGCGCCGCACTTATCCCCGATGAGTAGAGAATCGCAGCGGGTGAAGTTGCGGGCGCCGATAGCTGTGGGCATGATCTTTACCAGGCCGCGATAGGTGTTCTGGCCGTGCCCGGCGGAGATGCCCTTGGCCACGATGGTGCTGCGGGTGTTGCGGCCGATGTGGATCATCTTGGTGCCGGTATCGGCCTGCTGGTAGTTGTTGACCAGGGCCACGGAGTAGAACTCCCCCACCGAGTTATCGCCCTGGAGGATACACGAAGGATACTTCCAGGTGATGGCCGACCCCGTCTCTACCTGGGTCCAGGAGATCTTGGAGTTGACGCCCGCGCACTTGCCCCGCTTGGTGACGAAGTTGTAGACGCCGCCCTTGCCCTCCTTGTCGCCCGGGTACCAGTTCTGGAGGGTGGAGTACTTGATCTCGGCGTTGTCCAGAGCGATCAGCTCCACCACCGCGGCGTGGAGCTGGTGGCTCTTGCGCACGGGGGCTGTGCAACCCTCCAGGTAGCTCACGTACGACCCCTTATCGGCGATGATCAGCGTCCGTTCGAACTGGCCCGAGCCTTCTACGTTGATCCGGAAGTAGGTCATCAGCTCCACCGGGCAGCGCACCCCCGGCGGGATGTAGGCGAAGGTGCCATCGCTGAACACGGCCGAGTTCAGGCTGGCGAAGAAGTTATCGGTGTAAGGGACGACGGATCCCATGTACTTCCGCACCAGCTCCGGATGCTTCTGGATCGCCTCGCTGATGGGGCAGAAGATAATCCCTAGGTCCTCGAGCTGCTTCTGGAGGGTGGTAGCCACTGAGACGCTGTCGAAGACGGCATCCACCGCTACTCCGGCCAGGGCCTTCTGCTCCTCCAGGGGGATCCCCAGCTTGTTGAAGGCGGCCAGAAGCTCTGGGTCCACCTCGTCCAGGCTCTCGGGAGGCTTCTCCTTGAAGGGGGAGGCGTAGTAGTAGATATCCTGGTAGTCGATGTGGGGGAAGGAGACCTTAGCCCAGCGGGGCTCCTCATACCCCAACGTCATCCAGTAGCGTAGCGCCTTCAGCCGCCACTCCGTCATCCACTCCGGCTCGCCCTTCTTGCGGGAGATGAGGCGGACGATGTCCTCGTTCAGCCCCTTGGGGGCCACGTCCTCTTCGATCTCTGTGACGAAGCCCCACTTATAGTCGCCGCCCAGTTCGCTGGCGGCGGTCTGCCGGGAGATGACCTTCTGTTTGGGCATGGGGTACCTGTCTCTACGAGCGCCGGCGACTGGGCTGGCGAGGACAATAAACGAACATTGGACTGTCTAAATCTCCAGTACGCCTGAATTGTAGCACAGCCCGGCCGCCGGTTCAACCTGCGCTTACGGCTTGTTGACGCCCTTCCTGGCCGGTGCTAGCGTGGACTTGCATGGCCCGCATCTATTTGGACCACGCCGCCACCACTCCCCTCGACCCTCGCGTCTTGGATGCCATGCTGCCCTACCTGCGGGACCTCTGGGGAAACCCGTCCAGCCTCTACCTGGAGGCCCAAGAGGCCCGCAAGGGTCTGGAGAACGCCCGCCGCGATGTCGCCAGGGTCCTGGGCTGCCGCCCCCAGGAGATCATCTTCACCTCCGGCGGCTCTGAGAGCGACAACCTGGCCCTCCGCGGCGCCGCCTATGCCGCCCGGCGGCAGCGCGGCGCCACTCACATTATCACCACGGCTATAGAGCACCACGCCGTCTTGCACGCAGCCGAGCGCCTGGAGCAAGAGGGCTTCCGCGTGACCTATCTGGCGGTGGACAGGGAGGGCTTCATCGATCTGGCCGGGCTGGAGGCGGCCCTTACGGAGGACACCGCCCTCGTCAGCATCATGTACGTCAATAATGAGGTGGGCACCGTCGAGCCCATCGCCGAGGCGGCGCGGCTGGTGAAGGCCCGGTGCCCCAAAGCCGCCTTCCATACTGATGCCGTTCAGGCCGCCGGGATCCTCGATATCGACACGGGGCGGCTCGGGGTAGATATGCTGAGCCTGGCCGCCCACAAGTTCTACGGACCGAAGGGGGTTGGCGTCCTGTACGTCCGGTCGCGCACGCCCTTCCTTCCCCAACAGCTAGGGGGCTCGCAGGAGAAGGGCCGCCGGGCCGGCACCGAGAACGTGGCCGGCGCCGTCGGGCTGGCCAAGGCGCTGACCCTGGCATATGAGGAGTTCGAGGCCCGCAACGCCCACTACCGCTCCCTGCGGGATAGGCTCCTCCAAGAGGTGCCGCGGCGCATTCCCCTCACCCACATTACGGGCCCTCTGGACCCTTCCCGCCGGGCCTCCAACAACGCCTCCTTCTGCTTCGAACTGATAGAGGGGGAAGCCATCCTCATCGCCCTCGATTTGGCGGGCATCGCCGCCTCCAGCGGCTCCGCCTGCACCTCTGGCTCCCTGGAGCCGTCCCACGTCCTGACGGCCATGGGCATTCCGGAAGCGCTGGCCCGGGGCAGCCTGCGCCTGACGGTGGGACGCGAGAACACTGTGGAGCAGATAGATGAGGTGCTAGCGACCCTTCCTGAGGTCGTGGAGCGCATCCGCTCGCTGTCCCCCGCCTGGCGGGCCCGGAGCAGCCGCGCGGGGGGAAGCCCGGACGCAGCCTGAGCCGGCGGCCCCCCTGGCCGCACGACGAAGGCCTTGTGATACAATTCGCAACTGGAGCAGCCGATGACCGACACCCGTAAAAACGGCCCCGCAGCGCCCTTGGTGCGAATCTCCGAGGCGGAGTCCGTCGAGGAGTCCCTGCGCCGCAACGTCCTCCTCACATCGGTGGAGGCGGTAGTGAACTGGGCGCGCCGCTCGTCCCTCTGGCCAGCGGCCTTCGGCCTCGCCTGCTGCGCCATCGAGATGATCGCCACGGCGATGCCCCGCTTCGACATAGCCCGCTTTGGCGCCGAGGTGTTCCGGCCCTCGCCTCGCCAGTCGGACCTCCTCATCGTCTCGGGCACCGTGACCTGGAAGATGGCCGTGCCGGTAAGGCGCATCTATCTCCAGATGGCGGAACCTCGCTACGTGATCTCCATGGGCTCTTGCGCCACCATCGGCGGGCCCTTCGCCTACGGCTACAGCACCCTGCCCGGGGTCAACCTCATCATCCCCGTAGACGTCTACGTCCCCGGCTGCCCGCCGCGGCCGGAGTCCTTGCTCACCGGCCTCATGCTTCTTCAGGAGAAGATCAAGCGCACCAAACTCACCGGGGACCGGGAGCGCAAGATGCCCAGCGGCGACTTCTCCAAGTACTTGCCGGACGGCGACCCCCTGCGGGAGGAGCTGGAGCGCCTCTTCCCGCCTTACATCGATATCGACTAGCTTGCCCGCCGCCCCGGACCGCCCAACAGCCGCATTCCCTCCGGCGGCCAGTAGACGAACCAGGCCCGGCCCAGGATATCGGCTCGCTGGAACGGCCCCAGGACCCGGGAGTCCGTGCTGAAGTCTGGGTTGTCGCCCAGGAGGATGTAGCCGCCGCGGCCTTCCGTTCCAGCGCCGGCGAAAGCGGCAACCCGCTTGACGAACAGCACCCCCGGCCGCGCCGGGTGGCGTGCCAGGACGATATCGCCCGGCGCTGGCGGTTGCAGCACGTAAGCCAGACGGTCGAAGGCGACCCTCTCCCGCGGGGCCAAGGTGGGCGTCATGCTCTGCCCCCGGATGGTGACTCGGCGCGCGAAAGCGAAGGCCAGCATCTGGTAGACCCCGGGCAAGGCTCGGGCCACCCGCAGCAGGACCCGGACGAGGCGCTTCGTTGATCTCATAACACCTGTCTGCTATGGTAGAGAATCCGGCCCCAAGCCTAAACCCTTCAAAAGGAGGTCTCAGACATGTTGATTCGCCAGGTTTTTGCCCTTCTCAACCGCGTGTTTCCGGAGGGGGAGGCTTCCGCCCACTGCGACATCCCCTGCGGAATCTATGACCCGCATCTGGCCCAGATCGCGGCCCTCACAGTGGTGCGAATGAACCAGTTGATCGAGGCGCTGGAGGCGCCCGCCATGGACAAGGCAGCGCGGGACAAGTACATGAACTCTCTTGCCCGCTACATCGCCACCAAGGAGCACCACGCCGAGCTGGTTAAGCACGAAGTGCGGATCATCCGCGGCGATTTCTTCAAGCCCGAGAACAGCCCCGAAGGCCTGGATGCCCTGGTGGACAACATCATGAAGACGGCCTCCAAGGCCCGCCAGAACATCGACATGGAAGCCGCCCAGAAGCTCCTCGACCTGGTGAATCAGTTCGCCGAGGCATTCTGGAAGGCCAAGGGGGTGGCCACCAAGCGGGCGCCCACCAACCAGACGGCCGGCGGCGAGTTCGTGGTGCCGGCGTAAAGACTCCCTTCCCCACAACCCGGGCCGACGACAGCCCGCCGTATTCACCAGCGGTACTTCGCGTTATCGCTGGTGAATTGTTTCACGACCCGTTGCTATAAACGAAGCGAGGAGCGTAGAATTTGGCATGCGGGGGCCAGGAAGGCGCCCGCTGGAGCAAGAAAGGACTGCCCCTTGTTCGGAACGGGGATCGCCAAGGGTCTGACGGTTACGCTGCGCTACCTGGCGCGGCGTCCCTTCACGCTCCAGTACCCAGAAGAGACGCGGCCCATCCCCGTCAACGCTCGCACCAACCTCCTCTGGTTCGAGGAGCGCTGCACCGGCTGTTCCACCTGCGCCCAGGCCTGCCCGGACGGCTGCATCCTGGTGGAAACGTCGCCCCGGGAGGATGGCAGCCTCAACATCGACCGCTACGAGATCGATTTCCGGCTGTGCATGTACTGCGGGCTATGTACGGAGGCCTGCCCCTACGAGGCGATCCAGCCCGGCGGCCCCTTGAACGACGCCGCGTACGACTTCAATCAGTTGTACCGCGACAAGCACGCCCTGACCCGCATGGCGCGGGAGTTCCTGGAGTCTCACGACTACACTTACCCCAACGGGAAGAAGGCGCCGCGGCCAGAGGAGGTGCCCCTCCACACCGGCAAGCCGGTGGAGAGAGACAGGGTTCGGTAGCGCCGTGGCCAAGATCACCATCGACGGCCGCGAGATAGAGGCGCCCGAGGGAGCGCCCCTGGTAGAGGTCATAAAGAACGCCGGCATCTTCATCTCCAACCTCTGCTACATCGATGGCTCCCCCCCTTACGCCGGCTGCCGCACCTGCCTGGTGGAGATCGAGGGGATGCGCGGCCTCCAGCTATCGTGCACCGCCAAGGTGACCGACGGAATGGTGGTGCGCACGAACACCGAAGAGGCGAAGCGCAGCCGGCAGACCGTCCTCTCCCTCATCATGTCCTACCACTCTGACCGCTGCCTCACTTGCCACCGCGTGGTCAAGTGCAAGCCGGGTGACACCTGCCTCCGGGACGCCACCGTCACCCACCGCTGTCTGACCTGCTCCAAGAACTACAGGTGCGAGCTCCAGACCACCTGCGAGATGCTGGAGATGGCGGGTTTCGAGCCCTGGGACGGGGACGAGCGCACCTGGTATCTAACGGAGCACCCCCCGGCGGACCGCGGGAACCCATATCTGGAGTTCGATCCCCAGATGTGCATCATCTGCACGCGCTGCGTGCGGGCCTGCGATGAGATCCGTCACACAGGCGCCATAACCTTGGCCGGGCGCGGCCCCAGGACCCGCATCGAGTTCGGGACTGGCGGCCCTATCACCGAGTCCAACTGCGACTTCTGCGGGGCCTGCATCGACGTCTGCCCAACCGCGACCCTGATGGAGCATCCCAACAAGTGGGCGGCCACCCAGACCGAGCGCTGGACGGCCACCACCTGCACCCAGTGCTCCATCGGTTGCTCCATCTATATCGGCAGCAAGGGCGGCCGCGGGGTCATCGTCCGGCCCGACACCGGCGCCAACCCCGTCAGCCGGGACCAAATCTGCGTCCGCGGCCGCTTCCACTACGATGCCGTGAAGCAGCACGAGCGGATCGCGCAACCCCTTATCCGCCGCAACGGAGGCCAGCACGCGGCCGCCTGGGACGAGGCGATGGAGTTCACCGTCAGCAGCCTGGCGCGGATCCGCGAGACCCATGGCCCGCAGGCCATCGCCTTCCTGGGCTCGCCTTTCGCCTCCAACGAAGAGAACTACCTATTGGGCAAAGTGGCCAGAGCGATCACCGGTACGAACAACGTGGACTCCAGTCTCGGTGCCATATCCGGCGCCGCCGCTGACAGCCTGCGCCAAGCCTTCGGCAGCGAGGTGCTGCCCTCGGATATGGGCGCCATCGCCGCCGCCCGCACACTACTGGTGGTGGCTGACGACCTGGAGTCCAGCCACCAGGTGGCCGCCCTGCGCGCCAAGGACGCGGTAGTCCGCAACGGCGCCCGCCTCATCGTTGTCAGCCCTGTCTGGGGCGAGCTCTGCGATTTCGCAGAGGTCTGGGTACAGCCTGCCCCGGGGTGCGAGGCCTCGGCCCTGGCCGCCTTGGACGCCGCCCTCCAGGGTCAGCCCTCCGATGTGCCCGCCCACCTCACTCAGCCGCTGGCCAAGGCCGCCGGCATCCTGGCTGCCGCCGGCGAGGCGTCCGGCCGTCCCCTGGCTATCGTCTACGCCCTCCCCCACCTGGGGAACGCCCGTGTCAGGGCGGCAACCGCCGCCTTGGCCAACATCGCTGTCACCTGCTGCGGCGACGCGGCTCCAGGCGCCCTTCTGGTCCTGCCCCACGAGGCCAACGCCTGGGGCATGCGGGACGTAGGCGTCGCGCCGGCCTTGCTGCCGGGCCATCGGCCGGTAGGAGACGAGGCCGCCCGGCGGGAGGTCGAACGCCTCTGGGGCGCGACCCTACCGAGCACGCCGGGCCTGGCCTTCGAGGCCATGCTGGCCAACGGCACCGTGAAGGCCATGGTGGTCTTCAACGATAACCCCCTTATGCTGGCCCCAGACCGCGCCAAGGTGCGGCAAGCGCTGGAGTCGTTGGAGTTCCTGGCCGTGATAGACTCCTTGGCCACCGATACGGCGAGGACGGCCCACGTAGTGCTGCCGGAGGGCGGCCCGTGGGCCAAAGAGGGCACGACCACCAGCGCCGACCGCCGCGTCCTTGCCCTTCACCAGGCCACGGCGCTACAGGGCGAGGCGCGGCAGGGCTGGCGAATCCTCTCGGAGCTCGGCGCGCGGCTGGCCGAGCGCTTCCGGCCGGGCGAGGT
>DAOUBD010000004.1:0-2550 GCA_034432935.1 Dehalococcoidia bacterium | reverse complement strand
AGGAGGAGTCGTTGTTGACGGGGGAGAAGGTGCCCGGGCCGTTGGCTGCTCCGTCCTCCGGGTCCATATCGATGATCATGCGGGCCATGCTGCCCGCATCGGCGCTGGCGACCGGGGATCTAAGGACGGGGAGACCGCCAGATCTCCCTGCGAGAACGATGAGGACTAGCGCAAGAAGGGCGATTAGGGCAACGAAGTGAAAGGGCGCCGCTCCTCTTCGGACCCTGGGCAAAAACGACATAATTGCACCCCCGCTCTTTGGCACTCCCCCTCGGATGCCTTTGCACCATTATGACATGCGCAAACGGTTTGTCAATGGGCTGCGTTCGGCATGGCTTTCGTCCCCCGCTGCATCTTGCGGCCGCGCCCAGCGCCTACCGATGGGCCCAGGTAGAAGGGGCCCGCGGAATCTTCCGCGGGCCCCTCTTGTTGCGCTGTTGGGTACCTACTGACCGATGGGCGGGCAATCGGCCGGCAGGTTGGGGTTCAGCCCCGCCACGTAGCGCAGGATGCGCAGGGCGTCCTAGCCGAAAGGGCCGCAGCGGCCGACGGCCATCGGGACGTTTAGGCTACCGCTCATGCTTCGGCGGGGCCCCGCCATGCTTCGAGAGCCTCGGCATGAGCGGGTCGAACACGCCGAAGCACCCCCTTCCCGCTCAGCCTGAGCCCGTCGAAGGCGCCCTGAGCACCGTCGAAGGGCGAGCGGGGAACGCGGACAGCACACGCCGGGGCCTACCAGTCGCCGTCAGGCCATACCCTATAGCCAACGATGCCGTAGTCCGCGTCGCCGTACCCTAGGGCTATTGTGCCTCAGCGATTTCGTTAAGCCAGTAGTACAGCTCGGATGTGCCGCTGAAGCAATACAGTACCAAATCGATCGGGTCGACCGCACCTATTACAAAGCGATTTGTGGTGAGGCGGCCGAAGATCGTCGCGCCGTCCGTGATAGCCGGCGGGCTGATCGCGAAGTCGTTGAACGGGCTATTGAGCCCAAAAGGGCTCCCATAGAGCCCGAATTCGTTCCAGATGCTATGGATGCCGAAGTCGCTGCCGTACGGACCAAACCTGTTGAAGATGCTGTCCCAGGTGGTCGTACTGCATGTATAGATGCCCAAGTACGTGCCGTCATTTGCCTCAAGGTACATGCCGGGGCCGGGCTCTGGAACCGGGCCGCCGCCTGGGGGAGGCGTTGGTGCCACCGTGGGCGTGGGCGTGGGCGTCTTCGTGGGCGTGGGCGTAGACATCGGTGTCGGGGTGGGGGTCTGCCCACTACCCGCGCCGAACCAGCCGGCGACGTCGAAGATGACGTGGGTTTGACCGCTGTTGTTGAAGACCTTGACCTTGCCGTCGGCGCCTACCTTGGCCACAACTAGGTTGGCGATGGTCTGACCCGCCACGAAGTTGATGTTGGAGGTCGTCGGCCTAGGCGCGTCCGAGGGGTAGATCGTCAGGTGGCTCCAGGCGGTGGGATCGGTGACAGCGATGCTGAGGACCACCGCCGTCACGCCCGAGGAGGGCACCCCGCCCAGGCCTGTGATCTTGACGTCGAAGGTCTCGCCGGGTCCCACCTTGCCGTAGCGATTGCCGGCGGTGCCATCCCGGGTGTCCAGGATCCGCGCCGGAGTCAACGGGTGGAACTCGCCCAGCGAAGGCGTAGGCGTCGGGGTGGGCGTTGGCGAAGAAGAGGCTGGTGGCGCGGGCAGGATCAGCTCGCCCTGGCCGTAGACGTTGTCCGGGCCGGGCGAGCCCCGGTCCACCGTGGCGTTGTTCAAGAGCCAGGTCTTGAGCTGCGACGGCGACGAGGCAAGGCCGGCGCCCAGGACGAGCGCCGCGGCCCCCGCCGCCGCCGGAGTCGCCGAGCTCGTCCCGTTGAAGCAACCCGAAGAATACGTGAAGCTGGCCACGCAGGCCGCCGCGCTGATGTCCGGCTTGGTGCGGCCATCGTTGGTGGGGCCCCACGAGCTGTAGGGGGCGATCTGGGTCCCCATGGGCGGGTCGATAGCGCCGACCGATAGCATGCCGGGGCTGGCGCTGTCCGAGGCCGGGCCCGAGGCGCTGTAAGGGTTCTGCCAGTACTCGAAGCGCGACTGGTTGGCCATCAGTTCAAGCACGTCCCCGGCGGAGCCGTTGCCTACGGCGTAGCGGCGGATGGACAGGTAGTCCACGTCGTTCTCATTGCACTCGAGGTCGGTCTCGAGAGGGTCAGCGCCCAAGGTTTGGTTGTCCGTGCTGGAGCTGATGGGGAAGAGATCTCCAGGATTGTCGTAGATGTAGACGTCGTAGTCCGTCTTGTTGGGGCCCCAGTCGCTCCAGCGCAGCCCGTTGAAGAACCCGCAGTAAAAGCCTAGGTATTCGTCCCCCGGCGCAAAGTCCAGCCGGCCGTCGCCGTCGCTGTCGGCCCAGGTGCCGCGCCAATACTGCCCGAAACCTAGGTTCCAGACCCCGTCTGTCGCCGCGTTGCCGGCCGCGTTGAACCAGGCGATCCCCTGGGACACGGCGCTATCGATGACCGCGGCTATGGGCCCGGTGCCGTCGCCCGGCCCGTCGTAC
>DAOUBD010000003.1:0-7321 GCA_034432935.1 Dehalococcoidia bacterium | reverse complement strand
CTTGGGGCGCCTTATGGCCAGCCACGATTTCCACGCCGTAATCCACTATGGCGGCTACATCCAGGCTGGGGAGTCCGTGAGGCAACCCGGGCGCTACTTCGCCAACAACATCGGCGGTGCCATAGCCCTCCTCAACGCTATGGTCACCCACGGCGTCCTGCGCTTTGTCTTCAGCTCCAGCGCCGCGGTCTACGGGGAACCCGATGGCGTCCCCATACCGGAGGACGCGCCCATACGCCCCGTCAACCCTTACGGCGAAACCAAGGCGGCCGTAGAGCGTATGCTCCCCTGGTACGAGCGGCAGGCAGGCCTCCGCTACGTATCCCTGCGTTACTTCAACGCCGCCGGCGCCACCGAGAGGCGCGGGGAAGACCATCGGCCGGAGACGCACCTGATCCCTAACGTGCTGGCCGTGGCCCTGGGCCAACGCCCCTCCATCCCTCTTTTCGGCACCGACTATGCGACCCCTGACGGCACCTGCATCCGGGACTACGTCCACGTGTCGGACCTTGCCGAAGCCCACCTCTTGGCGCTGGAGATGACGGCTTCGGCTAGCGGCGTCTTCAACCTGGGCAACGGCCGCGGGTTCTCCAACCGGGAGGTCATAGAGACCGCCCGCAAGGTCACGGGCCATCCGATCCCGGTCCGGGAGGAACCCAGGCGTCCGGGCGACCCCGCGGCCCTAGTGGCCTCCAGCCAACGCGCGCAAGAGGTGCTGGGCTGGCGGCCCCGGCACACGGATCTTGGCGAGATCATCCTATCGGCGTGGCGCTGGCATCAGGCCCACCCGGCCGGCTATCGCGACTAGCGGGTTACCAGAGGCCGGCCCGCTGCAACAGAGGGCGCAGCACCGCCTCCCAGAGGCCGCCAACGAAGACACCGGTCCAGAGGAGGGAGTGGGGGATGCTACCCCCCACGGACAGGGCGTAGGCAGGGAGGCGCCGCATGCCCATCAGATGATACGTGAGGGCTCGCCAGAAGGGGCCGAAGAGGAGCACCGAAGCCGGCAGCGCCAGGAGGCGGTGCACGTTGCCGCTCCGGCCTTGCCCCTCGGCCAGGGGCAACACGTAGCGGCGGGCCCATCGGCGCTTGGCGAGCCATAAGCGTATCTCCTCCAACGCCCTCTCGCCTTCGAGAAGGAACAAGAAGACGGCGGCATAGACGGCCATGATGCCGCCCATGGCCAGGGCCCCGTTCCATCGTCCCATCGTCGCTACTAGAAAGAGGGAGGTAGGCAGGGCGAGGCGGGCCTCGACCCGCCAGAGGGCAAGGGCGGCGCTGAGGCGGGGCGTCACGTTACGCCTGAGGAAGGGCAGCAGGCGGCGGCCGGCGCGCTGCCCCCCGGTCTCGACAGCGGGCGCTCCCGCGGCTCCCTCCTTCATGGCCAGTCTCTATTTTACCGTTAGGGGAAAGGCGGCGAGGCGATCGTAGACGGCGCCCCCGGGGCCAAGGGTGCTACGCATGAGGACGACATCCCGCACCGCGATGCTGGCCTCGGGCGCCGGCGCCGCCTCTATAGCCCGGGCGATGGGCTCGCTGAGGGCCGCTGCGTTTTCCGGGCGCACGCGGGCCAGGGTCAGGTGGGGAGAGAAGGCGCGGTCCTCCCTGGGGAAACCGAGCCGGGCCAGGGCGGCTTCCACCCTCCCCTGAAGCCGCCGCAGGTCCTCTAGGTCACCCTCGAGGCCGACCCACAGCACCCGGGGGCTGCGGCGGCTGCCAAAGGTGCCCAGGCCGTTCAGCCTGAGGACATGGGGAGGCGTGCCACTGACGGCCTCGCCTAGCGCCTCTTGAATGGCCGGCACACGCTCCGCCGGCGTCTCTCCCAAGAACTTAAGGGTTAGATGCACCCCCTCCGGGCGCACCCAGCGCAACCCGTCCAACCCTCTGCGGCGCAGAGCGTCCTGCAACGACGCCAAGGCCCGCAGAGCCTCCTCCCCCAGCTCCACAGCTACGAACAAGCGGAGGACATCCCCCGTGGCCTGCCGGCGGGACGCTGGCCTCATCATGAGCGGTGCTCGCGGGCCAAGAGGCGCTCAGCGTTCAGCCCCAACACCAGCCGGAGGTCATCGGTGCGGAAGATGCCGGAGCGCACCTCCTCGATCTGGCGCGCTTGCGATACCAGCGGATAGTCGCTGCCGAGGAGGATGCGTTCGGCGCCTATGAGGCGGACCATCTGGTCGTAGGCCCGGTGGTCGTAGAGGAGCCTCTGGGCGGCGGTGTCGACGTACACGTGGTTGAAGGCCTGGCGCACCTCAGGCATGGGGGCGAAGAAGGGCAGGCCGCCCGCCAGGTGGGCCCCCACGATCCGCAGCTCCGGGTGCCGGGAAGCGAATTCGAAGAACGCCGTCAGGGCGCCCCCCGCTTTTCCCGGATAGTTGCGGCCCACGGGCTCCGAAACGTGGAAGAGGAGCAGGAGGCCGTGCCTTTCGGCCACGCTGGCCAGCGACTCCCCTGGATCGCCGTTCAGGTCCCAGCCCTGGCTGTCGGGCCGCAGCTCCCCGAGGCCCAGGGCTCCTGCCCGGGCGCAGCGCATCGCCTCCTGCTCCGCCTCCTCGCAGGCCGGGTTCACGGTGCAGAAGGGAACTATCCGTCCCCCGCTGGCAGCCGCTGCCTCTAGCAGGTAGTCGTTGTGGAGCACGCAGAGGTCATGGCTGGCCCAGGCGAATCCCAGGGCGACGCTAACGTCCACGCCGCTCTGATCCATACTGCGGAGGAGATCATCCGCCGTGGCGATCTTGGCCTTGGCGCTGGAATACATCTCGGCAAAGGTGGGGTCACGGCGGAGGAACTCGTCCCGGCGCTCCCTTACTCGTGGCGGGAATATATGGGTATGGAAGTCGATTATCATCCGGCGGCGGCCCCCTTTTGCCAGAAATCATAGCACCATTCGTCAACGTTGCCAGGGGCTTCCGGGCGTACCTATAATGAGTCCAGCATCCAGCAGGGGCGGTTCCAGACTTTGACATCTACCCAGGCACCTACGACCGAAGAGTTGCGCGGCATCGCGCGGCGAGTGCGGCGGCACATAATCCGCATGACAGCCAACGCCAACTCCGGCCACCCCGGCGGGTCGATGTCTTGCGCCGACATTCTGGTGGCCCTCTACTTTCGAGTCCTGAGGCATGACCCCAAGAACCCCCTGTGGCCGGACCGGGATCGCTTCATCATGAGCAAGGGGCACGCCACCCCGGCGCTCTACGCGGTGATGGCGGAGGCTGGCTACTTCCCGGTGGAGGAGCTGGAGACCTTCCGGCGGTTGGGGAGCCGGCTCCAGGGGCACACCGTCATGCAAAAGCCCCCCGGGGTCGAGATGTCCGCCGGGGCGCTGGGCATGGGGCTCTCCTTCAGCCTGGGCCACGCCCTGGCCGGCCGGCTGGACGGCAGGCCTTATCACGTTTTCTGCCTCCTGAGCGACGGCGACTGTCAGGAGGGTCAGACCTGGGAGGCGGCGATGGCGGCGGCTCACCACGCCGCGGATAACCTGACGGCCATCGTGGACCGGAACCACATCCAGAACGACGGATTTTCCGACTACCTGCGCTTTGGCGGCGACGGGGATCGCCCAGCGCGTCCGGGCGGGTGGATCTCCCAGAACGGACACGCCGTGAACATCATGAACCTGGAGCCGCTGGCGCAGAAGTGGCAGGCCTTCGGCTGGCGGACGTGGCACATCGATGGTCACGACTACGATGCCATCATCGCCGCCCTGGAGGAGGCCCGCGACCACGTTGGGCAGCCCACCGTGGTCATCTGCGAGACCATCAAGGGCAAGGGCGTGAGCTTTATGGAGAACAACCCGGACTTCCACGGCAAGGCCACGAACCCGGAGCAGACGGAGCTTGCCTTGCGGGAGCTGGCGGACTGATGGTGCAGGCTGCCAAGTCGGAGGCGACACGGGCGGCCCTGGGCCCTACCTTGATCAAGCTCGCCAAGGAGGGGCTGGATGTCGTTTGCGTGGACGCCGATCTTGGGGTCTCCACCTCGGCGGCCAAGTTCGGCCGCGAGTTCCCAGAGCGGTTCTTCACCGTCGGCGTGGCGGAGGCCAACATGATCGGCGTGGCGGCGGGCCTGGCCGCCTGCGGCAAGATCGCCTTCTGTAGCAGCTTCGCCGTTTTCGCTCCCGGCCACTGTTTCGACCAGCTGCGCATGGCCGTGGCCCAGCCCGGCACGAACGTCAAGCTGGTGGCCTCCCACGGGGGCGTCGTCACCGGCGAGGACGGGGCCTCCGCTGAAGCCCTGGAGGACCTGGCCCTCATGCTCTCCCTCCCCACCTTCAGGGTCGTCTTTCCCGCCGACTACGTCGAAGCCTGCCAGGCCATCGAGGCCGCTGCCCGCAGCGAGGGGCCCTTCTATGTCCGGACGCTGCGCCCTAAGACGCCCATCGTCTACGAGAACGGTCTGTACCAAGGCGAGCGCTACGAGTTCCAGTTGGGGCGCTGGCACATGCTACGCGATGGGCGAGACGTCACCCTCATCGCCTGCGGGGAGCTCGTGGCGGCGGCCCTGGAGGCGGCGTCGTTGCTAGAGGGCGAGGGCATCGGCGCCCGCGTCCTCAACGCCTCATCCCTCCGTCCCATGGACCGCGACGCCGTGCTCGCCGCAGCCCGGGACACAGGGGCCATAGTCACCGCTGAGGACCACTTCGTGCACGGCGGCCTGGGCAGCCTCGTCGCCGGCGTGCTGGCCGAGGCCCAGCCCACCCCCATGGCCCTCGTCGGGATGCGCGACCGCTACGGCACCAGCGGCACCTGGCAAGAGCTACTGGAGTACTTTGGGCTCACCCCTGCGGCCATAGCCCAAGCGGCCAAGGATGTCATCGCCCGCAAGGCGGGGTAACCAGAGGGCGCCTGGCCCCGTTTCCTGTCCAGGATGAACCGGGCTTCCCAACGCATCGCCACCATCTCCCTGGCTACCACAGCCTGCCTGCTGGCCCTAAAGCTCGCCGTCGGCCTGCTGAGCGGGAGCATCGCCGTACTCTCTGACGCCGTCGACAGCGGGAATGACCTGGCGGCAGCGACGGCCGCGCTCCTCAGCGTCCGCGTCGCCAACCAGCCTGCCGACGAAGAGCACCCCTACGGCCACGGCAAGATCGAGAGCATGTCGGCGGCCGTGGCGGCTACCATCGTAGCCGTCGGCGGAGGTTTCGTCGTCTTCCAGGCGATCCGGCGCCTTCTGGGCGCTGCGCCGGAGATCCACGTCGGCATCGGCTTGGCCGTCATGGCTCTAGCGGCTGCGGCCAACGCCCTCCTCGCCCTCGCCATGCGCAGGCAGGCGATTCGAAGCCAGTCCTTGGCCCTAATGGCGGAATCGACCCACCTTCAGACAAACGTGGTGCAGGCCCTGGCCATCATGGCCGGCCTGGCCCTGGTGGGGATCACCGGGGAGAAGGTCTTCGACCCGCTAGTGGCGCTGGGCCTGGCCGCCTACATGGGATGGACCGCCATTCGCCTCGTGCGGGCCGCCACCTCGGAGATGATGGATGTGGCGCTGCCCTCGGATGAGATGCGCATCATCCACGACGTGCTGGTGGAGCATCGCAGCGATGTCCGGGGGTTCCACCGCCTGCGAACGCGGCGCTCGGGCGCCACCCGTCACGTCGATATGCACCTCCTGGTCGATCCGCAGCGCACCGTCGAGGACGTCCACGCCATCGCCGAGAGCATCGAGCGGGCCATCCAGGAGCGCCTGCCCGGCACCGTCATCGTCATCCACCCGGAGCCTGACGACGGCCGGCGCTACCGCGGCGGCTTCGACGAGCTGGTGCGGGAGCGCCACGGCCACTAGCCGCAGCTAAACGCGGGCCTCCTTACTCCAACCGGTACCAATTGTCCATATACTTCCGCAGGAGGTCCGCGATGATTCCCCGGTCTGGCAAGGTGTTGGCCATGCCGTAGATGGGGGCGACGCCGCCTTCCTTGTGGGGGTTGGCTTTCACTTCCGCCACAGCTGCCCGCAAGTCCGCCAAGAACCGCTCGGCAACGCCCGGGCGGGTGTGGCGCAACGTGACGCAAAGGTGCAAGGCGGGGGGCCGCTGGAGCCCGTTCAGGCTCCACTTCCGCTCCGTCATAGCATCCATGATCCGGTAGATGTCCAGCTCCGGAGACTCGAAAGAAATCACGAAGAGGGGGTCGCCGATGAGCCGCAGTTCCGGGATCTGGCGGATCCCGTCCTTGATCTTGGCCGCCGTCTCCAAGATGCGCCTGGCCGCCTCCAGGTACCCGCGCTGGCCGATGGATACCATGGCTGCCCAGCAGGCGGCGGTCAGGGCGCCCGGCCGGCTGCCGGCGAAGGTGGGGGAGCAGTACAGGCCGCCCGGCCAGTCCGTGGCCGCGAAGTACTGGTAGTGGCGCAGCTCTTGGCCCCGGTACAGCACCACCGATGTCCCTTTGGCGGCGTAACCGTATTTGTGGGTATCGGCGGATATGGAGGTGACCCCCGGCAGCCGGAAATCGAAGGGCGGCACCGGGTATCCCAGCTTCTCCGCCCAGGGCAAGAGGAAGCCGCCGAGGCAGGCGTCGGTGTGGAAACCGATGCCCCGGGAGCGGGCCAGCTCCGATAGCTCCTCGATGGGGTCGATGATGCCGTGGGGGAAGGGCGGCGCCGAGCCCACGAGGACGATGGTGTTCGGGGTGATGGCCGCCTCCATGGCCGCCACGTCGGCGCGGAAATCGGGCCCCACGGGCACGTGGACGATGTCGATGCCGAAGTACTGGGCTGCCTTATCGAAGGCGGCATGGGCGGTGCTGGGCACCACCATCTGCGGCTGGGCGATCCCCTTCTTCTCCCGGGCGTAGTCCCGGTAGGCCTTCATGGCCAGAAGGATGCTCTCTGTGCCGCCCGAGGTTACGGTGCCGCAGATCTCGTCTTCGGTCCGTCCTGCCCCCAGCATCTCGGCCGTCATGGCCACGACCTCGGACTCGTACTTGACGGCGCTGGGCCAGATATCGGTGTGCAGGGGGTTGGACTGGGAGTTGATGGCGTAGACCTGGTTGAGGAACTCGATATGCTCCTCATCGCCGTTGTAGACGGAGCCGGAGGCGAACCCCTCGCGCCAACGGGCGGCCTCGGCCTCGGCCATCAGGCGCATCTCAGCTAGGATCTCGTCTCTCGGCCGCCCTTCCTCGGGCAGTTGGCGATAGGTCGGCAGGCGCAGGCGATAGGCTTTGATGCTGGCTTCCAGCCCAGGCGCGTGTTGTTCCGCGGTCATGGGAACGCCCCTCCTAGTGTCCGGCGTTGAGCCGGGCGTACATCTTCTTGTTGTTGCGATAGATGTTCACAAACTCGGCGAACAGCTCATCGTAGATGCGGCGGTTGGCCGGAT
>DAOUBD010000002.1:0-17115 GCA_034432935.1 Dehalococcoidia bacterium | reverse complement strand
GGCGTCGGCGTAGGTGTTGGCGTGGGTGTGGGCGACGGCGTGGGCGTGGCGCACAGCGGGCCGTCCACGTCGGCATGGCCATCGTGGCTGCTCCCGCTGCCCGCCTGGACGTGGGCCGTCACAGCGTCCGTCCCAACAGGGAAGACGGAATCCAGGGTAAAGCTGAGGGGAACGGAGCCCGCCTGGCCGTTGAAGAGATCGAAGTCCCACTTGATCCCGTTGATCTTTTCGGTGGCGCTGCCGCCATCGTGGCTCTTGGGATCGTCGCCAAAGGACCAGGGATCTGGATTCGCGTCCACGATATCGTCCCCGGTAATGCCGGGACAAACCTCAAGCACCACGTGGCTCAGTTGAGGCGGCTCCCCCGTCCAGCAGAAGGTGTAGTTCCAGGTGGAGGTCCCATCGTTGACGATGCGCCCATCGAAGCGGATGTAGAAGTGGCTGTCGCCCAGCCTGATGAACCCATCCTCGCAGCTCGGCGTGGGCGTCGGGCATGGGGTCGGAGTGGGAGATGGCGAGGCCGTGGCCGTAGGCGTCGCCGTGGGGGTCGTTGTCGACGTCTTCCAATCGGCCGAGAAATGCGAAGGGCCCGGAGGGCCGAAACCGGGGCAGGAAGTGGGGCTTGGCGTGGGCGTTGGCGACGGCGTCGGTGTAGGCGTGGGCGTGGGCGTACTGACCACGATGGTGGCCGGGGCGCACTGGCCGCCGCCCGGCAGGTTCGGCGCCCAACCGTTGGTCTCCGCCGAGTTGTCCTCGTTGTGGTTGGAGCCGCTGGCCGTCAGCGAGAAGTTCCCTGTAAGAGGCGCTTCGCCCCTGTATACGCTACGGTTGTTGTTGTGGGAGGCCGCGGTGCTCCCGCCGAAGCCTCGGACCACGGTCAGACTGGTCGTGCCACCGCCGGAGACGACCTTCATGAACTCGCTATCGATCTTGATAACGTCTCCGTTGACGATGCCGCCCGTTGCATCCAGGTTTATCGTGGTCTGGCTGGAGTTGATGCTCCCCTGGAGGTCGGCGTGAGTATCGTTGTAATCGGGGTGGATGTCGTACATGATGGCGCAGATCTGGTACGTACCGGGGGCCGCGTAGGTATGAGAGACCGGACCCCAGACCCCTATCGCCTTTCCGTTGCTGTCCGCGCCCGTACCGCAGTCCTTGTTGGTCTGGACCGTGTTGCCATCCGTGTTGGCCGGGTTGTAGCCAGGTTCGCTGGATGTGGGGGATCCTACGTGGAAGCCCACGCCGTTGGGTTGGCCCTGACTTTGGACGAAATGACCGTTGAAGTCACCCCAGTCGACGGCCCAACCCACCCAGCGGGAGTCGATGCAAGGGTAGGACCGGGAGGCCCAGACCCAGCTGCCATCCACCGTGACCTTGAGAGGGTTGTTGGGGTCAACTGTGACGTTCAGAGTTGTCCCCGGGTTAGCGGCGTCACCGAAAACGACGACAACGCCTATGACGGCTGTGGCCGCCAGCGCCATCAGGGCTGCCGGTAGTGCTAGCCTATTCTTCACGATCGGTCCCTTTCTAGTCCGCCCACCCGGGTGCTTCCCGAGCGGGCATCCTCCCCTAGCCCCAGAGCGAGTTTCCTTCTAAAAACAGGCCCGGCAGCAAAACGTTACAAAGCTCCTAAGTATAGCATAAATATTCTCGCGGCAAGAACTCTTGCGAATCTTTGCTGCTTATCAGGAAAATTCTGTCCTCTCATAACGGTCCAACAGATCTCCGACCCGTACGCGCCAGCCCAAACCGTGCCGAGCCAGCCAGAGGTGTTCCTCCTCATACGAGCAGATGCAGGGTCCGCCCTCAGCGCAGCCGCTGCAGCAGTAGGCCATGCCGGCGACCACAGTGGGGCGCGCGCCCCTCAGGTCCACGTCACACGATGCGCACTTCATGCCTTCTACTCCGGCCCGGGCGAGATGCCGCTCCTGGCTAATTGCATTGTCCCAGGTGGAGAGGCCGGTTAGAAGTTAACGGGGCCTTAACTCCGGTTAAGAAACGGTGAATACCGCGGCGAACGAGGCCCGATCCGGCAACAACGCAGCAGCGGGCGCTCTAGACCCTGGGCCGGCGGGCTGGTCAGGCGGCGACGAACTTATAGCCGACGCCCCGCTCCGAGACGATGCGGCCGATGGCTTCGGGATCGCCCTCGAGCTTCTGGCGCAGGCGGCGGATGTAGACCTTCAGGTAGTCGATCTCTTCGGTGTACTCGCGGCCCCAAACCTTGGCCAGAAGGGTGTGATGAGGGAGCACCCTGCCGGCGTTGCGGGTGAGGTGGTACAGGAGCGAGTATTCGGTGGGGGTGAGGCGTACCGGCTTGCCTCGCACCGTCACCTGGCGGCTGGCAAAGTCGATGCGCAGGTCCCCCGACTCGAAGACCTCGCCCACGGCCGGGAGCTGGTTCTGGTAGCGCCGCAGGACGGCCCGGACCCTGGCCAGCAACTCCAGGTGGCTGAAGGGCTTGGTGATATAGTCATCGGCACCCATCTCCAACCCGCGCACCTTGTCCACCTCGGAGTCGCGAGCGCTGAGCATGATGACAGGGACGTCAGAGAAGCGGCGGATCTCCTGGCAGACCTGGAACCCGTCCATCCCCGGCAGGACGATGTCCAGCAGTACCAGGTCCGGCGCCTGGGCTTCGATGAGCTTGAGACCCTCCTCACCCGTGGTGGCCGAGATCACCCCCGCCTCCGGCCAGCGAAGGCTGAAGCAGAGGTTAACGACCTCAATAACGTCGGGTTCGTCGTCGATTATCAGCACCTTCATACCCGCAGGACCCCCTGGGTATCTGTGAGCAAGCGCATAGGCGATGCCTTCCGAAGAGTTAAGATTCGGGCGCGGCCGCTCTTGTTACACGTATCAGGACACCCGCACCGACAGCGCTTCGCCCAGGGCGGCGAAGGCGGACACCCAGGCGGCGGCGGCGCTGTCGCCCGCCTGAGCCCGCTCCCGGTAAGCGGGGTAGTCGCGTTGCAGCGACTCCCAATAGCAGTTCTGAACGCCCCACAGGTCGACGGCGAACGGCATCTCCCGGGCCAACGCCACGGCCTCGGACAGGCGCTGGATGGTTCGCAGACCGTCGCGGCGCTCCCCTAGGCGCGAGGCGATGGCCTCCAGCGTGCGCTGGAAGACGTAGCCGAGGCTTACCTCATCCAGAGCAACGCCCCAGAGGCGAGCCTCGTCCAAAAGCGCGCGCACTCGGGATGGATCGGGGTCCCCTTCCTCCAAGGCCCGGCGCAAGTTGCCGTTTATGACCAGTTCGGCGGCAGCCCGGAAGGCGCCCGGCATCGGCGCGCCCAGGTCCAGAAGGAAGCGCATCAGGGGGGCGTGGTGTTCGTGCACCTGCCGGTAAACGGCCTCCACCTCCGCCAGGGTCGAGCGTAGGATCATGTCCAGCACCTTGCGCTGCTCGTCACGGAAGAGGGACTTGAAGGAGTAGGTGAGCTCGCCAAAGTGGCGATCCAGGCGGCGGATGACGTCCGGCAGGTCGGCCCGGGCGAAGGCCTCCCCCACATCTTGCACCATGGCGGCGTAGGCCTCGGCCCCGGCGAAAGGGCGCACGCCCGCCGTCAGGTTGTGGTCGCCGAAGTGCAGCACGCCGAAGGCTATCTGCTGCGACTCGCCCGTAATGACCGAGGTGAGGCCAGCGTGGCCCAGGGCCAGCTTGGCGGCCCCAGCCTCCGTGATCTGAAACTCATCCATCCGCACGTCATAGCAGAAGAGGCGAGACTCCTTCGGGTACGACTCGAAGAGGGAGCTGATAGCCAAGTGCGCCCCGATGCGCAGCAGGTCCACCGCCGCTGGCTTGGCGACCTGCTGGTACACGGCACTGGCGTCTCCCACTTGAGGGACGTTGCTGGGGGCCAAGGAGAGGCGCGAGAGGAAGCCTGCCTCCAGATGGTCGCCGAAGAGCTCCTGGGCCAGTTGCACCAGCCTGCCCGCATACTGAATCACCTGGGCCGACTCCAGGCCTGACACGTCGTCGAAGAACCAGCCGCAACTGGTATACATGAGCATGGCGTGGCGCTGGAGCTCCATGAGCTTCAGGGCAACGATCCGCTCCTCCGGCGCCAAGGGACGAAGAGCGTACTGGCGCAGGTAGCGCTCCACGCTCCCAGGCGTGCGGTCCAGGATGACATCGATATAGCCATCGCGGGCGGTCCAAGGGTCCTGGAAGACCTCCGCCGCCTTCCTCTCCCAGAGAGGCGCCACAGCGTCCCGCAGCCAGTCCATGGCCTCCCGCAGGGGCCCGCGCCAAGCCTGGCTCCAGCCAGGGTTCTTGCCCGTGTTGCAGCCGCAGTCCGCCCGCCAGCGCTCGATGCCGTGCCCGCAGCTCCAAGAGGTGTTTTCGGCTATCTCTACCTCGTACCGGGGCGGGTGCCGCTCCAAGAACTCCCCATAGTTCGTAAGACGTCCCAGCCCGTCGGACTCGATGCGATGCAGGGCATAGGCCAAGGCCATATCGCCATGGCGGTGGTGGTGGCCGTAGCTCTCGCCGTCCGTGGCGATGTTGACCAGCCGGGGCTCCCCGTCGCCGCCGGGCGCAGCCGAGGCTAGCCGTTCGGCGAAGGCCTGGCCGCTGGACAGAAGCCCTTCGAAGGCCACCGCCCGGGAGACGGCGCCATCGTAGAAGAAGACGACTATCGTGCGGCCCGAGGGCAGGCGCACCAGATAGGCCCGGGTAGGGTCCACCCGGCCGCCGCTGACATCGGCCCAGTCTCCCCCGCCAACGGGGCGCACCCGCAGGGCCTGATGGGGCGCCAATATCGTGAAGCGGATTCCATGTTCGGCCATCAGCTCCAGAGTCTCCAGATCGACGGCCGTCTCGGGCAGCCACATCCCCTCGGGGAAGCGCTGGAACCGCTGCTCGAAGTCCATGATCCCCCAGATGATCTGCGTCTTCTTGTCGCGCGGGTTGGCCAGGGGCATGATCATATGACCCCACGCCTGGGCCAGGGCCGAGCCGTGCCCGCCAAAACGGCGCATGCTCTCGACATCGGCATCGAGCACCGCCTGGTAGACGTCAGCTCGCTCCTCCTGCATCCACTTCAAGAGCGTGGGGCCGAAGTCAAAGCTTATCCGCGAATAGTTGTTTACGATCTCCACGATGCGGCCCCTATCGTCCAGTATGCGGGACCGGGCGTTGGGAGCGTAGCACTCCGCCGTCACCCGCTGGTTCCAGTCGTGATAGGGGAAGGCCGAGTCCTGGAGCTCCACGACCTCCAGCCAGGGGTTCTCCCGCGGCGGCTGGTAGAAGTGGCCATGGATGCAGATGTAGCGCTCGCCCACCGTCACCCCTCCGGCACGAGGAACAGGGCAGCTAGAGGCGGCAGGGTCAACTCCAAGGAGTAAGGCCGGCCGTGGCACGTCGCGGCCCCGGCTGTGACGCCGCCCAGGTTCCCCTGGCCGCTCCCCCCGTACTCCAGCGCATCGCTGTTGAGCACCTCCCGCCAGAAGCCAGCATGGGGGACCCCCACACGGTACCCGTGCCGCACAACGGGCGTGAAGTTGCACACTATCAGCGCACAGTCCTCGCGCCGGCGGGCCAGACGCAAGAAGGCCAGCACGCTGGACTCGGCGTCGCCGGCTTCCACCCACTCGAACCCCGAGGACTCGCAGTCCAGCTCGTGCAAGGCAGGAAGCTTGCGGTAGACGGCGTTCAGGTCCCGGCACCAACGTTGTATGCCCTGATGAAATCCGTAGTCCAACAGATGCCAGTCCAGGCTGCTGTCGTGGTCCCACTCGCGCCATTGGCCAAACTCGCCGCCCATGAAGAGGAGCTTCTTGCCGGGCTGCGCGTACATGTAGCCCAGCAGCAGCCGCAAGTTGGCCGCCTTCTGCCAGTCATCCCCCGGCATCTTGGCGATGAGAGACCCCTTGCCGTGCACCACCTCATCGTGAGACAGAGGGAGGACGAAGTTCTCCGAGAAGGCGTAGATCATGCGGAAGGTCAGCTCATTGTGGTGGTACCGGCGGAATATGGGGTCGCGGCTCATGTACAGGAGCGTATCGTGCATCCACCCCATGTCCCACTTGAGGCCGAAGCCCAGGCCGCCCATCTCCACCGGCCGGGAAACCATCGGCCAAGCGGTGGACTCCTCGGCGATCATCTGTATGCCGGGGAAGGCCGCGTATGCCTCCTTGTTCAAGCGTCGCAAGAAGGCGATGGCGTCCAGGTTCTCGCGCCCGCCGAACTCATTGGGCACCCATTCTCCCTCCCGGCGCGAGTAGTCCAGGTAGAGCATGGACGCCACGGCATCGAGCCGCAGGCCATCGGCGTGGTACTTGTCCAGCCAGAAGAAGGCGCTGCTGAGAAGGAAGGAGCGTACCTCGTTTCGCCCGTAATTGAAGATGCAGGTCATCCAGTCTGGGTGCAGACCCCGCCGAGGGTCCGCGTGCTCATAGAGATGCGTCCCATCGAAATAGGAGAGGCCGTGCTGATCGGCCGGAAAATGGGAAGGCACCCAGTCCAGCACGACGCCGATGCCGTGACGGTGAAGGTGATCGATGAGGTACATCAGGTCCTGCGGCGATCCGTATCGGCCGGTGGGGGCGAAATAGCCGGTGGTCTGATATCCCCAGGAGCCGTAGAAGGGGTGCTCCATAACGGGCAGGAGCTCGACGTGGGTGAAGCCCATGAACTTCACGTAGTCCGTCAAGAGAGGCGCCGCCTCCCGGTAGGTCAAGGGACGGTCCCCCTCCTCGGGGACGCGGCGCCAGGAACCCAGGTGTACCTCGTAGATGGCGATGGGGGCGTCCAGACTGTTGCGCTCCCCCCGGTGCGCCATCCAGTCGCCGTCTCCCCACTCATAGGCCAGATCCCAGACGATGGATGCCGTCTTTGGGGGCGTCTCGGCGCGGAAGGCGAAAGGGTCCGCCTTCTCAACCACGTATCCGTTGTACCGTGACTCCACCCGGTACTTGTAGATGGCCCCGTGGCCCAGTCCCGGCACGAAACCCTCCCAGATGCCAGAGGAGCCCCTGGGCCGTAGCGGGTGGGACGCGCCGTCCCAGCCGTTGAAGTCGCCGATGACGCTGACCCGGCGGGCGTCTGGGGCCCAGACGGCAAAGTAGACGCCGCGCACGCCATCCACCTCCAGGACGTGGGAGCCTAACTTCTCGTAGAGGCGCAGGTGGCTGCCCTCGTTGAAAAGGTAGATGTCTTCCTCCGAGAGCAGCGAGGCGTCGTACCGTACGCTGGCGGTAGGGCTAGTCCCGCGGCCGGTGCGCTGTGTCACGGCCCGTTTCCTCCCGCCTCTCGAAGACGCCTGACCTCGCCCAGGGCCGAGCCAACGTCCTCCATCCTCGCCACGTCCTCCACTCTGTGCCGGGCGCGCCGGCGCCAGTTCGGGCGCTCGTCGCGAGTGCCTGGCACGTTCTGGGGCGCTGTCTCCCCCCAAAGGTCCTCCAAGTTCACCAGCACCGTACGGGCCTTGCTCCCAGCCAGCATGCGCAGACACGCCACCGTAACCTCGCGCCCTTCTCCGGAGCCTGTCGCCAGCCATCCTCCCTGGCGCAAGCGGGCGAGGAGCGCCCTTCTCACCGAGGCCCGCTTTTTCCGCAGCTCGGATGCGCCCCCGGGCGTGTGCAGAGCGAGGGCCTCCTGATCCAAGATATCAAGCCCCTCCCAGAAGGCGCGGAACGGCGCCATGTCGTGGGTGTTCAGGCTGGCCACCGATGGTTCCGGCGGGTCCGGCAGCGCCTGCGGCGAGGCCTCGTACTGAAGGACGTAGGTGCGGTGGACCCCATGGCGAGCCATGGCCCGGGTAACGGCGCACGGCACGGTTCCCAGATCCTCCCCCACGATGAGCGCCCGCTGGCGCAAGGACTCGATGCAGAGGACAGCATACATCTCTTCGCTAGGATACCGTACGTACACCCCCTCCCTGGCGTCCATCCCATTAGGTATCCAGTACAACCGATGCAAGGCCATGACGTGGTCGATGCGCAACGCTGCCGCCACCGAGAGGTGGTGCCGCAGGGCCGCTCGCCAGTACCGATAGCCCTGGCGCCGTATTCCGTGGGGGTGCAGGGGCGGGAAGCCCCAGTTTTGGCCCCGGGTGAAAAAGGTGTCAGGCGGAGCGCCAGCCGAGACCCCCCTCGCAAAGGCGTCGTCGTAGCGCCATGTGTCGTAGCCATCCGGGTGGACGCCCAGCGGAAGGTCGAGCAGCAGACGCGCTGTCCCGCCCCGCTGGTTACGGGCGGCGGCCATGAGCTGATCGTGGCATATCCATTGAACATATAGATGATATCTTTCTGATGCCACGTCAACGTCCGCGTCCTCTAGGCAGCGCCTTCTAGCTCGTTCAGGCCAAAGGCGCCAGGGCAAGCGCCACGTTTCGCAGGCAGCCCGGAACCTTGCGTACTCCCGAACGTCAGGGCGCCGGGCCAAGAACGCCTCGTGGGCATCCCTCCGTGGCCCGTGCCCAGAGGCGAAGAACCACCGGGCCAGCTCCTCCAGGACCCGCCGTTTCACGGACATCACCCGGCGGTAGTCTACGAAGGGGAGGTCCCGCAGAGCGGACACCTCAGCCTCGAAGGCCGGCGAAGCTACGAGGCCCCGCGCTGCGGCGCAGGCCGCCAACTCCGGCACAGCGCCGACATCGACGTATAGTTCGTTCCAGAAGAGGCGGCTGACCGGCGCGTACGGGCTGGGCTCCAAGGGCTCGTCCAGGAAGCTAGGCAGCAGCGGCAGCAGGGCGACCAAGTCGCCGCCCGCTTGGCGCACCCACTCCGCGAAGGTCCGGAGGCCGCCGAAATCGCCGACGCCCCAATCGGACCCGGAACGCAGGGCGTAGAGGGGCAGGAAGACGCCCCACCTGCGGCCGCCCGGGTCGAAGGCACGGCGCGGCGCCGACAGCACTAGGCTCTCATGACTCTCGCCCCCCAGGATCACGGTCAGTTGGTGGTATCCGGTGGGGAGTTCGCCAGGCAAGGGAAGGGCCACGGCCACGGTATCTTCCTCTGCGCAGCTCTGGCTGGCGGCGCAGCCCAGCTCCTCCAAACGCAAGTCCCAGAGGCGTTCTTGGCCATCTTCTAGCCGCAGGCGGCAGTGCGCCACACCGCTCGCCTGCCGCCTGGGCAATCGCATTTGCAACTCCGGCGCCGGTCCCCCCTGCCAGGCGATCGTGACAGGTTCCAACACCCGGCGGGCCAGAAGGGCCTGCGTTTCCCGGAGGGCATCACGGATGTCGGAAGGGCCAGCAAGAGGGGCGCCCAAGGCCTTCAGCGCAGCCAGCAGGGAATCCCTGCCGGCAGACCGGCGCTGGCCCTGGACGTCCTTGTAGGCCATCTGCACTCCCCAGAGCTGGGCAAGCCTGCGTAAGGCCGGCCCGTCGCTAGCGCTCATTTCTCTTCTAGGATCTCGAGGATGCCGCGCAGGGGGATGTTCACCCAGTCAGGGCGATTGTTCAGCTCGTAGCCCAGCTCGTACACCGCCTTCTCCAGGATGAAGGCCTCCAGGAGAACGCCGAGCCCATCGCGATCCGCTGGAAGCAGGGGCAAGTTACCGAGGGATGCCAGATACGTGCGCAGGAAAGAGGCGCTCACCCAGCGGTGCCAGACGCGGGTCCAGGCCTCCACCAGCGGCAACCGTTCCGGGCTCACCATGCCGGACGCCATCTGGCCGGCCAGCGCAGCGCAGCAGGCGTAGTGGAACGAGCGCAGCATTCCAGCGACATCCCGCAGGGGCGACCGTTTGAGCCGCCTCTCGCTGAGAGGACGAGCCGGCTCTCCCTCGAAGTCTATGATCACGAAGTCCTTGCCGGTGTACAAAACCTGGCCCAGGTGATAGTCGCCGTGGCAGCGGATGCGCATGCCCGTAAGCCGGCGCTCGGCCACCCTCTGAAAGCGGGCCAGGATGGCGTTTTCCAGTTCCAGCACACGCCGCGCCCCCTGCCGCGCCGCTTCGGGCAATGACGGCAGCCGTTGCCGCAGTAGAGGCAGCACCCGCGCCGCCAGTCCCCGCATGGACTGGTGCACCGACTGCTGGTAGAAGGGGGTGAACGGCTCAGGCGCAAAGTTGGGATCGTCTGGCGCAGAGGCTAGGGCCGCGTGCAGTTCCCCGGTGCGCCGGCCCAGGAGCTCGGCCGCCTGCAGGTACGGGCCGATGGCATCCGCCACGTCAGTGGGCACCGGCCGTTCTGCCAGTTCCGCCAACCGGGCCTTGGGCACCGGCACATCCTCGGCCTTCATGGAGCCGCGCTCCGTTATCACCCGCTCCATGAACACCCCAAGGTTGTCCAGGGTGAAGCGCCAGGCGTCGCCCTCGTTGTGGACGTACTCCTGAAGTATCCCCAGCGTGGCTGGCTCGCCCTTGGCACTTCTGTATTCCAGGTAGCCGGCCGTGGCCGGCACTTGGACCCCCTTGGCCCGTTCCGTCAGGAAACGCCCGATCTCAAGGTCTGGGTTGACGCCGGCGTCCGGCCGGCGGAAGAGCTTCATGATGAAGCGGTCGCCGTACACGATCGACGTGTTGCTCTGCTCGGCCCTGAGGAGCGCCGGCTCCAGCGCCCCTGGGCCGCCGGCGTCTTCGAGGCGAAAGGCCCTGGTAGAGGATGCCGCCAGCTCTCCGGCCAGACCCCTGAACCGCCGCTTGCGGCCGATGGCTTCCAGCAGTGACCGGGCGAACCGCTTGTCCCAAAGGGCCTCGAACAGCACCCCAGGTTCTCCGCCCTCGCCAAGGCGCAGCCGGGCCACAACCGCCTGGGGAATCTCTGCTATGACCTGATCTGCGGCATCGGCCCTGGCCGCCGCCAGGAAAAGAAGATACCTCTCTGGCTCGCCCTGGACGTACTCCACCCGCGCCAGAACGGCCCGCGCCTCTTGACAAAGACCCGCAGCCGGCAGCCGGATCGAGTCCAAAATCCGCATCCCCCGCACGGTCCGCGCCTTGCCGCCGAACCAGCGCCGCGACGAGAGATAGGAGGGCAGAAAGGCCTCCAGCCGCTGGCGGGACCTCCCTTCAAATAGCGCCTCTGCGCTGGCCACGCTGAGGACTGGCGCCCGCTCCGGTCCCTCAGCCGGCGGGCCCTCCGCCGCGGCCTCGCTGGGCGCCCGCTCCAGCACGAACCAGTAGATGGAGTGGGGGCCCAGGGTGACGAAATACGGGCGCTCGCCCACCGGCGGGAAGGGCGTCCTGGCGAATAGCTCCACCGGCACCATGCCCCGGTAGGCGCTCATATCGAGCTCGGCGTACTGGACAAAGCGGGAGAGGTTGGCCACCACCAAGATGGCCTCGTCCTGGTACCGCCGCACGAAGGCCAGCACCTTCCGGTTTTCGGGGTACAGGAACTCGATGTTTCCCCGGCTGAAGGCCTTATACGACTTGCGTAGGGCGATGAGCCGCTTCATCCACCACAAGAGCGAGTGAGGGTTATTCTGCTGGGCCTCGACGTTCACCGTCTCGTAGTGGTACTCGGGGTCCAGGATCACCGGCAGATACAACTGCTGGGGGTTCGCCCGGGAGAAGCCGGCATTGCGGTCGCCACTCCACTGCATGGGAGTGCGCACGCCATTGCGGTCGCCCAGGTAGATGTTGTCGCCCATGCCGATCTCGTCGCCGTAATAGATGATGGGTGCCCCGGGCAGGGAGAAAAGCAGCCCATTCATCAGCTCGATGCGACGCCGGTTGTTTCCCAGAAGAGGAGCAAGCCTACGCCTGATGCCGAGGTTGATGCGGGCCTGCTTGTCCTGGGCGTATACCCGGTACATATAGTCGCGGTCCTCGTCGGTGACCATCTCCAGGGTCAGCTCGTCGTGATTCCGCAAGAAGACTGCCCACTGGCAGTTGTCGGGGATGCGTGGCGTCTGGTGCAGGATGTCGATGATGGGGAAACGGTCCTCCATCTGCACGGCCATGAACAGCCGGGGCATAAGGGGGAAGTGAAAGTTCATGTGGCACTCGTCACCGTCGCCGAAATAGGCGGCCGCATCCTCGGGCCACTGGTTGGCCTCCGCCAGGAGCATGCGGTTGGGGAAGCGTTCGTCGATGTGGCGCCTGAGCTCTTTGAGGAAGGCGTGGGTCTCGGGAAGGTTCTCGCAGCTAGTGCCGTCCCGCTCGTAAAGGTAGGGCACGGCGTCCAGACGCATGCCGTCGACACCCATGGCCAGCCATCGGTCAACAACGCCCAGGACCGCCCGCCTGACTGTGGGGTTATCGAAGTTCAGGTCGGGCTGGTGGGAGTAGAAGCGGTGCCAGTAATACGCCTGAGCCACTGGATCCCACGTCCAGTTGGAGGTCTCGAAGTCCTTGAAGATGATGCGCGCGCTCTGGTACCGGTCGGGCGTATCGCTCCACACATAGAAATCGCGGCGGCGCGACCCCGGCGGGCTCCGCTGCGCCCGCTGGAACCACGGATGCTGGTCAGACGTGTGGTTCAGAACAAGCTCCGTGATCACCCTCAGCCCCAGTTGGTGGGCTTCCCGCAAGAAGAGCTGGAAGTCACGGACGGTGCCATAAGCGGGGTGCACGTTGGTGTAATCAGAGATATCGTATCCGTCGTCCTTCAGGGGCGACGGGTAGAAGGGCAGGAGCCATACGGCAGTCACCCCCAGGTCCCGGAGGTAGTCCAACTTCTGATAGAGCCCGCGGAAATCCCCTACGCCATCGCCGTCGCTGTCGAAGAAGGCGCGCACGTGCACCTCGTATATGATGGCGTCCTTGTACCAGAGGGGGTCGTCGCCGGGAGGCGGCCAGGTGTCCCGCTGCCTCATGCCTTGGCCCCCTCGGCAGGCTCCAGTCTCAGGATGTGGGCCGGCCGCCGCTGCGGGTCCAGTTCCACGTAATTCCTCCGGCCGTGCCACCTATACTCAGCGCCATCCAGGAGGTCTCTCACGGTGTATGTTTCCGTCACGCCCCACTCATCTACCGGAACGTCTACGAACCCAGCCTGCGTATGGTGCGGGTCCAGGTTCACGACGGTAACGATAGTGTTCGCCCCATCCTGGGAACGCTTGCTGTAACAGATAATCTGATCGTTGTCCACATAGTGAAAACGCAGGGACCGGTTGGAATGTAGCGCCGCGTTCTCGCGGCGGATGGCGTTCACCCTGGTGATGAGCCCCGCCAGGCTGTCGGGCCGGGCAACATCCCAGTGCTTGATCTCGTACTTTTCGGAGTTCAGGTACTCTTCGCTCCCCGGCTCGCGCGCCACGTTCTCGCATAGTTCGAAGGCTGGGCCGTAGATCCCATAGTTGGCGCAGAGGGTGGCAGCCAGAATCAGGCGCACCGCGAAGGCCGGGCGGCCTCCCCGCTGTAGGTACTCCGTCAGGATATCCGGCGTGTTGGGCCAGACGTTGGGGCAGAAGAAGTCCGCTACTGGCGGCTGCGTTAGCTCCGTGAAGTACTCCGTCAGCTCCCACTTGGTGTTACGCCAGGCGAAGTACGTGTACGACTGAGTGAACCCCAGTTTGGCCAGATGGTACATGATCTTCGGCCGGGTGAAGGCCTCCGACAGTAAGATCACGTCCGGCCGGACACGTTTCAACTGGGCGATCAGCCATTCCCAGAAGCGGAAGGGCTTGGTATGGGGATTGTCCACCCGGAAGATGCGAACCCCCTGCTCCATCCAGAAGAGGAAGATGCTCAGAACCTCTCGCCACAGGGCCCGCCAGTCCTCTGTCTCGAAGTCCAGCGGGTAGATGTCCTCGTACTTCTTGGGCGGGTTCTCCGCGTGGCGAACGGTGCCGTCCGGACGCCGGCGGAACCACTGCGGATGCTCCTTGACGTACGGGTGGTCCGGGGAGCACTGGAGAGCGATGTCCAGGGCGATCTCCAAGCCGAACTCCTTCGCCTTCGCGACCAGGCTGCGGAAGCCGGCCAGCGTGCCCAACTGAGGGTGCACCGCCTTGTGACCTCCCTCCTCGGAGCCGATGGCCCAGGGGCTGCCGGGATCGTCGGGGGAGGCGACGAGAGCGTTGTTCTTGCCCTTCCGGTGCGTTCGGCCGATAGGATGCACCGGCGGCAGGTAGAGGACATCGAATCCCATGCCCGCCACATATGGAAGGCGCGCCTCCATATCGGCAAAGGTGCCGTGGCGGCCGGGCTCCGCCGCCGCCGAGCGAGGAAACATCTCGTACCAGGCGCCGAAGCCCGCCCTGGCGGGGGCGGCCTCCACCGCCAGCTCCCGCCGGTAGCGGGTGGCCCTCTCGCGGTCCGGCCAGCGGGCCATCGTTCGCGCCAGTCCCGGGCCCAACGCCAGTCGCACCAGCGCCTCCTGGCGGCGCCCCGAGCTCAGGCGCTGGGCGGCTGCCCGAAGCCTCTGGGCGTCCCGGCCTCTGGCCCTGGCCGCCGCGTCGGCTAACATCCGGGCACCAATGGGTAGCTCCGAGCGCACGTCCTGTCCGGCCTCGACGCGCTTCGCCAAGTCCTGGCGCCACGTCTGGAACGGGTCCAACCAGGCCTCGATGGTGAACTGGTAGAGACCCACCGCCGGAACCGGAAACTCCGCCCTCCAGCGGTCGTTCCCCAGCGGCTCCATGGCCACCTGGCGCCACTGTCGTCGGCCCGCCCGCCGGTAGAGGAGAACCGCGGCTATGGCCTCGTGGCCGTCGGCATAGATATCGGCCTCCACCGTCACCCGGTCCCCGGCGATGGCCTTCGCCGGGTAACGGCCTTCGTCTACTTCGGGGCGCACCCCCTCTATGACGATGCGCTCCGGGGGAGGCCCCGAGGGCAGGCCTCCCCTGGGGAAGGCCCCCGGCTTCGTCCGGCCCCGTCTCTGGCCCTGACCCTGGCGTCCCAACTCGCTAGCGGTCGATCTGTGCCTTCTGAAGACGGCCGGAGTAGTCCACATAGACCGTCTTCCATTCGCTGTAAGAGTCCAGGGCAGCCTGGCCGGCCTCCCGGTGCCCGTTGCCGGTGCCCCGGGTGCCTCCGAAGGGCAGGTGAACTTCCGCGCCGATGGTCCCGGCGTTTATGTAGGCGATTCCGGTGGTGATGTGCTCCATCGCCCAGAAGGCCTTGTTCACATCCCGCGTGTAGACGGAGGAGACGAGACCGTACGGCACGTTGTTGTTGATGCTCACCGCCTCTTCGAGGCTGGAGCAGACGATGACATCTGTCACGGGGCCAAATATCTCCTCCTGGGCCACCCGCATCTGCGGCCTCACATCCACGAGCACTGTCGGCTGGAAGAACCAACCGCTGTCGAGGCCGGGGCCGGAAGCGCGGGCGCCGCCACAGGCGATGCTGGCGCCCTCATCCCGCCCTATGTCCATATAGCGTTGGATCTTCTCCAAAGCCGGCTGGTTCACCACGGGCCCCACCTCCGTGGCCGGGTCCAGGCCATCGCCCAGGCGCAGAGCCTTGGCCCTGGCCACCAGCGCCTCGGTGAAGGCGCCGGCCACCCGCTCGTGCACTATCAAACGGCTGGCTGCGGTGCAGCGCTGGCCGCTGGTCCCGAAGGCGCTCCAGATCGCCCCCTCGATGGCCAAGTCGATATCGGCGTCGTCCAGAACGATGATGGCGTTCTTGCCGCCCAGCTCCAAGTGCAAACGCTTGCCGCTGCGGGCGCAGGAGACGGCGATCTCCCTGCCGATCTCCAGGGACCCGGTGAAGGAGACCATGGCCACTCTCGCGTCCTCCACCAGGGCGGCGCCAGCCTGGCCCCCTCCCAGGACCAGGTTGACCACACCGGGGGGCATCCCCGCCTCTTCCAGGATGCTGACCAGATTGAGGGCGCTTAGGGGGGCATAGTGGGATGGCTTGAAAACGACGGTGTTGCCAGTGACCAGGGCAGGCATCAGCTTCCAGCACGGTATGGCCATAGGGAAGTTCCAAGGGGTGATGGCGGCGACGACACCATGGGGCTGTCTGACGGTGAAGCAGAACTTCTCGGGCAGCTCCGATGGCGTCGTCTGGCCCCACATGCGGCGGCCCTCGCCGGCGATGTAGTAGGTCATGTCGATGGCTTCCTGGATGTCGCCCCGCGCCTCCTTGATGACCTTGCCCATCTCGACCGTCACATCGCGCGCCAGCTCCTCCTTGCGGGCCAGCATTAGCTCGGCGGCGCGGAAGAGGATCTCGGCGCGCCGGGGCGCCGGCATGGCCCGCCAGCGCTCGCCGGCGTCCAGCGCCGCCTGCACGGCTGCTGCTACGTCCTCGGGGCCGGAGTTGGGGAAGCGGCCGATGCTCTCGCCGGTGGCGGGGTTCTCGCGTTCCAGCCAGCTATCGCTGCGGGGAGGCGCCCACTGGCCGTTGATGTAGTTCAGGTGCGCGGGTGGCACTGCCGGACCTCCAGCCTAGGGGTGCTATCGCCCCTATGATACACCCGCCGGGCGCGGGGGTGCGCACGTAGCCTCTTGTCGCTCGTAAGGCGTTTAACGCCTATAGTCTGGCTAGCCCGCCGGCGGCTAAAGGGTCACGATCTGAAAGCCGTCGTCGACGAGAGAAGCGATGCTCGGGTGGTTCAGGTACTCCCCCAACAACGGCTCACCCTGGGCGGCCAGCTTCTCGCGGACATTGAAGGCGTTGGCGCAGAAGTCGCAGACGACGTAGGCGAGCCCAGCCTCCTTGAGCTGGTTGAAGAACCCGCCCATCATCCGGTCGTCGGAGTCCTGTGGATCGCCCCACTTCGCCAGCCACTCCGTGGATGCGCCGTCGAAGATGAGGCGCACCTCGTGCCCCTTTTCGTGTAGCTCCCTGGAATAAACCATGCTGTGGAACATGCGGGCGTGGCTCTCGTGGGAGCCGGGCCCGGCTTGCAGTATGATGGCAACCTTGCTCATGTTACCTCCTGACTCGGGACAGCGGTCATTCGGCCGATCGTCGGCGAAGAAAGGTTCCGAGACGACTCAATAGCCCCGGCCTCGCTCCTTCCGGCTCGTCCTGGCCACCGGCTGACGCAGGCGCGTACGATGACAGGTGCTGCTTCAGCAGCGGCTCGGGGATGTTGCCGTAGAAGCGCCGCAGGGGTTTTCCGTTGCGTACCAGGATGAACGTAGGTACGGCCGTGACCCCGAAGCGCTTCGCCATGTCTGGCCGGTCGTAGGCGTTGATGGCGATGAACTCGACTCGACTGCCCCAGCAGTCCCGCGGCCAGCAGAAGGGCCACCGCGCCGCCCACTATCACGACCAGTCCGGCCAGGGCCACAAGCCTGCGGCGGATGCCCTGA
>DAOUBD010000001.1:0-24583 GCA_034432935.1 Dehalococcoidia bacterium | reverse complement strand
CTGGACCTACGGGACGATGGGCTCGACGAAGACTTCCATGACGCCCCCGCAGATCTTGTCGTCGCCGTCCAGCGGGTTCGTCAAATCCACCTGCACCAGGCGCGGACGGTGGTCCTTGAGGGCCTCCATCGCCTCGTACAGAACCTCTGCCTCGCCGCAGCCGCCGCCGATGGTGCCGCAGAAGCGGCCGTCGGGCCATACCAGCATGCGGGCCCCCGGGCGGCGCGGCGTCGACCCGCGGGCAGCGGCCACCGTGGCCAGGACTACGGGAACCCCCTGGTCCAGGGCGCGCCGCAGTTCAGAAAAGACCTCGTCCATCCCGGCCCTTATCCTACGGCGCGCGGGCCGGCCTGGCAACCTCAAGCCCGCGTCCTGGAGCCGGCCACCCCAGCGGCCCGGACGTGACGCCGGCCGTTCCGGCTGCCCGGCCGGCTGAGCAGCCGCCGGAAGGTCTCTGCCGGGACAGCTTTGCTCAAGATGAACCCCTGATACTCGTCACAGCCCCGCTCCCGCAGGAACTCCAACTGCTGCGCTGTCTCCACGCCCTCAGCGATGACCCGCACCTTCAGGCTCTTGGCCATGGCGATGATGGTGGTGACGATGGCGGCGTCGTTGGGATCAGTGGCGATGTCTCTGACGAACGAACCATCGATCTTGACGGTGTCGATGGGGAACTGCTTGAGGTAGCTAAGGGAGGAGTAGCCGGTGCCGAAGTCATCCACCGCGATGCCCACGCCCATCGCCTTCAACTCCTGGAGCATGGCCGCGGTGGCCTCGACGTTGGTCATGACGGCGCTTTCAGTGATCTCCAACTCCAGCAGCGCCGGGTCCAAACCCGCGTCCTCCAGCGCCTGACGCACAGTCTCTACCAGGCAGCCGTCTTGTATCTGGCGGGCCGAAAGGTTGACGCTCATGCGTACAGGGGCAAAGCCGGCCTCCTGCCAGGCCTTGGCCTGCTTACAGGCGGTGCGGAGGACCCATTCACCGAGGGGTAGCAGGAGGCCGATCTCCTCCGCCACCTCGATGAACTCCCCGGGCAGGACTAGCCCGCTGCGAGGGTGGCGCCAGCGCAGAAGCGCCTCACAGCCGGTGACCTCCCCGCTGGCCATGTTCGCCACGGGCTGATAGTAGACCACGTACTCCTCCCGTTCCAGCGCCTCTCGCAGCTCCCGCTCCAGGGTCAGGCGCTGGACGACGCCGGCGTTCATGGCAGGGGCGAAGCATTGGTAGTTGTCCCGGCCCTGCTCTTTCGCCCGGTACATGGCGGTGTCGGCGTTACGCAAGAGGGTCTCGGCGTCGGAGCCGTCCGTGGGGTAGAGGCTGATGCCGATGCTGGTGGTCACCCGCAGCTCATGGCCTTCCACCACACGGGGCCGCTTGAGCCGGTCCAGTATGCGCTCGGCCACTGCCGTGGCGGCCTCAGCGCTCCCTATGTCGGCCAGAAGGATGGTGAACTCGTCGCCCCCAACGCGGGCCACCGTGTCGCCCTCCCGCACCAGCTGCGTAAGGTCCCGGGCCACGCTCTTCAGCAGCAGGTCGCCGTGGCCATGGCCCAGCGTATCGTTCACCAGCTTGAACCGGTCCAGGTCCAGAAACATCACAGCCAGCATCTGCTTGTTGCGGTGGGCCTGCGCCAGCGCCACGCTCAGCCTATCCTCGAACAGCGCCCGGTTGGGCAGCCCCGTTAGCGCGTCGTGGTAGGCCAGCCGGCGGATGGTCTCCTCCGCCTTCCTGCGCTCGGTGATGTCGCGGGCGATGCCGAGGACTCCTTCTATCCTGCCGCCGCGCACCAGGGGCGTAGCGGTGAACTCCCCCACCACGTAGTCGCCTGACTTGGTGAGGACGCGCAGCTCGAAGCGACCCGGCTGGCCGCCCAGCAGGTTCTTCATCTCCCCCAGGGCCCTGCTTAGGTCCTCCGGGTGTATCAGCGGCATGAAGGGTTTGCCCACCCACTGGACGCACTCCCAGCCCGTGATCTCCTCGAAGGCCGGATTCAGGGAGGTGAGGGTGCCATCTGGCGCCAGGGTGTATATGACGTCCCGCGCGGCGTTGACTACCGTGCGGTAGCGCTCCTCGGAGGCCTTGATCAGCTCTTCGTCCCTGCGGCGCTCGATGGCGATGCCAGCGATGTGGGCCGCCGCTGCGATGAGCTTCTGGATACGCTGGTCAGGGCTGCGGGGCCGCCGGTAGTAGAGGGCGAAGGTGCCGAGCACCTGTCCCGCGCTGGAGATGATGGGGGTGGACCAGCAGGCCCGGAGCCCGTGGGCCAGGGCCAGATCCCTGTAGTTCTCCCACAACCGGTCGGTGGCGATGTCGGTGACGACCACCTGCTCTTTGCGAAAGGCAGCAGTGCCGCAGGAGCCAGCCACGGGGCCAACATCCACGCCGTCTCTCAGGCCCTCGTTGTAGGCCTCCGGGAGGCTCGGGGCAGCGCAGGGGATGAGCTTGCGCCCGCTGGGATCCATGAGGAGCACGGAGCCGAGCATCCCGTCCGCCTGCTTCTCCACCACCCGTATGACGTCCGCCAGGATATCCTCCAGCGGCTCGCCCTTGGCGATCTTCTCCAGCACTTGCGCCTGCCCGGCCAGCAGCATTTCGGCCCGCCTGCGTTCCAGCTCGGCAGCGGCGCGGGCGGCAAAGATGGACATGAGAGAGACGTTGCCCGGCGCATCCTCGAGGGGCTGGTCATGCATCAGCGCCAGGATTCCCAGGGGCGACCCCTGGGAATCGTAAAGGCCCGTCCCCATGTAGGCCTCGACGCCCATTTCGGCGCCCAGGGCGTCCTGCGGGAATAGCTCGCGGACACCCTTCGGGTAGAAGACGGCGGAGGTCTGGAGGGCCCTTTGGCAAGGGGTTCCGGCCAGCTCGTAGGTGAAGTTCTCTCCGAAATCGCCATCCGCCCACACCGCCAGCGTCTGCGCCCGCTCAGGGTCCTCCGGCAGGAGCTCGCCCACCAGCGCGTATTTGACGCCAGCGGCGGAAGCCAGGTGGCGCACCAGGGAGCGGAAGAACCCCTCGCCGGTGCCGGAGGCGGCGCCCTGGGCGACGGCCCGCAGGGCGTCCTCCGCCCGCTTCCTCTCCGTGATGTCTATCAGCATGCCCCGCAGGCCCGCCACCTGGCCGTTCTCCAGCACAGGCCTGCTGTGGCTGCGCACCCACCGATACTCCCCCCACTTGGTGCGGAGCCGGTACTCGCTGGGCTCCAGGTGGCCCGCCAGCGTACGCTGGAAACTCTCCATCAGGCCAGGCAGGTCGTCCGGATGGACCAGGGGCACGAAGGACCGTCCGACGACCTCTTCCGGTTTGTATCCGCCCATTTGCTCTACCACGGGGCTGACGTATGTGATGATGCCGGTCTTGTCCAACGTGTAGATGACCTCGTTGCTGTTCTCCACCAGCTCCCGGTATCTCTCTTCTGACTCGCGCAGGGCCTGGTCCCGGCGCTGCCGTTGGATGGCGGCGCCCAGGAGATCCGCTGCGGTCTTCAGCGCCTCGATGGAGGCGTCGCTCCACTCGCGCTCCGCCTCGCACTGGTCCAGGCCAACGAACCCCCACCAGCGGCCATCGACGAAGACGGGGATACAGAGGATGGAAAGGATGCCCTGAGCGCCAAGCACCTCTTGTTCGGCCGGGGGGAAGTCCCGCACGTGGCCGCATATGATGCCGCCCTCCGACATGATATCTACCCAGCGGCCGAACCCGCCCTCCACATAGGGGAAGGCGGCCAGGTCCGGGTTATCGATTTGGGGTTCGACCCCCGGGGCCGCCCATTCGAACCGCTGGCAGGCCAGGAGCTGCCCGTCTGGCCCCTCTCGGTTCTCGAAGACATAGGCCCGGCTCACCTCCGCCGCCAGGCCCAGGCGCTCCAGCACAGCGTCCATGCCCGCCCGGTCATCGATGCCCTTGGTCAGGAAGTGCCGGGCGGCGTAGCTCAGGCCCTTCAGGACCTCCTCCCGCCGCTTGACGGCGTCCTCTGCCCGCTTGCGCTCGCTGATGTCGCGGGCGACACCCTGCACCCCCACCGGCTGGCCATCCTGGTAGATGATGCGGGTGCTGACCTCCAGAGGCACCCGGCGGCCTTCCTTGGTTATGATCTCCAGCTCGTAGGTGGTGGTGCCGCCCTCCCGCAGTTTGCGGCGCCCCATCTCGATGCTCATGGCCAGGTACTCTGGCGCCACGACGTCGGCCACGCTCTTGCCGATGGCCTCCTCCCGCGTGTAGCCGGTGATCCTCTCGGCGGCGCGGTTGATGGACGTAAAGCGGCCGGCCAGGTCATGGGTGTAGATGATGTCCGTGGCGTTGTCGAAGATCTCCCGGTAGCGCTCCTCGCTCTCCCGCAGCGCCTGTTCCACCCGCTTGCGCTCGCTGATATCGCGGGCGATGCCTTGCACCGCCACCGGCTGCCCGTTTTCGTATAGGAGCCAGGAGCTGACCTCCAGGGGCACGCGGCGGCCGTCCTTGCGCACTACCTCCAGTTCGTAGACCGTCCGCCCGCCCTCCTGGAGCTTGGCCTGGGTCATGGCGTCCGCCAGCTCCATGTGCTCCGGGGCGATGATCCGCGATACCTCCATACCCACCAGCTCATCGCGGCTGTAGCCCAGGAGCTGCTCGGTGGCCGGGTTGACGGAGATGAAGCGATCGTCGAGCCCTGTGGAGAAGATAGCGTCCGGCGACGTCTCCACCAGTGTCCGGAACTTCTCCTCGCTCTCCCTAAGAGCTTCTTCGGCCCTCCATCTCTCCGTCACGTCCTGGCTGATGCCCACGACGCCGTGGACCGCGCCGTTTTTGCTTTTCCCTGGCAGATACTGGGTCTCGAAGACGCGATCCCCCACCCTGACGGTGGCGGTAAAGGCCTCGCCGGCGAGGGCCCGGCGGACGTTCTCGCAGATCTCGGGGACGCCGGCGTAGACGTCGAAGACCGAGCGGCCTACGACTTCTCCTGGCCGCAGCCCCAGGGCCTCCAGGCCGGCTCCCTCGGACAGAACGAATCTGCCTTCCCAGTCCACCGCCCAGAGAACCAGCGGCAGGCCGGAGACCACGGAGCGCAGGAGCTGGTTGCTATTGCCCAGGGGGCAGGCGTCAGATTGGTCGGGCATCAGGGTCCTCTGGCCTTGGGCAAATACGCCAAGGGGCCGCCGGCCGCAAGCTGCCGGAGCGGCCGTGGCCGCTGCCCCACGTGAACGCTGGGGTAGGCTTCGAGACAAGTCATGACACGGCGAGATCTGCTCTCTACGTGGAGAAAGACGCCGCGCTGGCTGGCGCCGTTACGGGCGGTGGGATCCGATCCCCGCAAGCGGGTTGAAGCGAATCAGGGAGAGGTTATAATGAATTATTCAATACCACGCAGCGCGCCCCAAGCCGGCGCCCCCGGTGAGGACGGCGCAGAGGCTTCGACCCGCCACCCGCCCGACGATCGGGATGCGCTTCGCCGGGAACGCCTGCCCAAGGGCCTGTTGTTGGCCGCACGGATTCAGAATCGCGAAAGGAGATGAGTAACATGGGTAATGCGAGCACGGAGTCCGCAACGGACGGAACCCGCTGGCCAGTCGCCGGCCTCGGCCCGACCAACCGGGACTGGTGGCCCAACCAGCCTAATCTGAAGATCCTCCATCAGAACTCGCCCCTGGCTAACCCGATGGGCGAGGGCTTCAACTATGCCAAGGAGTTCCAGAGCCTGGACCTGGAGGCCGTGAAAAGAGATCTCCGGGAGCTGATGACCCAGTCGCAGGACTGGTGGCCAGCGGACTGGGGGCACTATGGGCCCCTCTTTATCCGCATGGCCTGGCACGCCGCCGGCACCTACCGCATAACCGACGGCCGCGGCGGGGCCAACAGCGGCCAGCAGCGCTTCGCGCCGCTGAACAGTTGGCCGGACAACGCCAACCTGGACAAGGCCCGCCGCCTGCTGTGGCCGATCAAACAAAAATACGGTCGCAAGATTTCGTGGGCGGACCTCCTGATACTCGCCGGCAACGTGGCCCTGGAATCCATGGGCTTCAAGACCATCGGATTCGCTGGCGGCCGCGAGGACTGGTGGGAGCCGGACGAGAGCGTCGACTGGGGTCTCGAACGCGAGTGGCTGCGGGACGAGCGCCACGAGGCCGACGGGACGTTGAAGGGGCCCTTCGCCGCGGACCACATGGGCCTCATCTACGTCAACCCCGAGGGCCCCGGCGGCAATCCGGACCCCGTCGAGGCGGCCAAGTTCATCCGCCAGACCTTCGGGCGCATGGGGATGAACGACGAAGAGACGGTGGCGCTGATCGCCGGCGGCCACACCTTCGGTAAGGCTCACGGCGCCGGCCCCACATCCTACGTAGGGCCGGAGCCAGAGGCAGCGCCCATAGAGGAGCAAGGGCTCGGCTGGAAGAGCAGCTACGGCACGGGAAAGGGGCCCGACACCATCACCAGCGGCCTGGAGGTCATCTGGACCACCACGCCCACCAAGTGGACGATGAACTTCTTCTGGAACCTCTTCGGCTACGAGTGGGAGCTCACGAAGAGCCCCGCCGGCGCCTACCAGTGGGTGGCAAAGGGGGCCCCGGCCGTCATCCCGGATCCCTACAACCCGAACAAGAAGCATCCGCCCACGATGCTCACCACCGACCTCTCGCTGCGCTACGACCCGGTGTACGAAAAGATCTCCCGGCGCTTTATGGAGCATCCCGACGAGTTCGCCAATGCCTTCGCCCGCGCCTGGTTCAAGCTGACCCACCGGGACATGGGGCCGCGCACCCGCTACCTGGGCCCCGATGTGCCGGCCGAGGAGTTCATCTGGCAGGATCCCATCCCGCCCGTCGACCATCCCCTCATCGAAGAGAAGGAGATCGCCGAGCTCAAGGCCAAGATCCTGGCCTCAGGCCTGACTATCCCCGAGCTCGTCTACACCGCCTGGTCGTCGGCCTCTACCTTCCGTGGCTCGGACAAGCGCGGCGGCGCCAACGGCGCGCGCATCCGGCTGGCCCCGCAAAAGGATTGGGAGGTCAATCAACCCGAACAACTGGCCAAGGTCCTGGGCACCCTCGAGGGCATTCAGCGCGAGTTCAACGCCGCCCACGCCGGGACCGACGGCAAGAGGGTGTCCCTGGCCGATCTCATCGTCCTCGGCGGTTGCGCCGCTGTCGAGGAAGCGGCCCGGAGAGCCGGCTATGATGTGACGGTGCCCTTCATACCGGGACGGATGGACGCCTCGCAGGAGCAGACCGACGTCGAGTCCTTCGCCGTCCTCGAGCCCCTGGCCGACGGGTTCCGCAACTACGCCAAGGACGGCGCCGGCGCCCGCGCCGAACACCTCTTGGTCGACAAAGCGCAACTGCTGACCCTGACGGCGCCGGAGATGACGGTGCTTGTCGGGGGCATGCGCGCGCTAAACGCCAACTTCGGCCAGGCCCAGCACGGCGTCTTCACCAAGAGGCCGGGAACCCTGACCAACGACTTCTTCGTCAACCTGCTGGACATGAGCACGGAATGGCGGCCCGTCTCGGAAGCTCGGGATGTTTTCGAGGGCAGGGACCGCAAGACCGGTGAGGTCAGATGGACGGCGACACGCGTCGATCTGATCTTCGGCCACGACTCGCAGCTCCGCGCCCTGGCGGAGGTATACGCCTGCGCCGATGGCCACGAGAAGTTCGTCCACGACTTCGTCGCCGCCTGGAACAAGGTCATGAACCTCGACCGCTTCGACCTGGCGCGATAACGGGCGAGGTCCGGCGGGCGGCGCTGGCGGCGGCGCCGCCCGCTTTGTTACTCCTCCGGCGGCACCCTATCGGCCGGGGCGACGCCGTGTCTGGCCCGCTTGGCCTCCTTCATCGGCCTGCCGCTGCCGCCGCGCCGAACCTGGATGATCTCCGCCATGATGGAGACCGCGATCTCCTCCGGCGTCTCCGCGCCGATGTCCAGGCCTATGGGCGTATGCACCCTGGCCACGGCCTCCGCCGGCGCCCCCTCCTCCAGGAGGTGCTGGAGAACGGCTCCCACCCGGCGCCGGGAGCCGATCATACCGATGTAGGCCGCCGGCTTCCGGATCACCTGGCGCAGGCTGATCTCGTCGTGCCGGTGGCCCCGCGTGACGCACACCACGTAGGTGGCGTCATCGATAGGGTAGTCCGCCAGCACCTCCTCAAAGCGCCCGCAGGTGACCCGGCGGGCCTCCGGGAAGCGCCCGGCGTTGGCGTACTCCGGCCGGTCGTCCACCACCTCCACCACGAAGCCGCACAGGCTGCCGATGGCGGCCAACGCCTTCCCGATGTGCCCGCCGCCCACGATGAGCAACCTGGCGGGCCGCTCGTGACATTCCACCATCACCTGGTAGCCCCTGCCGGCAGCCACCTCCTGGCGCGTCGCCAGGCGGCCGTCCGGCGCGAAGTAGAGGGTCTGCACGCCCCGGCGGCGGAAGATCTCCAGCGCCTCGCCGCGGATGGCGGCGTCCAGAGGGCCGCCGTCCAGCGAGCCCAACGCCGAACCGTCGGCCCGCAGCAGCATCTTGGCCCCCAAGCGGGAGTCCTCCCCCGCCGGCGCGGCGATGACGGTGGCGACGGCCACAGCCGGCCCGCCCTCCAGAGCGGCCATCACCTCTGAGGCGATCTCCGCCATCAGCTTCCGGTCCATCTTCCCTCCCTGGCTTTCGTTTGCCGGGGCCTGGCCTCAGACGTTGAAGAGAACGTTTATCACATCCCCTTCCTGCACCACGTACTGCCGCCCCTCCGTTCTCAACTGGCCGCGCTTCCGGGCCTCGGCATGGGACCCCAGCTCCAAGAGCTTGTCCCAGGCGATGACCTCGGCCCGGATGAACCCTCTTTCGATGTCCGTATGGATGCGGCCGGCAGCAGTGACGGCGGTGGCCCCGGCGGGCACCGTCCAGGCCCTAGTCTCCTTCTCGCCTACGGTGTAGAAGGTTACGAGGCCCAGCACCTCCCTGGCCAGGGCTAGCACCCGGGAGGCCGCCCCTTCTTCTACCCCCAGCTCACGCCGGAACTCCGCCGCCTCCTCCGGCGAGAGCTCCGCCAGCTCGGCCTCGAGCTCGGCGCACATAGCGGTGGCCGCCGTCCGCGGGCCGGCGAAAGCCGCCTGGTATTCGGCCCCGATCTCCCGGGCCTTCCCGGCGTCGGCCTCATCGATGTTTATCAAGATGAGCATGGGCTTTAGAGACAGGAGGCCAAAGTTGGCCAGCGCCTTCAGGTCAGCCGGGTCAGTCAGGCAGTCCCGTAGCGGCTGATCCTCCTCCAGGTGCTTGCGGACCCGCAACAGGAGCTGCTGCTCCCGCTCTCCGGCCTCTCTCTCCCCCGGCCGGGCGGAGCGTACCTGGATGTCCAGCTTCTCCAGCCGCCTCTCCACGATCCCGAGGTCGTTGAACCGCAGCTCAGCTTCGAAGGCCTCGATATCACGTCTGGGGTCGACGCTGCCCTGGGGATGGGGCACGTCGGCACGGCCGAAGGCCCTCACCACCTGGATGAGGCCGTCGGCGCGGGAGAGGGCCTCGGCCGCCTCGCCCGAGGGCGGAGCGCCCTTTTCGAACATGGGCGGCAGATCGTGGAGCCTCGCTTCCAAAGGGGTCACCTTCTTCGCACCCACCAGAGCCGCCAGCTTCTCGAGCCTCTGATCAGGGATCTTCACCACCCCGATGTGCTCGCTACGGGAACCCGCCAGGCCGCTGCCGTGGCCTGATGTAAGGGCCCGGAAGGTTGTTGTCTTGCCGCTGGAGCGTAGCCCCACGATGGCTAGGTCCACGTGCCCGCCTCCTCACGGCCAGCGTACGAGCGCTCGCTGGCGCGGTCAACCGCGATCGCTCCTTGACAGGCAGCCGCAGCCGGGCTCTAATGAGTAGACATCCGGCCGCTGGAATGGAGAGAAGGCATGGTGACTTCCCAGTTCAGCCCCTTCGCCCAGGGCATCGCCGCCGACCCCTACCCTGCCTATCGGGCCCTGCGGGAGCAGGACCCTGTGCACTACAACGCTCTCATGGACGCCTGGGTGGTGACCCGCTACCAGGACGTGACCTTCGTTCTGAGCGACCCCCGATTCTCTGCCAACCGGCGCCAGGCCCGCAACCGCTTCGCCCAGATGGTGGAGGCGCAAGCGCTGGAGGAGCGCTTCGGCCCCTTCGGCCGGGCGCCCACGATGCTCACCAGCGACCCGCCTGAGCATACCCGGCTGCGCAGGCTGGTGAGCAAGGCGTTCACCGCCCGGGCGGTGGAAGACCTGCGGCCGCGCATCGCCGAGATCGTAGCCCACCTGCTGGCGGACATACGCAGTGAAGGCCGGGCCGACCTCGTCGCCAGCCTGGCCTACCCGTTGCCCGTCATAGTCATCGCCGAGATGCTGGGGGTGCCGCCGGAGGAGCGTGACCGTTTCAAGCGCTGGTCCGATGACGTAGCGGCTACCTTGGGCGGCCCTTTCGCCGGCGCGGAGGCCATAGAACGGGGCGCCACCGCCGTACAGGAGCTGGCGTCGTATCTACGGGAGGTCATCGCCCAGCGCCGCCGCCAACCCCGGGGCGACCTCATTAGCGGCCTCATTGCGGCCGAGGAGCAGGGCCAAGTCTTGAGCGAAGACGAGATTCTCTCCACCAGCATGCTCCTCCTCATCGCCGGTAACGAGACGACCACCAACCTCATCGGCAACGGCGTCCTGGCGCTCCTGCAAAACCCCGACCAGCTCCAGCGCCTGCGGGACGACCCGTCCCTCATCCGCAGCGCGGTGGAGGAGCTGCTGCGCTACGTTGGGCCGGTACAAGGCACAGCGCGGGTGGCCACCGAGGACGTGGAGATCGGCAGCCGCCGTATCGCAGCGGGTCAGGTGGTCTTCGCCCTGCTGGCCGCCGCCAACCGGGATCCCGCCCAGTTCGCCGAACCCGATAAGTTGGACATCGGCCGGCAGCCCAACCCCCACGTCGCCTTCGGCGACGGCATCCACTTCTGCCTGGGGGCCCCCTTGGCCAGGGCCGAAGCCCAGGAGGCGATCTCCGGGCTCCTACGGCAGCTCCCCGGCCTGGCCCTGGACGGTGAGCCCGAATGGGGCGGCACCTTCATCATCCGGGGCGTCCGGAGGCTCCCTATCCGGTTCTAGCGCAACCTCCGACAAAGGCAAGCCGCCCGGGTGCATGGTTCCCGGGCGGCACCGGCCTCAAGAAAGCATCACAGGAAAGCCTGCCGGAGCCTTCCTGTGACGAGCCCAAAAGGGAGGGTTTGGGACCAACCTATAAGACGCATTTCTTCCATTGTTGTTACAACGCCACGGCCCGACTTGTTGTGTGGTACTCTGAAGACACGCCATGGATCCCGTTACGGCCAATGCTCCAGACAGCCCAGCCTGAGCGCCCCCTCCTCAGGGGCTATCTCCACGCCGTGGCCGCCGCGGCCGCGGCTCTGGGCCTTGTGGCCCTCGTGTTGCGCTCTGACTCCGCGGCTGCCTACGCGGGCAGCGCCATCTTTGCCTCCAGCATGATTCTCCTCTATGGGACCAGCGCCACCTACCACATTGTCACCTGGGGCCGGCGAATGCGCTCTCTCCTCAAGCGCCTGGACCACTCCATGATCTTCGTCCTCATCGCCGGGACCTACACTCCGTTTTGCCTGCTGGTATCCAGCCGGGCCTGGGGCATCAGCCTTCTGGCCATAATATGGGGCGTTGCTGGGGCCGGCATCGTGCTGAAGATGGCCTGGCCATGGGCCCCCCGCTGGTTGAGCGTCGCCCTTTACGCCTCAGCAGGATGGATGGCCGCCATCGCTGGCGCCCAGATCGCGGCCTGGCTGGGCCCTCTGCCCCTCTCGCTCCTAGCCGCGGGCGGCATCCTCTACACCGTGGGGGGCGTCGTATATGCCATGCGACGGCCGGATCCCCTTCCGCGCATCTTCGGCTACCACGAGGTGTTCCACCTTCTGGTAATCGGCGGCAGCGCCCTGCATTACGCTACGGTCGCCCTCTTCGTACTGCCCGCTTAGCCGGCAGCCCTCTTGCCGAACTCGCACAGGGCGCGCAGCACGCACTCCCCGCAGCGCGGCGCCTTGCGGCAGACCGCCTTCCCGTGGGCCACGATGAGGGCATGGTACTCGTTGAACAGATCGGCGTCCGCTGGCAGCGTGTCCATAAACAAACGGCGCCACGATTCGTAGGTGTCGACGGCCGGCTGCAAGCCGAGCCTCCCGAAGATGCGGCGCGTATAGGCGTCGATCACGAACGACGGTCTGCCGGCAGCGTAGAGGACGATAGAGTCCGCCGTCTCGGGCCCGATGCCGTGGGTCGAGAGCAGCAGCCTCCGCAGCTCCTCCGCCGGCAGTGCCAGGAGCCGCTCCAGCTCGCCCCCCGCCTGCGCGTATAGCATCTCCACGAAGGCCTTCAACTTGCGGGCCTTGGCGTTGAAGTAGCCGCTGGGGCGGATGAGCCCGGCGATCTCCTTCTCGTCCATCGAGTGGAGCGCCGCCGGGGCCAACGCCCCCGCAGCCTTCAGGTTGGCGATGGCCTTCTCTACGTTTGCCCAGGCGGCCGACTGCGTGAGAATGGCCCCCACGGCGACCTCAAAAGGCCCCTCTCCCGGCCACCAGTGCTGCGGCCCGTACCGCGCCAGGAGCCGGCGGAACACATCCTCCAGGAACTCCCGGCGGGCCTCCGGGTCTAGCCGCCTTCCTGTCGCGTCACCCACTCCGGCACCCTGGCCTCGGGCACCGAATCGAAGGCTGGCAGATAGGGCTTGATGTCCAGCACCGGCGTGCCGTCGATGGCATCCAGGCCCTTCACCTTCAAGACGTTCCCCTTCACCTTCAGCAGCCGGACAGCGGTCACCAGCACCGGGTTGAAGCGGATCTGGCTGCGAGTGGCCAGCACCCCCTGAATGGGATTGGCCGGGTCGTCCCGGGGGTGCAACCGGTGCTTCGAGCCGATCACCTCCCGGGGAACCCGGTGGGGCCAGAAGAGGACCAAGATATGCGACCAGCCGTCCAGGCCCAGGAGGGCATCGGCCAGCTCCGGCCGGATGACGATCCGCGACACTGTGTCCTTCCACCCCTCTGGCGTCGGTTCGGCCACGCCGTTGCGCACCACCCCGATGGGGCGTAGCGTCACGGGCGGGAGGTCCGGAACGGGCTGCGGCTTGGCAGCGAAGAGTTGGCGCAGGCGCTGTAGCATCGCGATCGATTATAGGCGCACCGGCAGCGGCGCGGCTATGCGCACCTCCTGGGGCGAGACGTTGCACTTGTACGCCAGGATGGCCACTCCGGCCGCAGCGGCCTCCCGCAGCGCCCTCGCAAAGGCGGGGTCGGCAGCCTCGTGCGGCCGGAACTCCCGGGCATCGGGCCTCTGGACGACGAAGAGGACGGCGGCCTCCAGCCCCTGCTGCCGGGCTGCCAAGAGATCCCGCAGGTGCCTCGTGCCCCGGGCCGTGGGGGCGTCAGGGAAGAGAGCCACGCCATCCTCCACCAGGGTGACCGACTTCGTCTCCAGAAGGCAGCGCCTCGACCCGCCCTCCAGCAGGAAGTCCACCCTGCTCTCGCCGAAGGGCACCTCTGACCGGAGGACGGCGAGGCCAGCCAACGGCTCGATGCACCCCGAGGCCAGGGCCTCACGGGCGAGGGCGTTGGGGAGACGCGCGTCGGCGCTTACCCAAGTCTCGCCAAGCCGCGCCAAGAGGAGGTCAAAAGGCGTCTTGCGGCCGGCCCTGGACCGGGGGGCAAGGAGCGCCGGCGTGCCGGGCGCCAGCAGCTCGCGCACCCTGCCGGAGTTCGGCAGGTGCGCCACCCCCAGCCCTTGGGACAGCCTTACTTCGACGGCAAAGCGGTTCAGCCGGCGCACTATCGCTGCGGGCACGAGTCCGGGCGGCAGACGCACGGCACCTATCCCGGCCGCGGCCGCAGCACGGGCAGCAGAACCATCATCGCCGCCGAGGCCGCGGCCGCCGTGCTGGCGCCTAGGAAGAAGGGCGCCCGCGGGCCCGCGGCATCCCAAAGGGCCCCAGCCAGCACACTGGAGAGGAGGATCATGGCCCCCATAGCGCCTGTGTAGATGCCGAGGGCTGTGGCCCTCTCTGCGGCGGGCACAAGGTCCACCACGAGGGCCTTGGCCACCCCCTCCGTCAGCGCCATATAGGCCCCATAGGCCATAAGCAAAGGCCAGACCCAGCCGCCCTCCGAGGCGGCCGCCAGGCCCAGGTACACGAGCGCGAAAAGCAGAAACCCTCCAGCGATAACGTTGCGGCGGCCCAAACGGTCCGATACAACGCCGGCCGGCATGGCCCCTACGGCGTACACGGCGTTGAAGACCACGTAGGCCCCGACCACCGCGGTGTCGGAGAGGCCCAGGCTCTTCCCCCGTAGGATGATAAAGGCGTCACTGGAGTTGCCCACGGCGAAGAGGAGACTAACCGCCAGGAACAGCCAGAAAGAGCCGCCCAGCTCCCGCCAGGGGACCGGCGCCTTGGCCCCCGCCAGGCGCCCTGGAGGACGCCGCTCTTGGACCAGCGCTAGTAGGAGAACTCCGGCTGCCGCTGGTACCAGGGCCAGGACGAAGACGGCGCGAAAGTTATCGTCGAACAGGGCCAGAAGCCCAAGGCCGACGGCTGGCCCTATGACAGCGCCAGCGGTGTCTGCCGCCCGATGGTAGCCGTAAGCCCGGCCCCTCTGTAACACCGGCGTCACATCCGCCACCAGGGCGTCGCGCGGCGCGGTCCTCAACCCTTTGCCTGTCCTGTCCACGAATCGGACGGCCAGCGCCGCCGGCCAGGCGTTCACCAGGGCCATCAAAGGCTTGGCCGCGGCCGACAGGGCGTACCCCGCCACCACCAAGGGCTTGCGCGCCCGCCAGCGGTCCGAAAGCCAGCCCGAGAGCGTCTTTACCAGGGATGCCGTGCTTTCGGCCACCCCCTCGATAAGGCCGACTGCCGCTAGCGGCGCCCCTAGGACGGAAGTGAGAAAGAGGGGCACCAGCGGATACACCATCTCGCTGGAGATATCCGTCAGAAGGGAAACGATACCCAGCAGGAAGACGGGCCGCGTCACGCCCGGAACGGGCGATTCCTGGACCTCGGTCGAACTGGGTTCTATCTTCACCGGCCGCCCAGGTGCAGATTATAACCCCTGGGAGGCCTCGGCTCTGTGGCCGGCCATGTAGCCGGCAGGCGGGGCCGCGGCTACTCGGCCACGTCGCCCGGCATGCGCAGGGTCAACCGCGCACCGTCAGGCTCCTGGACCACGTCCAGGGTAGCGCCCGACAGTATCTCTGAGACTTCGCTGTCTAGAAACAGGACCGCCCTGTCCCCCTGCATCAGTATCTGGTCTCCATCCCGGGGCTCGTCCACCTCTAGCCCAAGGTCACCGTAAGGGCTCCGCCCAAGCCGCAACCCCTTGTCTTGGGGGATATCGTTGGCGTCCAGCGTCATAACCAGCGCTTCTAGGGCCGCGTCGGTCACATTCAGCACTTCTGTCCTCCTTCACCTTGCCACCGGCAAGGCCAGCTATTCATGGCCCACTCTCTAACCGTAACAGACGTGTCAAGCCGCAAAAGACAAGCATGGGCGCCGTGGCACTCGCTCGCCCGCCCGTCTGTCAGGATAGCCAGCATCTGCACCCCGCAATACCTCCCTTCTCTCACCACGGCGCGCCAGCCGTCCTCTCCCGGTTCGAGCACATCTCAGCCGCTCGGGCGATTTCTCGCTTTTTTCCCCGCCCGGCCCGCTACCCGAAGGCGCTAACGCGCGCGTGCCTGAATACGTTTAGATATGGTAGAATGTTAGTGCTATCACAAAGTAAATCCCCTCATGCCTAAACCTAGCGCAAGCGAATACACCGCCGCCGATATCCAGGTTCTGGAAGGGCTGGAGGCTGTCCGCCGTCGGCCCGGCATGTACATCGGCTCGACGGACGAACGGGGCCTCCACCACCTCGTTTACGAGATCGTCGACAACTCCATAGACGAGGCCATGGCCGGCTTCTGCGACCGCATCGACGTGGTCATCAAGGAGGACGGCAGCGTCGTCGTTGCCGATAACGGCCGCGGCATCCCTATCGATACTCACCCCCGGACCGGCAAGTCCGCCCTGGAGACGGTGATGACTTACCTCCACGCCGGCGGCAAGTTCGATAGCCAGGCCTACAAGGTTTCGGGTGGCCTGCACGGCGTAGGCGCCGCCGTTGTCAACGCCCTCTCCTCCCACATGTGGGTCGAGGTGCGGCGGGACGGCAAGCTGTACCGTCAGGAGTACGAGCGGGGCAAGGCCTTGGGGCCCGTCCAGGTCGTAAGCAATGGGGTGACCGGCACCGGCACCACTACCGGATTTATGCCGGACCCCCAGATCTTCGCCGACACCCAGTTCGACTTCGACACCCTGGCCGAGCGCTTCCGCGAGATGGCCTTCCTCACCAAGGGCGTCCGCATATCCTTCACCGACGAGCGGACCGGCAAGTCCGCCAACTTCTACTTCGAGGGCGGCATCAAGTCCTTCGTCCGCCGCCTCAACAAGGACCGCGCCACCCTGCACGAGCCCTTCTACATGGAGCGCACGTCCGGAGGCTCCATTGTAGAGGTCGCCCTCCAGTACAACGACGGCTTCAACGAGTCTACCTTCGCCTTCGCCAACTGCATCCACACCATCGACGGCGGGACCCATCTTACCGGCTTCCGGGCCGCCCTCACCCGCGTCCTCAACGACTACGCCCGCAAGGTCAAGATCCTCAAGGAGAGCGATGCCAACCTCACGGGTGAGGACGTACGAGAAGGGCTGGTCGCGGTGATCAGCGTCAAGCTGCCGGAGCCTCAGTTCGAGGGCCAGACCAAGACCCGCCTCGGCAACGCCGAGATGAAGAGCCTCGTCGAATCGGCGGTCTCCGATGAGCTCGGCCTGTGGCTGGAGGAGCATCCCTCGGACGCGCGGCGGATCATCGAGAAGTGCCTCACCGCCGCCCGGGCCCGCGAGGCCGCCCGCAAGGCGCGGGATCTGGTCATCAAGAAGGGCCTGCTGGACGAATCCGTCCTGCCGGGGAAGCTGGCCGACTGCTCGGAACGCAACCCAGAGGTGCGGGAGCTCTACCTCGTGGAGGGCCAGTCGGCAGGCGGCTCCGCCAAGGAAGGCCGGGACCGCCGGTTCCAGGCTATTCTGCCCCTGCGCGGCAAGATCCTGAACGTCGAGAAGGCCCGGCCCGACAAGATGCTCGCCCACGAAGAGATCAAGGCCCTGATCACTGCCCTCGGCGCCGGCTTCGGGGAAGACTTCGACCCCGCCAAGCTGCGGTACCACAGGGTCATCATCATGACCGATGCCGACGTCGACGGCGCTCACATCCGTACGCTGCTTCTCACCTTCTTCTTCCGCTACATGCGGGAGCTCATCGACATGGGCTACCTTTACATCGCCCAGCCGCCCCTCTACAGCATCCGCAAGGGGAAGGAGGTCAAGTGGTTCTACAGCGACAAGGAGAAGGATGCCTATCTGGCCCGCATCAAGGACGGCAAGGGCATCTCCATCCAGCGCTACAAGGGTCTCGGTGAGATGAACCCCACCCAGCTCTGGGAGACCACCATGGACCCCGAAGTGCGCACCCTCCTCCGCGTCAGCGTCGAGGACGCCATGCTAGCCGACCGCGTCTTCACCCAGCTCATGGGCGAAGAGGTGGCTCCAAGGAAGTCCTTCATCCAGTCCCACTACGACAAGGTCCGCAACCTCGACATCTAGTAGCCGTCACCTGGCCCCTGGCTCCCGGTAGCCAATGGCCCGGCCGACAACCGCCTCGTGGAAGACACCATCCTCCTCTTCGAGACTACCGCCGGCGACCCTCCCGTGGAGTTCTTAGGCCCGACCTCAGATATCGTCTACTTCATATCCTTCGCCCACAGCGAGCGCTACGGCGCCCTGCACCCGCTGGCCCAGGCCGCCGCCATCCTCAAGCGCCGCCTCGGCATCGACCTGCGCCCCCTCCTAACCTTCGGCAGCGCGCAGACGGAGGACGAGGAGGAGGAGCGCCTATTGGAGCGCCTCTGGCAAGACCCGCAGCCCCTGGCCGACTGCGCCTCGGCTGTGGCCTCGGCCATCGACGCCACGCCCGCCCTCCGCGAGCTCACGTCCGGCCTCCCCGAGCTGCCTCAGCGCCTTCGGGAGCTGGCCCAGATGGCCGCCTGGGCCGCTGAGCGGGGCGCCCAGGTGCGCCTCACCTACGTCATATAACCGGCGGCGGGGCTGGGTCTCAGGCAGGGCGGGCGTACAGCCCGTGCTCACGGATGTAGGCCTCGACGGTTGCGGGCACGCGGTATCGGATCGACAGCCCCAAGCGTACTCGCTCGCGGATGCCGCTGGCGCTGATCTCGATGATGGGCATCCGGAGCCACACGGCCTTCGCTACCAGGCCCGGCATCATCGCCTCCGCCTGTCGCAGATTGGGGCCTTCCCCCGTACGCGCGGCCACCGCGACGGTCGCCAGCTCCAGGATGCGCTGCGGCTCCCGCCAGTTCGGCAGGTCAGCCAGCGCGTCCTCGCCCACGATGAAGTACAGGGCCGCGCCCGGATCCCTCCTCCGCATCTCCGCCAGCGTCTCGACCGTATACGTCGGGCCCTCCCGCTCCACTTCAATCGTCGACACCTCGAAGGCATCGTTGTCAGCTACTGCCAAGCGCAGCATCGCCACCCGGTGCTGCGCCGGCGAGACCTCCCGCGAAGCCTTCCGCCACGGCCTCCCCGCCGGCATGAAGACGACCCGTTCCAGCCCCAACTCCTCCCTGGCGCACTCCGCCAGCAGCAGATGCCCAATATGCACGGGGTCGAAGGTGCCTCCCAGCACGCCCACCTTGCGGCCAGGCTCAGAGCCGCTGCTCAACCCTGCACCTCCAGCTCTACCCTCCCGAGGCGCACCCGGTCGCCCGGCTTCGCCCCGGCCCTGCGTAGGGCAGCGACGACACCCCATCGGCCCAGCCTCCTCCAAAGCTCCGCCCGGCCCTCCTCCTGCTCGACTGGCATCATCTCCGCAAACGCCACCACCCTCTCCCCCTCCACCCGAAAGGCGCCGTCCTCCCTGACCACCCTTACTGCCGGCACCGCATGCCTTGCCTTCGGTGCCTCCCTCACCTCAGCGGCCTCCCCCTCTTCCAGCCCTGTCGCCTCTTCTAACAGGGCCCCGACGGTCTCCAGGAGGGCCTCCACCCCCTCCCCAGTGGCCCCCGATATGAAGAGCGGCTCTTCCCCGATCTCCCGGAACGCCTCGGCGATCTCCGTGACCCTCGCCGCTACCTCCGGTATGTCCACCTTGTTCACCGCCAGCAGGCTGCGCCTTGTCTCCAGCCCTCTGCCATACTCCCTCAGCTCCCGCAGCACCATCCGGTAGTCCGCCACCGGATCCGGCCTAGACCCGTCCACCAAATGAACGATGACCCTCGTCCTCTCGATATGCCGCAAGAAGTCCAGGCCCAGCCCTGCGCCCTCGTGCGCCCCCTCTATGAGGCCCGGGATGTCAGCCACGACAAAGGTCCTCCAGCCGCGTTCCACGACCCCCAGCACAGGCTCCAGGGTTGTGAACGGGTAGCCCGCCACCTTGGGTCGCGCCGCCGAGATCGCCCTCAGCAGGGTCGACTTCCCGGCGTTGGGCAGACCTACGAGACCGACGTCGGCCAGCAGCTTCAGCTCCAACAGAAGCCGCGCTTCCTCCCCCTCCTGGCCCCGCTGCGCTATGCGGGGCGCCCGGTTTGTGGACGTCGCGAACCTCGCATTCCCCCAGCCGCCAGCGCCACCCCTGGCCACTAGCACCTCCTCTCCCTCCCGCAGCAGGTCGCAGATCTTCTCCCGCCCGCCGCCGGCCAGCACCCGCCACACCTCAGTCCCCATGGGGACCCGCAGCACCAACCGCGGGGCGTTGCGCCCATGCCTGCCGCCTCCCTGCCCGTGGCCCCCCCTTCCTGCCCTGTACACGCGGCGTCGGCCCAGCTCCCGCAGCGTTCGCACGGATGCGTCTGCGACAAGGGCTACGTCGCCGCCCCTTCCTCCATCCCCGCCGTCCGGACCCCCCCGCGGAACATACTTCTCCCGGCGGAAGCTCACACACCCGTTTCCACCATCTCCACCACGAACGACGATCTCGATACGGTCTATCATGACAGGTCAAATTATAGGTGACTCATACATGGGCAGCCTTAGTGGTCATGGTAGTAGGGGCTGTGGAAGTGTGGAGACGTGCGCTGGCTGCGGTGGTGGCGGCCTGTGGAGAGATCTGTGGGAAGGGGGTGATGGCGGTGGAAGGATCGGCGGTGGCCAGCGGGAGGCGGAAGGGAAGGGGGAGGACAAAGCGGCCGCGGTGGGCGGCCGCAGCGCTTTGTGGGAAGTGTGGGAGAGAAGTGGATACAGCGCGGGGATCAGGAGCGGGTGGTCATGGCTCTGATCTCGGCGAGCTGGATGCCGAGGCGCGGATCGGCCAGGAGGGCATGGCTGATCTTTTGGATGCCGTGGATGACGGTGGAGTGATCGCGGTGTCCTAGAAGAAGGCCGATCTGCTTGAGGGCGAGGTCGGCATCCTCGCGAAGGAGATACATGGCGACGTGCCGGGCCTCCGCGATGGGTTTGGCGCGGCTCTTACCGGTGAGGGCTGGAATGGGGACGCTGTAGTAGGTGGAGACGGCCTTGAGGATGGCCTGGGGGTCGCCGGGAGCCGAGGCGGCGGGTGTCAGGGCAACCAGGGCGCGGGAAGCGACCTGGAGGGTGATGGGTGACGACGTCAGTTTGGCGAAGGCGACTACTCGGTTCAGAGAGCCCTCGAGTTCGCGGATGTTGTCACGGGTGCGGGAGGCCAGAAAGTGGGCGACGTCGTGGGGGAGGTCTACCTTCTGCTCGCGGGCCTTGCTGAAAAGGATGGCGAGGCGGGTCTCCTCGTCTGGCGGCTGGATGTCGGCCACGAGGCCCCACTGAAAGCGGGAGGAGAGACGCGACTCGAGGCCGGGAATGACCGACGGGTGGCGGTCGCTGGCCACCACCAGCTGGCAGCCATCGGAGTGCAGGTCGTTGAAGGTGTAGAAGAACTCCTCTTGAGTCCGGCCCTTGTTAGCGAGGAACTGGATGTCGTCTACCAGGAGGAGACGGAGGGAGCGGTAGCGGCGGCGAAACTCGTCGCCGCGGCTCTGGGCGATGGCGGAGATGAACTCGTTGGTGAACTGTTCGGAGGTGACGTAAAGGATCTTGCCCTGGCCGGCGCGGCTGGCTTGGGCTGCCCGCTGGGCTATCGCCTGGAGGAGGTGGGTCTTGCCGAGGCCAGGGGTGCTGTAGATGAACAGGGGGTTGTAGTCTTCGCCGGGGCGTTCGGCGGCTGCTATCGCTGCTGCGGCAGCGAGGCGGTTGCAATCGGCGATGACGAAGGAGCGGAAGGTGTAGCGGGGGTTGAGGCGCTGGGGAAGGACGGGGCTTGAGGTGACGGCGTTGGCCGGAGAGGCGGCGGCGAGAGGAAGGTCCGCGGTGGCCGATACGCCGTTGCCGTTGGCGTGGCCGTTGTGGCCGGTGATCTCGAAGGCGATTTCCATGGGCTGGCCGAGGATGCCCGAGATGGTCTTGGCGACGAGTCCCCGCATCCTGGTGGCCAGCCACTCCTTGACGAACTCGGTGGGCACGCCGACGACGAAGCAGCCGTCGGCGATGCGCAGGCCCTCGGTGTCCTTGAGCCAAGTATCGTAGTTGGGGCGTGTAACGTGGATCTGGAGCTGTCCCAGGGCAGCGTCCCAGATGCGCTGTGCGGATGGGTCCCCCATGTCGAGCCTCCCAGTGTCGGCCTGCCGGAGGGCAGGCGGGGTGTTTGTTTGGGAGCGGATGCCGGAACGATAGCAAGGCGGAGCCGGAGCCGTCAACAAGTTTATGTCAATAGGGGAGCGAAGATGGGTGGCCTTTCCGAACGCGCAAAGAAGGGAAGCCGAAGAGGGCGTTGCCGGGCCTCAGGAGAGGCGCATATAATGGCGGCGCCGCAGGCCGGCGGAGATAATCGTATGCTCTTGGCCCTGGACATCGGCAACACCAACGTGACCATGGGGGTCTTCGACGGAGACCGCCTGCGGGCGACATGGCGATTTGCCAGCGACGTGGAAAAGCTGGCGGACGAGTACGCGGTGCTGATCCTCAGCCTGCTGGGGCATGAGGGGATATCCGCGGCAGAGATAGACGAGGCGGTCATGGCCTGCGTCGTCCCAGACCTGCATCCGGTCTTCGAGACGGTTTGCGACCGCTACTTCGGGGTACGGCCGCTTTCGGTGCACGCCGGGGTGCGGACCGGCTTGCGCATCCTGTACGATACGCCGCGGGACGTAGGCGCTGACCGGGTGGCTGACGCCGTGGCGGCGCTGCACCTCTACGGGCCGCCACCTCTGATCGTGGTGGACCTGGGGACGGCCACCGTGTTCGATGCTGTGAGCAAGGACGGCGACTACTTGGGGGGAGCCTTGGCCCCAGGCGTGGGGATCGCCGCAGAGGCGCTCTTCCGGCGCGCGGCGAAGCTCTACCGGGTGGAGCTTACCCGGCCCCGCAGCGCCATCGGCCGCAACACCGTGGCAGCCATGCAGTCTGGCATCCTCTTCGGCTACGTGGGGCTCATCGAGGGGATAGTAGGACGCATAAAGGAGGAGCTGGGGGGCAGCGCCAAAGTGATCGGGACCGGCGGCTTCGCCCGGGTCATCGGCCGCGAAACGGATATGATAGACGTCATCGACCCAGACCTCACGTTGCAGGGGCTGCGCATCATCCACAGCCTGAACCGCGGCTGAGCATGTACAACCTGACGGAGCGCAAGATCGTCCTCGGCGTCACGGGCAGCATAGCCGCTTATAAGGCAGCGGACTTGGCCAGCAAGCTGACGCAGGCCGGGGCTCGCGTGGACACCGTGATGACGCCCGAAGCCGTGCGCTTCGTATCGCCTGTCACCTTCGAGAGCGTGACCGGCCGGCGGGCCTACGCCGATATGTGGGATGCCGCAGACGGTCTGGCGGAGGCCCACGTGGCTCTGGCGCGGGCGGCGGACGTGATGGTGGTGGCGCCGGCTACGGCCACGACCCTGGCTCGCCTGGCCTTGGGCCTGGCGGAGGATATGGTCAGCCTCACGGCCCTGGCCACCCGCGCGCCCCTTGTCGTCTGTCCGGCTATGGACGCCCAGATGTACGGCCACCCAGCGACCCAGGGTCACATCGCAGTGTTGAAGGAACGCGGAGCGCACTTCGCTGGGCCGGAAGAGGGCCGCCTGGCCTCAGGGCACCTGGGCTTGGGGCGCCTGGCCGAGGTCCAGACCATCATGGGCGCAGTGCGCCTCGTCCTGGGACGCAACGGTGACTTAGCGGGAAAAAAGATCGTGGTCAGCGCTGGCGGCACCCAGGAGCCCATCGACCCCGTGCGCTACATCGGCAACTACTCCTCCGGCAAGATGGGCTTCGCCATCGCCGAGGCCGCCCGGGACAGAGGGGCCTCCGTCGTGCTGGTTACCGGCCCCAGCGCCCTGCCGGACCCCTATGGCGTCCCCGCCATCAGGGTGCGGCGGGCAGAGGAGATGCGGGACGCAATAATATCGGAGGCCGAAGGGGCCGACGCCGTCATCATGGCTGCCGCCGTCGCGGACTATCAGCCGGAAAGGGTGGCGGAGGGCAAGATCAAACGAGAGGAGAGGGACGCGCTGACGCTGCGCCTGGTGCGGACGCCGGATATCCTGGGGGAGCTGGCAACGAAGGGCGGCCTGGTGAAGGTGGGCTTCGCCGCTGAGAGCCATGACCTGCTGGCCAACGCCCGGCTCAAGCTGGAGCGTAAAGGGTTGGACCTCATCGCCGCTAACGACATCACGGCCGAGGGATCGGGCTTCGGCGCCGACACCAACAAGGTCACGATCCTGGATGCCGAGGGGCAAGAAGAGCTGCCACTGATGTCGAAGTATGAGGTGGCGTGGCGTATACTTGACAGAGTCTTAGAACTCTTCAGGAAGAGGGCCCCCCATGATTAAGGAGACCGCCGCACCGCAGGAAGATGCACCCGGATTCACATTGGAGAAGTTCGCCCGGCATCCCTTCTACCAGGAGGTAAACCGGAGGCTCGTGGCCCTGACGGGGCTTCGCAAGGGCGAGAGGGTTGTCGACCTGGGGGCCGGCACCGGGGCGGTGACCCGCCTGCTGGCCGAAGAAGTAGCCTCGGGGCCAGGGGCCGAGGTGATCGCCGTCGAGCCCTCGGAGACGGCGCTGGACGTGGCCAAGCGGAACCTAGAGAACTTCAGCGGGGCGGTCATACGGTTCATCCAAGGCGGAGCCGAGCGCCTCTCGGATCTGGTGCGCAAGCCCGTGGACGCTATCTTCTTCTGCAACGCCATCCACCTGGTGCGTGAGAAGGAGCGGGTGCTGGCGGAGGTGCGCAAGACCCTTCGCGAAGGCGGCACCTTCTCCTTCAACACCTCCTTCTATGACGGCGCCGAGCCGCCGGAGGCGGAACAGTTCTACCGCCGCTGGATGATGAAGGCGCTGCGGGCTTTGAAATCGCGCTACGGACTGATGCCTCAGAAGAGCGTCAAGGTGGAGGCTCGTGTGCGGCTAAGCGAGGGCGAGTACGTCCGGTTGCTCGAGGAGAACGGGTTCAGGATCCGGAACAAAGAGGTGGTAACGGTCCAGATGCCGCTGAGCGGCT